>JADLEK010000041.1 GCA_020846135.1 Gammaproteobacteria bacterium
TCACCGCCAAACTTCTGGGCCATCACCTTGGTGATCGCCGCCGTCAGCGTGGTCTTGCCATGATCAACGTGACCAATCGTTCCCACATTTACATGCGGCTTGCTGCGCTCAAACTTTTCTTTGGACACCGTACTCACTCCATCCGATTCAAATGCTTCAGCAACCGCTTCAGGATGCTTTCTTGATCACGGCCTCCGCGATGGTCGCGGGAGCCTCGTTGTATTTGGCAAATTCCATGGAATAGATGGCTCGCCCCTGAGTAGCCGAACGCAGGTCGGTGGCGTAGCCAAACATCTCGGCCAGCGGCACTTCAGCGCGAATCACCTTGCCCGACGGTGAATCGTCCATGCCTTGCAGTATCCCGCGTCGACGGTTCAAATCGCCCATCACATCGCCCATGTAATCCTCGGGCGTCACCACTTCGACTTTCATGACGGGTTCCAGCAGGACTGCTCCAGCCTTGAGCGCACCATCCTTGAAGCCCATCGAACCGGCGATCTTGAAGGCAATTTCGCTGGAATCCACTTCGTGATAGGAACCATCGAAGATCGTGACCTTGACATCCACTACTGGAAACCCAGCCAGCACACCCTTGCCCATCTGTTCCTGGACGCCCTTGTCCACCGCCGGCACATATTCGCGGGGAACGACACCGCCCACAATGGCGTTGACAAACTCATAACCGGTTCCCGGCGCTTGCGGCTCCAGCCGCAGCCAGACATGGCCGTACTGACCGCGCCCGCCGGACTGGCGGACAAACTTGCCTTCCTGCTCGACCGTCTTGCGAATCGTTTCACGGTAGGCAACCCGGGGCTTGCCGACGTTGGCGTCGACCTTGAACTCACGCTTCATCCGGTCAACGATGATTTCCAGATGCAACTCACCCATGCCGGAAATGATAGTCTGGCCCGACTCCTGATCGGTATGAACCCGGAACGACGGATCTTCCTGAGCCAGTTTGCTCAGCGCTACGCCCATCTTCTCCTGATCAGTACGGGTCTTGGGTTCTACCGCCACCGAAATCACCGGCTCCGGAAATTCCATCCGTTCGAGGGTGATCACATGATCAGTACTACAGAGGGTATCGCCCGTCGTTACATCTTTCAGGCCGACACAGGCGGCAATATCGCCAGCCCGGATTTCCTTGATTTCTTCGCGGCTGTTGGCGTGCATCTGCACGATCCGGCCGATGCGCTCGCGGCGACTCCTGATCGGGTTATAGACGGCGTCGCCGGAATTGACCACACCGGAATAACAACGAATGAAGGTCAAGGTGCCGACAAAGGGGTCAGTCGCGATCTTGAACGCTAACGCTGCAAAGGGCGCGCTGTCGTCAGCCTGACGCTCGCCTTCGCTTTCAGCCGCATCATCCAGGATGCCCTTGACCGGCGGCTTGTCCATTGGCGAGGGCAGATAACGGATCACCGCATCCAGCATCGCCTGCACGCCCTTATTCTTGAAGGCCGATCCGCACATCGCCAGCACAATCTCACCCTTGAGGGTGCGGACGCGCAGTCCGGCGTAAATTTCTTCTTCGCTAAGCGCCTGACCGTCCAGGTACTTTTCCATCAGATCATCGGAAGCTTCAGCGGCGGCCTCGACCATTTTTTCGCGCCACACCGCGCAGTCATCCTGCAAGTCAGCCGGAATATCGACATACTCGAACTTCATGCCGAGGCTGTCCTCATCCCAATTAACTGCTTGCATCTTGACCAGATCAACCAGGCCCTTGAATTTGTCCTCAGCGCCAATCGGCAACTGGATAGGCACCGGACGAGCGCCCAATCGATCCTGAATCTGCTGTACGACGCGCAGAAAGTCAGCGCCAGCGCGATCCATCTTGTTGATGAACGCCAACCGTGGCACTCCATATTTATTCGCCTGCCGCCAGACCGTCTCCGATTGCGGCTCCACTCCGCCTACCGCGCAAAACACCGCACAAGCACCGTCTAGCACCCGCAGCGAGCGCTCGACCTCAATAGTGAAATCGACATGACCAGGAGTATCGATGATGTTAACGCGGTGTTCGTCAAACTGGCCGGCCATCCCGGACCAAAAACAGGTGGTGGCCGCCGAGGTGATGGTGATGCCGCGCTCCTGCTCTTGCACCATCCAATCCATGGTGGCGGCCCCGTCATGGACCTCGCCCAACTTGTGGGAAACCCCCGTGTAAAACAGGATACGCTCGGTCACCGTGGTCTTTCCGGCATCAATGTGCGCCATGATGCCGAGATTGCGATAACGATCGATGGAGGTTTTACGCGCCACTACGGAGTCCTCAAAACTTACCAGCGATAATGAGCGAAGGCCTTGTTGGCCTCCGCCATGCGATGTACATCTTCACGCTTCTTGACCGCCGCGCCGCGACTGTCAGCCGCATCCATCAACTCACCGGCCAGGCGGCGAGCCATGGATTTCTCGCCGCGCTTGCGGGAGGCGTCAATAATCCAGCGCATAGCCAAGGTGTTGCGACGCACTGAGCGCACTTCAATCGGCACCTGATAGGTCGCGCCGCCGACCCGGCGGGACTTGACCTCAACGACGGGCCGGACATTATCCAGCGCCTGATCGAGCAGGCCCAGTGGATTATCCTTGCCTTTCTCGGTCATCGCGTCGAGCGCGCCATAAACAATCTTTTCGGCGATCGATTTCTTGCCGCGCTCCATGACCATGTTCACAAACTTGGCGAGCATCAGACTCCCATGCTTGGGATCAGGAAGGATGACGCGCTTGGGAACTTCTCTTCTTCTCGGCATAACCGCCTCAATCTCTCGGAAGCTGATGCAAAAATCAGGATTTGGGCCGCTTGGCACCGTACTTGGAACGCGATTGCCGGCGCTTGGTCACCCCGGAGGTGTCCAGACTGCCGCGCACGACATGGTAGCGGACGCCAGGCAAATCCTTGACGCGCCCCCCGCGAATCAGCACCACCGAGTGTTCCTGCAAATTGTGGCCTTCGCCGCCGATGTAGCTGGTCACTTCCTGACCATTGGTCAAGCGCACCCGAGCGACTTTACGCAGCGCAGAGTTGGGCTTTTTCGGCGTGGTCGTGTAAACGCGGGTGCAAACGCCGCGCTTCTGCGGGCAGCTTTCGAGCGCCGGCACGTTGCTCTTGGCTTTATTGCTGATGCGCGGTTTACGCACCAACTGATTGATTGTGGGCATCGCCCCTACTCCAAAAATAAAGCTCTACAAGGCTCTGGAATTCGGTCAATCCGGCGCAGACTCAGCGCCCCGGTTTGCAAAGAGGCGGAACTATAGGGAGGCAGGGCACTAATGTCAAGTTTGATCCGGTCCGCCAGTCGGTCCAGCAATTCTCCGGTGGGCAATACCAGAGGAGTAGCGGAACCGCCTAAAATGATGTTTTCAACCGCGATGAATCTGTGATTGCCCATGATAGCGAGACTATTGATGAAAAATTCTGTAAAAATTACATATAGTTACTATTTTTCCGACGGCCAGATCAAGGCTTTCGACCTATTTCTTGACCGGGGAACGCTCGGCCTGATCCCTCGACCTCCCGATCCCGCGCCGACCTGGACCTTGCTGGATCAGAATCAGTGCCGGAATTGCCCGCTTGACGCCAGTCGCCATCCATTCTGCCCGGTCGCGCTGAATTTTGCGGGGATCGCCGCGCACTTCGCGGACTGCATTTCTCACGAACCGGCGCAGGTTGTCGTTGCGACCCCGGAGCGAACCTATACCAAGGACGCCACGCTCCAACAGGGTTTAGCCTCGCTGCTAGGCGTGATCATGACCACCAGCGGCTGTCCGATCATGGAACCCCTCAAGCCTATGGTGCAGATCCATCTTCCTTTTGCAACGCTGCCTGAGACCGTGGTGCGAGCCGCATCGATGTACCTGCTAGCTCAGTATTTGCGCCGCGAAGAAGGCCAATCCGGGGAATTCGAACTGGGCGGCCTGACCCGCATTTATGCCGAGGTTGCTATCGTAAACCGGGATTTTGTGCGCCGTCTGCGCGAAGCGGCGACCGAGGACGCCAACATCAATGCGCTGGTCGGGCTGGACTGTTTCGCCACCATGATCCCGCTGATCGCCCAGGACATGCTGAAGGAAATCAGGCCCTATTTCTCGGCTTATCTGGATCAATAATGCAAATCCTGCTGCTCGGCGGCATTGGCGAAGCGGTGCGGCTGGCGCGCGGTCTAACGCCGGATCATGGGGTGATTTACAGCATCGCCGGCAAGGGTCGCAGGCCGGAGTTGCCTGGTCCGGTACGCAGTGGCGGCTTCGGCGGCAGCGCCGGGTTAGCGACGTTTTTACGCGAGCAGGGAATTGAACGGCTGATTGACGCTACGCATCCCTACGCAGCGCAGATGAGCCGGAACGCTGTGCAAGCCGCGCGCCTGACCGGCGTTTCGCTGTGGGTCTACCGGCGACTGCCGTGGCGACCGGAATCCGGCGATGACTGGCGGTTCGCCGCCGACTGGCCGGAACTGCTGGCGGCGGTGCAAACGTTCCAGCGTCCCTTGTTCACTATCGGTCTGGAACCCCTGCGCCAAGCCGCCGCCATTCCGCCGCATCAGCATTGGCTGGCGCGCTGTCTGGAGGCGAAAGCGCCGAACTCACCGCAGCTGACTATCCTCGGCGCGACCGGGCCGTTTACCCTGGAGGCTGAACTGGCGTTACTCCGGGATTGGCGGATTGACGTACTGGTGGCCAAGAACAGCGGTGGCGATGCCGTCGCCGCCAAACTGGAGGCGGCGCGGCAGCTTCAGATTCCCGTGATCCTGCTGGAGCGACCTGCGCTGCCCGCAGCAGATCGGGAATTCGCTACGGTGGATGCGATGCTCGCCGCCTTCCAGGAAAACGGCGGTTTCGGCGAACCTTAAAGATGCTTGGCGCGTTCACGCAGAATGAATTTCTGCATCTTGCCGGTTGAAGTCTTAGGCAGCGGGCCGAACACCACGGTCCGGGGAACCTTGAACCGGGCTAGTTGATTACGGCAGAACTCGATGATCTCCTCTTCAGTGGTCTGTTCCGCCCCCGCTTTGAGAGTCACAAAGGCGCACGGGGTCTCGCCCCACTTTTCATCAGGCCGGGCCACTACCGCGACTTCCATAATGGCTGGATGCCCGTACAGGATATCTTCCACCTCGATGGTCGAAATGTTCTCGCCGCCGGAAATAATAATGTCCTTGGAACGATCCTTGATGTCGATATAGCCGTCTTCGTGCCAGACCGCCAGATCGCCGCTATGGAACCAGCCGCCGGCAAAGGCTTCTTCGCTGGCGCCGAGATTTTTCAGATAGCCCTTCATCACCACATTGCCGCGCATGAAAATCTCGCCGATGGTTTCGCCGTCCTGCGGAACCGGCTCCAAGGTCTGGGGATCGGCGACCATCAACCCTTCCAGCATCGGATAGCGCACCCCTTGCCGGGATTTGAGCGCCGCCCGCTCTGGCAGGCTCAATTCGTCCCATTCATCGTGCCAGGCGCACACGACTGCCGGACCATACACTTCGGTCAGGCCGTAAGTATGCGTGACCGCGAAATTCATCCGCTCCATGCCCTCGATCACTGCTGCCGGCGGCGCTGCCCCTGCGGTCATTACCTTGACCGGATGGTTGATGCCCGCCTTCATTTCATCCGGGGCGTTTTTCAGCAGATTCAGCACGATAGGCGCACCGCAGAAATGGTTGACCTTCTCCTGCCGGATCAGATCGAACACCAGATCGGCCCGCACCTGACGCAGACAGACATTCACGCCCACGGTCGCCGCGATGGTCCACGGGAAGCACCAGCCGTTGCAGTGGAACATCGGCAAGGTCCACAGATAGACCGGATGCAGGCCCATGTTCCACACCAGCGCATTGGATACGGCGTTCAGATACGCGCCGCGATGGTGGTAAACCACGCCCTTCGGGTTGCCGGTCGTGCCGGAGGTGTAGTTCAGTGAGATCGCCTGCCACTCATCGGCGGGCGGTTGCCAGGCAAAGCCCGGATCGCCCTCGGCCAGCAAGGTCTCGTAATCCAGCATTCCCAGGTTCTCGCCGCCCTCGAACTGCGGATCATCCACATCAATCACCAGCGGCCGCTTGGCGGCGGGCATCAATTGCAATGCCTTGCTGATGGTCCCGGAAAACTCGCGCTCGGTCAGCAGCGCCTTGGCTTCGCCGTGTTCGAGCATAAACGCAATCGTTTCGGCATCCAGCCGGATATTCAGGGTATTCAGCACCGCGCCGCTCATCGGTACGCCGAAATGCGCCTCGAACATCTCCGGGATGTTGGGCAACATCGCCGCCACCGTGTCGCCCAGGCCGATGCCGCGCTGTTGCAGCGCCGAGGCCAGCCGCCGGCAACGAGCGTAAGTCTCGGCCCAGTTGCGCCGCACCGGACCATGCACCACTGCGGTGTAATGGGGATAAACCGAGGCGGCCCGCTCCAGAAAGTTCAACGGGGTGAGCGGCGTAAAGTTGGCCGCATTCTGATCCAGATTCGTCGCATAGATATTGTGGGTGCTGACGCTCATCGCGGATTCCTCCAGGGGGTTATGTTTTTTGTCCACGGAACACAGAAGGCACGGAAAACCAAGGGGAGACCTTAGCCTTTAGCCTTTAACCTTTACCTTCTTCAACCTAACACCCTTTCCAGTTCGGCTTGCGCTTGGCGATAAAGGCGTCGATGCCTTCGCGGGCGTCTTCGCTGTTCATGTTGCAGGCCATGGCTTCGCTGGCGCAGGCGTAAGCCTCTTCCAGCGGCATATTCAATTGCCGGTAGAACAGTTCCTTGCCCATCCCGATCGCCAAGGCGGACTTGCTGCAAATCGAATCCGCCAGTTTCCAGATCGCCGCGTCCAGTTGATCCGGCGGGACCACCCGGTTAATCAGGCCCTGCTGCATCGCGGTCGGGGCGTCGATAAAATCGCCAGTCAGCAACAATTCCAGCGCCGGCTTGCGGCCCAGATTGCGGCTCAGGGCCACGCCGGGAGTGGCGCAGAACAGGCCAACGTTGATCCCGGAGGTGGCGAACCGGGCATTATCGGACGCTACCGCCAGATCGCAGGCGGCCACCAGTTGGCAGCCGGCGGCGGTGGCGATGCCGTGAATCCGGGCGATCACCGGTTGCGGCAGACGGTTAATGGTCAGCATCACCTGCCCGCACTGGGCGAACAGCGCCCGGTGAAACGCCGGATCGGTATGGGAACGCATCTCTTTGAGGTCATGCCCGGCGCAGAACGCCGCTCCAGCCGCGGCGATCACGACCACCCGGATAGCCGGATCGGCGCCTACCGTATCCAGCGCGGTTTGCAATGCGCCAAGCATGGCTTGGGACAGCGCGTTGTACTGCTTGGGGCGGTTCAGAGTCAGGGTAGCGACGCCAGCTTCATCCTGGCGCAGCACCAGGGCATCTTGAGTATCAATGGTTGCAGTCATGGTGGGGGAGTTCTCCTTCTGATGGACGGGTTAGGCGATATTGCGGATCTAATTGTAATAGACTCTTCGGCCCATATCGTTTCCCCACCGCGATGCCAACAACCCTTTATTATGAACACCGCTGAAAGCCCGCTGATCTACATTGTGGACGATGACGCTGCGCTATGCAGCGCCCTGCGTGGTCTGCTCGGCACGGTAGGGTTGGATGTTCGCGCTTTTGCTGATCTCGACCCATTCCTGGAGGCTTACCAGGCTGACCAGCCGGGCTGCCTGTTACTGAATGACGCGATGCCCGGACACGGCGGATTGAGCGCCCAGCGCCGCCTGAGCGAATTGGGAATGGAGGTGCCGGTCATCATCATGGCCGATCATAGCGACGTGGCGACGGCGGTGGTTGCGATGAAACAGGGGGCGCTGGATTTTGTCGTCAAGCCATTCAATGAGCAACTGCTGCTGGACGGGGTTCACCAGGCCATAGCCGAAGACCGGGTACGGCAGCGCAACCGGGCCTGGCGAGCAGACCTCCAGCGCCGGTTCGACACCTTGACGCCGCGTGAGCAGGATGTGCTGCGCTGGATCACGGAAGGGCTGTCCAATCAGGAAATCGCCGAGGCGCTGCAATTGAGCTGCAAGACTGTGGAAGTTCACCGCGCCAAAGTGATGCACAAGATGCAGGCTCATGTCCTGTCGCAACTGATTCGCATGGCGATGACGTTAGAGACCGCCTAAATTTCTATGGATCGTTAACCCCCCATGTTTGAGCAGGCCTTTAATTTAAGCAAGCCTTTAAAAATATCGACGATGTTCTTTGGAAAGAGGCCGGTTGTACGACGGAACTGGATTACGCCGAACAAACGTCCTGGTTGCTGTTCCTGAAATACCTGGATGGTCTGGAGCAGGACAAGGCCATGGAAGCTGAATATGAGCCGCAAGCCTCCATGAACGAAGCCGAAACCCGCGCCGAATACACCAACCAGGCCCTGAAATCCGCCGCCGGGGGCGTTGTCGAAGGTAGCCGCATCCGCCGCGAGTACCCGATCACGCTGGGCCGGCGGGAGGGTGCGGGGAAGCGGGGCAAGGCGTTGACCGCGACTATGTGCTGGAATACCGCACTGCCCATTGAGAGAGAAAAAATGAACAACTCCAAAGCCTTTCAAGACTATTACCCGGAAGAACTGGGCCACTGCTACGGTTGTGGCCGGAACAACGAACAGGGCCACCAACTGAAAAGCTACTGGGACGGCGACGAATCAGTAGCGTCCTACACGCCCCACCCCTATCACATCGCCATTCCCGGCTACGTCTATGGCGGACTGATTGCCTCCCTGATCGACTGCCATGGCACGGGAACGGCTGCGGCTGCCGCCTACCGGGCCGAGGGGCGGGCCATGGATACCCTGCCGGCACATCGCTTCGTGACCGCGGCGCTCCATGTTGAGTATCTGCGCCCGACGCCGCTGGGCGTACCCCTGGAAATCCGGGGCAAGGTTGAGGAAATCAAGGGTCGCAAAGTGGTGGTCAATGCGACGGTAACCGCCAATGGCGAAGTCTGTGCGCGTGGTCAAGTAGTCGCAGTGCAGATGCCGGAACACATGAAGCCCGCCACGCCCTGAGCGGCCTAGCACTTCAACCGAACTGAATTGACCCATAATAATGTAGGCCGGATAAGGCGCATCGCGCCGCATCCAGCGAGATGCCGGATGCGCTACGCTTATCCGGCCTACCCGTTCTGACATCATTTAATGTTAGTCGGAGTAGCGCTTGCGGGGCCGGGCTGATAGCGTTATGCAATCGATTGCATTTAGATAATCAATTAGATCAATCCTGCGCTTGGGCCTAGACTGCATCCCATCAAGCAACACCCTGTTTTTCCCTCAACCCACGGAGATGACAAAATGTCCATCATCAACAGCAAAATCAAGCCGTTCAAAGCGACCGCCTACCACAACGGCAAGTTCGTTCCGGTGTCCAGCGACGACCTGACCGGCAAGTGGTCCATCGTGTTCTTCTACCCGGCTGACTTTACTTTCGTCTGCCCGACCGAACTCGGCGACCTGGCCGATGTGTACCCGGAGTTCCAGAAGCTGGGCGTCGAGTGCTACTCAGTCTCGACCGACACCCACTTCACCCACAAGGCCTGGCACGATGCTTCGGACACGATCAAGAAGATCAAGTACCCGATGATCGGCGACCCGACCGGCGCCATCACCCGCAACTTCGACGTCATGATTGAGGAAGAAGGTCTGGCCCTGCGCGGCACCTTCGTCATCAACCCGGAAGGCGAAATCAAGGTCGCCGAGATTCACGATTTGGGCATCGGTCGTGACGCCAAGGAGCTGCTGCGTAAGGTGCAGGCCGCCCAATATGTAGCCTCGCACCCAGGCGAAGTCTGCCCCGCCAAGTGGACTCCGGGCGAAGCCACTTTAGCGCCGTCGCTGGATCTGGTCGGCAAGATCTAAGCCGACGCATCCCACCCGGACGCTCGTCGTCCGGGACGTTGACCCCATAGCCGGCGTAATGCCGGCTTTGTTTTATCCGTGCCGCGTTGCTGCCGGCACAACCCCTGCTCTTAAAGGAACCGCCATGCTCGACGCTAACATCAAAACCCAACTGAAAGCCTATCTGGAAAAAGTCACCCACCCGATTGAGATCGTCGCTTCGCTGGACGATGGCGACAAATCGCGGGAAATGCAGGCACTGCTCAATGATCTGGTCGGGCTGAGCGACCGGATCACCTTGACCGAATCGCGCGACGACGCCCAGCGCAAGCCGTCGTTTTCGCTCAACCGTAAAGGCGCGAACCTGGGCGTGCGCTTTGCCGGCCTACCGATGGGCCATGAATTCACCTCGCTGATTCTCGCGCTGCTCCAGGTGGGCGGTCATCCGCCCAAGGTCGAAGCCGAACTCATCGAGCAGATCCGCAATCTCGACGGCGAATTTCACTTCGAGACCTATGTTTCCCTGTCCTGCCATAACTGCCCGGAAGTCGTGCAGGCGCTGAACCTGATGGCGGTGATCAATCCCAACATCCGCCACACTATGATCGACGGCGCGCTGTTCCAGCAGGAAGTCGACGAGCGCAAGGTGCTGGCGGTGCCGATGGTCTTCCTCAACGGCCAAATCTTCGGTCAGGGCCGGATGGAACTGGGCGAAATCCTGGCGAAAGTCGATACCGGCGCGGCAGCGCGTGATGCCCAGAAGCTGTCGGCCAAGGAACCGTTCGATGTCCTCGTGGTAGGCGGCGGGCCGGCGGGCGCGGCGGCGGCGATCTATGCCGCCCGCAAAGGCATCCGCACCGGCATTGTCGCCGAACGGTTCGGCGGTCAGGTGATGGATACCCTCGGCATCGAAAACTTCATTTCGATCAAGGAGACGGAAGGCCCCAAGCTAGTGATGGCGCTGGAAGAACACGTCAAGCAGTACGAAGTGGATGTGATGAATCATCAGCGCGCTGCCAAGATCGTCCCGGGCGACCTGGCCGAAGTGCAGCTTGAGAACGGAGGGTCGCTGAAGGCCAAGACGGTCATCCTCGCCACCGGTGCGCGCTGGCGCAACATGAATGTGCCGGGCGAAAAGGAATTCAGCGGCAAGGGCGTGGCCTATTGCCCGCACTGTGATGGCCCGCTGTTCAAGGGCAAGCGGGTAGCGGTGATCGGCGGCGGCAACTCGGGCGTTGAGGCCGCGATTGACCTGGCCGGCATTGTCAGTCACGTCACCCTGCTGGAATTCGCCGAAGACCTGCGGGCCGATGCGGTGCTGCAAAAGAAGCTCTACAGCCTGCCCAACGCCACGGTGATCAAGAACGCGCAGACCACCGAAGTCACCGGCAACGCCAAGGTGAGCGGCCTGATGTACCAGGACCGGGCATCGAGTGAAACCCACTGGATCGAGCTGGAAGGAATCTTCGTGCAAATCGGCCTGCTGCCCAATACTGATTTCCTGAAAGGGACCATCGAACTAACCCGATTTGGTGAAGTGATCATCGATGCCAAGGGCCATACCTCAGTACCCGGCCTCTTCGCCGCCGGCGATTGCACCACAGTGCCGTACAAGCAGATCATCATCGCGATGGGCGAAGGAGCGAAGGCGTCGCTGTCGGCCTTCGATCATCTGATTCGCAGTTCAGCGCCAGCCTGAACTCCGCGCCATTCCCAGACAGGCAGGGATGCCTGTGATGATAGACATTCGCTATCTTCCTGTTTGTTATATTCAATTTTTCATAAACCCTACTTTTTGCAATAGTGGAACCCGCAGGCAACTTCGCCCGTAATTCTGTACAGGAGCTTGATCATGACTGAGAAAAAAACCCTCACTACTAACGCTGGCTGTCCGGTCGCCGACAATCAGAACGTCATGACCGCCGGGCCACGGGGTCCGCAATTATTGCAGGACGTCTGGTTCCTGGAAAAGCTCGCTCATTTTGATCGTGAAGTCATCCCCGAACGGCGGATGCACGCCAAAGGTTCCGGCGCTTATGGGACGTTTACCGTCACCCACGACATCACCCAATACACCCGCGCCAAAATCTTCTCGCAAGTGGGCAAAAAGACCGACCTCTTCGCGCGCATCTCGACGGTGGCCGGCGAGCGTGGCGCCGCCGACGCCGAGCGCGACATCCGGGGTTTTGCGCTGAAGTTCTATACGGAGGAAGGCAACTGGGACCTGGTCGGCAACAACACGCCGGTCTTCTTCCTGCGCGATCCGCTGAAATTCCCCGACCTTAACCACGCGGTCAAGCGTGATCCGCGCACCAACCTGCGCAGCGCGAAGAACAACTGGGATTTCTGGACCTCGCTGCCGGAGGCATTGCACCAGATCACCATCGTCATGAGCGACCGGGGCATTCCAGCGACTTATCGCCATTTGCACGGCTTCGGCAGCCACACCTTCAGCTTTATCAATGCGAACAACGAGCGCTTCTGGGTCAAGTTTCACTGGAAATCGATGCAGGGCATCAAGAACCTGACCGATGCGGAAGCCGAGGTTGCCGTCGGCAAGTGCCGGGAAACCCACCAGCGCGACCTCTACGAAGCTATTGAGCGCGGCGACTTTCCGAAGTGGAAGTTCTGCGTACAGATCATGCCGGAAGCTGATGCCGCCAAGGTTCCCTACCATCCCTTCGATCTGACCAAAATCTGGCCGCATAAGGACTATCCGTTGATCGAAGTCGGCATCGTCGAGCTGAACCGCAACCCCGATAACTATCACGCCGAGGTCGAACAGGCCGCTTTCAACCCCGCCAACATCGTGCCCGGCATCGGCTTCTCGCCCGACAAAATGTTGCAGGGGCGACTGTTCTCCTACGGCGACGCGCAACGCTATCGGCTGGGCGTCAATCATCACCTGATCCCGGTCAACGCGCCGCGCTGCCCGGTCCATAGTTACCACCGCGACGGAGCGATGCGCGTCGACGACAACCACGGTGGGACGCTGGGCTATGAGCCGAACAGCGCTGGCGAATGGCAAGAGCAGCCGGATTTCCGGGAGCCGCCGCTCAAGTTGACCGGCGATGCCGATCACTGGAATTACCGGGAAGACGACGCCGACTATTTCTCACAGGCCGGCGATCTGTTCCGGATCATGCGTCCCGATGAGCAGCAACGGCTGTTTGAGAATACCGCGCGCGCCTTGGGCGATGCCCCGGCAGCCATCAAGCAGCGCCATGTTGAGCATTGCCGCAAAGCCGATCCGGCTTACGGCGAGGGCGTCAGCCGCGCCTTGTCCGCCTTGCAACAGGGTTAGAAATCTCCGACGTGTAAAGCAGATCATGCAGCGGGGAACGCGCATCCCCGCTGGATTCGGGAGAGCGCCATCATGCCTGACACTGCCCGCTTTGAATCCCATCCACCGCTGTCCCCGATCGCCCGCTGGACCCTGCTGGGCTTCGGCGCTTTCAATTTTGCGCTGGGCGCAGTTGGCCTGGTGTTGCCGGTGCTGCCCACAACCGTGTTCTGGATTGTGGCGATTGGCTGCTTCTCCCGGGCATCGCCACGACTGGCGGCCCGATTGGTCGCGCATCCCCGTTTTGGCCGTCCCTTCGCCGACTGGCTGGCCTGTGGTGCGATTGACCGCCGGGGCAAGGTTTTCGCGATTGGGGGCATGGGGGTGAGTCTGCTGAGCGTCACGCTGATGCTTGAACCGGCCGGCTGGCTGCTAGGCCTCTTGGGCAGCGCCTGGATCAGCGCTTCAGTTTATCTGGCGACGCGTCCCGCTTATTGCCCCATCGTGTGAACCGCTCCTGCCGGTCCATTGCCACAATGGCAGTGAACATGCCGCCACTCAGGCTTTAGCCCGCTTCCGGTGCGCTGTAAAGCCAATTCGGATAACACGGAACACGCCATGTTCTCTGCGTCCTCCGTGAAAATCCGTGAGATATAAAAACCTACCGAGAATGGGTATTAACCCGCACCTTCGCGCAGGACGCTCCCAAACTGCAGCCGCTACAACCGGTCGGCGCAACGCTGGATGCGGCGGAACCGTCGTTCTTCAGGCCAACACCGAACCGCAACCAGCCAACCGGCGCATAAGTCCGCACCAGCGCCAGCACCGCGATACCCACAATCAACAACGCCAGGCCATCCTGCCACATCTCAGCCTCCTCCCAGCGCCAGCGCCACCCGGTAGGTGACCAGAGCCGCGACATAGGCCAGCGCCATCAGATAGACGAACATGAATGCCGGCCAGCGCCAGGAGTTGGTTTCACGCCGGGCCGCGGCCAGGGTCGCCAGACATTGCGGGGCGAACACATACCAGGCCAGCAGCGCCAGCGCGGTCGCCAGGCTCCATTGGCTGGCCAAGGTCGTGGCCAGGGCTTCGGTCACCGCCTCTTCATTGCCGCTCAGGGCGTACACCGTACCCAGCGCCGCGACCGCCACTTCTCGCGCCGCCAGGCCCGGCACCAGGGCAATCGCGATCTGCCAGTTGAACCCAATCGGGGCCAGCAACGGCTCCAGTCCGCGCCCGATGATTCCGGCAAAGCTGTAATAAATCGCCGGTTCCGTGGCCCCTTCCGGCGCACCGGGAAAGGTCGAGAGAAACCACAGCACCACCAGTACACTCAAAATGATCGTGCCGATCCGCCGGATGAAAATTTTGGCGCGATCCCACAACCCCAACAGTACATTGGTGGGATTCGGCCATTTATAGCTGGGCAACTCCATCAGCAACGCTTGCCGGTTGCCGCGCAACACCGTCAGTCGCAATATCCCCGCCGCCAGCAGCGCACCGACCACACCGATAGCGTACAACCCGAACATGACCAGCCCCTGCAAACCGATCCCGCCCCACACCGTAGTATTGGGGATGAACGCGGCGATCAGCAGGATGTACACCGGCAGCCGCGCTGAACAGGTCATCAGCGGCGCGATCAGAATCGTGGTCAACCGATCCAGCGGATGGGCAATGGCGCGGGTGGCCATGATGCCGGGGACCGCACAGGCAAAGCTGGACAGCAGCGGGATAAAGGCGCGACCGTTCAGACCGACTCCGCTCATCAGCCGATCCATCAGAAAGGCGGCGCGGGTCATGTAGCCAAAATCTTCCAGCAGCAGGATGAACAGAAACAGGATCAGAATCTGCGGCAGAAAAATCACCACCCCGGCGATTCCCGCGATGATCCCGTCCACCAGCAGACTTTTGAGCAGGCTGTCGACCATCCGGGCGGAGGCCGCCTCTTGCAGGGCCGCCATGCCGCCATCAATCCAGTCCATTGGAATCGCCGCCCAACTGAACACCGCCTGGAACATCAGGAACAGAATACTGAGCAGAATCAGCGGCCCCGCCACCGGATGCAGCACCACCCGATCCAGTTGCCGGGTCAGCCGCTCCGGGGCGCCTTCCTGAATCACCGCTTCTTTAAGCAGGCGCTCGACTTCGCGGTGATAGGCGCGAATCGCGTCCGGCGAGGGTTCCTGCCATTCATCGGTCGTCGCGGTTCCCGCCGTGGTTGGAGCCTGATCCAGCAGCGTATCGATCTCGCCGAGCAGGTCCTGCACCCCGTGCTTACGCATCGCCACGGTGGTCACCACCGGAATCCCTAATTGTTTCGACAGGGTTTCGATGCTGATCTGGCACCCGCGCTGTTCGGCAATATCCATCATGTTCAGCGCCAGAATCAGCGGGCGGCCCAGTTGCCGCAGCTCCAGCAACAACCGCAGATGCTGACCGAGGTTGGTCGCGTCGGTCACGCAAACCACCGCATCCGGCAACCCTTCCAGGGTTTGTCGCCCCAGCACCACATCGCGGGTAATCGCTTCATCGGGACTGCGGGCGCGCAGGCTGTAACTGCCCGGCAAGTCGAGCAATTCGACGCTATGCCCGACCGGCGTCCGCAACTGCCCGCTTTTACGTTCAACGGTCACGCCGGGGTAATTGGCGGTCTTTTGCCGACCCCCGGTCAGGGTATTGAACAGGGTGGTCTTGCCGCAGTTGGGCGGCCCGACCAGCGCAATCTGAATCTTCCGGGGGGTATCGGCGGTCAGGGTAGCGGCGCTCATCCGTTTTGCTCCTGGCTGGACAGCGTTCCGGGGCCAGTGGGATCGAGCAACGGCCCGACCAGCACGATATTGGCCTCCACCTGCCGCAAGGCCACGGTCATGCTCTGGTTGATCCGCACCGCCAATGGATCGCGGCCCAACAAGCCGTAATGCAGCACCTCGACACAAGCGCCTTCGACGAAGCCCATTTCCAGCAGACCGCGTTCCACATCGTGATCGCCCATCCCGCTGACTGCCAGAATCCGCCCGACGCTGCCCTGCGGCATCTGGCCGAGCGGTTGGGTTAAACCGGCCTTGACCAGGCACCCCACTTCAAGCGCCTGGCGTTCCTGTTCGGTATAGACATTCATTCAAGCGCCCTCCGTCGCGGTCCGGGTCTGGCCGGGCGCCCGCAACATCTTGTCCACTTCATCCAGGTGAGTTTGCTCTTCGGCGATCTGGGTCCGGGCATACTCTTCCAGCCGCACATCCCGGTCGCGGGCGCACTCCAGCAACTCGTAATACGCCTTGAGGGCTTCCTGCTCATGCGCCCGCGATTCGCGCAGGATGTCGCCGATATCGTGCTGGTGGGTTTCCAGCAGCGGGCCGATGCCCAGCGAGGGATGGCCGCCCAGACTGGTGATCAACTCCCCGGCCAGACGGGCGTGCAGCAGACTTTCATCGGCCTGGGCGTTGAGCCAACCGACGATCGGGATCCGGTTATAGCCGTAGACCATCAGTGCGTAGTGGGTGTAGCGCACCACGCCGGCCAGCTCCAGTTCGAGAATCCGGTTCAAGGCGCGCAGAGCGGTGTCTTTGTCGAAGGTTTGAGTCATGGCCGTGTTACCTGTTTAGTGTTAAAAATTAAGGAAAATTGCGGTTGGCTGGGCCTGGAATTGTTGCGTGGCAAGCACGCTACAGCGTGGCCGGCACGGTTGCGTATTGGATAAAATCATAGCGTAAATGAGAATCATTTTCAATTGGAGGCGTGGTTTTTGGTTCTCTAAATTTTCCTGAAACCACGCCTCCAATGATCCGATCCCCAAACCGGGCGGATGCGTGATAATAAAATTTTTTATATCAATTGGTTGTAAAATAATCGATAGTACTGACCCACACTATGGCCACCGTCATCACCGGAAAATTTAGAGGAGGCTAGATCTTCCGCTCGAACGGGGTCAGCGCCCGGCTGGTCAGCCGATACAACTGGGCAGGACGATGCGCCCCGCCCCGGAACCGGTCCGGAATCGGCTCGATGATGTCCTGCTCCAGAATCTTGTGCCGGAACGACGCCTGATCCAGCCGGGTCCCGATGGTCTGCTGATAAATACGGTGCAGATCATTCATGGTGAACTCCGCCGGCAACAGGAACGCCGGCAACGAGGAATAGGTCGCCTTCCCGCGCAGCCGCTCAATGGCCTGGTCCACAATCTGCCGATGATCGAAAGGCAGCGTTGGCAACGTTTCGACCGGAACCGCCTCCACCGCTTGGCTCTGAGTCAACAAGTCGGCGGGAATCAGCGCGTAGTAGGCGACGCTGATCGACCAGCCCCGAGGATCGCGGGCCGGGCCGGAAAAGGTGAATAACTGTTCCAGATAAGGCGCATCGATCCCGAGCTTGCCGCGAATCACCCGGCGCGCCGCCATCGTCGTATCCAGATCCTCCTCGATATGCACAAACCCGCCCGGCAGGGCGAGAACGCCCTCGAATGGCGGTTCCCGCCGCCGCGCCAGCAACAGGCACAGGCGTTCATCCAGAATGGTGAATAACGCGGTATCCACCATCACCAGCGGTTGTTGATAAGTTTGCTCCACGCGCTGCGCCCCACTTTGATGTTATTAGTAAATAACCAGTTTTAATACTATCTTGATCGCCTTAGTTGGTCTACGCAACAATAATTTAATTGTTACTTGCAATAAACAAATAACTAGATTAGACTCGCTGCTCATGGAGGTTGCCATATGAACCACGACATCACCGCGCTATCCGCAGCAGATCTGCTGGCTATGCCGTTATCCCGCCCGGAGCGCCTGTTTACCGGCGATCCGGATCAGGCCCGGCGCGAATTTCGGACCTTGGTCGCGCACTGGCACCCGGATCGCTGTTCGCACCCTGAAGCCACCGCCGTGTTTCAGCACCTGAACCGGCTGTATGAGGCGGCGGAGCGGAAACTGCGTGATGGCGTCTGGCAGACCCCGGGATTGCTCAATCTGCGCGGCAATGACGGGACCCGCTACCAAATCAGTTATCTGCGCGAACGGGAATTTGAACTCGGCCAACTGTTCATCGGCCCCGAAACCGTGACCTGGCTGATGGAAAAGCCACACGCTGATCTATTTCAGAATGGGCTGGACGCTATTTCCAGGCTGCGCTTCGCCGATGAGCGAATGGCGGCGCAACTCCAGCCCGGTTTGCCGGAGATCGCCGCCCGGTTCGAGACCGCAGATCGTCTGGCGCTGGTCATGCGGAAAGCCCCGGATTTACTGCTGCTGAGCGACGTACTGGCGCATTTCAACGGCAGGATGGACGCCCGGCAAGTCGCCTGGATCATCAGTTCGCTGCTCAATCTGGTGTGTTATCTGGACTACGCGAAGCTTGCCCACAACGCGATTCTGACCGATGCCGTGTTCATCTCGCCGCCACGGCATAGCAGCGCCCTGCTCGGCGGCTGGTGGTACGCGGTCCGGCAGGGACAACCGATGCGGGCTGCGCCGGCGCTGACCGTGCAATACGCGCCGTTCGACGTAATCAACTGCAAATGCGGCGATATCCGCACCGATCTGGAACTGGTGCGGGTGGTGGGTCGGGCGCTGCTGGGCGATGTCAGCGGGGCGCGACTGGCGCGGGATAAAGCGGCGCCGCCGGCAATGCTCGACTGGCTGTGCTTGCCGGCCAGCGGTGCGCCGCTTCAGGAGTATCAAACCTGGCAAGGCCAGGTGTTGAAGGCCAGCTTTGGCGAACGCCGGTTTGTCAGGCTGGATGTGTCGGTGAATGACCTTTACTAACTGGGAAGGAGAGTCTTATGGGTACGGCACGTTGGGATCCGGCGGATTGGAGCGCCTATGCGGCTTCGACCGCTCGCAAAAGCACCGCGGCGGTATTTGCCGCCCGCACTATCGATCCGGACCTGAATCCGTTCGGGGTGGCGCTGCGTGAATCGCGGGATTCAGCTCTGAATCCGCAATCGACCGCGATTGTCGTTGGGCTGGATGTGACCGGCTCGATGGGGATGATCGCGGATGCGCTGGCCCGCAAAGGGCTGGGCACGATGGTGGAGGAAATTCTGGCCCGCAAGCCGGTGTCCGATCCGCACATCATGTGCCTGGGGATTGGCGATGTGCTGTTTGACCAGGCTCCGCTGCAAGCCACCCAGTTTGAGGCGGATATCCGCATCGCCAAACAACTGGAAAAGCTGTGGCTGGAGAAAGGCGGCGGCGGCAACGCCTGCGAGTCCTACAACCTGCCGTGGTACTTCGCCGCCCAGCACACCGCGACCGACTGTTTCGAGAAGCGCGGCAAGAAGGGCTATCTGTTCACGGTCGGCGATGAAGAGCCGCCGCTGGATTTGCCGGCGGACGGCATCGCCCGGGTGCTGGGCGATCATGAAACGCGGGATTTCCAGTCCAGCGAGTTATTAACCCTGGTCGGCCGCCGCTATCACGTCTTTCACGTCATTGTCGAGGAGGGTTCGCACGCCCGCAGCGACCCGAGCGGGGTGCGCGACCGCTGGACCGATTTACTGGGGCAGCGGGTGATTGGCCTGTCCGATCACACCAAACTGGCCGAAGTGATCGTGTCGGCGATTGAAGTCAACGAAGGGCGCGACCGGGATGCGGTGGCGAAAAGCTGGGGCAAGGATACGGCGCGGGTGGTGCGGCGGGCGGTTGGAGCGCTGACCCCGGCGACCGGGCGCAGCGCCGGCGTGGTGCGCTTCTAATGGACCGGGAGACTGCCGCCCGGGTCGTGATCGGCGCCCAGTTCGGCGACGAGGGCAAGGGTCAGGTGGTCGCTGGTGAGGCGGCTGCCACCGGCGATGACGGGATCGTGGTGCGCTACAACGGCGGAGCGCAGGCCGGTCATACCGTCGTTACCCCGGACGGTCGCCGTCATGTATTCAGCCATGTCGGCAGCGGCGCGTTCAGCGGTACCGCCTCCTTCCTGTCGCGCTGGTTTGTTTCCCACCCGATCCTGTTCCTGAGAGAGCAGGCGGTGCTGGCGGCGCTGGGAGTGAATCCGGTAGTCGCGGTCGATCCCGTCAGTCCGGTGACCACCCCTTACGATATGCTGATCAACCAGATCGTCGAGCAGGCGCGAGGCGACGGTCGGCATGGCAGTTGCGGGGTCGGATTTGGCGAAACCATCGAGCGCAACCTTGCGCCGCCCTATGCCCTGACTGTTCGCGATCTGACCGATCCGGGGCTGGCTGACCGGCTGGATGCGATTCGCCGTGATTACGCCCCGGCCCGGCTGGCCCGCCTGGGCTATGGCGCGGCCTATCTGGAGAACGCCGATCTGTTCCAGTCCGAGGCGGTGCTGGACCATTTTGTGGAAGATGTCGGGCGCTTTCTGGAGGCGGTGACGGTCAGCGACGCCTGGACCGCGACGCGGGGGCGAGCAGTGATCTTCGAGGGCGCGCAAGGGTTGCGGCTGGATCAGGATCGCGGCTGCTTCCCCTATGTGACCCGCTCGAATACCGGGCTGCGCAATGTCCTGGAACTGGCGGGGGAGCTGGGTCTGGAGCGACTGGAGGTGAGTTATGTGACCCGGGCCTATCTGACCCGGCACGGGGCCGGACCGCTGCCGCATGAACTGCCGGAGCCACCCTATCCCGGCATTGAAGACGCCACCAATCGGCCCAATCCTTATCAGGGTACGTTGCGGTTCGGCTGGCTGGATCTAGATCAACTCGGGCAGGCGCTGGCCGCTGATTTGGCTGATGTCCGGCGCTTTCCCGCACTGACGGTCAACGCCCGGCTGCGGGTGAGCTGTCTGGATCAGCTTGGCGATGCGCCGGTGATTTACTACTGCCAGGGCCAGCGTCGGCAGGACGGGCCGGAGTGGTTTCTGACGATGGCGGCGAAAGCAACCAAATCCCCTCTACCGCCTTGACCGCAGGACGGTATCGACATGCTTTGCCCGGATGGGGCCGATGGCAACGCCACTGTTCGCCGCGCAGAGTGAGCGGTTACCCATCAACTACTCTCAGTCTACAGCTATACTCCAAGGAAGTTATTGTCGGCCAAATCCCTGGTTGCCCCGCTCATTCTCTGCATTGAACCACCACAATGCCGGTCTGCTCCAGTGAGCCTGTGCCGGCTCGCCCCAACGCCAACGGGTTAAAAACCATGCCCCATTCCAATGAACCGGCGGTGCTGCTGGACGGCATTCGCGCTTTCATCGACCCCGCTCATGTCCGCATCGATCCCGACAGTGGTCTGAACTACGGCCGCGACTGGACCCGGCTCTACACGCCGAACCCGCTGGCGGTGGTTTTACCCGGCAGCGTTGACCAGGCCCAGCAACTGGTGCGCTACGCTAATGATCACCGGCTGGCGCTGGTTCCCTCCGGCGGCCGCACCGGCTTGAGCGGCGCAGCGGTCGCTTGTCAGGGCGAAATCGTGGTGTCGCTGGAGCGGATGAACCAGATTCTGGAATTCGATCCGGTGGACCGCAGCGTGACCTGTCAGGCCGGCGTCGTGACCGAGGCGGTGCAGAATTTCGCCCGCGACCATGGCTTGTACTACCCGGTTGATTTTGCCTCACGCGGCTCCAGTCAAATTGGCGGCAATATCGCGACTAACGCCGGTGGAATTAAGGTGATTCGCTACGGCCTGACCCGCAATTGGATTACTGGGCTGAAAGTCATTACCGGGCGCGGCGATCTGTTGGAGTTAAATCGGGGGCTGATTAAAAACGCCAGCGGCTATGACCTGCGGCATTTGTTCATCGGCAGCGAGGGAACGCTGGGCCTGATTGTTGAAGCGACCTTGCAATTAACCCGGCCCTTGCGCGAACCGGTGGTAATGGTCTTGGGCGTTCCGGATCTGGATAGCCTGATGTCGCTCTATCACGTTTTTCGCAACAAGCTGGAGTTGAGCGCCTTTGAGTTTTTTTCCGAAACAGCCCTGCGCTATGTGCTGAAAAAAGGGCTGCATCGTCCGTTTGATGTCGCAACGCCTTATTATGTACTGATTGAATTTGATAACCTGGAACAGTTGCATACCGATACGGCGCTGGCGCTGTTCGAGCAATGCGCGGAACAGGGCTGGCTGGCGGATGGCGTGATCAGCCAAAGCGAGAGCCAGGCGAAAGAATTATGGCGCTTGCGGGAAGACATCAGCGAGTCCATTGCAGAATATCAGCCTTACAAAAATGATCTGGCGGTGCGGATTTCGCGGGCGCCAGCGTTTTTGGCCGAGGCTGATGCGCTGTTAACCCGGGAATATCCGGATTTTGAGGTGTTGTGGTACGGCCATATTGGCGACGGCAATCTGCATATTAACATTCTCAAACCTGCTGAACTGGATCCCGCAGCTTTTATCACGAAATGCGGAGCGGTCAGCGAACATCTGTTCGGCGTTTTACAGCAATATGGCGGCAGTATTTCTGCCGAGCATGGCGTGGGACTGACCAAAAAGCCGTATCTGAATTACACCCGCAACGAAACGGAAATCAGCTATTTACGGGCGATTAAACAGGTGTTTGATCCGAATGGCGTCATGAATCCGGGAAAGATTTTTGATTCCCATAATGATGCTTAATCCATCCCTCAAATTTCAACTTGGCATACCCTTGAACCATGAACGGCAGTCGCGTCTATCAATGCACTCCGATTAATGCCCTGGTCGAAGGCATTTACGAGCAAAAAATCCCGTTTGCGCAAATCCGCCAGCATGGCGATTTTGGCTTGGGCACCTTTGATCAGCTCGATGGCGAGATGGTGATGCTCGACGGGCAGATTTACCAAATGACTGCGGATGGTCAAGTAAAACCGGTCGGCGACCAGGCCTTGACACCGTTTGCCTGCGTCACCTTTTTCAAACCGATGAGCCAGGATACCTTGACCGGGAAAACCGACTACGCCGCCTTTTTGCAATGGCTACTGAATCTATTGCCGTCGCCGAATATTTTCTACGCCCTGCGGATTGATGGCGTATTTGCCCAAGTCAAGGTGCGCTCAGTGCCAAAACAGGAGAGCTACCGGCCCCTGGTTGAAGTCGCGCGGGAACAGCCGGTTTTTGAGTTCCATGAAATTGAGGGCACACTGGCGGGATTTTTTACCCCCACGTTCATGGCATCGATCAATGTACCCGGCCTGCATCTGCACTTTCTGTCGGCTGACCGCCAGCATGGCGGTCATTTGCTGGAATGTCAGCCGCAACAAGTGCAGGCCGGCGTACAGTTGATCAATACCCTGGAACTGGGGTTGCCGATGAATCTGGATTATCTGACCTGCGATTTTCAGCGCAACATCGATCAGGATTTGCATGAAGCTGAGAAGTAATACCCATTCTCAGCAGGTTTTCGCATTTATGGTTCTCGATTTTCGTCATTCCCGTGAATGCGGGAATCCAGTCAGCCGCTGAACAACTGGATACCCTCTTTTGCGAGTATGACGACAGCGCGTTAGTGCCGGAAATGCCGCATCCCGGTAAACACCATCGTCATCTGATGCTCATCGGCGGCGGCGATCACTTCGTTATCACGCATTGAACCGCCCGGCTGAATTACGGCGGTAATCCCCAATTCAGCAGCCAGATCAATGCCGTCGCGGAATGGGAAAAAGGCATCGGAACCCATTGCCGCCCCGGTTAAATCCAGCTTTTCTTCCTGCGCTTTCATTGCCGCAATCCGCGCTGAAAAGACCCGGCTCATCTGGCCCGCACCGACTCCGAGAATCATCCCGTCCCGACCGTAAACAATGGCATTGGATTTGACGAATTTCACGACTTGCCAGGTAAAGAGCAAGTCAGCCAATTCCGCGTCAGTCGGTTGGCGCTGCGTTACGACTTTCAAGTCCGCCAATGCGACCTGACCCAGATCGCGATCCTGCACCAGCAACCCGCCATTGACCCGCTTGTAATCCCAGCCCTGCGCCCGGCTATTGCTATCCCACTGACCACAAGCCAGCACCCGCACATTCTGTTTACTCGCCGTCGCCACTAATGCCTCGGGTAATACTTCCGGCGCGATGATGACCTCGACGAATTGCCGATCCACAATGGCTTTGGCGGTCGCCGCATCCAGGGGCCGGTTGAAGGCGATGATCCCGCCGAAGGCCGAAGTCGGGTCCGCCTGATAGGCCCGGTTATAGGCATCAAGCAGGGTTGCCCCGACTGCTACCCCACAGGGATTGGCGTGCTTGACGATCACGCAGGCTGGCATAGTGAAACTCTTGACACATTCCAGCGCGGCGTCAGTGTCGGCGACGTTGTTATAGGACAGTTCCTTGCCCTGTAACTGGCGGGCCGTGGCGATACACGCCTCAGCAGGCTGCGGCTCCACATAGAACGCAGCGTTCTGATGCGGGTTTTCGCCATAACGCATGGCTTGGGCTTTGTGGAACTGGACGCTGTAACTGCGTGGGAAGGGATCGCGCTCGCCATTGGCCTGAATTGAACCGAGATAATTGGCAATCGCGCCGTCATAGCGGGCGGTATGCTCAAAAACTTTCACCGCCAGATCAAAGCGGGTGGCCGCAGTCACTGCGCCATGATTCTCCCGGATTTCATTTAACACCCGCTTGTAATCAACGGCATCGGTAATCACCGTGACCGCCGCATGATTTTTAGCCGCCGCCCGCAGCATGGTCGGGCCGCCAATGTCGATATTTTCAATGGCGTGCGGCAAAGTGCAATCGGCTTTGGCCACCGTCGCGGCAAACGGGTAAAGATTCACCACCAACAAATCAATCGGCGAAATGCCGTGTTGATTCATGGCCGCGTCGTCTTCGCCACGCCGCCCGAGTAATCCACCGTGAATTTTCGGATGCAGGGTTTTTAGCCGCCCATCCATCATTTCGGGAAAGCCGGTGTAATCCGCAACTTCAATCACCGGAACGCCATTGCTGCTTAACAGCTTGGCGGTGCCACCAGTCGAGAGCAGTTCCACGCCGAGTTCATGCAGGGCGCGGGCGAAATCAACCAGGCCGGTTTTATCGGAAACACTGAGCAGGGCGCGGCGAATGGGAAGAGCGGAAATGGGGTTCATGCGAGAGTCCGGGGGTGTGGGTTCAATGAAAGTCAGGATGATTCAGGCGGGATGGGTAACCGACCCTTCAGCGCCAAAATACAGGTCATAAAACCGATCTTTTTCGGCGTCATACTGCAACAGTTCGCCGTTTTCCAGATCGTAATACCAGCCGTGCAGGGTTAAACAACCGTCATCCACGCGCTGGCGAATGAACGGGAACGTCAGCAGATTATCCAGCGAGGCGCGAATCCCGGCCCGCTCACAAGCCCGTTGCTGAAACTCACGGCCGGCATCCGGCCAGCGCCGTAACACTTCTTCACGGGCCGGCGCCGCAATTTGCACCCACGGCGCGATGAAGCCTTCACCTTCATCATTCTGACCGTAGCCTTCCAGCAGCGCCTTGATGCCGCCACAGTGCGAATGGCCGAGGACAATGATGTTTTCGACTTCCAGATTGCAGACGGCGTATTCCAGAGCGGCGCTGGTGCCGTGATAGCGGCCAGTGGTCTCATAGGGCGGAATCAGGCTGGCGACGTTGCGCACGACAAATAAAGCACCGGGCGCGGAATCAGTAAGAATCGCCGGATCGACCCGCGAATCGCTACAGCCGATCAACAGGGTGCGCGGGGTTTGGCCCTGCAGCGCCAAGCGGTTGAACAGCTCGCGGTTCGGTTCAAAGCTCTTGATCCGAAAGCGTTGAAAACCTTTCAATAACTCATTGATTTCAGCCATGATGGACAGCTCTGGCAGGGAAGAATGGGCGGATTATAGCCTGAATCGCCGCACTCGCTGCCCATTCCCCACTCAGGGCATGCCGCCCTGGTTTGCTGGAGATGCAGCCATTCGCGCCACCCAGGCATCAGCGGCACTGGCGGTGACCCGTTGCGTCAGGCTGGGAAACAGGCCGCCGATCAAAATCAGCAATCCCATCACCCCAACGATCAGCAGTTCGCGCGGGCGCAAATCCATCGCCGAGGCGACGGTTGGATGCGTTGCCGGACCTAAGAACGCCAGCCGGAAGAAGCCGAGGAAATAAGCTGCGCCCAGAATGACGCCGAGCAGGGCAATGACGGCCAGACCGGGAGATGCCTGAAAAACGCCGAGCAGCATCAGCAGTTCCGCGATAAAACCATTGGTGCCCGGCAGTCCAATCGCCGCCATGCCGAATAGCAGAAACCAGGCCGTAAAGCGGGGCATAGGCTTGGCCATTCCGCCCAGACTGGCTAAATCAGTGGAACCGAGTCGATGGTGCAGAAACCCCGCCATCAACATCAGTCCGCCGGCAATCACCGGGAAATTAACCAGTTGAAAAATAGCGCCCTGAACCCCTTGCAAATTCATGGCTGCAATTCCAACAATCACCAGTCCGACATGGCTGATGCTGGAAAAAGCCAGCATTTTTCTTAAATTCGCCTGTCGCAATGCCGCCAGTGCCCCGTACAACAATCCAAACAGCCCCAGCGCCGCCATTAACCAGACATAGTCACGGGCAGCAGTGGGAGCCAGAGGCAAGGCAAAGCGTAAGATGCCAAACGCGCCCAGTTTCAGCCCGATCAGAATCGCGCTGAGTCCAGCTGGTCCTTCCCGCAACACGGTGGGCAACCAGGTATGGAATGGAAACAGCGGGGTTTTTACCGCAAAGCCGAAGAACAGCAGCAGAAAGATCGCGGTTTGCTGGGGAGCCGGCAGCAGCTGTTCCAGCAAAATCCGGTAGTCAAAAGTCAAGTGGCCCGATGTAGATATTCCAGCATTGTGTAAACCGAGCAGAATGAAGGCGAACAAGATCGGAATGCCACCGGTCAGCATAAATAAGGTGTATTTGACCGCGGCAAAACGGCGTTCCGGGCCAATCCCCCACAGGCTGATCAGGAAATAAATCGGCGCAAGGGTCAGTTCCCAGAACAGGAAAAACAGCACCAGATCGAGCGCGCAGAATACCCCCATCGTTACGCTCTCCAGCGCCAGCAACAGGGCGAAATACAACCGGGGCAGGGTCTGAATGCTGGTCCAGGATGCGAGAATCACGGCGCAAAATAATAAGGCGGTCAGCGGCGGAAACAGCGCGGCAATCCCGTCAATCCCCAGCAGATAATGCACATTAAGGCTGGGAATCCAGTCGGCCCGCTCCACCAGTTGCATTCCAGCGATGTCTGGATTCACTGAAAAGAGCATCGCTATCGCTAATAGCAGCTCCAATCCAGCTCCGGTCAGGGCAACATAACGGACCATGCGGTCGGTGCGGAGCCACGGCAATAACAGCGCCCAGGCTAGCGGCAGCAGAATCAGCAGACTCAGGAAGGGAAAATCAACCGGCTCTATCACCAATAAAGGTTCTACATTCATTATTTCGGCTCCAGCAGTGAATCGGCCGCGATCAATTCAGCAATAGGCTGCGGACTGACGACAAACACCTGAAACGGACTGCGTTGCAAATAAGCGGCGGTAAAACTCACCGAAATAGCGGCGGCGTAAATCAGCAAAGCCGCCAGTTGAGTCCGCCACTGGTCAGGATGCACCAGCACAATCGTCAACATGGTCAATGCGCCCAGACAGGCGACTGCAAACCATTTTAACGGATCGCCATGTTTCTGACTTTGCGCCAGCCGTTGATAACGGGCAACCTGCACCTGTTTAACATCCAGCAGCATGGCGGAATGAACGCTGGTCGCCAGTCCCTTGACCGCCGCTTCCCCCATTACCGCCTCCAATAATTGTCGCCAACTGGTTAAGGCCTGCGGACTGGCCTCGCCCTGCGCCAATAACGGCCATTCAATTTCCGCAGTAGTTCGCGCATAGTCCCGAATCGCCGCTACAATCGGTCCGCCAATCGCCGGGGATTGCTGTTCAGCCAGCCGAAACAAGTCCCGCAAGGCGTCCGCTTCTTGCAGAATCGCGGTTTGCGCCCGGTCACGGACACTCCAGATGTCGCTGGCGAAAAAGGTGGTGTACAGCGCAAACAGAATGCCGACCACCGCGACAACCTGCGGGGAAAAATTGTTCAGCGAGCGGAACCAGGGCGCGAATCGGGAAAAACTGCTCAGCCAGAGCAACAGGCCGGCAGTCGCAAAGGTAGCGGCAATGCCGAGAACCAGCAGACCGACATAAATGAATTGTTGCATGGACATAATTTCAGACCGCGATGCACAAATACTTGATGTCCAGATATTCCTCGATGCCGTATTTCGAGCCTTCGCGACCAAAGCCGGATTCCTTGACTCCGCCAAATGGCGCAACCTCGGTGGAAATCAGCCCGGTATTAACCCCGATCATGCCGTATTGCAGCGCCTCGGCCAGTCGAAACACCCGGCCTAAATCACGGCTGTAGAAATAGGCGGCCAGTCCAAACTCGGTGTCATTCGCCAACCGCACCGCGTCCTCGTCGGTTTTAAACCGGAACAGCGGCGCAACCGGCCCAAAGGTTTCCTCGCGGGCGGCCTGCATCTCCGCCGTCATCCCGCTTAATACCGTCGGCTGATAAAACGTCCCGCCCAAGGCATGACGCTGGCCGCCGGTGAGCACGGTCGCGCCCTTGCTCACCGCATCAGCGACCTGCCGCTCGACCTTGGCCAGCGCCGCCGCATCAATCAGCGGTCCCTGCATCACCCCCGGCTCCAGCCCATTCCCGACGTGCAACTGCTCGCGCACTGCAGCGGTCAACCGGGCGGCGAAGGCATCATAGATCCCGTCCTGAACCAGAAAGCGGTTGGCGCACACGCAGGTCTGGCCGCTGTTGCGGTACTTGGAAACCAGCGCCCCGGCAACCGCCGCCTCCAGATCCGCATCGTCGAACACGATGAACGGGGCATTGCCGCCCAGTTCCAGCGACAGCCGCTTGAGAGTCCCGGCGCAGCGCTGCATCAGGTATTTGCCGGTGCGGGTCGAACCGGTGAAGCTGAGTTTTCGCACCAGCGGATGATCGAGAATCTCATCGCCAATCGCCTGGGCGGGACCGGTGACGATATTCAGCACCCCGGCGGGCAACCCGGCGCGCTCCGCCAATACCGCCAGCGCCAGCGCCGAAAACGGGGTCTGCGGCGCGGGCTTGACCACCATCGTGCAACCCGCCGCCAGCGCCGCCCCGGCCTTGCGGGTGATCATCGCCGCCGGGAAATTCCAGGGCGTGATCGCCGCGCACACCCCGACCGGTTCCTTGAAAGTCAGAATCCGTTTGTCCGGCTGATGCGCGGGAATCACATCGCCATAAACCCGCCGGCCTTCCTCGGCGAACCAGTCGAGAAAGCTGGCGGCATAGAGAATTTCGCCCCGCGCCTCGGCCAGTGGCTTGCCCTGCTCCGAGGTCATCAGGGTCGCCAAATCCTCCTGATGCTCCAGCAATAAATTGAACCAGCGCCGCAGGATCAACGCCCGCACCTGAGCGGTCAGTCCACGCCAGCCCGGCCCGGCGGCGTGAGCGGCCTCGATGGCGCGCCGGGTTTCGGCAGCGCCCAGTTCGGGAACCTGGCCCAGACTCGCGCCGGTCGCGGGATTGGCAATGGTCGAGACCGCGCCGTGATCGGCATCGATCCAGGACCCGGCAACATAGCTTTGCTGCCGGAACAGAGTCGGGTCGCGCAGTAACATGAATTTCCCCCCCGGAATGCGTGATCAGTGATGGGCGACGGGGAATATCAACCGATATCCCGGCCTTCGCCGGTTTCTTCATAGGTCTTGCCATCGCGGATATGGTAGATCCGTTTGAAGGTCGGGATGATCTTCTCGTCATGGGTGACCACGATGATCGCGGTTCGATACTGCGCAGCCATCCGGTTCAGAATCCGCACCACCGCCAGGGCGCGTTCGCTGTCGAGCGGCGCAGTCGGTTCATCGGCCAGAATGATCGGCGGCTGATTCGCCAGCGCCCGGGCAATCGCCACCCGCTGCTGTTCGCCGCCCGACAGTTGGGTGATCGCCGCCTGAGCGCGATGCGCGACATCCAGCGCCGCCAGCAACTCCCGCGCCCGTTGCCGCGCATCCCGATTGGAGCGTCCCGCCAGCAGCAGCGGCAAAGCAACATTGTCGGTCACGTCGAGAAACGGGATCAGATACGGCGCTTGAAACACGAAGCCGATCCGGTCCCGACGCAGCGCCCGCGGATCGATGTTGCGCCAGCCGCCGGCGTAGACCGTGTCGCCGGACAGCGCGATCTGCCCGCTGCTCGGTTCGGTGACGGCACCCAGGCACTTGAGCAGGGTGCTTTTGCCGGAGCCGCTGGGGCCGATCAGCCCAACCACTTCACCCGGCTGCACGCTCAGGTCAACGCCTTTGAGCGCATCGACCGCGGTATCGCCGCTGCCGTAGCGTTTCCGCAGGTCGGCGACTTCTATCGCGGGTGCTGATTCCAGGACAGTACTCACCTTAGGCAATCCGCAAAAAATATTCCCATAATCTTGCTCCTGTAGAAATAGCTTCGATCGCCATTCAAGACCTAGCCACGGAAAAACACGGAAACACACGGAAAATTCTCTTTTTTCCGTGTCTTCCGTGTCCTTCCGTGGCTAAATCCTCATCAGGGGCCAAAGCGATGATCCAGGCTGATCACCGGAGGATTTTTATTGCGAGTTGCCTTAACCCCCAATCGCGGTGGCCGGGTCCACCTGCAACGCGGTGCGGATCGCGACCAGGCTGGCGAGCGCGCAGATCAGCAGCACCGCCAACAAGCCGCGCACCGCATCGCCCGGCTCCAGCAGCACATATTTGGGGAAATAGGGCGCCCACAGCGTCGCCACCGTTTTCCCCACCGCAAAGCCGATCAATCCCAGCCCCAGCGCTTCCTGCAAAATCATTCCGGCGATGGTGCGATTGCGCGCCCCGATCAGCTTGAGGACTGCGATTTCACGCAGCTTGCCCAACGTCATGGTGTAGATGATGAACGAGACAATGGCGGCGCTGACGATGGCGAGGATTACCAGAAATACCCCGATCTGTTTGGCGGAAGTGGCGATCAGCTTGGCAATCAGAATCTCTTCCATTTGCGGGCGGGTGTAGGCCTGAACCTGTTTCCAGCGCCGGATCGGTTGCGCGACCGTCTCGGCATCCCAGCCGGGGGCGACCTGCACCAGCACCGCGTTGACCATCCGGCTGTTCTCCTGACTGCTGAACAGGGCTTCGGCCAGTCCCGGAACGCCGGGCCGGTTCAGCGCCGGATTGGCCAGCACCCGCGCCCGTTCGTTGAGCAGGGCGTGGTTGTCCTTGAGAAACTGGACTTCCTGCGCGTCACGCAGCGGGATGAACACCATCGGATCGCCGCTGGCCGATACCATCCGCTGAGTCAGGCCGACCACGGTGTAACGGTGGCGGCGAATCTGGATCGCGTCGCCGATCTGGAAGCCGGTTTTGACATCAGCCACCGCTTCGTAATGGGCGCGTTCCAGTGGCCGGCCCGCGATCAGGTAACGCGGCTCGCCGGGTTCGCCGGGCTGAATCCCGACCAGCATCGCCCGAACCTCCTGGCCGGCGTGTTCAATCTGCAAGGTCAGATAAGCGACGTTGGCGGCCCGCAATACCCCCGGCAAGCCTCGCAGGCTGCGATAGAGATCATCGCGCAGGCTGGACGGCTCGGCATAGGGGCCGAGGGTGTCCTGCTGCACCACCCACAGATCTGCGCCGCTGTTCGCCAATAGCGCCTTGCCGTCATCCACCATCCCGCGATAGATACCGGCCATCGACAGGGTCACGCCGATCAGCAGGCCCAGGCCCACCCCGGTGAAGGCGTATTTACCCCAGGAGTGGAGAATATCGCGACCGGCCAGACTGATCATGGCCGGCCACCGCTCAAGGTCGGGCTGGGCTTGACTGCCGCGCCGGGGCGCAACTCCCGTTCACTGTGGACGATGACCTGCGCCTCCGGAGCTAATCCGGCGAGGATTTGCGCCTGGCCAGCGAGATCGCGGACCCCAACCGGTGCCGGCTGGAATTGCGCCGTGCCCGCGTTGCCCAGCACCCAGACCCCTTCCTGCCCGGCGACTCGATGCAGCGCCGCGCTCGGCACGGTCAAGGCATGAGCGATCGTGGGCAGCCGCACCGTCGCTTCCGCCAGTTCACCCAGAGTCAGCGCGTCCGGCACCTGATCGAATGTGACCTGGGCGATGGTTTCCTCGGTCACGCTGTCGCTGAGCCATTCGACCCGCGCCACCTGACCGGGAAACGTCGCGCCGGGATGGGAACGCAGCACTATTTCGACCGGCAGGCCGACCCGCAACCCGGCGGACTGGGCCTGATCGATCCGTAGCCGCAGCCAGCGACTGGCCGGATCGATTAGCCGCACTACGCTTTGTCCCGCGACCAGGGTGGAGCCGGGTTCAGCATCGCGGGCGGTCACGATCCCGGCTACCGGACTGTACAGCCGCAGATTGGCGCGTAATTTCATCGCCGCCGCCTGTTCGGCCAGCAGCCGATCCCGATCCTGACGGGCGGCAGCCTGATTGGCCTCGGCAGTGGCCAAGGCAGCGCGGGCGGCATTCGCCTCATGCTGTTTCGCGTCCGCCGCTTCCTGGGTGACGAAGCCCCGATCCCGCATCGCGGCAAAGCGGCGCGCATTCGGCTCGGCTGCCTCCCGCCGACTCATGGCTTCCCGGACTTGCGCCTCGGCGGCGGCCAGGCTGCTGTGCGCGCGGGCTAACGCGGCCTGCGCGGCGGCAACCCGATCCTCCAGATCGACCGGACTCATCTCGGCGAGCAGTTGCCCGGCAGTCACCGCATCGCCAACCTCGACCAGCACCTGCTGCACCCGGCCCGCAGCGGTGGGACCGATGGCATAGGCGCGGCGGGCTTCGACCGTGCCGATCCCAAACAGGATCGGATGCAGGTCCCGATAGTCCGGGGTGGCGACGGTGACGTGGGTTGCGGCCAGTGGGCCGCTGCGGAGCGCGACATAGCCGAAACCGGCGATCAGGCCGATGGCAAGCAACAGGGGTAGCCAGTGGCGGGGCAGGGTCATGGCTGGCGGACTCCGATGCCGCGCAGGTAAAGCGGCAACAGCCGGCTGGCGGTGGGTTGCAAGGTGTGGGGATCGCCCGCCAGCAGGGTTTGCATCACCAGACCTTGCACCATGCCGAGAAACAGGGTGGCGGCGGCGCTATCGTCGAGGGCCGGATCGACCTGTCCCTGCGCTTTGGCCGCGATCAGCAAAGCGGTGACCCGCTGCCGGTAGCGTTCGAGCAGACCGCAGACCCGTTGCTTGATCGCGCCGGCGGCGGGCTTTTGCAATTCGTGGAAGATCAGGCGCGGCACCGCGGGATGCGCGGTGATAAAGCCGATATGGGCGTTGAACATGGCTTGCAGCCCGGCTATCGGATCCCGAACCTCGGTGAGGGCAGCGGCAATGGCGCTCTGCAGGGATTCCTCCAGCCAGTCCATAACCGCCAGCCAGATCGCTTCCTTGGTCGGGAAATGACGGAATACAGCGCCCTGAGTCAATCCGATCTGCTGGGCAATCGCCTGGGTCGTAATGGCGTCGGGGCTGTGTTCCGCCGCCAGCGCCAGCACCGCAGCGACGATTTCCAGTTGTCGCGCTGGCGCGGAAAGCCGGGTTTTGGGCATGGGCATGGTGGCTCCCTGAAGATAGTAATTGATTACTATCTTAGTGGGCATGGGCATGGTGGCTCCCTGAAGATAGTAATTGATTACTATCTTAGTATGCACCGAAATGCCGACCGGTCAAGCGCAACGCTATTTGGTGGATAAGTGAGTGATCATTGACCGTTCAGAGTCGTCGCGCCAAGTTAAAATCAAGTTAAAATGAACGGGTTAATCCACCCGGTATTGAGGATCAAAATAGTGACCACCACTACATGCGCCGAATTATTCCGCGACTATGTGAACGACTACGCCGCGCAAGTCGCCCAAGGACGCCTGCCCAAGCAGGTGATTGGGATCATGACCGACGGGCGGCGGTTTGAACTGGATTTGGAGAGCGTGAGCCTGGGGCCATTCCAGAAGGACAAGCTGATCCGCTATGTATTGCAAACCGAAGGCGCGGAACGCTACCTGTACGCCACGGTGATCCGGATTGAGGATGATGATTCGGGCAAGGTCAACGAGCGGGTGTTACTGATCGGTGCGGCGGCGAATGAATACGTTGGCGGCGACTGGGCGGTAATCCGGGCGGCTGATGACGCGATGACCCTCAAACCGCTCGGCGAATGGTCGGGCCATAATCCGGCCCAGATGCCGGGGACCTGGTTTCTGACCGATACCGTGGTGGTGGAGCCGGAGGAACGGTCGCGCTATGCGGCGCTGTGGGCGGAACAGGGCGGAACGATTAAAGCGGAGCAGGCTGGGCTAATGTGGTAGTGGATTCATAGGCCGGCGGCTTGCCGAAACTTATCAGCGAAGTCAAAGCGCCAGTCCAGCGGTGCGCCATTAGCGGCGCACCTGCTAAGATAAGGTGATTTCTCATAAAAACTATGCCTGGTATTGATCATCATTCCAAAGCCTAGCCACGGAAAAACACAGAGAAACACAGCAATGGTTCGGACAGTTTTGATTTTTCAAAAACCTAAGCAGATCAGACAGAAGAGAGTTTGCCGTTTTGGATCAGGCTGCGAAACTCCTTGAAAAGCCAAGGGTTCGGGGTTAAATATCAATAAAATCATTATAAATCAATATATCGCTCATTAAATCGAACTCAGGAAAATCCCTAAGTTGGATTTAATAGGGGCTACAGAAGCCAAGTTCTTGCTGTAGACCCGTCAAAACTGTTCGAACCATTGTTAATGGAATTGTTAATTCCTTCAATAATGCTAGTTGTGAATCGATGGGTAAAGTATTTAAGGTTCTTCGCGGGTTCTTGTGGAAATCGGGGCTTTGTGTCACATATTAATTATATTGAATGAATGATACATCAATAATCGATTGATTTTAAATGGCATCAATCTAACCGCAAGCTGGCTCAACAGACCAAAATCCGTCCTAGAAGACCAACTCCACAAGAACCCGCGAAGAACCGTATTTAATACATATTCCTTCCAATTGTTGAGCTTATATAAGTAGATGATTTAGATACTTATTTTTCGTTCATTATCTGTATCCTGATTTTATTTAACAATTTTTTCAGTCACCGGTTGCGGATTGATCCGCGCCAGAAAACACAAACCCATGCCGATAAAACTGGCGACTGCCGCCAAGATAAACATCTTCTGAAATCCCGTAGCCAATACCTCAACTGGCAGTCCAGCCTTGGCCAGCGCCCCGTGGCCCGTGGTCGGTAAATACCCGGAAAATACGGTTTCAGTGAGGGAGATGCCGATTCCAGCCCCCAAGATGAGAATAAAGTTGAACATCCCGGAGATGTTGCCCTGATTCCCTTCATGGGAAAAACTCATCAACAGGTATTCGGCAGGAACCTGAAAAAGACTAAAACTCGCGCCAAACCAGGCCAACGCGACGACGATCCAGAACAGGCCATCAATCGCCAGTGTGCTGGCAAACACCAGACAGGCAATGCCCAACAGACCGGCAGCGATGATGCTCAGACCACGGGGCGACCATTGATCGGTAATTTTTCCGGCTAACGGACTCAGTACGGCATAACAGCCAGACACAATGATCATCAACAGGCCATTGTGCTGTGGCTCCAGTTTTTTAACCAGTTCCAGATAGAACGGCAACAAAAAACTCGAGCCATTCTGAACGATCACGACTATGAAAAAAGCCAGCAGGCCGAACAAAAAATACCGGTTCTTCATTAAAGCGATGTCCAGAAATGGATCAGGACAATAAACTTCCCGGTAAATCAGAATTACCGCTGATAACAACGAAATCAGTAAGCTGCCCAGAATCGGGATTGACTGCCAGCCCAGTTCGTGGCCTGCCCCCAAACCATAGAATAATAATCCAACGCTGATAAAGCAGAAGATCGCATTCCAGAAATTAAAAGATTCACGGAAAAGCCGGGATAGTGGTGGGTCGTCCGCACTGGGGAAAGCCCGTTGCGTAAAAACCAAGATGAACAAACCTAGGGGGATATTAATGAAAAACAGCCAGCGCCATGAGAGATAACCGGTCAGCAATCCACCGATCGGCGCGCCCAACATGAAACCCAAAGCCGATGCTACCAGCAGCATACTGAGCGTCCGCCCCCGGATAACCAATGGCACAAACTGAATGACAATCGCGTAAACCGTCACCATCAGCATAGCGCCACCGATGCCTTGAATACAGCGGGCAACAATCAGCAGCAGGAGATTAGGCGCGATGCTACAGAACAGTGAACCGACTAAAAACATGATCTGCCCAAGAATAAAAGCCCGGCGCGGCCCGATTTTGTCGGTGACCTTGCCGAAGATCAGCAAGACGCTGGAAAGGAATAACAGATAGGACAATTCAACCGCTGCCGCTTCGGAAGTCGTGGCGTTAAAATATTCGGCAATGGTCGGAAGCGCGATCAAAACAATCGAGGAATCGACCGTAGCCATAAATTCAACCAGACACAGGGTAATAATGATCGGGTAATAATTGCAGGGTTCAGTGGACATGGCATAGGCGCTGAGGTTGAGTCATTGATGGTCTTTGGCTCTGACGACAGAGAGAAAATCCGGGAGGCCGCGTTGGACACGAATCTCTCGAAGCGCTAAGCAGAGTTCCGATACCGATCCGCAGAAATGCCGGGGTCATCGGAAGCTGGATGACGTGGGTGATGTCAGCGATGCGTAATTCCATAAGGAAGCGTCTGGAGGCTGATAACGAGCGCGGGGAATTATATAGGAGTCCTACTTGAGTTGTGGAAAAAGGCAAAATCCCCCCGCCGCTGACGCGGCTTCCCCCTTTGTCAAAGGGGGCAGGGGGAATTTTTCAGCTAACCGCGACCACAATTGATTTAGGAAGCCTATAAAAGCTCAACTGTCGATGGAGCCAAGTATAATCGGATGCCTCAACAGGAAAGGCGCTAAACCGTATTTCGCCTAAAGGTGAAAATTTATACCCTGCTGTGTCGAAATTAAAAGAGGTTGCCTGTTATGGGGCACAGTGCTGGGCCGCGCCCTCACCGACGCCATTCTGGTCGGGTTTCTCGGCAGCTCCGCCCGCTTCGTTGAATATCCTGATCGCCGACGATGACGCCTTGCAGCGGGAACTGTTGCAGGGCTTTCTGGAAAAGCACGGCTATCGGGTGTTCAGCGCCGGCGATGGGGCGGAAGCCGTGCAGTTATTCCGCCGCGAACCGGTGCAACTGGCGCTGCTGGATCGCCGGATGCCGGGCCTGACTGGCGTTCAGGTTCTCGCCGAAATGAAGGCGATCAATCCCCTGGTGCGGGCGATCCTGATCACCGCTTACAGCGCGGTCGACGTGGCGGTGCGGGTGATGCAACTGGGCGCGGACGATTTTCTGGAAAAGCCAGTCGATCTGGCGCGGCTCCTGGAGAAGATCCAGCAGGTCGAGCAGGATTTGGCGGTTGCCGAGGACGTCGTCGAAGTGCGGCAGGCGGCGGCGGAAGCGCCGTTGCCGCTCTCCGTGATCGGCGACAGCCCGGCGATGCGCGAGGTGTTTTCGCTGGTGCGGCGGGTGGCAGATACCCCGTGGAGCGTCCTGATTCTCTGTTTGTCGAACGCTACGCCCGCCGCCCGGCCCAACTGGCCCCGGAATACCCTGGATCTGCTGATTAAACATCCCTGGCCGGGCAAATGTCCTGGAACTGGAACATCTCATTCAGCGCAGCCTGACTCTGTCGGGCTGTCCACAATCACGTCCACGGTCGTCTGGCCCAGATGTTGCGCGGTGTACTCCCCGCCCTACCGTTCAATCTCCCGCACCAGAGCGCGAAGATGATTGCGGGAGCCACGCAGCAGATTGTCGTACACCGCTTTCAAATCCAGAGCGGCGAAAGCCGGCGTAGCAGCAAGGGCAGTCAATGGCGCGATAGTCAGCAGGTTACGAGTTGGATTCATCGGTGAGTTCCTCAAGGTAGTCAATGGGTCATGCGGTATGGCAACCCCTTAAGCAGAACTCGTGCCAAGCTTGAGTACGTTGTGCTGCTTGCCGATACGGGGATCAAACGGGGATGCTGGTCGACAAATCGCGTTTCCGGTCGACGAAAATGTCGAGCGCCGCATTATGTTCAATCTACCGGGTATAGGTGAACGAGAGCGAGTTGCTGGCGCCAGCGGGGTTGCCCACCGAAACCTGCACCGTATCCTTACCCTTCGGGGCGGCAACCTGGATCGTCCCGGTGGTATTGGCGTAAGCAAAATCGCTGTTGGGGATCGAGGTTCCGCCGAAGTTGACCGTGGTCACGGCATTGAGATGGGTCCCGGTGAGTGTGACCACCGTGCCTGCCGTACCGCTGGTGGGTGAAAGGGTGGTGAGCGTTGGAACAACGAACGTAGGTGCGAAGGGTACGTTGACGGCCCAAGGACCCACAGCATAAGGCGCGCCCGGATTGCCCTGCACATTGTCCTGACCTGAAGGCCCCGGCGGTCCGAGCGGGATGGTTCCATAGTTGGTCGTGACCCCGCAGGACACATCGAAGTTGAGGCCATTACCCGAACTCCCACTCACGCCAACGATATCGGCGGCCGCGGTGTCCTGAAGGTAATAGCTGCCGAGCGATTCAGCCGCCGTGCATTCCAGGGTCTGAGCGCCCCTGCCGTAGTAAGTCCATCCCAGGAGTAGCGAGGTGTCCATGATCACCGGCAGGCCGGTATCGGCAAACTGCTGCCGAACCGCCGGCTGCGCCTGCCAGACCCAGCTCTGAACGGGACTGAAGTCGCCGCCATAGATGATGGAAGGCAGTGCGCCGCCGGTATTGAGTCCCGGCCCGCCACAGGCATGGTTGGCGGGTTCGATGTTGGCATGCACGAAGTCCCACGAGTCGTAGGTCCAACTGGCGGCGTTGTCCGTAGCGCCAATGTTCACCTGGGTCTGGAGCGCATCGTAGCTGGTGGTATTGGTATCGCTATACGACACCCCGCCACCGAAGGCCAGGCTGGCGCTGGGTCCATCGCTGTCCAGCCCCGCCGTGCCGGTCCCGGACAGGCTCCAGGTCGTGCCGATCGCGACTGTGCTGCTGGGGTTCGCCTCCACCGGCGCGAAGCCCTGGCCAATATCCATCTGGTCGAAGGTAATCCCCGGCGGTGCGGCGCTCATATTGGCCTGGCGGAGCCAGTAGGCCGCAATGCGGGTGGAATGGGTTCGATTGCCGTAGAAGTTCTGGCAACCGGCGGTATTGAGATTGGCGAACATCCGCATGATGAAGTAATCGGTCGGCTGTTCGGGGGCGGCGTCGGCAGAGTAGACCATCCATGCCGACAGGTAGACTTTCGCGGTATTCACGCACTGCTGTACGGGTCCGGGCTTGGTCAGGGTCCCGCAGGTGCTCCAGTAGGCGGACATGGTGTCGGAGAAGGCGATCTGCCAGGGGGGCGCGGTAAATGAAAGCGCCGTGGGGCCAGAGGACTGGCTGACGCGGTTCGCGCTCGCCGACGGTTCGATTCCCCGCACCTTTTCCAGAATCCAGGTGGCGGCAAAATCAGCCCGCTCCTGCTTGCTGGAGTCCGGCTCTGGTCCGTTCAGCGCCGGGAAGGGCGGCGTAGCCATCATCCGCATCAAGCCGTTCGGTTGGGCAAAGCCATACACCTCGGTGAAAGCAGAGTCCGCGGGCATCCGATCCAGCGCAATGGCGGGAGGCGTACCCGTAAGCGCGTGCAGCGCCTCGACATGGTGATGCCGGGAACTGGTGACCAGCACCGCATGTTGTCCCCCCGTGATCACGGCGCGCGCGGCAGTCTTCTGGGTTTCGGACAGCCCTAGAAAGCTGTCTGCGGAGAGCAGCAGGACGCCATTGGTTTCGCCGCGCCAGGGGCGGGGGGCAAAGGTTTGCAGGAGTTGCGCGGCCAAGGCCCCGTCGAGCATCCCATACACATAGCTGCGGCCCACCCTGCCGTCGTCACTACGACTGTCATCATCATCGCTCCCACACCCGGTCAGCAGGCTTAAGTTCAGGGTGGCGATGATCAGTACATACAGCAGTTTTCGCAGCATGAAACTTCTCCGGTCTGGTCATGAAAAGGGATAAAACCATCTCAGTTTCAATGGCGAATTTTCCCTCCCTGGACAAGGAGGGGGCGGCGCACAGCGCCGGGGTGGTTTAAAACGGCGATCTACAGGTTAGCGGGGATTTATGGAAAGCAAAGAACCCGGGAATGACTCAAACACCCCGTTGTAGGGTGGGCACGGTCCACCTTGCACGCAGGAATTGACGATGGTGGTGGGCCGTGCCCACCCTACCCGGCTTCGACCTTGGGGATCGCGGCTGCTCCATTCGCCAGGGTAGGGACTCAATTCCAAGACCCGGACACAGCCGCCAGCTTGGCCGCGGCCACCCGATCGCCACCCATCGCAACATCCCGCGCCAGATACAGCAAGATCTCCGCTCGCTGTGCCGGATCTGCCAGCACCTGCGCTTGCTGGAGCGCCGCCGTGAAATCAGCCCGGGCCAGTGCGGTTTCTCCCCGACCCGCCAGACCTAACGCCAGTGCGCTGAACGCCTTGGCCTGATACTGGTACAGATCCGACTCCTGCTTCAGCGATAACCGATTGCCCCCCTGCATTTTCCCGGCAATCTGATCCAATAGGGCTTTCGCTGCTCCCGAATCGCCGGCTTCTGCAAGATGTTTGGCCAGAAGCGCCTGTGCCACTAACTGACCATCCGGATTCGGCATCGTTTTGATCGCCGCCGCCTGCTTAAACAGCGTCTCAGACTGCTGCAAACGTCCGGCTTGAGCCAGATCCCGCGCAATCACCCCCAGGATTAGCGTCTGGCTAAACGGTTCTGTCACCAACCGGGTCATCTCAATCGCTTGGCTGAAATAATCGTTGGCGGCTGAGTCCTGGACATTATTCAGCGTCCGCGCCAACCCGCTGAGCGCCTGTGCTCGCTCGTCGGGCGTCGTAATCGAATGGGTCAGGTTAGTTGCTCGAGACCAATAGGTTTTTGCCGTCGCCAGATCTTTTTGCTGATGATACTGATAAGCAATTGCAGCCTGCACCTCCGCCTGTGCGCGATTAAACGCATCCAGTTGTCCGGCGGACAGATTCCTGCGCTCAGCGCTCAGCAATTCAACGGCCTGATCGATGCTGCGCACCGCCGCCGCCAGATTCCCAGATTGCGCCTGATACCGGGCCAGACTTACCCACAGCCGCGGATCACGGGCGGTTTTGCCGGAATCAGCCGGCGACGGCAGGGCCAGCTTATCGACGTTGAGCAACGGAACCGGTCGTGTGCGTGTAGCCAATGCAGTTGCACCAGCACCGCCGTTAGCCTGAGATGCAGTTGCGGCAGTCACTGCGTCCGCCCCGGACTGTCCGGCCGCCGAAGGAGCGCCGCCGCCGGTTTGCGCATCAACCGCAGCGGTGATCGCATCGGCCCCGGCTTGACCGGGTGCCCCAGTAGCGGCGTTGCCCGCCCGGGCAGCGATCGTAGCGATCATTGCCTCTGCTCCGGCTTGACCGGTTGCCGAAGGGATAGCGGCTACCTCGCTGGAATCGGCAACCCGAGATTTGTTCGTTGAACTGAATTGCAGTTGCCAGACCAGCAGGCCGACGCCAATGAGTGCAACCGTTAAACTGCCCAGTGTCGGGTATACGATTTCCGGTCTGCGTTTGAGAAGCATCCTGAATTTACGCCATGGAGTGATTCCCAACGATTTTTCTGCCTGACGCCGGGCCTGTTCCAGGAGTTCTAACTGGGCCTTTTCCCGTTTCCTGTGGTCCTTGTCACTGGTGTTTTCAAGCTCCTCCCGTTGCTCCCTTTCCAGCAACTCCTTCACCCTGAGACGTTCCCTCTCCATGGCCTGCCGCAGGTCGCTGGTCGCGTGGTAGTTGCGGCCGATGATGCCGCAGCGCTCGCAGATATCGAGATTGTTGCCAATCGCCATTGGCTGGCGATGGTTGCAAGCCGGACATTGATAAACAACACCGTCATCTTCTATCGGAGCCAGGCTCAGTTTCATCGGGTCGAGACGGACGCTGAGGCCAATCGCGGTCAGTTTTTCCAGCAGAGCCTGCGCCTTGTCTTTCTGAATATTTTCCCCAAGCACCACCCGTTGACCCAAATCGATCTGATGGAAAGTGTTATCAAATGCCGCATCATTGCCCTTAAATAATGCTTTGAATGCGGTACGCACGGTTTCCCGATTTTGACCGGGTTGAATGCCCAGCGCGGCAAGTCTGAAAGTAGATTCCATAGGGGAGAAGCCTCGCGTTAATCTGTTGAAGGTGCAGTGACATGTGCGCAATCATAACGGATATTTTGTCATTTTCGAGATTCTGAACAATTTGAAACACATCTGTGATTTTTTCAGACAGGGGCTAATGCTGCTGTTCAGGAGGCGCGGGTCAATCGACAACAGTTGCAGGGTGGGCACGGCCCACCTTGTATGGAGCAATTGATATGGAGCAATTGACGCTGATGGTGGGCCGTACCCACCCTACCCGGCTTCGACCTTGGGGATCGCGGCCGCGCCACTCGCCGCTGTCCCTGGCCGCCGACCGCCGGCCCGCGATTCCACCCACAACCGATCCCGCAACCCCGACGAGCGCCGCAACCGCCGCTCCACCGCTGCCGCGAACACGTCCGGCGTTCCATAGAACACCGCCTCCTGCTTGGCCCGGGTCAGCGCCGTGTAGAGCAATTCACGGCTCAACACCGACGACGGTTCATTGGGCGTCACCACCAGAATCCGGTCAAACTCCGAACCCTGGCTTTTATGCACTGTCATAGCGTATACGGTCTCATGCTCCGGTAGCCGGGCCGGGGCGAAACTGCGCAACGCGCCGTCATTGCCCAGGAAATACACCTTGACCCGGTCCGCCTCCTCCGGGTCGGGCAGGGTAATGCCGATGTCGCCATTGAACAACCGCAGGTTGTAGTCATTGCGGACGATCATCACCGGTCGGCCCAGATACCAGGTCTGGCGGTTATCGATCAGCCGCCGCTCGTGCAGCGCCTCCTCGCAGAGCCGATTCAGCTCTTCGACTCCGAACGGCCCCTTGCGCACTGCGCTGAGAACCCGGAATCGGTTAAACGCGGCAAACACGGTGGGCGGATCGGCATGGTCCCGCACCGCTTCGAGGTAAGGCGCGAATCCCGCCGCGACCGGCTCGGCCAACTGCTCCGGCAATTGCTCCGGGTCGGTCAGCGTTTGCCAGCCGATGTCCTGATAGTCGGCGTTCGCCAGCAGCGCCAGCGCCACGTCCGGTTTGCCGGTATTAACCGCCCGCGCCAACGCGCCAATCCCGCTCACCGCGCCGAACCGGTAGCTGTGGCGCAGCAGGACAATGGCGTCGGTCAGCGGCGATGGCGTTTCCCGGCCCGGCGGCAACCCCTCGCCGGTCAGGGTCGCCAGCCGGTCGCGAAATTCCGGGGCAAACCGCCCGGCCCCGAAACAGACCTCGCCCAGCACTGCCCCGGCCTCGACCGAAGCCAGTTGATCCTTGTCGCCGAGCAGGATCAGCCGCGCCGACAGCGGCAGTGCGGCCACGGTCTTGGCCAGCAGCGCCAGCCCGACCATCGACACTTCATCCACCACCAGCACATCCAGCGGCAAGGGATTGTCACGGTCATGGCGGAAATACACCGAATCGGGCCGGCCGCCGAGCAGGCGGTGCAAGGTCGAGGCTTCTTCAGGAATTTGCGCGGCCTGGGCCGGGGTCAGATTCAGGGTGGCCTTGGCGGCGCGGATCGACTCCTGCATCCGGGCCGCCGCCTTACCGGTAGGCGCGGCCAGCGCGATCCGCAAGGGCCGCTCGCCGCTCTGCCCGGTCAGCAACGCCAGAATCCGTAGCACCGTGCTGGTTTTGCCCGTGCCCGGACCGCCGGAAATCACGCAGACCCGCTTGAGCGCCGCGGTCGCCGCCGCGATTTTCTGCCAATCCAACCCGATCAGGCCGGGATGTCGGGGAAACAGGCTATCGAGATCAGCGCACAGTTTGGTTTCATCGACCAGTTCCGGCGCAGCGCGGGCGCGGCGTTGCAGATCGTCGGCCAGCCGTTGCTCGTATTCCCAATAGCGGTACAGATACAGCCGGCCCCGCCGGTCGAGAATCAGCGGCTGACGCTCCCGGGGCCAGCCCACCACCGGACTGGCGCGCAAGGCGCTCAGCCAGTCGCTGGTCGGTGGCGGAGTAAAGGCCGGAGTTTTACCCGCGATCGCCGCCCAGCGCCGCGCCCATTGCCGCAGATTGACGCAAATATCGCCCTGACCGGTGGCGTGGCTGGCCAGCGCCGCCGCCAGCGCCAGTTTCGGGGAATTGCCGCCCGCCAGCCGCTCCATGAACCGGGCGAAATGCAGGTCCAGATCGGTCAATAAGCCTTGGCCATGCAGAAGCCGCAGTGGGTCGGTGACGGTAACGGTTGGCGTCATTGCCTCTACCAGCGCTTCACTCATACCGCCTTCCCGGTCGCCATCAATTCATCCAGCGCCATGGCTAGCGCCGGCGCGGGCTGATCGTGGAATACCCCAAACCCGGCGCCCAGCGCCGGGTCCATGCCGCGCAGAAACAGGTAGTAAACCCCGCCAAAATGCCGGGCATAGTCGTAATCGGCCACCCGCAGCCGCAAATAGCGGTGCAGGGCCACGGTATAAATCAGGTATTGCAGCACATAGGACTCGCGGGCCATGACTTCAGCCAAGGCCTCCCGTCGATAAGCCGCTGGTTCTGCGCCCAGCCAGTTGGATTTGTAATCCACCAGATAAAACCGCCCCTCGGCTTCAAACACCAGGTCGATAAAGCCTTTCATGTAGCCACGCAGCGGACTGAAATCCAGCCGGTCGATCATGCCCTGCAACGGGCCGGCGGCGTAGCCATGCCGCTCTAGCGTTCCCCGCAACGCCTCGACCCGCAGATGCGCCAGCGGGTAATAGAACTCCAGTTCATTGATGCGCTGTTCCAACGTGACCGTCCCCAGATGCAGTCCGGCGGCATTCAGCGGCGTCGCTAACGCCCGCTCTACCCCATTCGCCACCGTCGCCGTCCAGGTTTCCGCATCCAGACCATGACCGGTCAGGGTCCGCTGCACCAGCTGCTCCAGCGGCTCCCGCTCGCCCCGGCTGAAATCTAGCCGCTCGAAAATGGCGTGCAGACAGGTTCCAGCCCGCGCCCCACGCGGAAACGTGTAAAAGTCGCGTCCGGCAGGCGCTGCGACCAGGGCGGTTTCCACCACCGGCATCACCGCGATCCGGTCGTGATCGGGCAATTCGGCCAGTTCCGCCGGCTGACCGGACGCGGCCAGCGCGGTGAAACTCCCCACCCGCCAAAATTCAAACAGCGATCCGCCGCTGAAGGTCCGCGCCGCCAACTCCGGATCAACGGTCGCGGGCGGCTGGTAACGTGAACCCTCGCCTGGCGGCAACGACGCAATGGCGACCGCTTCGCCGGCGGGGGCCAGCACGGTTTGCAACTCTTCGCGCAGGGCTGCTCCGGTCATTTTGCTAAACCGCTCCTGGGTCGCCTGCAACCAGTCCTTGCCCGCTTCCTTGACGCTGGGGCGGTGCAGCAGCCAGGCCGGCGGCGCAGTGTCGGCCTGCTTGATCTTTCCCCAGACCAGGGTGCAACGCTGTTTGGCGCGGGTCAGGGCGACGTAGAACAGCCGCAGACTTTCGGCCATTTCCTCGCGGCGGGCGTAGTCGCGGGCTGGATCGTCCTCCTCTGCGCCGATGGTAAGAATGGTCTGGCCGGGATTTCCGGGATCGTGGTAGAGCAGCGCATCGCCCTGTTCATCGGTACGCAACCGGCCATCCCACAGGAACGGGCAAAACACGACCGGGTATTCCAGCCCCTTGCTTTTATGCACGGTCACGATTTGCACCAGATTCTCGTCGCTTTCCAGCCGCAACTGCTGTTCCTCATCCTTGTTGGCCGGACTGGCGCGCTGGTCGCCGAGCCATTTGAGCAAGGCGATCATGCCGGGATGAGTGCGACTGGCCAGGTGCAGCAATTCGGCCAGATGCAGCAGATTGGTCAAGCGCCGCTCGCCGTCGCGGAACGCCAGCAGCCGGGCCGGAACTTCTTCCCAGATCAACCAGGCCCGGAAAAAGCGAATGAAACGGTGATCCCGCCATAACTCCCGGTAATCCTGCAATTTTTCCAGCCAGTGCGCCCAGGCCCGCTCATCCTCGCGCAGCCGGTGCAGTTCCTCGCCATTCAGGCCGAACAGGTCGGAGGCCAGCGCGGTTCGCACCCGCCCCTCGTTGCCCGGCTCGATCACCGCCGCCAGCAGCCATTCCAGTTGCCGGGCTTCATCGGTGTGAAACACGCTGTCATCGGCGTGCTGGACGCTGGGCACATTCAACTTCAGCAACTGTTCGCGAATCAGCCGCCCCTGCCAATGGCTGCGCACCAACACCGCAATATCGCCGCCGACCAGCGCCCGCCCGCCGATCCGGGCCTGCTGCTGCGCACCGAGATTCAGCAATCGGGCAATTTCCGCTGCGGTCGCCCGCGCCGCCTGTTCACTGGCCTGACCCTTGTTGAGTGGTTCGCTGCCGCTGGTCGTCAGCAACCACAGTTGCAATGGCGGCTCGCTCCGCCCCTGAATCGTCAGCGCCTCGTGTGGCTTTCGTTCCGCCGGAATCGCATTGAGAAACGGAATGTCGTCGACCAGAAACGGCTGATCCTTGACCTCGCCGAATACTGCATTCAGCGCGGTCAATAGCCGGGGATCAGAGCGCCAGTTCACATCGAGGGTATGGCGATGGGTCTCCGGGGTGTCGCGGCGGGCGATCAGGTAGGCGAAGATATCCGCGCCCCGAAAGCTGTAAATCGCCTGTTTCGGATCGCCGACCAGAAACACCGGATGGGAGGTATCGGCGTAAATCCGCCGGAAAATGGCGTACTGCACCGGGTCGGTATCCTGAAACTCGTCGATCAGGGCGGCGGCGTGGCGTTGCCGCAAGGTCTCGATCAACGCCGGGCCTTGCCGCTTACTGTGCAGCGCCCGGTACAGGTTCAGCAGCAGATCGTCGTAGGACTGCACCTGCTGCTGGCGCTTGCGGATCGCCAGTTCGGCATTGCAATACTCCAGCAGCTTGACCGGCAGTTGATGGCGGTAGGCGTCCGCCAGCGCCGCGCCGGTGGTTTCCAGGGTCTCGCAGACGGCGAAAAAGGGATGCGCCGGCGTGGTTTTGCCCTTGCCGGTGGCAGCGGTCAGTTTGGTGGTAGTGAAGCGGTCGAAGTTGGCGAACCGGGCCAGTTTGGGAATCTCCGCCGCCAGATACTCATCCATATTTTCCAGCCAGGCCGGGATCGAGGTGAGCCGGTAGCGGTTGCGGTTCAGCGCCGGCGAAGTCAGCAGCAGTTCTTCAATCGCCGCCCGATCCTCGAGCCACAGGTCGCGGGCCTGTAGGAAAGCGGCGGCAAAGGTCTGCGCTAGCGCCGCGCCATCGCTGATTCCAGCCGGCGCGACCACCCGCAAATACGGTTTGTTCAAATGCCGCTCGATCTGGCTGCGCAGCAGTTCCGGGCTATAACCGGCATCGAGAAAGTATTGGGCGACGATGGGATCCGCCGGATACAGTTCCCGCCGCCAGAAGTCGTCGATGATTTCCTGGAGCAGATCGCCGGTATCGGCCAGCAGTTCCGTCTCGAACGACAGGCCGCTTTCAAAGGCGTTATCGCCCAGCACCCGCTTGCAGAAACCGTGAATGGTGAAAATGGCCGCCTCGTCAAACCCGCGCACCGCATTGGTCAGGCGGCGAATCGCGATCTCCCGCTCCGGCAGCCAGTCCAGCAGGCGAACCGCCAGATCATCGTCCTCCGCTGCCCGACCCCGCAGGAAAGCGGTGCGGACTTGCAGCAGCCGCCCGCGAATCCGGTCGCGCAGTTCCTTGGTGGCGGCATTGGTGTAGGTCACCACCAGAATCCGGTTGACGGCGATGCCCAGTTCCACCACTAGCCGCACATACAGCGCGGTAATCGCGTAGGTCTTGCCGGTGCCGGCGCTGGCTTCGATCAGGTTAAAGCCGCTCAGGAGCGTGTGTAGCGGATCGAGGCGTTTCATTAATTCGCTCCTGCGGATTGGTTTTGAATCCGTTTGCAGTTGAAACTAGGGAGAAGGCTGGCCTTCAGTGTGACTATAATCCGGGTAGCGGTGCCGCCCTGGTTTCTCGAATGCGTTCAAGTTTTAGCATAGTCGGCGTTACCGCCATCTCCATTGCCACCCGCTCCGTGCTTCCGCCATGCTCAGCCGATTGTTTACTTTTCTATTCAAGTGCCAACTTCCCCATGGTCATCCCGCCGAACAACGCGACTTTCAGGCGCTGAACGAGCTGGCCCCGGTTAAGGGTACCGGTGCCGCTATTGAACCCCTGCCGCCGGTACAACCCGGCAACCGTCCTGACGAGGCTGCTGACCGTTCAGTCATTTGTCGCGAGGCAACGCTGAACCGTGAGCAACGTGTGGCTGGCTACGAATTCATGCTGCGCCAGGGCATCCACGATCGGGTCCGTGTCCAAAGCCGGCGCATCCACCATATTTATAATGAAGCGGTGATTAACAACCTGCTCCAGTTTTCCATCCACAAGCTGCTGGGCCACCGGCAAGCGTTTATTACGGTGCTTGATTCCTTTCTGGCCAACCCGCTGATCGATCAGTTGCCTGGCCAAGGCATGGTGCTGACGGTGCAGGCAATGGACGACGACAGGGATGGACTCGATCCGGCGGTACTCGGCAACCGGGTCGATGAGCTGAGACGATGGGGCTTCGCCTTCGCGCTGGAGGAGTGCTTTGAAGGGCCACATTTTGCGCTGCTGGCGCCCCACGTCAATTACTTCATTGTCAAGGCTGCGCAACACAGCCCAACCGAACTGAAGGAGATCGCCGATCGGTTAATCCAGCAACGCAATGTCGCCTTGATTGCCCGGAATCTGGAAAGCTTCGACGATTTTGAATTATGCCGTCGGCTGGGCTTTGCCCTGTTCCAGGGGCCGTTCGTGACCAGCCACGAAGACTGGACCGACAATCTGGCGGGGCCGCAGACCCTGCGCGTCTGCGATTTATTGAACCATCTGCGGTGTGACGCGGAAACCGCCGAACTGGCGGAAATCATCAAGCAGGACGCCATACTGTTCTACCGCCTGTTGCGCTATATCAATTCAGCGGCTTCCGGCCTGCGCCAGAATATTATCTCGATTGAACATGCCCTGGTGCTGATGGGCCGGGAGAAGATGTACCGCTGGCTGACCCTGCTGATGTTCGGGTCCGCCCAGCTCTCGCCCCATGCCGTGGCGCTGCAGGAAACCGCTTTGACGCGGGGACGGTTGATGGAACTGGTCGGCGCGCCACTCTTCGCCGAAGCCGAACGCGATGGTCTGTTCGTGACCGGCCTGTTTTCCATGCTCGATCTGGTGCTGCAAATACCGCTGCCGGCAGCGCTTAAACCGTTGCATCTGCCGGAGGCTATCAATGCCGCGCTGTTGCGTAACGAAGGACCCTATGCGCCGTTTCTCGAACTGGCGCTGGCCTGCGAGTCGTTTGACCCGGATCGGATTGAAGCGGCCGCCGCGCATTGTGGGGTTGAACTCAGCGAGGTGAACGCCCGGCATTTTGAAACCCTGGCCTGGGTGCAGGCAATCCAGGTTTAGCGCTACTCCAGTTTTCATGACCTGATTCTAAGGAGATTTCAATGGCATTCATTCAGAATTATGACGATCTGCCCATGAACTGGGTGGGTGACTGGGCTGGGCGTCGCGCTGCCCTGACTCCCTGTCGGACGGCCCTTTATGACTCATTCACGAAAAAGACTTATACCTTTCAGGACATGAACGACCGGGCCTGTCGGACCGGGACTTATCTGACCGATGTGCTGGATCTGCGCAAAGGCGATGTCATCACGCTGATCTGCCGCAACCGGATTGAAGCCATTGACCTTTATCTCGCCTGCGGGAAGCTGGGGATTATTTTAGCCCCGTTGAGCCAGCGTTTGAAAAAGCCGGAACTAGATGACTTGATAGCCCGGCTTCAGCCCCGAGTTCTGTTTTACGAAAATCAATTTGCCGAACTGGTTTCAACCTTATCAGTTCCCGCTTCAGTTCAATCCGTGATCAACATCGACGATGACCAGAACATTTTTGAAAACGTCATTCTGAAAACTGTTCCGAGAGCAGTGAACATCCCGCTGGCGATGAATGATCGGTGCCTGTACGTTCATACCGGCGGCACCACCGCAACGCCAAAAATCTGCATCGTTTCTCATCGGCAGATGATCTGGAATGCAGTGGATATTCTCGCCACCGGCCTCACTGGGGCCTTCGCCAAGGTGCTGATCACTTTCCCGTTCTTTCATGTCGGCGGCTGGAACACCTTTACCCCGCTGTTTTATGCGGGGATCACCAGTGTTTTAATGCGCGAATTCAATCCCGGCCTGATGCTGGAATTGATTCATGAAGGGCGGGTTGAAAATTTTGGCGCGGTCGAAGCTATGCTGCAATTCCTGATCGCCCATCCCAAATTTGGCGAAACCGATTTTTCCCAATTGAAAGCGATCACAACCGCCGCCGCGCCTTGCTCAAAAGCAGTGATGCAAGTTTTCCTGGATAAAGGCATTCCCATTAGCCAGACCTATGGGATGACCGAGGCCGGCCCCTCCAATTTTGCCTATATCGCTCGCTCTGACTCGCTGGAAGAGTTGCTGACCAACTCGGCCAGCATCGGCGCTTCCATGTTTCATTGTGATGCGAAAATCGTCGATCAGGAATCAGGGCGCGAAGTTAAATCCGGCGAAATTGGCGTACTGTGTTTGCGCAGCCCGCATAACTTTGACGGCTATCTCGATGATCCGGCGCGGACTGAAAAAGTCATCAATCAGGAGGGCTGGATTTATACCGGAGACCTGGCTGTGCAAGATCAGGACGGTTTGGTGTTCATCAAAGGTCGGGCTGATAACATGTTCATTTCCGGAGGAGAAAACATCTCTCCGGAGGAGATTGAACAAGCCTTGATGAAACATCCCGCTGTGGCTGGCGCGATTTGCGCGGGGATTCCCGATCCGAAATGGGGACAAGCCCCGGTTGCGCTGGTGATTTTTCACGCCGGTAAGAGCGCCGGCGAAGATGAACTCAAGGCGTTTTGCCGGGATTATTTAGCCGATTACAAGCTTCCCCGGCAAATCCGCCCGGTGACGGAACTGCCGCTCACCGGCGCCGGAAAACTGAACCGTCATGTGGTAGCGGCACAGTTTTCCTGAATCATGACGGGCTTGGTCAAAGATTTCTGATCCAGCAGAACCAAGCCCAACCGTAAGAATTTTAGCCACGGAATGACACGAAATAATACAGAAAAAGAAAGAATTTTCCGTGTTGTTCTGTGGCTAATCCCTAGCCTTTAATTCCCCCGCAGAATCCGCCGTTCGCCGAGATAGGCCAGCAACCGCTCCAGATTGGTTTCCAGCGAATTGCTTTCAGTGTCGAGCGTCAATTCCGGCTGTTCCGGCGCTTCATAGGGCGAATCGATCCCGGTGAAATCACGAATGACGCCGGCGCGGGCCTTGGCGTACAAGCCCTTGGGATCGCGCCGTTCGCAGGCTTCCAGTGAAGCGTGAACGTAAACCTCGATAAACTCCCCTTCCGGAGCCAGCGCCCGCACCAAGGCCCGGTCTGCCCGGAACGGCGAGATGAAGGCGGTGATGACGATCAATCCGGCATCGGCGAACAAGGCTGCGACTTCGCCAATCCGGCGAATGTTCTCGATCCGATCTTCCTTGGAAAAGCCCAAATCCCGGTTCAGGCCATGGCGGACGTTATCGCCATCCAGCAGATAACTGTGATAGCCGCGCTGCATGAGGCGTTGCTCCAAAGCATTCGCCAAGGTGGACTTACCCGACCCGGACAGTCCGGTCAGCCAGATCACGCAGGGTTGTTGCGCCTTCTGATTGGCGCGCTGAACTTTGGCGACCTTATGTTCATGCCAAACCACATTATGGGCTTTGTCCACCAGAGGCTGAGTCACCGGGCCGACGATCATCCCGGCCCCGACCGTGATATTGCTGATCCGGTCGATAATGATGAAGCCGCCAGTGCCCGGAATCTCGTGGTAGGGGTCGAAAGGAACCGCCTGATTCAGGGCGAAGCGGCAATAGCCGATTTCGTTCAATCCCAGTTCTTCAGCCCGCTGATGTTCCAGGGTATTAACATCGATCCGGTGATGAATCGTGGTCGGGGTAGCCGGAACCAGGCGGGTCGCGAGTTTCAGATCGTACTGGCGGCCCGGCAGCAGCGGCGCATCGGCCATCCAGACGACCCGGGCGTCAAAGGTATCCGCCACTGCCGGCAATCGACCCGGATGAACCAGCAAATCGCCGCGACTGATATCGATCTCGTCGGTCAAGGTCAGGGTCACCGCTTCGCCAGCGGAGGCCTGTTCGAGATCGCCAGCGCTGGTCACGATGCTGGCCACCTGGCTGCGTCGGCCCGAAGGCAGCGCCACCACAGCATCGCCGGGCCGAACCACCCCGGCGGCGAGGGTGCCGCAGAAGCCGCGAAAATCGAGATTAGGCCGATTGACGTACTGCACCGGGAACCGGAAATCGCGCAAATTGCGATCGGCTGCGACTTCTACAGTCTCCAGCAAGTGCAGCAAAGTAGAGCCGTGATACCAGGGCATGACTGCGGACGGCTGCACGATGTTATCGCCGCGCAATGCCGATACCGGGATGCAATGCACATCCCGCACTCCCAGTTTGGCGGCGAAATCCAGATACTCATCGCGGATTTGCTCAAACACCACCGGATCGTGATCGACCAGATCCATCTTGTTCACCGCGACGACCAGATGACGGATACCGAGCAGGGACACAATAAAACTATGCCTGCGAGTCTGGACCTGCACGCCCCGGCGCGCATCGACCAGCAGGATCGCCAGTTGGGCCGTGGACGCGCCAGTCGCCATATTGCGGGTGTACTGCTCATGGCCGGGGGTGTCGGCGATGATGAATTTGCGTTTCTCGGTGGAGAAATAACGGTACGCGACATCGATAGTAATGCCCTGTTCCCGCTCAGCCTGCAACCCGTCCACCAGCAACGCCAGATCAAATTCCTCGCCGGTCGTGCCGTATCGGGTAGTGTCGCGGCGGACTGCGGCCAACTGATCCTCATGAATCAATTGCGTGTCGTAGAGCAGGCGGCCAATCAGGGTACTCTTACCGTCATCGACGCTGCCGCAGGTGATGAAACGCAGCAGGTCCTTGTGTTCGTGAGCATCCAGATAGGCCTGGATGTCGGATTCGATCAGAGGAGAAGCGTGAGACATATTAAAAATACCCTTGGCGTTTTTTCTCTTCCATCGAACCGGCGGCGTCATGGTCAATCAGCCGGCCTTGCCGTTCCGAAAATCGGGTCAGCAGCATTTCCTGGATAATCTCCGGCAGAGTGGCAGCCCGTGACCGGATTGCGCCGGTTAATGGGTAGCAGCCCAGAGTGCGGAAGCGCACCCATTCCATTTTCGGCGTTTCGCCCGGTTCCAGCGGTATCCGCGCGTCATCCACCATGATTAGGGTTCCTTCCCGCTCGACGACCGGCCGTTCTGCGGCCAGGTACAACGGGACAATCGGGATATTTTCCAGGTGGATGTATTGCCAGATATCCAGCTCGGTCCAGTTGGAAAGCGGAAAGACCCGAATGCTCTCGCCTTTATGCACCCGCCCGTTGTACAGGCTCCAGAGTTCGGGTCGCTGGTTTTTGGGATCCCAACCATGATTGCGATCCCGGAATGAATAAACCCGCTCCTTGGCCCGCGACCGCTCTTCGTCCCGCCGGGCACCGCCAAAGGCTGCGTCAAATCCGTAGCGATCCAGCGCCTGCTTGAGCGCCTGGGTCTTCATCACGTCGGTATGAACCCGCGAGCCATGGGTAAACGGGTTGACGCCCTGGCGCGCACCCTCCTCATTAATATGAACGATCAGCTCCAGCCCCAAGCGCTGCACGATCTCGTCGCGGAACCGGATCATGTCCCGGAATTTCCAGGTTGTGTCCACATGCAGCAACGGAAACGGCGGCTTGCCGGGATGGAACGCCTTCAGGGCCAGGTGCAGCATTACTGCCGAATCCTTGCCAATCGAGTACAGCATCACCGGCTTTTCAAATTCGGCGGCGACTTCGCGGATAATGTGGATGCTCTCCGCTTCAAGCTGCTTGAGATGAGTGGGTTTTTGCAGGTCCATGAGTTCGGGGCGGGGCGGGGAAAGCCGGCGATTCTGGGCATTCAGGGCGCGGGCGTCAACCGATGGGCGGGTTGTGACAGACCGGCTGGACAGTGGAAAGTACCCCACATTGCTGCGAGACGCTGGTGCCCAGCTTTCCTCGTGAACCGAACCCGGTTCTATAATCCCCCTGGCCAGTATCGGTACTGCTGAGAACCCGCTCAGCCATTCCACCTGAATCTTTTTCCTGGAGACTGCCATGCTCGACACGGCGCAGAACACAACGCCCCTGCTCGAAATCTGCGATCTGTCGGTTTCGTTCGGCGCACTGCCGGCGGTCAGACAGGTTTCGTTTGCCCTGCATCGCGGCGAAACCCTGGCGCTGGTCGGGGAAAGCGGCTCGGGCAAGTCGGTGTCGGCGCTCTCCATTTTGCAACTGCTGCCCTATCCCCACGCGCATCATCCCGGCGGCAGTATTCGCCTGCGCGGTGAAGAGTTGCTGGGCGCGGCCCCGGCGCGGTTGCGCGAGATTCGCGGCAATCAGATCGCAATGGTGTTTCAGGAACCGATGACCTCGCTGAACCCGCTGCATTCGATTGAGAAGCAGATCGGCGAGACTTTGAGCCTGCATAAGGGTTTGAGCGGAGCGGAGCGGCGGGCGCGGATTCTGGAATTGCTGGATCTGGTCGGTCTGCCTGACGCTGCAAATCGCCTGAACGCCCTGCCGCATGAGCTATCCGGCGGGCAGCGGCAACGGGTGATGATCGCCATGGCGCTGGCCAATGATCCCGACATTCTGATCGCCGATGAGCCGACCACCGCCCTCGATGTCACCATCCAGGCGCAGATTTTGAAGCTGCTCAAGGACCTGCAAGCCCAGTTCGGCATGGCGATCCTGTTCATTACTCACGATCTCGGCATCGTCCGCAAGCTCGCCGACCGGGTCGCGGTGATGCGCGACGGTGAAATTGTGGAAACCGGGGTGGTCGCCGAGCTATTCGCCAACCCCTGCCATCCCTACACTCGGGAATTGCTGGCCGCTGAACCCAAGGGCGACCCGCCGCCGGAACAGGCCGATGCGCCGGAAGTCATGGCCGGCGACGATCTGCGAGTCTGGTTCCCCCTCCAGCGCGGCCTGTTCGGACGGGTCATCAATCACGTCAAGGCGGTAGACGGAGTCAGCGTGAGCGTCCGCGAAGGGCAAACGCTGGGAGTAGTCGGCGAGAGTGGTTCGGGCAAAACCACGCTGGGGCTGGCGTTATTGCGGTTGCTGTCCAGCACCGGCGCAATCCGGTTCGACGGTCAGCGGATTGATGGCTGGCCCAACAACACCCTGCGGCCATTGCGCAAAGCCATGCAGATTGTGTTTCAGGACCCGTTCGGCTCGCTCAGCCCGCGGCTGTCGGTGGGCGAAATTGTCGAGGAGGGGTTGCTGGCGCATGGCCTGGCCGGTGACCGCGCCGCGCGCCGCGATCGCATTGCCCAGGCGCTGGAAGAAGTGGGGCTGGACCCGGCGACCCAACACCGCTATCCGCACGAGTTCTCCGGCGGTCAGCGCCAGCGGATCGCTATCGCCCGTGCGCTGGCCTTGCAACCGCGCCTGCTGATTCTCGACGAACCGACCAGCGCGCTGGATGTGTCAGTGCAGGCGCAAATCGTGGATTTATTGCGCACATTGCAGCACCGCCATCGGCTGGCCTATGTGTTCATCAGCCATGATCTGCGGGTCGTGCGGGCGCTGGCCAATCATCTGCTGGTGATGAAAAACGGGCGGGTGGTGGAAACCGGCCCGGCCCGACAAGTCTTCGCCTGTCCCCAACATCCCTACACCCAGGCGTTGCTGGCGGCGGCGCTGAATCTGGAAACGGCCGGCGAAGCGGTGGCGGCAAGCTGAGAGACTGTCTGAGAATAATGACTCTTCGAAGGTTCTTGTGGAACCAACACGCAGGTCGGGAAAAACCGGCGATTAACAGGCTGACAGCGGCGCAGAGATGAACTAGAATTCGTACCCTTGCGGCGATACCCGTGCGGTCATCGCAAGATCAGGCCTGTCAGTATTCCCGCGATAATGGCTAGACCACAGGTCCGGGGATAGGATGCCGATAGAGAGAGCGGACATTGGTATGGTCCAGTAGATGCGGCAAAATAAAACGCGCTAAAGTATTGGCTTAAAGCTAATACAACGGTAAAAGCCAACGAATATCTACAATTAACGCCTGTATTAAGAAATACAATCCGTATGTCTGTCTGAGTATGACGTTGGAAAATAGTACATTTACCCCTTCCCCTGATGAAATCTTATTCTCGGCTTCTGATATCTTAGCGATGACAGCCGTGGTTATTCTGAACTGGAATCGGGCGGCAGACACCATTGAATGTCTGGAATCTTTGCTACCGGCGGTTGCTGCTGGGTTGGGAACCTTGTTGTGCTGTGATAATGCGTCCAGTGACGATTCCATCACCGTGTTGGAATCCTGGGGTCGTCGGTACTTCCCGGAACCCGCTCCCAGCACCGGATCTGTGACCCCGCGCCGGCAGTCGGGAGGGGGTGAATTCCTGCTGTTGCAAACTGAGCGAAATGGCGGTTACGCTGCGGGCAACAACGCGGCGTTGCGTTACCTGCTATCTCGGAGTCGCTACCGATTTATCTGGCTGCTGAATAACGACACAGTGGTCGAAGCCGATGCGTTGCCTAAACTGCTCGCATATGCCTGTCGCCATCCGCGAGCAGGAGCCATAGGCAGTACGCTGGTCGATTATCATCATCGTGAATTGGTGCAATGTGCTGGTGGTTGCCGCTACTTGCCGGCGTTGACGGTGATGTGGAACGTGCTGGGCGGGCGACCGTTGCGTGAGGTGATGCAATCCCGTAAGGTGGTTCGTCTGGACTATGTTCATGGCGCAGCAATGCTGCTCTCTACGTCAGTGATTGCTGAAGTGGGATTATTGAACGAACAATTTTTTCTGTATTATGAAGAAGCGGATTATGCTCAGCGGTTGCATTCAAAAGGATATGAACTGGCTTGGTGCCGTGACAGCATTGTTTATCACAAGGGCGCGGTCAGTACTGGTGGGCGGGCGACCGCTAAACACCCTGAATCAACTCTAGCTAATTATCACGAAAATTTGAGTACCTTACTGTTTACCTGGCTGCACTATCCCTATCTGCTGCTACCCGCAGCCGGTTTTCGGCTGATGATGAAAACGATAGTTTTTTTACTGTACCGTCGTGGTTATTTATTTAAACCCTTACTGGGGGCTTATTGGGATTTTATGAGGTTGACCTACCGGAAGCCAAAATCTTTGGCGGTTGTGGTTCTGTTTGACGGAACCTGTTGAGATTCATGTTAAACGCACGCTATCGGGATTTGATTCTGTATAAAACCCTGGCTGATCTTCGGGCTGAGGCAGCAAGAACCTATATCGGCTTTTTATGGTGGGTGCTTGATCCGCTCATTTTTATGGCGATTTTTTATGTGGTTTTTGGGTTGCTATTGAGACGTAGCACCCCGGACTTCGTGCCATTCCTGTTAATCGGACTCGTCTCTTGGCGCTGGTTTCAGAATACAATTACCCACAGCGCAACGTCGATTCTTGGCGGGCGTTCACTAATGCAGCAAGTTTATGTGCCTAAAATAATCTTCCCCTTGGTAGTTATTTTGACTGATCTGGTTAAGTTTGGTTTGGTGCTAATGCTACTGTTAATCTATCTTTGGCTGGCGGGTTTTAGTGTGGGATGGACTTATCTGGCACTACCGGCTTTATTGACGACTCAATTTTTGCTGATTTTAGGACTGACTTTATTAGTAGCCGCTGTGGTGCCTTTCGTCCCGGACCTGAAGTATTTAGCTGAGCATGCCTTGCAAATCCTTTTTTATTTTTCCGGGATTTTCTTTTCTGGCGCTTCGATTCCAGAAAATTATCAGCCCTATTTTTATTTAAACCCAATGGCGAGCATTATCGAGGCGTATCGGGATATCCTGATATACCAGAAATGGCCACACTGGCTGGCATTAGCCTTAATCGCTGTGCTAAGCATGATGATTAGCTTTTTGGCTTATCGCTGGATAAAAAAGAACGATCACTTATACCCGAAACTGGCGAGAAGATAGCTTTAATCCATGTCAAAATCACTTGCTTTATCACTACGGAATGTGGGAGCATTTTATTGGCGTCAGGCAGGGTATCTGCGTAAAGAGCGGTTCTGGGCGCTTAATGATATTTCGTTTGATCTGCATCATGGAGAATCACTGGGGGTTATCGGCCGTAATGGTGCAGGTAAAAGCACATTGTTACAGGTACTGGCGGGTATTCTGCGTCCTGATCGGGGTGAACTGGTCAATCATGGTGTTCAGACCGCATTATTATCACTACAGATTGGCTTTGTGCCGTACTTGAGCGGGCGACAAAATGCTTTGCTAAGCGGGATGTTGATAGGTTTAAACCGCCGCGAAGTGATCGAGAAAATGGGGGATATAAAAGCTTTCTCCGAATTGGGAGATTTTTTTGATCAGCCTATTAACACCTACTCTAGTGGGATGAAAGCGCGGTTGGGTTTTTCAGTGGCTTTTCAGCTGGATCCTGACGTGCTGCTGATCGATGAGGTTCTGGGCGTAGGTGATTCAGATTTTCGGCGCAAGTCGTCGGCGGTGATGCGTGATAAGATCCGTTCGGATAAAACCATCGTACTCGTATCTCATAGCGCAGAAACCATCCGGCAGCTATGTGACCGGGCGGTTTGGATTGAGGATGGGATAACCCGTGCTTATGGTGATACATCGGATGTACTCAGTTTTTACGAAGAGCAACTAACTACTTAAGGCTTAGAGATAAGAAAATGCAAATTTTTGTGATTGGAATGCACCGTTCAGGAACGTCTTTAACCGCCCGTCTACTCAATCTTATGGGCGCTTATTTCGGCCCAGAGGGTGTCAGCACCGGAGCTAACCAAGAAAATCCCAAAGGATTTTGGGAACGTCGAGATGTCCGTGCGTTAAACGATATGATCTTACACTCTGCCCAAGCGGACTGGAACAATATCAATGATTTCTCCTTAGATAAGATTCCACAAAATGCACTGGCTGATTTTGATAAAAAGGCTAAGCGCCTGATTCTGGAATTAGACGCGCATCGACCGTGGTTTCTCAAAGAGCCTCGATTCTGCCTGACTTTTCCTTTATGGCGTAAACACCTGGAAGTGCCAGTTTGCATCCACGTTTACCGCACTCCCATTCAAATCGCCCAGTCGTTGCGGACTCGTAACGGTTTTTCGCTACAGTTTGGCATTGCGCTTTGGGAAAAGTATACCTTAGAAGCTCTGAAGGTTACCAAAGGCTATCCAAATCTGCTGATTTTACACTCGGAAATTCTAGCACAGCCTTTACAGACAGCCACTAAACTCTATCAGCAACTGACTGACTTGGGTTGTCAAGGCTTAAGAATCCCTCACGAAAAGGAAATACTCGCTTTTGTCAGTCCCGAGTTATACCGGGAAAGAGGATCATCTGATATTGAAGCCGGTTTTATCAATAAGCAACAGGCTATCCTAGTAGAAGCATTTGAATCTGGCCAAATTCTAGCTTTGGCGAGTAAGGCTGAGCTGGGCTTTTCTGCGGGCGCATGTGAAATCTTGGGATTTCATGAAGAGTGCCGGCAACTCAAAGATACCATAATAAATCTGCAAGCCAGTGAAGCCATCCTTCTACAGGAACGCACACAACTCACTGCCTCGGTCCAGACCTTTGAAACCGCCCTGCGCGCCAAGGAAACCAGTGAAGCGGAACTGCAACAGGAGCGCGAACAGCTCGTTGCCTCGGTCCAGACTCTTGATACCGCCCTTGATGCCGCCCTGCGTGCCAAGGAAGCCAGCGAAGCGGAACTGCAACAGGAGCGCGAACAGCTCGTTGCCTCAGTCCAGACTCTTGATACCGCCCTTGATGCCGCCCTGCGTGCCAAGGAAGCCAGCGAAGCGGAACTGCAGCAGGAGCGTGAACGACTTCAAACATTAATGCAATCTATGAGGGTTTCCCTTAATGCCAAGGAAACCGCCCAAGCGCTAGTTGTTAGCAATCAAAGAATCAATCGCCAATTATTTAAATTTTTAGAAATGCTGCAAATTGACACCGAGTCTTTAATAAGTTCTTGGCGATGGAGGATTGGTGATTTTTTGGTCAGAATCGTAGAAGTATTTTTACTTCGCCCTAAAAGCCATCTAGCAATTCATCATATGCAAACTATTTTTTCTCGCGCCAAGGAGTTAACCTCAGAAGTAGATCAAAAAAAATTGCTTGAAAAAAAAAACAATCCTGAAAAAAATAGAAGATCAAACCATAACTTTTTAAAAAAACAGCCTTTGAATAACATATTATCAGGGATAAGCAAAGATGAAATTAATCTATCTGTTATAGCCGTTAGGAATAGTTATGATCGTTATAACTTTGATCTTGATTTCTTGAAAAATAAAGTAACTATAGTTGTGCCAATTTTTAATAGTAGTTCTGATGTTATGCGGTGTGTATTAAGCGTTTTGAATAGAACTACAAACTATGAACTCCTGCTGATTGATGACTGCAGTACGGAACCAATGATATCTAAGATGCTTGATACTTGGTCAAGTTACCCTAATATTATTGTGTTGCGAAATGAAAAAAACCAAGGATTCGTTAAATCTGCCAACCAAGGCTTAACACACTCAAAAAATGATGTTGTTTTGCTTAATAGCGATACAAAGGTAACCAAACATTGGCTTACTAAGCTTTTGCTAGCCGCATACTCCAGTAAGAACATTGCTACCGTCACCCCATTTTCTAATGCGGCAGGAGCGTTTTCAGTTCCTGAGACCGGTAAAAATTCTCCAATTCCTGACCACCTCTCTCTCGATACTTTTAGTCATTTGGTTGATCGTCTTTCTCAACGTGATTATATAGAAACACCAACAGGTAATGGCTTTTGTCTTTATATCAAGCGACAGTCTTTGAATGAGGCAGGTTACCTAGACGAGGAAGCTTTTGGTATGGGCTATGGCGAGGAAAATGATTTATGTATGCGCATGATAAACATTGGTTGGAAGCATATTGTCGATGATTCAACTCTTATTTATCATAAAGGTAGCGCTTCTTTCGGCAAAGCTAAAGAAAATCTTGTTCATAAAAATAGAAAAACTCTTGACAATAAACATCCAAACTACACTAATGAAGTAAGAAAGTTCGTTTCTTCGCCAATACTTGCAAACATAAAAAAAAGAATAAGTAATTCAATGCATTCAACAAACTCGGGATATATTTATGCACGAAACCGAATTCTTTTTGTGCTACATGAGGGCGGTGGTGGTGTTATTAAAACAACATTAGAACTCCATAATGAAATTTATGATAAATTTGAAATTTTTGTACTCACGTCGAATGCGCTTGAATTAAAGTTAAAAATTTTTGATAAGGGGAAATATATTGAACTTATCAGTTGGCCCCTGAAAACAAGGTGGAGTGTCAAAGAATTTAATGATGAATCATTTGCCAAAATTTATCGGGCGGTCTTGATTGGGTTAAACCCGGATACTGTACACATTAGAAGTCTTTTTAAGCACACATTTGATATGCCTGAACTATGCCTGCAGTTAGGTTATCCCACGGTCATATCATTCCATGATTTTTATCTGATAAATCCAAGCGTCCAACTTTTGAGTGAAGATCTTCATTTTTGCCCGCACTTACCAGAATCAATGGAAGTTGAAATGTGGCATAATCCATCGTCTCTAATGGACGATGTTTCTTTTGATAAAGATTTTTGTATCCTTTGGAAAGAAAAGATCCAAAGTTGGCTTTTAAGAGCAACAGCATTTATTACCACTGCTGAGTTCGTAAAATCTATTTTCGTTGAACATTATCCTCTGCTTAATAAAAAGCCTTTTTTTATCTTCGAACACGGTTGTGAATTCAATAAATTCCTAGACTTAAAAAAAATAAATTTGCCTATTGGTAAGATAAAAATCCTTTGCTTTGGAAACCTCGATATTCATAAGGGAAGTAAAGTAATCAGGGATGTCTACGATTTGGATAAAAATCGAGGAAATATTATAGAATTTCATTTTCTTGGCAGTACTGACGAAAACTTAACACACGTCGGAATTCATCATGGAAAATATAAAAGGGAAAAACTATTTGAGTTTATTAAGAAAATCAATCCTGATATGGTTGCATTACCTTGCATTTGGGGTGAAACCTATAGCCATACACTTACTGAAGCGTGGGTTGCTGGTTTACCGGTTATTGGCACACGTCTTGGCGCCATTGGAGAAAGAATTACCAAGCATGGTGGTGGGTGGATTGTCGATACCAATGACCCAGATTCTATTTACGAAAAAATCTGTTACATAGCTACTCATGCTAATGAATACAATAAAGCAATACAAGAAATCAGTAAAATGAATTTTAAGCACTCCTTCGTCATGGGTGATGAATATGCTTGGGTTTATAATAGTTTGTCCGTAAGTGTTCAGTCTGATTTCCTACTTGCCGAGGAGGCGAATAAATCCTTGAATTTGTCGAGTTCAAAAATGTTATTTAGATTGGCTGTGATCGTTCCAAAGGGTAAGCGAGGCTCGACTTATATTCGTTGTTTTCTGCCATATTCTAGCGAGCCGTTTTGTGAAAAAATACATACTATATATTTAGAAGAAGATCATATAACAAATAATGCTTTCGATGATTGGCTTGATTCTTCTTTTGTGAATGCCGTACTTGTTCAACGTGATGCATTAAGCTTTTTTCAAGCAAGATCACTGATAAAATCGCTCACTAGGGCAAAAATACCATTATATTTAGATCTCGATGATGACTTGCTTTCAATTGATAAAAGTCATCCAGAATATAACCATTATTTAGAAAAAATTCAATCCATTAGTTTATTAATTGAAAGTGCTAAACTTATAATCTTGAGTACTGAAGCATTGCAGCAAAGCATAATAAAAAGTTTTGGTCCAACCTTTGCTGCTAGGACATTTGTATTTCGCAATGCCCTCGATGAGAGACTCTGGTTTTCAAAAGAAAATAAAACATCGGTAAAGGATCCTGGCAGATTGCGGGTAGGTTATTTTGGCAGCAAGACTCATGATAAAGATTTGGATCTAATTATAGAAGCCTATTATTTAGCACATCGATTGCTACTTGAAAAACATCGTATCCAAATTGATCTTGAAGTTATTAGTGGCTATGCAAATCCACCCCGTGCTATTAAAGGAGTTTCTCTTATAGCTCCGCCAATGCAAAAAACTTCTTATATTGAATTCGTCCGCTGGTTGCAATCACATGTAAATTGGGATTTTGCAGTAGCTCCTCTAATTAACAATAGCTTAAATTCAGCTAAAAGTGATCTTAAGTTTCTGGAATATTCAGCTTTAGGAATACCTGGAGTTTTTTCAAGTTGTGGAGAGTATGCAAACACTATAATAGATGGGCAAAATGGCCTTCTTGTTTCAAGTAATTCTATTGAAGAATGGTGTTCAAAAATTGTTCAAATATCACTTGATAAAAAACTAAGAGAGCAGATTGCTGATACTGCTCTCAGTGACACAAAAAAACGCCTACTTAGAAACACTACCAGCGCCCTAGCGCAAAAAATTATATCACCCCATATAATGAGATAAAAATCATGAATTTTATTAGGCTGTTAGTACCTGCTACTTTTGATAATTACGACGAACAAGCATATATATCAGCAAATCCTGATATATTTAAAGCTATTCAAAGTGGAGCTTTTGAAAGATCTGCGTATAAGCATTTTTGTAAATATGGAAATAAAGAAAACAGAAAGCAATGGCTAAAATGCAATCTTGACGAACTACGTGCTGAAAAAGTAAAAACCTTAGAACCATACTTGAGAAGCGATATGACCCTCAAAAAAGAGGGTCTTAAATACAATTACCTATCAGAACATCTTATAAATATTTCAAAAATATCGGAAACAGAAAATGTATCTGCACACGAATATAGTAGTGAGGTTTTATCTATACTTGAAAAGTATAAGCATGGCATAATATTAGATTGTGGCTCTGGTAGAAGACCTGTTTATTATAGTCATGTTGTTAACTTTGAAATTATCAACTACGACACAACCGATGTCTTGGGAATAGGAGAGGAACTTCCATTTAAAGATAATACTTTTGATGCTGTATTATCATTAGCAGTTCTTGAGCATGTCCGTGACCCTTTTAAATGTGCAAAAGAAATAACCAGAGTTCTTAAACCTGGAGGTGAATTACTTTTTAGCGCCTCTTTTATGCAACCCTATCATGGCTATCCACATCATTATTTTAATATGACACCATCAGGCGCTCGTGCATTATTTGAAGATTATCTAATTATTGAAGATCAAACCATTCCCATATATCTCCATCCAATCAGGTCAGTATCATGGATTCTTCGAGTTTGGCTTGATGGTTTACCGACTGAACTAAAAGAAAAATTTAAAAGCACTTCTGTTAATGAATTATTAGCTCCACCAGCTATTTCCAAAGATTTAGATATTGTAAAAAAACTGAATATAACTAAAAGTTTAGAAATCTGTGCTGGCACATTAGTGTATGCTAAAAAACCACCATTAGAGCCTCTATGAGCGCATTTATGGGATGCCTGAGGAGTGAGAGTGAGAGATACTAATAACCATTTTGATGGGGTACTTATTCGTTGTTGATATCAATTCGAAATTTCATACAAGACGAAGCATCCGGTACGTCTACAGGCACTTATCTTGTTGGATTAACTGGCATGCGTGGTCTTGCTGCGATCCTGGTTATGTTTTTCCATTTATTTTCTATCATAGGACGGCCTCCTTTAATAATAAATATCTTTGGTTATCAACTGGAATTTACATATATAGCGAGTACCGGCTGGGTAGGTGTAAACTTGTTTTTTGTGTTATCTGGATTTCTGTTAGGATTACCATTTATTGATTGGCTGCGCGGTACAAACACACGTCCATCCACAGTTAACTTCTACAAAAGGCGTTTCCTACGTATATTTCCCGCATTCTACGCACAATTGATTATTTTTTTTATTCTCGGGTTATTTGGATGGTATAGAGTACCGCAGGATTTTTATGTTTGGATTTTACACGCCTTCATGTTACACAATTTATCACAACCGCTTTCATCAGCAATTAACGGCGTATACTGGACCTTACCAGTAGAATTTGGGTTCTATCTTTTATTGCCATGGTTTGCTATTATTTTGTTTTGCCTTAGACCTAATCCTAAAAAGTTATTTTTTTGGGTTGCGTTGCTGCTATTGGTTTTTTTACTCGTTGTTATTTACCGCTACTCGGTATTTCATCTTATAACAGAGCGCACCAGACCGCGTTTGGTTTGGGCCTTGGGGCAATTACCTGGAGTATTCGATCAATTTTTATGTGGCTTTTTTGCAGCCTTCATCTATCGCCATTTTAATCTTGAAAGAAATAGCAAGCAGCTTAATTTTCTATCAAATTTATTATTTTCAATTGGCATGGGTGGTACATTAGCAATGATGTACATCATTCATAGTAACGTTGGCGTTTATTGGAGAGCAGGATATGGGTTGTTGTTTTACTGGAACTCTATTACAGCAATTTTTATCGGAACATGGGTGATCGCAGTTGCAATGCGTGGCTCTTTTTCTCGGAAATCTTTTGAAACTACTCCCGTAGTTTTTCTAGGACTTATCAGCTATAGCCTATATTTATGGCATAGCCCTGTGTTGCAAAAATTAAAATTCTATCTGGCTAGGCAATCTGATATCGATACATCAATATGGCTTATCATCGTGGGTTCTTTATTGGTGATAGCCATATCAACAATAAGTTATATAGTTATTGAAAGGCCTTTCTTAAAAATAAGACATTCAAAGGTTTTCACAGATCCAGCTAAGCTAATTAATACCAACCCAAGCTAATTAATACCAACAAGTAGTTTGTTGCTCTACCCTCCTATAACTTTTTTCAAGATCCTAAAACAGCTAAAATTTGAGATGAAATGCGACCTCGTTATCCCTATCTATAATAGCCTCAGTTATCTCCAAAAGTGCTTAAATTCCATCCTGGCTTATACCAAAACCAACACCTGCCACATTATTATCATCGACGACGCCAGCGATTCCCACACCCACCGCTATTTGCGCCGCCTTGCCGCTGAATACCCCGGGCAGATTACCCTCCACCGTAACTCGGAAAACCTGGGCTTCGTCAAATCCTGCAACCTGGGTATTACCCTCGGCAACGCCCCCTTTATAGCCTTGGTCAACAGCGATGTAGTAGTAACGCCGGGCTGGCTTGAACGCCTGGTTGCCTGCGCTGAAAGCGATCCCCGCATTGCCGCTGTCAATCCGTTCACCAACCATGCCGCCCAAATCAATCTGCCTTTAGCCCCCGGCGCCAACTTTTTCGGCATGGACGAATACCTGCAACGCCACGCTCCGACCGCTGCGATCGACGTGGTGACGGGAGTTGGCTTCTGCCTGTTGCTGCGACGCTCAGTGCTGGAACAAGTAGGGATTTTCGATGAAATTTACGGGCGGGGTTACGGCGAGGAATCTGATCTTTGCATGAGATTGACCACTCAAGGTCACCGCACCGTAGTCGCCGGCAATGTCTACGTCTACCACCAGGGCCGGGGCACCTTCACTGACCGGGGCGACCGTTACCGGCTTAATCGCGCGATCTTCGATGCCCGTTGGGGCCAGGAGTACCAACGCCAGTTCCGCGCCTTCCGCCGTGCTGATCCACTTCGCCCCAGTCGCGCTTTGTTCACCACCCGCCAGCGCTGGGATCCAATGCCCGTCGTGTGGGAAACCGCGCGGGGAATGCTGGCAGCCTGGCGACAGCGTGATGGCCTGGGTCTGGCCCGTTCCGCCCTGCGCGGTCTCCTGCGGTTACCCATGGCCTGCCGACCGCTGGCTACCCCGGAGTTGGTGTGCCGAGTTACCCGTCCGGGGCGGTTACGGGTGACTTATCTGCTGAATAAAATAGTGATCGCCGGCGGTGTGCTTTCGGTGATTCAACTGGTCAACGAACTGATTCTGCTTGGGGTAGAAGCCCGCATCGTCGCCCTGTTCGAAGATCCGGCGCTTCGCGACTGGACTCCGCTTTATACCCGGCCGCTGATTTTTCGCAACGAGCGCGAGTTACTGGAGAATTTCCCCGACAGCGACATTGTGGTTGCGACGCTGTGGAGTACCGCCCCGTGGGCGGCGGAACTGGTGAACCGTGGTCGCGCTAGCGCCGCCGCCTATTTCCTGCAAGGGTATGAACCCTGGTTTTTTCCTGAGAAACAACCCGATACCCGCGAGCGGGTCCGCGCCACCTACGCCCTGATCCCCCATCGGATCGTCAAATCCGACTGGCTGCAAAGTATGCTGGCTGGCGATGGTTATTCGACGCAAAAAATCCTGTTGGGGATGAATCTGGCGCGGTTTTACCCCCGCGATGTCACCTCTGTCAGGCCTGTTGTTCTCGCCATGGCCCGTCCCAACGCGCACCAGGGTGGCTTCAAACCGACCATCGCCGCCCTCGCCCAGATCAAGATCGCACAACCGGAAGTGGACATTGTGCTGTTCGGCGACCGGTTTCTGGACAGGCAGGGTATTCCATTTTCTTTCCGTGACGAGGGCGTAGTGACCGATCAGAACCGGCTGGCTGAAATCTATTCCGCGGCCACCGTGTTTCTGGACGGCTCGGATTTCCAGGGTTTCGGGCGTGGCGGTCTGGAAGCGATGGCCTGCGGCGCTGCCACCGTGTTGACCGGTATGGGCGGCGTCAATGAATACGCACGGGATGAAGTGAATACGCTGCTGGTCCCCCCCCAACGTCCCGACCTTTTCGCTGAAGCCATACTCCGCCTGCTCAATCATGCTGAATTACGGGAGCGCTTGATCAAGTCCGGCCTGGAGACGGCGCAGCGGTTCTGCCACCAGCGGGAAGCGCGGGAAACGCTGGCGTACTTCACCCGCATTTTGAATGAGAATCCCGAATGACCCTGCAGGTCATCCTGAGCGTGGACATCATCCGCCCACCGCTCGGCGGGATTGGTCACTACGCCCTGCAACTGGCGCGGGGGTTGTGCGCTGATCCGGCTGTTACCGATCTCCGCTATTTTTCCACCTACCGCTGGCTGACTGATCCCGAATCGGCGCTATCCTCCGGTCCTTCCCTGCACCAGGCCCGGCGCTGGCTGCCCTGCAAGCCGCAAGTGGCCCTGCTTTACGGCGCGCTGCAATCGCGCTGGTTTCGCCGCCAGGTTGAGCGCTTTCCCGATCATCTGCTGCACGTTCCCAACTTTATTTTGCCGCCCTGCGCCAATCCGACCGTCGTCACCCTCCACGACCTCTCGCATCTGCATTACCCGCAGTTTCATCCCCGCGAGCGGATTGTTTATCTCGAGCGCTACCTGCCCCAGACCTTGCGACAAGCGACCCGGCTGATTACGGTATCCGAGTTTGTGCGCCAGGAAATCATCACCCTGCTGGGGGTGACTCCAGAACGGATCGTGACCGTTCACAATGGCGTTGACCCGGCATTCCATCCTTACTCCAGCATCGAGCTGACCCCGGTGCTGAGTCGGTACGGTCTGCAAGCCGGCAGTTATCTGCTGGCGGTTGCCACCCTGGAGCCGCGCAAGAATCTGGGCCGGCTGGCCGAGGCTTACGGCGGACTGCCGGCGACGCTGCGGCAGCGCTATCCGCTGGTCCTGGTCGGTGCGCGCGGCTGGCTGACGGAGACTCTGGAACGGCAACTGGCCCCGTTGGAGCGCAGTGGTCAACTGCGCCGGCTCGGCTATCTTCCCCAGGAAGAGTTGCCTCTGATCTACTCCGGCGCCCAGGCCTTCGCTTACCCGTCGCTCTATGAAGGCTTTGGCCTGCCAGTGCTGGAAGCGATGAGCAGCGGCATTCCGGTGCTGACCGCTAACCGCGCTTCCCTGCCCGAAGTCGCTGGCGATGCCACACTCCTGGTGAATCCCGAAGACGTAGACGCCATCACCGCCGGTCTGGAGCGGTTGCTGACCGATCAGGCGTGGCGAGCGGGGGCGGTTCAACGGGGGTTGCAGCAGGCGGGACGTTTTTCGTGGGCGCGGTGTATCAAGGAAACCATTGCGGTCTATCAGCAGGCGCTGGAGGGATAAAGCTGGGATGGTAACAAATTGAATGAGTTAAAGTTAATGAGTAAGGATCGCGCATGATTTCTCCCCGGCTGGGTGAGTTGCTGCTCGCCAGGGAACTGATCAACACCGCCGATCTGGACAAGGCGCTCCTGCTGCAACAGCAAATCGGCGGACGGCTGGGCGCGTTGCTGATCCGGATCGGCGCGCTGTCCGAAGATAGCCTGCTGCCGGTGCTGGCTGAACAGTTGGAGATGCCGCTGCTGGATGCGGACGAACTGCTCACCCTCGGCAGCGCCTGGCTGGAACAAACCGGCGTCGAGCTGAACTGGTGGATCGACCAGGAGGTGCTGGCCTGGGAAACCGGCTCGGGTGCGATCCGCTGCGTGGCGCGCGATCCCCTTAACCCGGCCCTGAGCGAGGCCATTGAACGGATTTTTCCGGGACGGGCGCTGGAATGGCGACTGGCGCGCAGTCACGATCTGGAGCGGGCGCTGGATCTGTTGAGCCGCAGCAACGCCGCGTTCCTGTCCGGCGACGCCACCGTCGCCCACCTGCGCGAACTGGCCGAAGAAGCGCCGGTGATCGAGTTCGTCAACAACCTGCTGTCGCAAGCCTTTGAAGCCCGCGCCTCGGATATCCACATCGAACCCGAAGAAACCGTGTGCATGGTGCGCTACCGCATCGACGGCATTCTTTACACCCGTTTTAACCTGCCCCGGGATCGGTTCAACGCCATCGCCTCCCGGATTAAGCTGATTTCCGGCATGGACATCGCCGAACGCCGCCTGCCTCAGGATGGGCGACTGGGCGCCCGGGTCAGCGGCTCGGAAGTGGATATCCGGGTCTCGGCGCTACCCGGAGTGCATGGCGAATCCATCGTCATGCGGCTGTTGCCCAAGGAACGGCAGGATTACCGGCTGGACCGGCTCGGTCTGGAGGATGATCATCTGGAACTGCTGTCCCGGCTGATTCAGGAACCACACGGCATTCTGCTGGTGACCGGCCCCACCGGCTCCGGCAAATCGACCACGCTCTACGCCGCGCTGGAGGCGGTCAATGACCGCAAGCGCAAAGTGATTACCGTCGAGGACCCGGTCGAATATCAACTGGCCGGAATTACCCAGATTCAGGCGCACGCCGAAATCGGCTACACCTTCGCCCGGGCCTTGCGGGCGATCCTGCGTCAGGACCCCGACATCATCATGATCGGGGAAATCCGCGATCAGGAAACTGCTGAAATCGCAGTCCAGGCCTCGCTGACCGGCCATCTGGTGCTGTCCACCCTGCACACCAACGATGCCCTGAGCGCGTTCACCCGGCTGATTGACATGGGCGTGGAGCCATTCCTGGTCGCTACCCCGATCCGGGCGGTGATGGCGCAACGACTGGTGCGCCGGCTGTGTCCCGCCTGCGCCGCCCCGGTGGCGGCGCCTGCTTTCAGCGCCGAGATTCAGCAGGCGCTGCCGCCCGCCTGGCGGGATGCCGCGCCGCAGTGGCGACAAGCCGTCGGCTGTCCGGCCTGTCAGGGCACCGGCTATCGCGGCCGGGTCGGGATTTATGAACTGGTGGAAGTCAGCCCGCCGTTGCAAACCCTGATTCTGAAGGCCGCCCCCCTTGAGGAATTGCGGGAACTGACCCGCCAGCAGGGTTGGCGCAGCTTGCGCGGCGATGGCTTTCTCAAAGCCTGGCAAGGCCGCACCAGCCTCGATGAAGTGCTGCGGGTCACCGCCCAATAACCGCTCGCCCGCCATCAGCCCATAGCGTTCGCCATGAAATACCAGTACAGCGCATTCAATGCCCAGAGCAAGTCGGTTGCAGGGACGGTGCAGGCCGATCATGAGCGGGCCGCGATCCGCCAGTTGCAACGGCAGGGTCTGACCGTGGTCGAACTGCGCCAGGCGACCATGCCGGTGCGGGCCGGCAGCCAGCGGCCGCCCGGTTCCCAGGAGCTGCAAATGGCGCTGCACCAGTTGATCACTCTGCTGGAATCGGGCGTTACCCTCAACGAAGCCATCACCTCGCTGGCTGAAACCCAGCCCCACCCGTTCATGGCCCGCGCCTTTACCGGCATGGCGACCCAATTGCAGCGCGGCGCAGGGTTCGCCGCCGCCCTGTGCCAGAGCGGCTTGCCGCTGCCCGGCTATTTTCAGCAACTGGCCGAGGCCGGCGAACTGACCGGCCATCTGGCCGAGGCGCTGCGCGGCGGGCTGAGCCAGTATCAGTATGAACAAACCATTGCGGCGGAATTTCGCAACGCCCTGATCTACCCCACCATCCTGATCGTGTCCGGCATCGCCGCGGTACTGCTGATCTTTATCCTGGTGGTGCCCAAATTCTCCTCCCTGCTGACCAAGACCAAGGCGACTGTGCCGCTACTGTCGGAGTGGGTGCTGGGCCTGGGCATGTTCGTCAATCAGCATCTGGTCGGGTTCACCTTGACCGGGATCGCGCTGGGGCTGATCGTGGCGACGACCGCCGCTCGACCCGCCGCCCGGCAATGGGCGCTGGACGCCGCCAGCCGCGCCCCGTTGATCGGCAGTTGGTTGCGTCAGGCCGAAATCGGGCGCTGGGCGGCGCTGCTGGGTACACTGCTGACCAACCGGGTTGAGCTGATGCGGGCGCTGGAATTAAGCGGAAGGGGAACCCGGCTGAGCCAGTTCCGCTCCGGGTTGCAGCAGGTCGGTGCGGCGGTGCGGCGCGGAGTGCATCTATCGCAGGCGCTGGCGGATCATGTCGCCTTCGACGCCACCAGTTGCAACCTGATTCGGGTCGGCGAGCGCAGCGGCGAATTGCCGCGGATGTTGCAATCCCTGGCCGTTCTCTACACCGAAAATGGCCGGCAACGGCTGAAACGATTTTTGCTGTTGCTGGAACCCGCGGCGATTTTGCTCATCGGAGGCGTAATCGGCTTGATCATGACCGGGATTATTCTGGCCATCGTGACGGTCAATGACATCAAGATTTGAAAGCCACCGGATTTGAACGAACATCATGGCAAACGAGGATCAACGCTGATGGGTCAACAACGAAACCTGCGCGGTTTTACCCTGCTGGAAATGCTGGTGGTGCTGGTCATCATCGGTCTGCTGGCGGGACTGGTCGGGCCGCGCCTGTTTGGCAAGGTCGACGAGTCCAAAGTCAAGACCACCCAAACCCAGATCAAGATGCTGCGCGGCGCGCTGGAAGCGATGCGGCTGGACACCGGGCGCTTTCCCACCCCGCAGGAAGGCTTGGCCACGTTGTACTCTCCACCCGGCGACGAGAAATTGAAAACCCGCTGGAAGGGGCCTTATCTGGACGAGCGGGTGCCGCTGGATGCGTGGGGCAATCCTTATCAATACGGCTTTCCCGGTCCCGAAGGCCAGCCGTTCGCGCTGTATTCGCTGGGCGGTGACGGGCAGCCCGGCGGCGAGGGTTACGATGCCGACCTTGGCTATCTGCCGCCGCGCTGATCCGGGCCGGGGCTTTACCCTGCTGGAGCTGCTGATCGTGCTGGCGCTGTTTGGCCTGCTGACGGCGCTGACGGTTCCCCGCTTCGTCGCACTCTATGACAGCCTGAACGCTGCCCACCAGCGTGATGAGGCGTTGCGCCAGATTGCCGGTTTGGGTTATCGGGCGTTTCAGAAAGGGCAGGAGCTGGCTGTCGGCGATCCAGCGGTGGGCGCCGCACCGCAGCAGTGGTCCCTGCCGGACGGCTGGTCGATCCAGGCCAAGCCGCCGATCCGCTATTACCGCAACGGCGCCTGCTCGGGTGGAATACTCGAAGTGACGTCTCCCCAGGGCGTGGAGCGGTTGGTCCTGGTCCCGCCGTTATGTCGACCGCAGGTCAGCGCCGGTTGAAACGCCACAACGCCGGTTTCTCGCTGCTGGAGGCGATTGTGGCGCTGGCGCTGGTGGCCAGCGTTGGCATGACCCTGCTGAGCTGGTTGAATAACAGTCTGTTGGGACTGCGCCGGGCGCAGGCGGTCAGCGACATCCAGGCGGCGCGACGCAACGCCCTGGCCTATCTGGAGACGGTCAATCCGATGGCGACCCCGCAAGGCGAGGCGGAACTGGGCGGCTGGCGACTGCGCTGGCAGGCGCGTGAAGTGGAGCCAACCCGCGATGGCGTCGATCATCCGATAGGCATCAGCCTGTATCTCATGGGGTTATACGATACCCGGATTTGGCTGGAGCGCGGGCCGGATGAAACCGACGAATTCGTGTTGCGCCAGGTCGGCTACCGGCAAGTCCGCGAACCGTCGCTGGACTAGACGCCCTGACCATGGTGGCAAACCCTCACCCCCAACCCCTCTCCCACCGGGAGAGGGGAGTTTTTAGGCCGTTTCTTACCGCCGGTTTTACCCTGCTGGAAATGCTGGTCACTCTGGTGATTGTCAGTCTGCTGATGGCGCTGTTGATGCAAACCCTGCTGTATGCCCTGCAATTGCGCACCCGAATTCTGGAGCAGCAATGGCGACAGCAGGCCGTGGTCCTGCAAGAGTACTGGTTTCGCAGCAGCAGCGCCGCGCTGGCCCCTGGCAAGAAAGATCAGCCCGAGAGGGTATTCGCCGGCGATCGCAGCGGTTTCCGCGGCCTGAGCCTGGCGCCGTTGCTGGGCGATCTGGGGATACCGATCCGGATCGAGTGGCGGCTGGAAACCGATGCGGCAGGAGTGACCTTGCGTTACCGGCAGGGCGAAGATGAACAGGGCTGGGTCATCGCTCAGTGGGAGGGGACTGAGGCTGGATTCCGTTACCGCGATGACACCGGGCAATGGAGCGAACGCTGGCCGCCGGCGGGGTTGGCGGTTTCGATGACTGAACCCGGCGTTCCGCAACTGCCTACCGCTATCCGGCTGGACGTCACCGGCAACGAAGCGCCGCTGTTGTGGTTATCGGTCATCGCTGGCCGGCGGGACCCGAAAATGGATATGCAGGAATGGCTGTTAACACCCGATCTGCCCTCCGATCTGTAAGCCGGCAACGTGGCTTTATCCTGGTCGCGACCCTGTGGCTGCTGGCCCTGCTTACGGTCGCCGCCTCCTATCTGGCTTACTGGACCACCGAGGCCGTGGATAACGCCTGGCGGGAGCAGCAAGCCTGGCGAGCCGAACTGGAGATGCGCAGCACCGAGGCGGCGTTTCTCTACCTGTTTAGCACTCGGCGGCTGAATGTTGCGGGTCTGACCTTGGAACCACCGGATCTAACGTCGCTGACCGTCGATGACTTTGATAATCCTAGCTTCCTGTTACCGACTGGCAATGAACTGACACTGGACGATCGGCGCTACCAAGGCTTAGGCCATGCCGCGTTTACCGCGCAGGATGAAAGCGGACTGGTCACCCTGACTCACCCGGACCGGACTCAATTGGGGCGGCTATTAGGCCTGATCGGGGTCTCGGCGGCGCAACGCGATCCGCTGTTTGATAAGCTGCAGGATTACAGTGACTCCGATGATCTGACCCGGCTGAACGGCGGCGAAGCGCGGCAATACCAGGAAAGTGATTTGCCGGCTCCGCCCAATCGGGAACTGCTGACCTCCTGGGAAGCGCACGCCATCCTGGACTGGTCAGGTTATGAGGACTTGTGGCGAAATCAGCGCCTGCCACGCCTGACCACCATCCTGTATACCGGATTGCCTAATCCCAACACTGCGCCGTTGCTTAACCTGCAAACGATTCCGGGCGTCGACGCTGAAACCGCACGCCGGATCGTGGCGGGGCGTCCCTATCTAAGCTACTACGCACTCAACATCGCGATTGGCGTACCGCTGCCGGTGGATGACCTTCGTTTCCTGGCCTCGGTCTACATCCGCCTGACCCTGAGTCATCCGGACTGGCCGGGGCGACGGGAAATCCGGCTGCGGGCGACGCCCCAAAGCACCTCCCGACCCTGGTTGATTGATTATGTTCTCGACTTTCCTGCCGACGATGATCCAACGGCTTCGCCTCCCACCCCGGTGGCAAGCCCTGTTTTTGCCGAAGCGCCTGCTGCGCCGCCAGAACGAACTCGATGAAGCCGGCGGCGGCTATGGCGGGCGCGAGTGGGTACTGGCGCGGAGCCTGTGCCGGTTCCGCCGCTTTGATCTGGGGACGGTCCCGACGCGGGACCGCGCCGGCGCTCTGCGTCTGAAAATCCGTCAGTGGACTCCCTTTCCAAGCAGTGGCGACTATGTGGTCTGGCGCGGCGATCAGGCGCTGGTTTGGCTGTGGGACGCTGCCGGCCAGCAGCAGGCGCTGGCTGAAGCCGGTATCCGCAGTGCGCGGATCCTGCCGGAAACCGTGTTGCATCCGCTCCCAGCGAGTGATGGACCACGGCTGATCCAGAGTCTGGAAGGGGTCGAGGGGCAGCACTGGCAAGGCGGGCAACTGCTGGCCAGCCACTGGTGGCCGGACGCGCCGACGACGGCGGCCTGGCGGCATTTCCAGCGCAGCAATGGGGGGATTGTGCTGGCTGAACCGCCGGAGGTTGAGCCGGTTACCTTGCTGGCGCGGCCCTGGGGACGGCCATCGCGATTTGCCGGCTGGCTGGGACTGGATGCTCGCCAGCAGCAATGGGGCTTGATCGCTGTGGCGCTGGTCTGGTGGGCGCTGGTCTGCTGGCAGTTGGCCGTCGGCTGGCAATGGCGACAGGCGAACGAAGCGCTGGCCGCGCAACTGGACGCGGAGCAGGCAAAGGTCGAGCCAGTGTTGAAACTGCGCGAGCAGGCGCTGGCCGAACGGGAGGCAGCGCTAACCTTGTTGCAGTTGCTGCAATATCCCCGGCAGTTGGAACTCTGGGCGGCCCTGGCCGAGAAGCTGCCACGCGGTTCGCCGAAGCTGATCGAATGGCGTTATGCGGTCGACAAACTGGAGATTCTGGTCAACGATCCGGAAGCCGATCCGCGCGAATATGTCTCCACTTTGCAGACCGCGCCGGAATTTGCCGAGGTCAGCGCCGAGGCCGGACGGGAGCCGGGGCAGTTCCGGGTGCGACTGCAACTGAAGTCTCGGGAAACAGCCGCTGAAACAAAGGAGTAGTAGCCGATGGCAATAGCAACAGGCTGGTGGGAACCCGCAATAGACGAGTGGCGGCGGAATCTGCGGCTGCGGCTGGGGGTGCTGGCGCTGGTGGTGATTTTGGCCGGTTATGGGCTATTGGCGCTCGCCGATCAGCTCAAGCCTTTACGCGCCGAACATCAACGGCTGCGCCAGCAGTTGGTCAATGTGCGGAACCTGGCGGAACAACGATTCTGGGAAGATCGGCTCACTGCGGCCCGCGCCCTGCGGGTGCAAATGGAAAGTCGATTGTGGCGGGCAGACAGCCGGGGCTTGGCCAACGCCGATGTACAGAACTGGATCAACGCTCAACTGAAGACAGCGCAGATCACGCCGACCCGGGTACAGGTCGAGCCGGCGCGGGAATTGACCGATCATCCTGGCCTGTGGGAAGTGACGGCTCGACTGGATGCGCCGCTGGCTTTGGAAAATCTGCGCGAGTTGCTGCGGCTGATTGAGGGCGATAGCCGGCTGACGGTGGTGGAGCGGCTGGAAGCGCTGCCTGGCAATCCACCCCGGTTTTTGCTGGGAATGAAAGCCTACTTTCAGGATTTGCCATGAATCGGCGCGACCGGTTGGTGGCGATCGGATGCTTTTTGACGCTGCCAGTGCTGGCCTTCTGGTTGGCGCCGGAACCGCCGGCGGCAAGCCCCACTGGGGCGGTCGCCGAAACGCCGTGGACTTTGCCGGACTTGCCATCGGCAGAGTCATTGCAGGCCGCTTATGAGCGGCTGAAAGCGCGGCGAGCGGCAGCGATAGCCAAGCGCGGCGACGGCAGTTCGGATAGCGCCGATGCGTCCGCCCAGGCGCTGGCCGAAGGAAACTGGCGATTGCGCGGGGTTGTGCAGGCGGATGGCGTGCGCTATGCGGTGATCGAGACGGCGGCGGGCAAAACTCAGCGGTTTCGCGAGGGGGCGTGGTTACCCAAGGGCGAGAAGCTGTTAGCGGTGCGGCGGGATTCCATCGAGATTCGTGATCGGGATGCGATGGAAATCCGGGTGCTGTACCAGGCGAAGGCTGAGCCGCCGGTTGAACAAAATCAGCGCTGATACCGAATCCCGAAGCGCATATCGTTTCCTAATAGTAAGCGTTCAGTCCCCTCTCCCCCTGCCAAGGGGGAGAGGGTTAGGGTGAGGGGGTAGGTCGTTGAATCCACGACCCTCACCCCCAACCCCTCTCCCGCAAGCGGGCGAGGGGAGTTAATGGTTAAACCGATAGATTTTGTCTTTATTCGCCGTATGCGGGAATAACGGAACCCGGGAACCCCGAATGCAAAAACCACCGGCAACAGGTATGAGTCTGTTTTTAATGCTATGTTTGTTCTTTGGCGACTCATGGAGAGATGACGATGAATCCCCTGTCCTATTACGACCCGAATGATCCTTATCCCGAGAGCGATGGCCTACCGATGGCGGAGAATACCGAACAGTACGATTGGCTGGTCAAGATCAAGGAAAATCTGGAAATTCTGTTTGCGGACCGTGAGGATGTGTTTATCGCCGGGGATCTGCTGTGGTATCCGGTGCCGGATCGGGCGATTTCCGGGCCGGTGGCCCCGGACGTGATGGTCGCGTTCGGCAGGCCCAAGGGGCGGCGCGGCGCTTATCGGCAGTGGGAAGAAGGCGGGATCCCGCCGCAGGTGGTGTTTGAGGTGTTATCGCCGTCCAACAGCCGGATAGAGATGGCCGACAAGTTGCGCTTCTACGATCAGTATGGCGTGGAGGAGTACTACCTTTATGATCCGAAACAGCATCATCTCGAGATCTACCAGCAGCAACACAGCCGCTTGAAGCGGGTCCGGCATCTGAACGGCTGGATCAGTCCCCGCCTGGGCGTCCGTCTGGTGCTGACCCCGGTCACGCTGGAGATCTATCATCCGAACGGTCAACCCTTCCTGAGTTCGATAGAACTGGCCCGGTTAAAGAACGCCGCCCAAGATCACGCCGAACAGGAAGCCGCTCGCGCTGAACAGGCGGAGGCTCGTGCCGCACAGGAAGCCGCTCGCGCTGAACAGGCGGACGCTCGCGCTGAACAGGCGGACGCTCGTGCCGCACAGGAAGCCGCTCGTGCTGAACAGGCGGACGCTCGCGCTGAACGCCTGGCGGAGCGCCTCCGCGCACTGGGGATCGACCCGAACGACGTTTCCGGGATTCGCGATTGAGAGGCCGGGTCAACTACCCCGCCCTGAAGGGCGAGGCTTGTGGTGGATAAAACGACAAGTCTGGGTTGACCAGCCCAAGCCGTAACCAACCGGCTCTGTTGTGTACAGGTTCAAGACTCACCTTGGGGCGCTTCCTCAACTCCAAGCTCTGAAAGTCCTGGTTGCAGACACGCGACAGGGTAAGCACGAAACGGATCGGGACGCGATGCCGGTACACAACATGGGCGAGGGGAGCGAGCCGTAAGGCTCCGTCACCAGGCGCGTAAGCGCATTGTTGGAGAGAAGCAAAGATGGCTGTTTTCGTCGTGGATCGACACCAAAAACCACTGATGCCGTGTAGCGAGAAACGGGCCAGAAAATTACTGGCGCGTGGGCGCGCCCGAGTGCATCGGCTGATGCCGTTTGCCATTCGACTGGTGGATAGAATCGTCAGCGAAAGTGTTTTACAACCGGTCAAGATTAAACTTGATCCTGGAAGTAAAACGACCGGGATCGCTGTAGTGCGTGAATCAGAGACGTTTGCGGTCGAAACCGGAGAAATCAATACCACGGTTCACGTTTTAAATTTGTTGGAGCTGCATCATCGCGGGCAACAGATTAGCGAGTCATTAACCGCCCGGCGACAAAAGCGCAGGAGACGCCGTGGCAACCTACGTTATCGAAAGCCCCGGTTCCTGAATCGGGGCAATAAGAAGAAGGGCTGGCTGGCTCCCAGTCTACAACATCGGGTAGACACGATAGGCGCGTGGGTGAATCGTTTCCAACGGCTCGCTCCGATCGCCGGGATTGCTCAGGAATTAGTCCGCTTTGATCTGCAACAGATGGAGAATCCCGAAATCAGCGGGATTGAATACCAACAGGGAACCCTGGCCGGTTATGAAACTCGTGAATACCTGCTGAATAAGTGGAATAGAGCGTGTGCCTATTGCGGGGCCAAGCAGGTTCCGCTCCAGATCGACCATATCCATCCCCGTGCCCGTGGCGGCAGTGATCGGGTCTCTAATCTGACGTTGGCGTGTGGCCCTTGCAATCAGGAGAAAGGCAGTCTCCTCATCGCCGAGTACCTTAAAGACCAGCCTGCCCGATTAAAACGGATTCAGGCGCAAGCCCAAGCGCCACTCAAAGACGCCGCCGCCGTTAATTCAACCCGGTGGGCATTATTTAATGTCCTTAAAACCACGGGGGTTTGCATCACGACGGGGTCAGGCGGGCGAACCAAATTCAATCGGGTACGGTTGAATATTCCCAAGACCCATGCGCTGGATGCCGCCTGTGTTGGAACTATAGACGTGATCTGCGATTGGAAGAAACCCACTTTAGCGATTAAAGCGACGGGACGCGGCAGTTATCAACGGACGCGATTGAATGCTTATGGATTCCCGCGGGGTTATCTGACTCGACAGAAACGCATTAAAGGATTCCAGACCGGGGACATGGTGAAAGCCCAGGTTCTGAAAGGGAAGAAAACCGGCTCTTATAGGGGTCGTGTTGCGGTTCGCGCATCGGGAAGTTTCAACCTCCAAACCGCTCAAGGGGTTGTTCAAGGCATTGGCTATCGCTGCTGCAAAGTGATCCAACGTGCGGATGGTTACGGTTATTCGCGACTCGGCACATTCCAAAAAGAAGCCGAACTTCGTTCGGCCCGCTATCCCTCCCCGGCCTAAAGGCCGGGGTATCTCGCGGAAAGTCTGATGAAAACTTCGGTAGCCTGGATGCAGGCCGTCAGGCCGAAATCCGGGTTTTCCCGGATTCCGCTTCGCTCCATCCGGGCTACGATCTTCATAATTTTGTAACCGTCCACACCCCCACCCCGGCCCTCCCCCGCAAGGGGGGAGGGTGTATTGCGGAACAGCCGGTTGCTTGGCTCCCCCTCCCCCACGCGGGAGGGGGTTGGGGGGAGGGGGTGAACGCATACCAAAAGCCAACCGGCAATGGGTATGAGTCTGTTTTTAATGCTATGTTTGTCCTTTGATGACTCATGGAGAGATGACGATGAATCCCCTGTCCTATTACAACCCGAATGATCCTTATCCCGAGAGCGACGGCCGACCAATGGCGGAGAATACCGAACAGTACGATTGGCTGGTCAAGATCAAGGAAAATCTGGAAATTCTGTTTGCGGACCGCGAGGATGTGTTTGTCGCCGGGGATCTGCTGTGGTATCCGGTGCCCGACCGGTCGATTGCCGGGCCGGTGGCTCCGGACGTGATGGTCGCGTTTGGCAGGCCCAAGGGGCGGCGCGGCGCTTATCGGCAGTGGGAAGAAGGCGGGATCCCGCCGCAGGTGGTGTTTGAGGTGTTATCGCCGTCCAACAGCCGGATGGAGATGGACAACAAGTTGCTCTTCTACAATCAGTATGGCGTGGAGGAGTATTACCTTTATGATCCGAAGCAGCATCATCTCGAGATCTATCAGCGGCAGCACAGGCGCTTGAAGCAGGTCCGGCATCTGAACGGCTGGACCAGTCCCCGCTTGGGTATCCGTCTGGTGCTGACCCCGGTCACGCTGGAGATCTATCACCCGAACGGTCAACCCTTCCTGAGTTCGGTCGAAATGGCCCGGTTAAAGAACGCTGCCGAGGATCGCGCTGAACGCCTGGCGGATCGCCTTCGCGCGCTGGGAATTGACCCAGACGATGTTTCCGGGACCCGCGATTAAGAGGCGTTTTTATTCAGTCTCGGCAACTAACGAATAGTCGCGCCGCTTCAACCTTCGGCCCGGGATTCGGGCCTGATGGCCTCCATCCGGGCTACTACTCGCCCGTAGCCCGTGGTCCGGATTGCGCTTCGCTCCATCTGGCTACAGGCTACGGGAGGCTGACCGGGCACGGTAGACCGGTATAGAATGCCGGGCTTTGTCAAAGCCGCATTCTGGAAATCGCCTTTTGAACAATCCGTTTCTTTTAGCGTACTCCCCCCGCGTCCGAAACCGTCGGTGGTCTCTGCAAGCCGTGGCCGGAGTCATGATCATCGCGCTGGTTGGGTGCGCCAACCCATCACTCGTTACAATCCCAGCGCCGCTGCGCCCACCCATGGCGGATAACGATCCCTCCAGCCAAGTGCAGCAAGAGCAGACTGACAAGCCCGAAAAACCCATCACCCGCTTCGGGGAGATGCCCAGGCCGCCGACCGTTAAGCCCTTGGCAACCGGGCCAATACTCGGCCAGCTCACCGAGCAGGGGCAGCGGCAGGTCACGCTCAATATCGAGGGGCTGGCGGTGCCGGCTTTTATTAATGAGGTGTACGGTAATCTGCTGGGGCTGTCATTTCAGATGGATGCGAACGTTCAGGGTAAAAAGGAGTTGGTTAATCTGCGCCTGACCACCCCACAGCCGACCCATAAGGTGCGGGCGCTGGCCGATGCGGCCCTGCGGGATTATGGAGTGAATGTGGAAGCGCGTGGCGAGATACTCCGTTTTGCTACGGGCGCGGCATCCGCTACACCTACACCAGATTCGCCGGTCTTGGTATTCGGGCAGACTTTACCTGCCAATCTCCCCCCGCAAACGCCGGTGGTGCAGTTCTTCGCGCTCGACACGGTACGCAATGCTCAGGTCGGCGGCTGGCTAACCCAGGCGTTCCAGGGCCAGAAGCTGACCATCACTGAAGATCCAGACCGTAACGCTCTGACCCTGTCAGGACCCGCCGGCGTAGTGCGGCAGGCCAGTGAAGTGGCGGTGTTGCTGGATCAGCCATTCATGCGCGGCCAGCACAGCCTGCGTATCGAGCCGGTCAACTGGACGGCGGCGGCGCTGGCGAAACGGCTGGAGGAGATTCTGCAAGCGGAGGGGTACGGGGCCAGTCAGCGAGCGGGCGGCGGCGGCAGTGTGCTGGTGCTGCCGGTGGATGAAATCAATGCGGTGCTGGTGTTTGCGGTCGACCCGGCTTTGCTGCTTCATGTGCGGCAGTGGGTGTCCCAGCTCGACCAGACCCGGCAGGCGCCGGATCAAGATGGCTTGTTCTATTATCTGGCGAAGAACGTGCCGGCGGACAGTCTGGCCAAGACGCTGGCGCCGCTGTTGCTGTCGCTCACGGGTGTGGGCGCATCGCCGAGCGCAGCGCCGACTGGCGCGCCGCCAACCGGGATGCCGCCAACCGGGATGCCGCCAACCGTGAGCAGAACCGGGTCAACCACTGCTGGATCTGCCGGGCCTGCTGGGCCTGCTGCACAGACCAGTAATGCTGTTGCATCCAATCTAGTGGTGGATACGTCCCGCAATGCCCTGATTTTCAGCGGTTCCGGGGCGCAATGGGCGCGGTTGCGGCCGGTGCTGGAGACGATGGATCAGCCGGCCAAGCTGGCGCTGGTGGAGGTGACGGTGGCGGAAATCAGCCTGGGCGATACGCAGGATACCGGGGTCGAGTGGGTCTTTAAGAATGTCAATATTGGCGACTGGCAAGGCACGATGGCGAATGCGCTCAAGGTCGGCACTGACGGTTTCGGTTATCTGCTAACCCAGCCCGACGGTAGCCGGATTCTGTTGAATGCCTTGGCCACCAGCAATCAGGTCAGCATCCTGTCCAATCCCAAGGTCATGGTGCGCAACGGTCAGGACGCGACGATTGACGTGGGCACTGAGGTACCGATCCTCGCTTCGCAATCCACCACCAGCGGAACCGGGCAGTCTGGCGATCCGGCCATTTTGCAACAGATTCAGTACCGCAAGACCGGGGTGTTGCTCAAGGTCAAGCCGACCATTTACGCGGGCCGGCGGGTGGATCTTGATGTGGAGCAGGAAGTGAGCGAAGCCCAGCGCAATACCACCAGCAGCATCAGTTCGCCGCAGATCCTTAACCGCAAGATCAACACCAGCCTGAGTTTGAAGGATGGCGGTTCGGTGCTGCTGGGCGGGTTGGTCTCGACCAATCGCAGTCAGAGCAACCGGGGGATTCCGGTTCTCAAGGACGTGCCCCTGCTGGGGGCGCTGTTTCGCGCCGACAACCAGAGTACTAACCGCACCGAACTGGTGGTGTTGATCACCCCTTATATTATTAGTGATGAGCGCGAGGCCGAGGCGATTACTCAGGCATTTCGCAGCCGGCTGAGCCTGGAGGCAGCGCCCGAACCCCCGGCGGCCAATCCAGCGGCTAACCCGTAGCCTGGATGGAAATGACTGAGAACCTTCAATCGGCTATCAAGCCATGATCGAACTACGTCGTTACCAACGCGACGATGGCAATGTACCGGTTCGGGATTGGCTGGAGAGTCTGCGCGATATCCGCGCACGGGCACAGATTGAAATTCGGTTGCGCCGCTTGTCGGTAGGCAATTTTGGGGACTGCAAGCCCGTGGGGGTTGGCGTATTAGAACTCCGCATCGATATTGGCGCAGGCTATCGTCTCTATTGCGCCCGTCATGGGCAGCAGTTGGTCATTCTGTTGTGTGGTGGCGATAAGCGTACACAGGATGCTGATATCCAACGAGCGAAAACCTACTGGACAGATTGGCAACGGAGGAATCCATGAGCAAGCGGAACTATGCCGCATCGGTATCCCATACCGATGCAACCATCGAGGCCTTGCGTGGCAATCGTGAACTGGCGGTGGAATACTTAAAAGCGGCACTGGCTGAATTGGATAACCCGGAAAATCGTGCAGCGGGGTTGTTGGCGTTGCGCGATATTGTGGAAGCCTATGGCGGCATCGGGGCCATCGCAGCGGCAGCAGGCATCCGTCAGGAATCGTTGTACCGGATGCTCTCGCCCAAGGGCAATCCCACGTTGAGAACCTTGTTAGCCGTGTTCAACGCAGTAGGAATGCGGCTGTCCGTCGAGCCAGCACCTCATGTTCATGCTTAAAACGCCTGATGAAAAATGGGGCGCTGGATTCAATCGCGGCATGGCAGATCTGCCGAATGACCCCCAACCTTGCAGGCGTTCCCCGGATTCCGGCCTGATGGCCTGCGTCCGGGCTACGCGCTGTTGTAGGAATCCGCCCTGAGTTGTGGACTTGCGGCTTCGAACCACCCCGGCGCTTCGCGCCACCCCTCCTTATCCAAGGAGGGGAATTTCCATAACTCCAACCGGATGGCTATATTTCCCGTCATTCCCGCGAATGCGGGAATCCAGTACTTCGGCGCCAGCCCGTAGCCCGGATGGAGCGCAGCGCAATCCGGGAGTGGCGTTTCTCCCCACCCGGATTCCAGCCTGATGGCCTGCATCCGGGCTACGCGGGGGTTGGACGCTGGCAATTTTTCAGAATTGTTAATACAATTTATTATGATCACTTGGGATGAGCCGAAACGGTTGGAAAACCTCCGCAAGCACGAGCTGGATTTCGCGGGGTGCGAGGCGGTGTTCGATCATCCGGTGTTTACCCAAGAAGATGCCCGCGATAGCTATAGCGAACCGCGCATGAACCTGATTGGCTGGTTGCATGGGCAATGGGTTCATCTCACCTATACCGAGCGTGGCGAAATGTTGCGTGTGATTTCGCTGCGGAAGGCGACCCCTCATGAAATCCGTCAATATCGAAAAACCGTTTCCAAGCACTGATGCCGAGTGGGAAGCGCTGATTGCTGAGGCGCCAGCGGCGGCGATCGATTCTGACGCCAGCTATGATCCAAATGATCCGGCAGCGGTTGAAGCCTTTTGGGCGAATGCGGTCGTGGTGCGGGAGGGCGGGCCGGCGGCAGTCCGGGCGGCGCTGGCTGAACGGCGCTGCGCTCGGGGTTCGCAAAAAGCGCCGCTGAAGGTGCCCACGACCATTCGCTTTGATGCCGACGTGCTGGTGGCCTTAAAAGCCACCGGCAAGGGTTGGCAAACCCGGGTCAATGCGGTGATGCGCCAGTGGATTCAGGATCATTCGCATCCGGCCAATCCGTAGCCCGGATGCAGCGGAGCGCAATCCGGGATCGTCGCTGCATCCGGGCTACTCGCTACAGATTCCGCGATGCTCCATTCTGGCTATGGTGGCTCAGAGGTTAAAATTTTGCCTTGACTGTAAGTCAGTGCCTGTGTAGGCTTTAGTTTGTGTAAATTCAGCACTGGTTTGTTTTTTTGATACGGCTTGTGCTTCATGCGATACCTTTACAGTTGGTAAGGTTAATCGCCCAGTGGCAAGTCCTCGTTCGTTGTGATTTCGTTATCCACCCAAACTCTGGGAGTTTTGAACCATGCAATTCAAGAAATCTTCACTCGCGCTGGCCGTGGCCGCTGGTCTGGTTGTTGGGAATGCTAATGCCGTTGTTGACCTTTCGGCATCCCCGATCGTACCGGCTGGTTATGCCTCCGAGTTGCTCTCGGCTAATGCTGTGCTAGCTAACCCAGGCGTAGCAGCGGGTCCTCTGGCTCTGACGGGTAAGATAGGTTGGGGTGTGGCTGCGGGCAGCCACCTCTATATTCGCATTAATCTGACCAACGGCCAGTTTGCAACAACGCTCACTGCCGTGGACTTTACAACTGTTCCTGCGCCTCTCCCCGCAGCACCACCGGTGTTGTCAGCCGGTGGTGCTGCTGGCTCGACCTATGTCATCTATGATGTGACAGGTCCCTTCACGGTAGGGGCGGCCCCTCCTAATACTTTTACGTTGGCACCTCCTGCTGCTGCTGCATTAAGGTATGTTAATCCAGCCCAACCCATTACCGCTACGGTCAAGTTTTACACTGATTCGACGCTGGCCGCGACCGATGGTACAGCCTTAGCAACCCTTACTGGTACCTATGCGGTTGCCAGTAGCGCCTTGACGACGACTTTTATCCCGGATACGTCGGTTGCTACAGTTGTCAGTGACTACAAGTTGTTTGGTGCTAACGCCGCTGGAGGTCTCGGGGCTGGCAAGGTCGCCCATCTCGGGCAAATGACCACCGCATTGAATGTGGCGCTGAACACCCCGGCTGGATTACCAGTTGCTGCTCCTGCTTTGGCTACCAATAGCACCTTGGTGCTGAACGGTCTGTTCTCAGCAGTAGGCACGACCGGGAGTATCAGTGCAGTGGCTGGTGCGGCACCTGCCGCCAATTGCACTGCTGGCCTCGTCCCTGGTGCCCTCAACGCTGACAAGACTACAGCTACTTTTACCAATTTAGGAACAGCCCTACTCGCTGACGTCTGGCAACTGTGCTTCACGGCAGATGGCGTTACCGAGATTCCTGTTCAGACGGTCGCTGGTACATTGACCTTCACAGGACAGGTACCGCCAGCAGTTATCCCTGCGGTTACCGGTACGGTAGGTACCATCACACACGATGGCACCCGGTTGGTCGCCCCGCTAGTACAAGTACCGCCGACTGCCAGCCCTACTCGTCTAGTACTCAATAACACCAACGCGGTGGATTATCCCTACACCGTGACTGCACTAACGGAAGAAGGCGTTACCGCGACGCTGACTGGCGCGGCTAAGAGTGGTACGCTGAAGGCAGGTCAGACGACGGTGATAGACTTGGGTGGCTTGATTACCGTAACCGGTGGAACCAGCGGGGCTCTGCGGACTGGTCTGAAGGTCACTTCAACCGCACCGGTTAACACGATCACCGGCTATTACATCCTCCTCAACAGCAACGGGGTGGTCAGCAATTTCCTGTTGAATCCAGTGCGGTAACAACCACTGACGGGTTAGTTTGAATCCTGGGGAGCTTCGGCTCCCCTTTTTTATGCCCATGATTCGATTGAATCCGGTCAACCCGTGCCAGAAACCCCCACAACTCCCCTCAGTAATCTATATGCAACCCTTCGATTTAATTGAAAAATACCGCCCTCCGGTGGCAATAGGCGGCGTTGGCGGCAGTGGAACCCGGCTGATTGCCCAATGCTTAAAAGCCCGGGGATTCTTCATCGGTCACGATCTAAACGAAGCCAACGACAATCTCTGGTTCACCCTGCTCTTCAAGCGCATTGAAATTTTAGCGGACTCTGAATCACAGTTTGACCAATTAACCGCGATCCTCCAGCAACGCATGACCGGAAGCGCCGCCTTAACCCCGGAACAAACTGACTGCATCCGCCAACTGGCAGCCACCGACCGCGAACAGCATCCGGCGGTGTGGCTACAACAAAGAGCGCAGTCGCTGTTATCCGATCAATCCCCCGCCCCGCATACCCGTTGGGGCTGGAAAGAACCCAACACCCATCTGGTAGTAGACCGATTAAGAAAGCGGCTAAAAACCATGAAATATATCCATGTCGTCCGCAATGGATTAGACATGGCCCATAGCAGCAACCAGAATCAACTCAAGCTATGGGGCCGCCATTTTATCGGCGAAAATTTTGAACTATCGCCCTATTACTCCCTGAAATATTGGTGCCTGGTTCACCGGCGAATACTGGAAATCGGCAAAACCATGGGATCTGATTTTCTGTTTATAAACTACGACGACTTTTGTTCAAACCCCCGGCATGGAATCGCCCGGCTCTATGAATTTCTTGAACTGGACCCAGTAAACACCCCTGCTGCCGATTTATTAGGCGTGATTCGCAGCCCGGCGTCCATAGGCCGATTTAAGCAACACGGCACCCAGATCTTTGATCAAGCCGATGTCGCCTATGTCAAAGCGCTGGGGTTTGATACGAACCTTTGAGCGGAAGGAGCACCGTAGCCCGGGGTTACGTTCAGGTGCTGTTTGAACATAAGGTGACTCGCAAAAAATATCCCCCACGCACGATGGAGCCATTGTGGGTTGGGCTTTAGCCTAACTCTTTCATGTTCACGCTAAAAGAGTCAGGCTAAAGCCCGACCTTGTATCTTGGCGGGGGTGGTGATGAACTGCCTCCCAGGGGTTGAGTGAGCTTGAGCCCACCCTGAGGGCGCAACCCTGATCTGTAGATGAAGCCCTTGACCTCTGTGGTTTTGCCTGCCCAAACACTGAACGGTAACCGAGGACCCGCCCGATGCGGTGATTCTGAATGCACAAGGCCAGTGTAGCGCAGGTCATTCATCCTCTTGGAGAATCCTCAATGTACAGTCTCGGTATTGATGTCGCCAAAAACAAACTGGATGTGTGTCTGCTGAATCCTGAGAACGATCAGCGCCGCGCCAAGACCGTCCCCAACACCCCCGAGGGCTTTACGGAGCTGCGGGATTGGCTGATCCGGCAAACCGTGCCTGACCTGGGTCAGGTTCATCTGATTCTGGAAGCGACCGGGGTCTACCATGAGGCGGTGGCGCTCTGGTTTTTTAACGCCGGGGCGGCAGTCTCGGTGGTCAATCCGGCCCAGACTAAGGCGTTTGGTCAGGGCTTGGCGGTGCGCACCAAAACCGATGCCCGCGACAGCCAGGTGCTGGCCCGCTATGGGGCTTTGGTCAACCCGCCCCGCTGGCACCCCCCGGCCCCGGAGATTCGGGAATTGAACGCCCTGATCGCCCGCCTGGATGCGGTTGAAGCCGACCTGCGTCGGGAGCGGAACCGGCAGGAAAAAGCCGAGGCGGTCGCGCTGCCCACGACCGTTGCGGAGTCGCTCCAGCAGCATATTACTTTCCTGGAACAGGAAGCGACCCGCCTGCAAACGGCCATTCATGATCACGTCGATCAGCATCCTCGGCTGCGCCAGGACCGCGACCTGCTCCAGTCAATTCCCGCCGTCGGCGAGAAAACCGCCCAGCGGTTGCTGGCCGTTCTCCATAGCCGCGACTTTACCGGTGCCGATCAGGTCACCGCGTTTCTCGGCCTGGTTCCCGTCGAATGTCAGTCGGGTAGTAGTCTCCATCGCCGACCCCGCCTCTCCAAAGCCGGGGCACCCCGGATTCGGGCGGCGCTGTACATGGCTGCCGTCGTCGCGACCCGCCATAACCCGCACATCCAGGCCTTGTACCAGCGCCTGCTGGCCCGGGGTAAAGCCAAGATGGCCGCCTTGGGCGCCGCCATGCGCAAACTGGTGCAGTTGGCGTTCGGGGTTCTCAAACATCAGCAACCCTATCAGGCCCATTGGACTCCTGCCCCTTGACCGCCAAGACGGTATCTACAGTAAAACCGGACGTCCGGCGCTCTGGAGGGTATTTATTGCACCTTGCCTTAAGCGCTAACTCTCAGCGCCGTAGCCCGGATGGAGCGGAGCGCAATCTTGGATCGTCGTTACAGGGCTACAAGGCTATATTTTTGAATTTTTTACCGTTTTATTCGATTTCCGAAATATACCAGTCATAGGTTGCTTTGAGTCCCGTCGCCAAGTCGATGCCTGCCCGCCAGCCCAGACCGGCGAGGCGGGAGACATCCAGCAATTTTTGCGGGGTCCCATCCGGCTGAGTCGGATCAAACCGGATCGCGCCGGAATAACCGACCATACCGGCAATCTGTTCCGCCAGTTCACGAATCGTCAGGTCCGCGCCGACCCCGATATTGATCAAGGCGGTAGCCTCGGTGTGCAGGCCGATGTAAATGCAGGCGGCGGCCATATCGTCCACATGCAGAAACTCGCGCCGGGGCGCGCCGGTTCCCCAAAGCAGAACGCAGGGTGGGGCCGGTGGGTGGGGCGGGATGCCCAGACTGCGTTGCAGATCGACCGGGATCGGGCCGAACCGGCGCTCATCCCGGGCGATGCCCGCCCAATCGCCAGCCTGAGCCAGTTTCGCCAGATGGAACTTGCGGATCAGGGCCGGCAGCACGTGGGAGTTTTGCAGATCAAAGTGATCGCCAATGCCGTAGAGATTGGTCGGCATGACCGGGACAAACGAGGTTCCGTATTGCCGATTGTAGGCATCGCACAGCTCCACCCCGGCGATCTTGGCGATGGCATAGGGCGCATTGGTCGGCTCCAGCGGCCCGGTCAGGAGCGCGTCCTCGGTGATCGGCTGAGGAGCCAGTTTCGGATAAATGCAGGAACTGCCGAGGAAGATCAGCCGCCGGACCCTGTTCAGATACGCCTGATGCATGACGTTGGCTTGCATCATCAGGTTTTCATAAAGGAATTGCCCTCGATAACTGTTGTTGGCGTGGATGCCGCCGACTTTGGCGGCGGCCAGGAACACGCAGTCCGGGCGTTCGGCGGCGAAAAAGCGGGCCGTCGCAGCCTGATCGAGCAAATCCAGTTCGGCGTGAGTGCGCAGCAGCAGGTTGTGATAGCCCTGGGCGCGCAGGGCGCGGACCAGGGCGGAACCGACCAGGCCCCGATGGCCGGCGACGTAGATTTTGGCATCCTGATCCATGCTGACGCTCACTCGTGATGGTTAAATGCCTCAAAACCCGCCCGCTTGATCAAGCTATCGCGCTGGGCCAGCTTGAAATCTTCCTCCACCATTTCCCTGACCAGCTCGGCAAAGGTGGTCGTTGGGGTCCAGCCCAGTTTTTCCCGGGCCTTGGTCGGATCGCCCAGCAGGGTTTCTACTTCGGTCGGGCGAAAGTAGCGCGGATCGACCGCGACGATGACCTGCCCCGGCTGGAGTTGCAAACCCTCCGCCTCAACCGCCTCAACCCGGCCGATCTCATTGACGCCAGCGCCCTCGAAACGGATGGCGATACCCAGTTCCGCCGCAGCGCGGGTGACAAAATCCCGTACCGAGTATTGCACCCCGGTGGCGATGACAAAATCATCGGGCTGTTCCTGTTGCAGCATCAGCCATTGCATTTCCACATAGTCGCGGGCGTGGCCCCAGTCGCGCAACGAAGCCAGATTGCCCAGATACAGGCAGTCTTGCAGACCGAGGGCAATGCGGGCGATGGCGCGGCTGATCTTGCGGGTGACGAAGGTTTCGCCGCGCAGTTTGGATTCGTGATTGAACAGAATACCGTTGCAGGCATACAGCCCATACGCCTCGCGGTAGTTGACCGTGATCCAATAGGCGTAGAGCTTGGCGACGGCATAGGGCGAGCGCGGGTAGAAGGGGGTAGTTTCCTTCTGGGGCGTTTCCTGGACCAGCCCATAGAGTTCGGAAGTCGAGGCTTGGTAGAAGCGGGTTTTCTGCTCCAGCTTCAGGATCCGAATCGCCTCCAGCATCCGCAGCGCGCCAAGGGCGTCGCTATTAGCGGTGTATTCGGGGCTTTCAAACGAGACCGCCACATGCGATTGCGCGCCGAGGTTGTAGATTTCATCGGGCTGAACCTGCTGGACAATCCGGATCAGATTGGTGGAGTCGGTGAGGTCGCCGTAGTGCAGAATAAACTGGCGGTTATCCGCATGTGGATCCTGGTAAAGATGATCAATGCGGTCGGTGTTGAACAGCGAAGCGCGGCGCTTGATGCCGTGGACCTGGTAGCCTTTCTTGAGCAGGAATTCGGCCAGATACGCGCCGTCCTGGCCAGTAATGCCGGTGATGAGTGCAGTTTTATTCATGGGAACCCGCGGGTTGATACACAGCCAGGGAAGCGCCAGCAGTCGCAGCGCCGTCAAGAACATTGAAAACAAATCCAACCAATCGATGAGCGATTGAGCGTAGCGTAATCCAGAAATCCCGCCGCCCGTCGCGTATGGTAATGGATATAATCAACCGGATCGCCAAAATCCACCGGCTCCGGAATCCTCCATCCAGTCGATCGCCGATTTAATCGCTGAATATGTCAAACAGGGACTGGGCGAACTGGTCGCCTTTCTGAGCGGTGTCAGGAGGTGAGGTTGAATCGCCCAACCTTCAGGGTATCGTCAGTCCCGCGAAAGCCGGTATCCCGTCTTGCCGAGGGTCGCTGGATTCCCGCATTCGCAGGAATGACGAAGTAAATAGTGTGACGCCTGGAGTGTGGGAACCAGATAAGACCAAAAAATGTTTGATCCTTTCATTTTATGAAAGTATTGTGCATAAATGAAAACAGTGACTAAAGCCATTCTCATGGCCGATTTAGCCGGGCGGGTGGTCACAGAAGGTCAACTGGCGCGGTTGCTGGAGGGAACGCCGCAGCGCCGCTATAACCTGGTGAATCGGGCGCTGCATTGCGGCGAATTACTGCGCTTGCGGCGGGGGCGCTATTTGCTGGCGCCGGGGGACTCCCGGCCATTGCCTCATGTCTTTACCATCGCTCAGGCGTTGCGGCCAGGTTCATATCTCTCGTTTGAGACCGCATTGAGTTTCCATGGCTGGATTCCGGAAGCAACGCCAGCGACGCTCTCGGTAACGCCGGGGCGGCGGGGCCAAACGGTGACCGTGCCCACCTTGGGAATTTTCCGGTTTTTTCCCTTGGCGCTACAGCGAGGCTATTTTCTGGAAGGAGTCGATCGGCAGGTTCTGGTTGGGCAATCAGCCTTGGTGGCGCAACCGTTACGCGCATTGCTGGATCTCTTTTGCCTGCGTAAATCACCCTGGCTCGGCGTCGCCGCGCTGACTCAGGGACTGCGGATTGATATGGATACGCTGGCCGACATCGACCCGGAGACGTTGGCGCGGTTAAGGCCGGTGTATCGATGCCAACGGATGCACGCTTTGATCGATGCGATGCAGCGGACGCTGGCGTCATGATCGACCTGTTACGCCAACGCCTGGCCGGCTATGCCGCCGCCGATGCCCGGCAGGAAGAGCAGGCCCTCCGGGAAATTCTGCAGGAAGTGGCGCTGTATGCGCTCTGGCGCGCCGACTTTTTTGAGGTCGCGGCCTTTCAAGGTGGAACCTGCCTGCGCATCCTGCAGGGCTTGCCGCGCTTTTCCGAGGATCTCGATTTCATCCTGCGTGAACCCAACCCCGGGTTTGCCTGGTCGCCTTATTTCACTACGCTGGTCGACGTGCTGGCCGAATTTGGCGTGCAGGGCGAGTTGGTCGATCGCGGCAAGATGGATCGGGCCGTCCGCCAAGCCTTGCTCAAGGAGAATTCCATCGGTCGCCAGTTGGATCTGTCATTTTATCGGGGCGGTGGACGCAAGCTTAAAGTCAAGTTGGAGATCGACACTGCGCCGCCGGCTGGTTCCGGGTTCGCGTATCGCTATCTCGACTTTCCCCTCGATTTCGAGGTCTGCACCCAGGATTTGGCCAGCAACTTTGCCCTGAAAATTCATGCCCTGCTTTGCCGTCCCTGGCTCAAGGGGCGCGACTGGTTTGATTTTGGCTGGTATATCCGGCAAGGAGTCAGCCCCAACCTGCCTCACCTCACCGCCGCCCTGCGCCAGTATGGCCCATGGCGAAATATGGAGGAGGTGGTCGATCAGACTTGGCTGGATCGGGTATTGCGCGAAAAAATCCATTCGGTCGATTGGCGTGAAGCGGTGCGAGACGTGGAACCTTTTTTACCAGCGGCGGAGCAGGTCAGCCTCCGCTTGTGGAGCGAGCGGTTTTTCATCGACAAGGTGACGCTGCTCGTGGATTGCCGCATAAATTTTGACAGGTAGCGCCTGGCTCCCATGCTCCAGCAGGTAGATTGAATGGGTATAACCTTTGTTGCAAATCGCTTAAACCATAAACCACCGGCGTCCGCATGAAAACGGATCCTTCGATCTACGAATTTCTGGCTACCGGTCCCGAAGCCTTCCGGGTGCTAACCGGCGGGCTGACCGCGCTGCCCTCGAACGGATGCTAGAATGCTGGCTGATTGAACGATTTCCCACCCTAACCACGGAGGAACTCCGCGCCATGTTTTTGCAAAGGGCCAATTGGCTGGTCAGCGCCTGATTGGTTGCGCCGACCTAGACCCCGTCCGCGCCTCCCCCTTGCCAGCACCATCCCCGGAGCAACCTGCTACCACTGACTGGCGGCAGGCAATTCAGTATCCTGAAGTCAGCGTGGTTATGGATATAATCAACCCGATCGCCAAAATCCTCCTCATCCCGAATTGATTGCTCCCCCACCACGCCATGACCTGCCCTGACCGCCTGATCGCCCTGATTCCCGCCTACAACGAAGAAGCCACTGTCGGCCAGATCGTTGCTCGGGTTCAGCGGTTATGGCGTTGCCCGGTCATCGTGATCGATGATTGCAGCGTCGACGCAACCGCCCACGTCGCCCGAGCCGCGGGGGCCATCGTGCTACCGCTGACCATCCAGCTTGGCGCATGGGGCGCGATCCAGACCGGCCTGCGCTACGCCCTGCAGCACGGCTATCGCACCGTCGTCACCCTCGACGCCGATGGGCAACACGAACCGGAAAGCATCGGCGACCTGCTCCAGCTCCTGGCGACTCACCAGGCGGATGTCGTGATCGGCGCCTTTCCCGAACGCGCCAGCCGCGCCCGGCGGATCGCCTGGAGCTATTTCCGGCTGCTCACCGGCATCCGGCTGGAAGACATCACCTCCGGGTTCCGCGTCTATAACCATGCCGCCATCACCGTCCTCGCCTCACGCGAAGCCAGCCTGCTCGACTACCAGGATGTCGGCGTCCTGCTGATTCTGTTCCGCAAGGGTCTGCGCATCTCCGAAGCGCCGGTCTGCATGCAACCGCGCGCCGCCGGCGCCTCGCGCATATTCGGCTCCTGGTGGATCGTCGGAAAATACATGCTGCAAACCAGCCTGCTTTGCCTGGCCCGGGTCGGCTACAATCATCTGCCGCCGGATGACTAAGCCTTCCTAATGCTCAACGCCCTGATCGCGAGGCATACCCGGATATGACTGTAGAAGAGATGAAAACCCGGCTACAAAGCGAACTCCCTGAACTGCTCAAGCAGGACAGGGGCTTCCGCCAATGGCTGGAGCAATTGATCCGGCAAACCGCACTGACGCCGGAGAGTTTCGACGCCCGTTTCGAGCGGATTCTGCAGCAGTTCGCCGCCGACCGCGCCGAATGGCGCAGCGAGTGGCAGGAATGGCGTCAGGAACAGGACCGCAAGCGGGAGGAAAATGACCGCAAGTGGGAGGAAAATACCCGTCAGTGGCAGGAACACCGACAGGAATGGCGGGAATGGATCGCCAAATTCGACGCTAAAGCGGAGGAAGACCGGCTCAAGTGGGAGGAGCAAAAACGCAAATGGGATGAGAACAACGAAAAGTGGCGTGAACAGAACCGAAAATGGGATGAGGATAACGAAAAGTGGCATGAACAGAACCGCAAATGGGATGAGCAGAATCGCAAGAACAACGAGCTACTGGAAGAAATCAAAAAATCCCGATCGCGGCAGGAACAGGGCATCGGCGCCTTAGGCGCGCGCTGGGGCATCGCTTCCGAACACAGCTTCCGCGCCGCGCTGAAGGGCATTCTCGAAACCAGCTTCGGCGTCGAAGTGTTGAACATCAACGAATTCGACGACCAGGGCATGGTGTTTGGCGCGCCGGATCAGGTCGAAATCGACATCATCATCAAGAACGGTACGCTGATCCTGTGCGAACTGAAATCCTCGATGTCCCGGTCTGACATGTACATCTTCGACCGCAAGGTGCGCTTCTACGAGCAGCGCCACCAGCGGCAGGTCCAGCGCAAGATCGTGGTTTCGCCGATGGTTCCACCCGCGGTCCGCGATCTCGCCGAACATTTGAACATCGAGGTGTTCGGCTACGCTGAAGACGTCGCCACTTCATGATCACCTACCAAATCACCTCGACGGCGATTGGCGTCATCATCGCCGCCATCATTCTGATCCTGGTCCGCCGCGATCACCTGCATGGCCCCTACGCCACCTGGTGGATCAGCAGCGCGGTGCTGGTCGCCTTGCTCGGGTTCTTTCCGCGCCTGTTCGATCTGCTGGCCGTCAAACTGGGCGTCAGTTATGCGCCGATTCTGGCGGTTTTGCTGGGATTGGGTCTGCTGCTGGTCAAAATCCTGACCATGGATCTGGAGCGATCCCGGCAGGAACGGCTGATCCGCCGCCTGGCGCAGCGGTTGGCCATCCTGGAGGCGCAGGCGCCGCTGGCTACGACGGCGGCTCCGGCAACACCCGAATCCCCGCCTGCGGATCCCACGCAATAAACCATGCGCGTTCTGCACCTCGGCAAGTACTACCCGCCTTTTGCCGGCGGCATTGAAAACTTCGTAGCCGATCTGCTGCCCGCGCTGCAAACCCGGGGCATTGCGGCAGCGGCTATCGTCCATGACGAACAACCGTTCCGGCGCAGCCTGCCCCCCGATCCCGCTGATCCATTACTGATTTACCGTGCGCCTTGTCATGGCCGATTGCTCTACGCGCCGATCAGCCCGACCTTTCCGCTGTGGCTGAATCGCGCAATCCGGGAATTTCAGCCTGACCTGCTGCACCTGCACCTGCCCAACACCTCCGCGTTCTGGGCGCTGGCGGTTCCCTCCGCCCGGCGCCTGCCCTGGGTGATTCACTGGCATTCGGACGTGGTGGCCTCGACCATCGACCGGCGGCTGGCGCTGGCCTATCGCCTGTACCGGCCACTGGAGCAGCGCCTGCTCGCCGCCAGTCGGACGATCATCGCCACCTCGCCGCCGTATCTGGACGCCAGCCAAGCGCTGGCCCCATGGCGCGACCGTTGCCAGATCATTCCGCTCGGTCTCGACCCGACCCGCATCCCCGAACCCGATCCCGCCGCCCGGCAACGAGCGGAAGCGCTGTGGGGGGAAACCACCACTCCCTCCCCCCTGGCGGGGGAGGGTCGGGGTGGGGGGGGGCGCACCTTCCGCATTCTCGCCGTGGGCCGGCTGACCTATTACAAAGGCCACGAGACCCTGATCCGCGCCGCCGCCGGGTTGCCGGGCAGCCGGGTGCTAATCGTAGGAACCGGCGAGCGCCGGACGCCACTGGACCGGCTGATTCAAGCCCTGGCGCTGATCGGGCGGGTCAGCTTGCCCGGCTTTCAACCGGAAGCTGATCTCAATGCCCTGCTGGCCAGTTGCGATGTGTTGTGCCTGCCATCGCTGGAACGCACCGAAGCCTTCGGTCTGGTGCTGCTGGAGGCGATGCGCTTCGGCAAACCGGTGCTGGTCAGCGACATCGCCGGTTCCGGGACCGGCTGGGTCGTGCGCCGGGCGGGACATGGTGCGCTGGTCCCGCCGGACGATCCCCTGGCGCTGGCGGCGGCGCTGCGGGCGCTACAGGCTGACCCGGCGCGCCGGGCGAGACTGGGTCTGGCCGGGCTGAACGCGTTGCGGGAACAGTTCGGAATCGGGCCGGTCGCCGCCGCCGTGATCGAGAGCTACCGTCAGGCATTGACCACCGACTGAACGCGGTGGAATCAGTACGGTCAGCATCCAGAACAGAAAAGCCGGGATGAAATCCAGAAACACCCGGTTGATGCTGGTGTACTGCTCCGCCCAGCGCTGCGCGTCGGTCATGAAAAACAGGACGAACAGGGCGGCCAGGCTGAAGCCGATAAAAACCAGTTGTGCGCGTTGCCAGCGCTCCACCGGACGGCGAATCGCCGCCAGCGCCGCCAGTCCCGCGACAGTCAGGGCCAGGTACCAGAACAGATGCCAGTTGGCCAGCACCAGAAAGTTTTGGACTACCGGGTCCCAGGTTCCCCGATAGCCCAGATTAAAGGTTCCCAGCGGCGGGGCCTGAATCAGCGCCGGGGTCAGGCGATACTCGCCCAACCCGGGCAGGGTAAACGCCACGCCACCCACCGCCCACCAGCCGATCCCTAGAATTACCGCCGCTGCCGCGACGATCCGCAACGGCCAGCCCCGCAACCAGACCACCAGCAGCGCCGGAATCAACAGCAGCAGCCAGACTGCGCCTTCCAGCTTGACCAGTGGACAGGCCAGCGCCAGCAGCACCGCCAGCAGGCCTTGCCCACGGTCGCCGGTTCGCGCCCATTGCCAGAAGGCGATCACCGCCAGACCAAACGCCGTCGCCAGCCAGAAGTCGGCATAACCGGCCAGGGCGATATGGGTATCCAGCAGGGGCAACGACCACAACAGCCAGGTGAAGATCAGCGCGATCAGCGGCGATGCTCCCCACCCGCGCGCCTGCCCGTAGAAGCCGCAGCCCAGCGCCAGCGCCGCGCCGAGCCAGGGCAGGTTCGCCGCGGTCTCGTTCCAGGCGCCGAATGCCAGCGTCGGCCACAAGGCCAGCAGGGGCACGGTGAGGGGATAGGTCCAGGCCTCGAGGGCATAGGCCGAGCCGGTCGGATCGGCCAACCAGATCGGGGGGGCCACAAACGGGACCAGCTCGCGCAACTCCGCCCACACCCGGGGCCGAACCGCCCAGGTGGTCCAGGCATCCCAGGGATACAGCGGCCGCAGCCAGAGTTCCTGCGCCAGGGTCGCGAACCGCCAGCCCAGCCAGCCCAACAACACCGCAAACAGCAGCCATTGCCAGCGCGAAGCCTCGCTCCCTCCTGGTGGGAGAGGGCCGGGGTGGAGAGGAGGCATGGTCACCCGCCGCCACAGTTGCCAGCCACCCGCCAGCGCCACCAGCGCCAGGATGACCAGCGGCGCTGTCGCATCCAGCCGCCAGCCCAGCGCTGCCTGCGCCCGCAGCAACAGCGTGACCGCCAGCATCCCCAGCACATAGCCATAACCTAGCGCCAGCGGCCAGCCGCCGGGCGCTCCATTCCGGCCTCGCCCACTGGATATCCAGAGCGCTCCGGCCA
>JADLEK010000042.1 GCA_020846135.1 Gammaproteobacteria bacterium
GTAGCATCGGAGCCAGAGCCAGTAGCGGCAACGCCGGAACCCGCTCCTGAACCTGCGCCGGTAGCGGCAACGCCGGAACCCGCTCCTGAACCTGCGCCGGTAGTCGCACCGGAACCTGTAGCATCGGCACCAGAGCCAGTTTCGGAGCCAGAGCCAGCAGTCGCACCGGAACCGGCGACTGCAGTGATCGAGGAAGATTCTCCCACGGAGATAATGGAGCCAGTTTCAGCGACACCGCTGCTATTTCTGGCGGTTGCAGAGATGATGGCTACCGCGACACAGATTCCGGCCGCCATTCCAACGCCGGCGATTCTGCCGGCCGTAGCGTCGACAACCGTGGAACCGGCTGAAGAAACCGCAGTGAGTGTTGATTCACCCCCGCCGGCTGCATCTACTGAACCCGCTATTGAGCCAGTGCCGACTGAGCCTGCCAGCGGACCAGCGGAATCACCGCCAGTCGCTGAAATCACCGGGTCTGCCGTGGTGGAAATAACGAGTCCGGTTGCTGATCCGCCGCCAGTCGTTGAGGTTATCGAGTCTCTGGGCGTTAAAGCGGCTAGTAGTCCGACAGCCGAGCCGTTGCCTTCGACAGAACCGGTTGCGGTAGTCGCTGAAACCGCTGATCCATCAGTAGAGCCACCGCCGGCGGTTGAAGCCGCCAGCCCGGCAGCAGCGGAGCCGCCGCCAGCAGTTTCAATCGATTCAGCCGCTCCCGTAGTCTACAAGGGCGGCGATCTTTATGGTCCGGTATCTGTCAACGAGCGGCTCTGGGATATTGGCATCAAGGTTCGTCCTGATTCGGCGATTGGCAAGGACGCCATGATGCGGGCGTTGTTCAAGGTCAATCCGCAGGCGTTTTCCAAACCCGGCAATATGAACACTCTGAAGGTGGGGGTGATGCTGCGAGTGCCTACCTTGCAGGAAATCGCCGATTTGGCCGGCTCTAGGGTCGCCAGGCGGTTATTGGAACAGCCATCAGCAGCGCCTGCTGATGAAGTGACTCCAGCCCACTGACGCCAATCTGGGCAGGTTTCCTATAGCCGGGTTTACGCGGTATGAGGAATCAGCTTTTAGTAGCCGACCCATCCTGATCATCATCAGCGCCATCGCCTTCGGGATGCAGTACCCGCAGGCGTTCGGGGGCGAATTCGATCAGCTTCAACGCGGTTTCCCGGGGAATCAGCGGAAAATCGAATTCGTGCCGGTCGCCGCTCACAATCGCCAGGCGGCCCGTAGCGAGACCCTGACGCTGTTGCGGCGTTACCCGGATGGCGCGAATCCAATGCCCATCGCGATCCAGAAAATTATAGTAAATCTCGGCGTCAGTCTCGTTCAGCCGGTGGCTGTCCATCAACTGCCGGGCGCGGATCGCCTGCTCCCGGCGCTGTTTTTCGGCTTCGCGCTCCAGATTCAGCCGGCGATCTTCCTCGCGTTTACGAGTCGTTTCAGCTTCGGCCTGCCGCCGGATTTCGGCCTGTTGCGCCGCCGCTTCCGCCGCCAGCGCCTTGTCCTTTTTGCGTTGGTGATCCTGCTTGCGGGCGTCGGAATCGAGTTTTTTGGCTTTATCCGCCGACGCCAGACCCGCTTTCAGCAATTCATCCCGCAACGACATGGCTGGTTTGCTCCTTTCGGTTTGATGAAGGCGCAGCCTCAAACATTGAACCGGAAGTGCATGACATCGCCTTCCTGCACGATGTACTCCTTGCCTTCCAGCCGCCATTTGCCGGCCTCGCGCGCGCCAGACTCACCATTACCGGCCAGATAGTCGGCATAGGCGATGACCTCGGCGCGAATGAAGCCGCGCTCGAAATCGCTGTGAATCACTCCGGCGGCTTGCGGCGCGGTAGAACCGGTTCGCACCGTCCAGGCCCGCACTTCCTTGGGGCCGGCGGTAAAGTAGGTTTGCAGACCCAATAACGTATAGGCGGCATGAATCACCCGATCCAGCCCCGGCTCGGCCAGCCCGTAATCGGCCAGAAACTCGGCCCGGTCGGCATCAGCCAGTTCCGCCAGTTCCGCTTCAATCGCCGCGCAGACTGGAACCACGCCAGCGCCTTCCCGGGCGGCAATCTCGCGCACCTGCTCCAGCAGCGGATTATCGCTAAACCCGTCTTCGGCGACGTTGGCGATATACAACACCGGCTTGCTGGTCAGCAGGAACAACTCCCGCAGCGCTTCGCGTTCCCCGGTGGCCAGTTCCAGGGTTCGCACCGGCGCGCCGGTATCGAGATGCGCCTGCACCCGCTCCAGCGCCGCCTTGCGTTCCAGCGCTTCCCGCCCGCCGGCCTTGGCGGCTTTCTCGGCCCGTTGCAGGGCTTTTTCGACGGTCATCAAATCCGCCAAGGCCAGCTCGGTGCTAATGGTTTCGATGTCGGAGCGCGGATTGACCCGGCCAGTCACATGAATCACGTCATCATTTTCAAAGCAACGCACGACATGGGCAATAGCGTCGGTCTCGCGGATATGGGCGAGAAACTGGTTGCCCAACCCCTCGCCTTTCGAGGCGCCGGCAACCAGTCCGGCAATGTCCACAAACTCGACGGTCGCGGGAATGATCTGCTTGGGCTTGACGATAACGGATAGCGCTTGCAACCGGGGATCAGGCACCGGCACGATTCCGACGTTGGGATCGATGGTGCAGAACGGATAGTTTTCGGCCTGGATGCCGGCCTTGGTTAAGGCATTGAACAGGGTGGACTTACCGACGTTCGGCAAGCCGACGATGCCACATTGGATGGCCATGAGGTGTTCCGGGAGGTAAGTTCGTTCAGGAGGCAGAGGGGGCGGCGAGCGATTCGACCCGCCGACTGTGCAACGCTTGCATGGTTGGATTCCACTGGCCGGCAATCAGGCGCGGCAATTCGCGCAGGGCATCGGCAATCGCCTGTTCGAGCAGCGCCCGTTCCGCTTGCGGGGCGCGACGCAGCACATGATCCAGCACCTCGCCACTGTGGCCGGGATGGCCGATGCCCAGACGCAGTCGGGGAAAGTCGTTGCCGCCCAGGTGAGCAATCAGATCGCGCAGGCCATTGTGGCCGCCGTGACCGCCGGAGCGCTTCAACCGCACCACGCCGGGCGGTAAATCCAGGTCGTCGTGGACGATCAGGATTTCCGGCAACGCGATTTTGTGAAACCGGGCCAGCGCCGCAACGGCCTGGCCGCTGCGGTTCATAAAGGTCATCGGCTTGAGTAGCCACAGCTCCTGACCATTAAGCGTGATCCGGCAGGTTTCGCCATGAAAGCGGCTTTCCGGGCGGAAATTGCCGCCGTGCTGCCGGGCTAGTTCATCGGCCAGCCAGAATCCGGCGTTATGGCGGGTCTGGGCATAGTCGGGGCCGGGATTGCCCAGTCCGACCACTAGCCGCACGAACGACGCCGCTTCTGGCATGGCCGGAGGTTAAGCCGCAGGCGTGGTTGGAGCGACGACGCTGGACTCTTCGCCGACGTGCGGGTGATGGATGCTGACCACAATGGTGTCCTGATCGGAACCCGGAGCGACCTTGTCGGCCAGTTCCACCCCGGCAGGCAGCGGAATCCCGCTCAGATGCAGCGCTTCGCCCATGCCCAGGTTAGCCAGATCGATTTCGATGAACTCCGGCAAGTCCTTGGGCAAACAGGCGATTTCGAGATCAATCAGCGCATGGCTGACCACGCCGCCCTGCTGTTTGACGCCCTTGGCGGTGGTCTCGTTGATGAAGTGCAGCGGCACATGAACCCGCAGCTTGCGATCAGCGCTGGCCCGCAGAAAGTCGATATGCAGGATGGTCGGCTTGAACGGGTGGCGCTGCAAATCGCGCAGTACCGCGGTTTCAATCTGATCGCCAATCTTGAGGGTCAGGACGTGCGAATAAACCGCCGGGTTTTCTAACCGGGTGATGAATTTCAGATGGTCCAGCATCAGCGGCAATGGATCTTGGCCGCCGCCGTACAGAATGGCGGGCACTTTGCCGGCGCGGCGCAGGCGGCGGCTCGCACCTTTGCCCAAATCGCTGCGTGGTTCGGCGTTAAATTCAAAAGTCATGCTCATTGTGTAGTACTCCGGTAGTGAAGACAAAAAGACGACACGCCCGCGACCAGACGCGCCGTTTTGGCGATCCCGCCATGAACCGGGCGGGGCGGCGTTAAGAGGCTATAGGTTTCCTCAATGAGTTGTGGTCGCGCTTGGTCGGAAATCCCCCCTCACCCCCCTTTTTCAAAGGGGGGCAGCCGCGTGAGCGGCGGGGGGATTTTGCCCTTTTTCACAACCCGGATCGGATTCCTAATATATCTTGGCATTATGCTTTACTGGTTCTAAATCCCTGAAACACTACAAGATACTTGAAGAATTGGTGGTGGAATAATAAATTCTATATAACCATGACCCATGCTTTTAAATTCGCCATCAACATTTATATTTATTATTGATTTAATGATTTTATCAACTACTTTTTTACAAAAAATATGTTCTGCAAACTTTTTCTTGTAGTTGCTTCTTGTAAAGGACAGCATGTAATTCTTACCTGATGTGCTTTTCCTCCATTGCCTGATATCTTGCCCAAAGAAACAGAACATATTTTGTTCAGCAATATCACTATCATGTTCAATATATAAAATAACAATAAAGCCGTCAGTAACGTAATCTGTTGATATAGTTATATGAGATTTTTTGTTATTAATAAGCGAGCGTCCTTTGCATTGAATTCGGCAGAATTTAGCTCCATCTGCCACATCAAGAAGCGCTAAAAGGTCAGCGCCATTATGGTCAAATTTTGGCTTTGCAACTAATACATTACGGCGCTGTAAAGCATGAGATATAAGGTCCTCTGCTATGTGTTCTAAACTGGAAGTTGACATATTATAAAGCCTAATATTTAAATCGCCGGACCCCTAAAATCGTAATTGAACGGATTATCAGGGGGACATTTATCGCTGGCGCTTAAAGACAA
>JADLEK010000043.1 GCA_020846135.1 Gammaproteobacteria bacterium
GCCGGCGCGCCAGCGAGGTCTGCGCGTTGTGGAAGCAGGAATGGAGCAATGCCCGTCAGCGGGTGCAATGCGTGATGGGCGGGATGGCCGGCAATCTCTGGGTGAGCGAACAGGCGCTGAGTTGCCCACTGTGGGCGGCGGATCACGAGGGTCGGGACTGTGCGGGGAACATGGACGCCCTGGCGATCGCGCCCTATTTCGGCTACCACCTGGGTTTGCCCGCGCACCTGGATCAAGTCGCCGCCTGGACTGAACAGCCCGACGGCGGCTTGAATCTGCTGTTCCGGGAACTGGCGCAGGGCGATGTCCTGAACTGGCCGGGTCATCTGGCGTTGCCGGCGGTTTATGGGCAAATCGACCGGCATCGGGCGCTGGCCGAGCGTTACGGACTGGAGCTGGTGGCTTATGAAGCGGGCCAGCATCTGGTGGGCATCGGTTCCGCCATGCACGATCCGCGCATCGAGAAACTGTTCCTTGCGGCTAACCGCGATCCGCGCATGGGTGAGCTGTATACCAGGTATCTCAATGGCTGGCGGCAGCGCGGCGGACACTTGCTGATGCATTTCAACAGCGTCAGCCGCTATACCCGCTATGGCAGTTGGGGCGCGAAGGAAGCTCAGAACCAGATCGGCGCGCCCAAGCACGATGCCTTGCTGCGCTTCATTACCCGCAACCCGTGCTGGTGGCGACAGTGCGCGGCCCCGTGAGCCAATCGTCCGGCGTGACTAAAAATGGGGTGACCGTTATCAAGACGGAAATCGGGACCGGCAGGGATCGCTCATGTCTAATTCTGAGCAGGTTTTCGTAGTTACAGTCGTCATTCCCGCGAATACGGGAATCCAGGCCACCGCTGAACCACTGGATACCCGCTTTCGCGGAGTTGACGAACGGTCGTTTTCTTTGAAAACGGCAACCGGTATCAGATGGCTGATCCCTGCTGGCTACTGCGCGATTTTGGCGAAGTTGGAATGAGCGACCACCAGCCAGCGCGACCCCTCACGACGGAACACCGTGAGCCGCGGCCCGGTCGGTTCAACGGGTTTTCCGGCGACGTTCTCCTGTATGGTCAGCCGATAACGAACCACCATAATGTTTTCATGCTGGGTGGCGGCCACATCAGTGATCTCGCGGATTTCGCGGATTTGAGGAAGCCCGCCCTTCATGTAATCCGCCTTGTTAAAGCCATTCCCATCGGCGCGCTGGATTTGAAATTCCGGGGCCAGGATGGCGTCCAGTTGTTCCGGCTTGCCGCTTTTGAGTCCGACTTCAAGCCACATCCTGATGGCGGCTCTCGCTTCTTTCTCAAGGGCGGGGTCACTGGCCAGCGCCAGATTACCGGCAATCAAGGGAGCAAACATGGCGACCAGCAGGGGTACGCAAAAGGTTGTTTTCTTGCGGATTGAAAAACTCATGTTTTTTCTCCTTAACAGGTCTGTGGTTAACCAATGAAAACTTGAATCATTGAGGCTGGAGTGCAGTGATAATCCGTGCGGTTTTATTGGGGTTTTACCCTCCGCTAAAATCGGACGCCCTGGGAAATTGTAGCGCCACCGATTCCCCGGATTGATCCGCCGCGAATTGATGAGCGAAAATTGCTGCGGGAAGCGGAATTCTGGAGCGATTGAAGCAACAGTGTTCACAGCATGGCCCTGGTTAGTTATGGCCCGACGACAATCCGGCCTTCAGCGCTGCGCAGCACCGGCGAACGGGCTTTGAATTCATCAACCAGCAGATCCAGCTCCAGAATGCCGGTATCGCGGCAATAAGCGCCACTGGCGCAGGCCTCCTTGAACATGGTGTAGTCGTCGCCGCCCTTAGCGATGAAGCTGTTAGCGGCGATTCGGTAGGTCGCGGCTAAATCCACCGGCTCGCCATTGATGAGCAGTCGCGTGACCCGACCGTCAGTTCGCAGCGCGGCGGCGCAGGGCAGCGCGGCGCAATAGCTGAGTTTCAGGCCCGCGACCTGAGGGAAAGCGCCGGCAGTCGGTTTGGAAAGGCCATGATCCAGCGCCGCAACCAGCGTATCACCCTTTACCTCAAGCGTCGCCACCGTATTCCCGAACGGCAATACGCCCAGCGCGTTCTCGAAACTCACATTGCCCGGATTCAAACCGGCGCGAATGCTGCCGCCATTGACGATCGCAGCGACCGCCCGATCCGACTGGGCCGCTGACTGCAGAATCACATCGGCCACCAGATTGCCCAGCGGCATTTCCTGGGTGCGAAGGCCGGGAACCCGATTGCTATCGAACACCATCCCGGCCTGACCGATGATGACCTCGGCGAAGCGGTTCACCGGCTCCCGATAAGCCGCAACTTGGGCCTTGACGGTGGGTTCTTCCGGAACGACCTGTTGGCGACAGTCCACTGCGCCGTTGGCGAATTCACAACCCCGCACAAAGATCGGCTGGCTTTGCCAGCTTTGGACGACGCCACGGTCATCGAAACTGACCTTGAGCTGGCCCAGCCAGCGCCCCCACTCGTAAGCGCTGACCACCAGCACCGGCTTGCCGTCCCGGGCCGTCGCGACGGTGGGATAGGGACCCTTGACCCGTGCGCCCTGGCCGGGAGCAACGGCTTCAATCGCCGCCGGATCGCCCAGGAGCGCGTGATCATGGCCGGAAATGATGAGGTCGATCCCCTGCAATTGCGGCGCTTTCTCCACATCAACCGGGTAACCGTAGTGGGAAAGTAGGATGATTTTGTTGATCCCCTGTTCAGTCAGGCGATCGGCTTCCGCCTGAACGCTGGCGACATAATCGAGGAAGCGCAGGTTGGGGCCGGGGCTGGAGGCGGTAGGAACCTCTTCAGTAACAATGCCCAGAATGCCGAACGATTCGCTGCCGCGCTCCAGCACCACGCTGGCGCGGAACAACCCCGCCAGGGCCGGTTCGCGGGAGGCATCGACGTTGGTCGCGATCAGCGGGACTTGCAGCTTTTCGGTGGGATACGCCGCGCCGGCGATGGTGACCGGTTCGCCGCGCAGCGCCCGCCCCAGTTCGACCGGCCCCAGATCGAATTCATGGTTACCCAGCGTCACGGCGTCGTAGCCGAGCGCATTCAGCGCCATGACCTCGGCGGAACCCTTCCAGGCATTGTAGAAAATCGTCCCCTGAAAGTTATCCCCGGCGTCAAGCAGCAACACTTGGGGTTCGCCGGCGCGGGTTTGATCGATCAGCGTCTTGCGGCGGGCGATGCCACCCTCCTGAGGCCCCGCCGCGCTGACCGTGAGTTCGTGGTCGCGGGGAAAAGGCTCCAGATGGCTGTGCGTGTCATTGGTGTGGAGGACAGTGATGGCGATCGGCCGGTTGGTCATGGCGCTGTCGTTATTGCAGGCAATCAGGCTCGCGGCCAACAGGGTCAGCGGCAGTGGCAGCGCCAAAAAGGTCAGGATTTTTCGCATGGGGGTCTCCAAGAACTCAGGGGAGAATGGTTGGGTGCGCAAGGCTGTTAGGCCCGCAATTGGTTGCGCGGACTGTGCGCTATAGGCGCGTGCCGCTCTACGCCTCCGCCGCAGCCGGCTCCACCTGCGCGAACAGCGGCCCAAACACCGCCAGCGCCAACGTCACAAACTCCTCATCCAGCGGATCGGTGCCCCGAAACGCCAGTTGATAGTAGGCGTCATTGCGCTCGGCGCGGTTATCGCCATAAGCGCTGCCTTCCCAAACCTGCCGCGCCGCCCGCAAGGCTTTATCGGTGTCCTGATTCTTATCCTTGCGCAGCGCTTCAACATAGGCCAGCGCGCTTTTCGGGAAGAAATGCGTCAGTCGTTGCGAGCCTTGCCAGTACATCTCCAGCAACGCTCGCAAATGGGCGTCTGCCCCCTCCACCGGCGTCAATTCCACTTCCCGATCCTCGGCTATCCATTGACTGTGTCGCGCCAGACCATCTGCCGCCACTGCGTTCAAGGCCAGGTGATGTAGCCACAGGTTCAGATAATCATTGGCTTTCATCCCCGCCAGCCGGTAGCCGAGCCAACCGTGCGGAGTTAGTCCGCCCAGTTGGCCCATCAGCCGAAACTCGCCCAGCGGCACGTCCACCACCAGCGGTTCCCCAGCGCGGCGCGGCAGCACCCGCCCTAACCGCCCGGCGAAGCGCACCACCCGCTCCTGGGCCTGAGTGAACACGCATTCGCCGATCTGGCCGTGCGGCAAGGCCCCGGCGGCCCGCACAATCGTGTCGATCTCCGCCGCCTGATGCCGCTCCAGATGCAACTCCAGCATCTCTTCCAGCAGTTGATAGCGCTCCAGTCCGCCGAGAACAAACGGCTCGCGGGTCGCCAGCGCCGCTTCGCCTTCTTCCGGACGGACCCCTAACCGTTCCCGCAACAGCCAGCGGGCCGGATTCTTGAAGAACTGGATCAACCCGTCCAGGGTCACGGTGCGCAGCGCCGAGTCCGGTTTGGACAAGGCCACCGTTAGCAAAGGTACGGCATCCTGCTCGCCGCGCCCCGCCTGCCGACTGGCGGCCACCCATTCTCCGGCGTAGCTGAACCGGCGCGGATCGCCGCTAAAATAGCGGCGGCTGAAGGCTTGCAGCGGATGGCGGACCACCAGTTGCGCACTGGCCCGGCGGCCATCAGCGGACTGAAAGCCGCGATCCAGGGTATCCAGCCACTCGCTAACCAGCACCGACGGCGGCAGTACCGAGTTGTCGCGGATGTTCTGGCCGACGTAGCTGAGATAGAAGCAGCGCCGGGCAGACAGCAGGGTTTCCAGAAACAGATAGCGGTCATCCTGGCGCCGGGAGCGGTCGCCGCGCCGGAACTTGGTCGCCATCCGGTCAAAGCTGACTGGCCGGTGCGGGCGCGGATAGGCGTCGTCGTTCATCCCGATCAGACACACCACCGGAAACGGAATGCTGCGCATCGGCACCATCGCGCAACAGGTCAGGCCACCGCCTAGAAACCGCGCCGCGCCGCTTTCCGGGACATTCAGCTGGCTGCGCAGCGCCGCCTTGATCACCGCCAACGTCACCGGTTCGGCCAATCCAGCGTGTTCCACATTCGCGCGCAAGGTTTCCAGCGCCCGGCGAATCAGTTGCAGTTCGTTTTCCTCGCGGTCGCGGGGATCGAAAAACTGCTCCAGCACCGCATGAAGCGCCGTCACCCAGTCCGCCAACGGGCGACGTTCCCGCAACCGAGCGTCAAGTCCGAACAGCGTCTCGGTAAAGCCATACAAACCGCCTAGCGCCTGCGCGTCGCCGCCTTCCACCTCGTCATAGGGCAGGATGCCGCTGTACAGGGTGCGACCTTCGCCCGGCAGCGCGTAACCGAGTAGCAATCGATCCAGCCCGGCCCGCCAGGTATGTTCGGCAGTAGCCGGCAATTGCCACAGGCTCTTGATTTCGGCGTCAATCCCCCAGCGAATCCCGGTATCCCGCACCCAGCGCCGGACTCGCCCCAGATCATCTTCACTCAAGCCGAACCGCCGCCGAACCGCCGCCGGCTCCAGCAGACTCAGCACTTGCACTGCGTCAAAGCGCCCGCCGCCCAAATCCAGCAGTTCAAAAAACACTTCCACCAGTGGATTTTCAGTCTGCAAACCCTGATCGGCGATGCTAAACGGAATCCGCCGCTCCGGGGGTGCAGTGTCGAACACGGCTTCAAGCAGCGGCCCGTAGGCGGCGATGTCCGGGGCCATCACCATCACATCGGACGGGCGCAAATCCCGATTCGCCTCGAACAGCGCCAGCAACTGATCGTGCAGGACTTCGACTTCGCGCATCGGCCCGTGACAGACGTGGACTTGCACCGAGCGATCCGTGGGCTGCAACACCAAGGGCGGGCAGTCGTCGCTGCCCCGGTCGCGCAGGTGGAGAATGTCGGCCTGCACCTGCTGTAACAACTCCGCCCCAACCGGTTCGGCGAAGTCATCGGTTTCGGCGCGGGGATAGGCTTGCAGCGCGTCGATGAAATCCCGGCCCTGCTTGCCCAGCGAGGCCAGCAGCGGATTGCCGACAGTTAGATAGGCTTCATCGGGATCGACTTCCTCGCCCAGTCGGGCCAGATCGCGCTCGGCCAGAATGTCGCCCCAGTATTCCTGACAGGGATTGAGCAGGAACAAATGCACGTCGAGATGGCGGGCCAGCCCGGCCAGCAGCTCCAGAACCAGCGGCGGCAGCGCCGCGATGCCCAGAATAGCGACCCGCTCCGGCAAGCGGCGGCGGTTGACCTCGCCATGGTCCAGCACAGTGCGGAATCGGTGCTGGACCTGGACCCGGTGCGCCTCGCCGCCCTGCCCCAACCGCCGCCACAGCTCCGATTGCCAGTGATCGTCCTCACCCGCTTCCCATTTTTCGATCCAGTCCGGGCGGTAGATCAGATACTGATCGAAGCAATCAGCCAGCCGCACCGCCAGCTCATAGCGGCGGAAATCGTCATCGCCGCTGCCCAGATAGGCGCGAGGTTCGGCGAAGCGCGGCGTATCTTCCATGTCCCGCAGCAGCGCCATAAGTCGCCAGGTCAGGATCGGTTTCTCGAAGGCCGAGGTGGGCGGCAGGTAGCGCAATACCGCCCGGCTCATCTCCCAGAGAAAGGTAGCGGGAAACTGGAAGCTCAGGTTGGCGCAGACCCCAAGCCGGTCGGCCAGCCGCAGGGCCAGCCAGCGGGCCATACCGTTGCTCTGGGTGATAATGATCTCCTGCGCCAATGGCGAACGCAGCGGCTGGCGTAACAGTTCAGCTAGCCGGTCAGTCAGGATTTCCAGGCGGTTGCTTTGATGAACGTGGAACATGAGACGCTCGCATCTGCACGGTCTTGGCCGTATTGAGGGATCATGGGCGATTGACCCGAATCAGTTGGTTAAATGGCGGGAAGTTTTCATCCGCGTAGAGTTGCGCCACGGTTCAAGCGTCCTCGTTTTCGCGGATTTGCTGGTCGATTTCGTGGCGATGGGAGCGGACGTACGCCCAGGCGCCGGTAAATCCTCAGCCCGCAAACTCGGATAAGCGCGGAGTAAATCGGCTTCGCTAACGCCAAGCCGCCGGGCCTGTTCCAGGACCCAGATCGGAATGCGGGTGCGAACAATGCACGGTTCACCGCCAGCAACGCCGGGCGTCGTTTCGATACCGGGGAAAACGTCGCCGAGATCACAGACAATCCATTGCAACAGTTGGGCTTTCTCGGCCCGCGTCAGGGTAGAGAGCAGTTCCTGAGTCGCTTGGAGGGTGGCCATCGTGGAGACTCCTGAAAGTTCAGCGGCAAATCTTTGGATTCCGGCCTGGCATCTTGACCTCGGAGTTAACCGCATTCCAGTTCGTCGATAACGAACGGCTCGCGGGTCGCCAACTCTTGTAAACTGTGGTCACCGCACTTTTGATATTAGCGTAAGGAAACAACATGAGCGTCCGTTTTATTCCCTGTGGAGAATTCGTCAATGAGAGCGAGCGCACTGCGGTTGAGCGGTTGCGCGCCAAGTTGCAGAGCGTTGAGGCGTTCTGGATTCTACTCTCCAATCTGAATCACTCCGCCCAGCCGGGGTCGCGTTCCGCCGAGATTGATCTGATCGCCATTGGCCCGCCCGGCGTTTACGCCATTGAAATCAAGCATTGGGACGCCGCTTACCTGCGCCAGCAGACGCTGATCGTCGAACCGGAAGCGGAACGGATCAACGCCAAGGCCAAGCGGATCGCCGGCCAAGTGCGCCGGCATTTTGATCCGGGTTTCGTCAGCGCCCGACTGTTGCTGACTCGGGGCGAGTTGCGCCTGGAGGCTGCCGGTAGACCTCGCGCCCAGGTTCGCGGGGTGATGGCGTTCGGCTTGCCGGAATGGCGCGAATTGCTGACGGTGGACGGGCCGGTTCGCCTGACCCCGACGCAGGTCGAACAGGCAGCTCAACTGCTGGAGCCGAAGGTGAAGGTGGCCTTGAACGGCGAGTTGCGAACCTTCGCCGGTCTGATCAACCTGGAGCGGCTGACCGACCCCGCCGATGCCTTTCATCGCAGCTATCGCGGCCAGCATCCGACCCGCCGCGACCGGGTGATTTTGCATCTGTACGACCTGTCCGCCAGCGCCGACAAGCAACCGCTGGAATTGGCCCGCCGGGAGTTCGATACCCTGCAACGCTGGCAAAAGTCGCCGTTCGTGCCGAGCCTGCTGGATTCGTTTCAGGATGCTGACGGCTATCCGGGCGAGTTGTGCTTTTTTTCGCTGGTCGATCCCGCCGCCCCGACCCTGACTCAACGCGCTCAGGATACGATGTGGGCTATTCCAGCCCGGCTGGCGTTTGCCGGTGAGGCGATCCGCGCCCTGGCCGGTTTTCATCAGCCCGACCAGCCTGAGCAGTCGCCCTTGCTCCATCGGCGGCTGACCCCGACCAGTCTGCGGGTGCGGCATAACAACCGCCCGCTGTTCACCGATTTCAGTCTGAGCCGATTGACCGACTCGCCGAGCATTTCCGCCGTGGCGGTGGATTTTGGCGCGATGACCCCGTATGTCGCCCCGGAACTGTTGACTGGCGGGTTGGCGGTGGCGACTCCGTCCTCCGACGTTTATGCGCTGTGCGCCACGCTGGCGACGCTGTTTGGCAGCGATGATCCTTTGGCGGGAACAGCGCGGGACGTGTTGGCGCGGGGGTGTCGTTCGCAGTCGGCAGAGCGGGCTACGCTGGCCGAACTGGCGACGGCGCTGGACGGATTGCAGGGCGTCGCGCCGCCCGCACCGGATTTGCCTGCCCCGGATTACTGGGACGAAGACACCGTGGCGCCGTTCCAGAATTCCCGCTACAAAATTCTCAGCAGGCTGGGTTCGGGCGGGATCGGCCAGACCTTCAAGGTGGTGGAACTGGATGCCCATTCTGATGAGCGGTTCGGGGCTTATGTCGCCAAGACCGTGCGTCATCGGGAGGACGGCGAAGCGGCTTTGCGGGCGTATCGCCAGGTTCGCGCCCAGACTACCCACCCCAACTTGTCCACTATTCACGAGATTGCCCCGGAATGGCGGGCGAATGGTTTTATGGCGTTGCTGAAATGGATCGAGGGAATGCCGTTACAGGACTGGATCGGGGTGTTGCCGCTCTATGCCGAGGACTTGGGCGAATCGTCAGCGGAAGCGTTGGCGTTGCGCTGGTTGCTGGAACTCTGCGCGGGTCTGGGCGAGTTGCATCAACACGGGCTGGCGCATGGCGATGTCAGTCCGCGCAATATCATTGTTCAGGGCGGAACGGTGGTGCTGACCGACTATGACAAGGCGAGTACCGCCGGCGGTTTATCGCGGGGCGGCACTCCCGGTTACGCCAGTCCCGGGGTGCAAAATCGCGCTGCGCTGCATCCCGCCGATGACGTTTACGCGCTGGCCGCCAGTTTCTTTCACCTGCTGTTTGACCGGGAACCGGGGCCGAGTGGCCCGGAGCAAGGGTTGAACTGGCAAGGGTTGACCGGTTACGAGCGGTTGCGGCCCTTTCTGGAACGCGCCACTCATCCCCAGCCCGAACAACGCTTTATTGATGCGGCGGCGGCCCGGCAATTTCTCTGGGGACTGCGTGCGGATGACGGCAATGCCGGGGCATTCGCCGGTTCCCCGGAGCCAGCAGCGCCGCTGACGCCCAATACCGCACTCTGGTTGAACAACCTGCTGTCGGCCTATCCCGGTTCCCGCCACGGCAATAGCGAAACGCGGGGTCTGGATTCACCGTTCGCGGTCGAAACTTATGTGGAAACCCGGCTGGATTCGACGCTGCTGGCGGAAATTATCGCCGGACAGGTCAATCTGGCGATCCTGTTTGGCAATGCCGGTGACGGTAAAACGGCCTTTCTGCAACATCTGGCCCGGAAGTTGGGCGTTGAGGAGGTTCATTCTTCGCGCCGGATTTGGGAATGCCGGTTGGCGAATGGCCGAATGCTGCGGGTCAATCTGGATGGTTCCGCCGCATGGCAAGGCCGATCCGCGAATGAACTGCTCGATGAGTTATTTGCGCCTTTCCAGCAACCGGATTATGCGCGTGAGAATGTCCATATTGCTGCGATTAACAGTGGCAAGTTGCTGGAATGGATTGAGTCGCATGATCAGGGAACCTATCTGACCCGGCAATTACGCCAGGTTTTATTGGGCGAGGAGGTGACACTGGACGCCGGTTTTCGCCTGATTGATCTGAATCAGCGTTCTCTGGTCGGCGGTGTGGAGGGTGCATCAAAGCAAGTCACGACCGCTTTTCTGAATGCGCTGCTGGATCGATTACTCGGCGTTCAGACCGATGAGTGGCAGCCCTGCCAGACCTGTAGCGCCCAATCCCGCTGTACGGCCTGGAATTCGGTGCAAACCCTGCGCAATGCGGAATCCGGGCCGCGTTTGCGATCACGGTTGACGGACGCTTTGCAAGCCTGTCATCAGCGCGGCGAGGTTCATATTACCGCCCGCGAATTGCGGGCCGCGTTGTCGTATATCCTGTTTGGGGTTCACGATTGCGCTGAATTGCATGAAAACCCTGAGTTATGCCCGCCTCGTTATTACCAGCGGGCCTTTGATGCCCATGCGCCGCAGCGACAAGGTGAGTTACTGGCGGAACTGGTCCGGTTTGATCCGGCGCTGGAAGCGAATCCGGCGCTGGATCGGCAATTGCTCAAGGATGCGCCGCTCAATGCGCTGAATCGCTTGGCGGAAGTTCGCCGCCGGGCTTATTTTGAACAACCGGATGCGGTTATTTCATTAGCCGATGGCCGCTATTTGGATCGCTTCCGCAATGCGCCGCTGTGTTCCGTCGAGGAACTGGACGCACTGGGTCGGGAACTCTGTTTAGGCATGGCGCGGTTGGAAGATTTGCCGCCCATTGCTTTCGATTCCCGGTATCTGGAAAGTGGAGCGCCGTTGCGGATTACCCCACGCACCCCGATTGAAAGCGCCTTTTGGGTGGTGAAACCGTGGGCGCGATTTAGTCTGGAAGCGCCATTGCCGGACAGCGCCGAAGGTTTGGAGACACTGCATACGCATTTGCGGCTGATTTATCGCTACGGCAATGGCAGTGTCGAGGCGTTGCTGATCAATCTGGAATTGTTTCAGCGGTTGATGGAGTTGAAAAGAGGAGTGCAAATTTCCGGTATTTCCCAGGAAGGAGTTTTCGCCAATCTGAAGATTTTTACGCAACGCTTGGCGCGAGAAGATGCGCGTGAGTTGTATGGCTGGCATCCGGCTGAGGAAGAACAAGTATTCCGGTTACGGGTGGAATTGCAGAATGGCCGGCAGACGTTGATTCGGGAAATGCTTTAGGTCGTTTTACAGTTAGCAATTTAAGCATCATTTTCAACTTCATTTGAGGCCACACCATGCCCCCCACCGTCCGCAACATCGTTGAAGAATCGTTGACCAAACAACGCGCCGATTTTCTTTGGACGGCTAATTATCCACCGGCTTTGCCGATGACTCCGCAAGATTTTGATATTGGTGCCTTATTGCCGGCAATGCTTTATCTGGCTCGATGGGGTCATCGTCGTGGCCTTGGTAGATTCATCGCAACGTTTGGTCAGCAGGAAGGCAGAACTCAAAAACCACCAACGATTGCTGATGTCGCCAGACGATTAGCTCAGCCAGAGTCAACTTTGGCTGATTTTAACGATGAAATAGGTCAATCTCTACTCGGTGATTTATTGCTGGCATATTGCCTGGAAAACAAAGGACATGCCTTGGGTCATGTTCAACAAGTGCAACGAGCTTTCCCTGCACATTACCTGTCAAGCTGGCTTGATTTACCTAATAAATCAACTAATTTGCGCGGTGTACCTGAATTATTGACGGTTCTACTTGCTCAACAAGAGACCGGTGAATATCTTGAATCAGGCAATAAAAATCAGAAAAAATTCGCTATTGGAGCAGGGTTTTCCGATAACGCATTGCTGGTTTTATTCGGACAACAGATGATTATTAAAGGTCAAAATACCAGCAATTTAACCTCGGATTTTTTTGTTGAAGAAAACGCAATTAATTTCGGCATAGATGAATTACTCGCTGTCCGTATAGCACAAGCCTGTGGCAGCGCCCCGCTCAAATCTAGGGGTATGGAGATCGAGCGAATTTTTAATCGGCATCCCTTGGCGCATCGCGCCGCTGAAGCGTTGCGCGAAGACTTGGATGTATTTATCCTGGCGTATGGCGATACTGCGCCACGTCAAGCCTTTTTACAGATGCTGGAAGCAGGAATTGGCTTAGGGATGACCAACTTGTTGCTGTCTACTGCTAATCTGCTTACTGTTTGGGAAGTCACCGGTCAAGTTCCTGAATCTGCTCAACAGGTTTCCATACCGCTATTTGTGGATTGTTCCCAAGGTCAAGACAAAGTATTGCGTGATCTATCCGAGGGTTCGGCATCAGAAGGCATTCGCCGTTTTGAAAGACTACCGCTGTTGATGATGTTATTGCGGGTGTTAGATGACCGAGTTCGTATTGATCGAAAGTTGCGAGACTCTCTTCCATCCAACATCCCAAATGCCACTGAATGGATAAATCTGTTAGGTGAAATCTATCAGGAACGGCATCCACGATCTGAGGCTATTGCTGACGCATTAGATGAAAACTGCCAGCGATTAGCGGAACTATTGGAAAATGATCCAGATATAGCTGAACCTGATGTTGCTTATCGTCTTCGCCACAGTCAGGGTAATCCTGCTTTGCGATTGGCTGAGACTTTATGCGAATTGATGGGCGATAGACTTCAAAGAAGTCACTATGTTAAATGTCTGGAAAGTGCAATGATGACTGATCAACCTAACGGTCTTTCAATCAAGCGCCGAGTACAACGCAGCCAATCCGGATTAAGTCGTCGGATAGATTTACGTTCCATCGTACTGACCTCACCACTACTGGAATTTTTGGTGCATCGTCACCTGCGCCGGACAGCTAAAGAACCGGCACCATTGTCTTTGCAAGACTTCATTAAGTTGTTGCGGGATCGCTATGGACTTTATATTGCCCAGGAGCCTCCTGGCCAACCGATTCCCCAGGAAATGCTGTTGCGCAACAAAGTTTATCTGGAGCGGCGATTGCGCGATTTAGGGTTACTGATCGGGGTCAATGACGCCGAAAGTATGAAGCAATTAAAACCGCATTACCGTGTGGAGATTTCCAATGTTGCCTGATAACGCAGTCCCACTGCTTGCTAAAACATTTGCCAAGTTGTTAGGGCAACCCACATCAGGCGGAATGGCCTATGTTCGCTGCTTGCCCCCAGACATAGTGCGTACTTTGGCGAAAGATTCACGTTTTAAGATCACTGGTTGGCAAATCGCCGCTGTGGTTGAATTAGAGCAAACCGATCAACGCTGGATTACCGCTGACCGGGCGGTTGAATGGCGTGAAGACAAACAGAATGCAACGCTGTTGCTGGTTGATGCCGCTGCTGCCGGAGCCGGCATGGACGGCATTTATAGCGCAGCGCGGGAAATTGGCGAACGCGAGTTATTTGATGCCGCCCATGAGTTAGCGCGGAATCAATTACCCAAAAATTATAAATTGTTTGTCAAAAAAGCCTTGACTAAAGCTTGGCGAGCAGGGCGACAACGCGCCCTGGTTCCCTGGAGTGTTTTTATCTATTTGTGCCGTGCTGCTCATGATATTAAGGAAGTCGGCAGGGCATTGCCGGAAATTGGACTGTGGCCGGTTGCCATTGGCGATCAGCCTAATCAACAGGATTTGGATCGATCCGCTGTTTTGGCCGAAAAACTTTTCCCTGTTCAGGGCGTTCGCTTGGTGCCGGAACAACGGGTAGAAGCCCTTAAAATGGATGCTGCCGACAAGGAAACCGAACAGCGTTTAATCAACTTTCTACGGGAAACTGAACGATTGCCGCGCCTGGAAGCGCTGGCTCGTATTGAAGAAGAACCAGGTTTTTACCTTAATCAACTACACCCCGGCTTATTTGATGAAAAATCACTCCAATCCATTCATTGCTTGTCTTGGCGAGGTAAAACCGGCAAACCGATGAAATGGTCAGGACTGATCGAAGATGGTGAACCTTCATCAGAAAACCGTAAAACTCAACGTCGGCTGATGTTGCTGTTAAACCCGGATAGCGACAATCCAAAAGAACGCGCCCGCCTGGAAGTCCAATGGCGGGTGGAGCCGGAAACACTAGATAAAGGAGCGGTGGATTATCTGGTAGAAGTGCGTACTGAAAAAGATCCTCTTGCGGAAAAAACGGTTACGCATTCCGGTAAGCGGATTCAAAAAGCAGTATTTACTCAAGATGATTTTGAAGAACTGATAGAAGAAAATGCGCTCTTTGAACCGCAGGTCATTATTCGCGCTATCGGTGAAAAATCCTGTGAAGCCGAGAGTGAAGATTTTATCCTGTGTTTTGGAAAAAATGACCGGCAACTAACCAGCAGTGGTGCTGGAAAGGTTTATTCCACACTGGCCTTGGCCGCTGTGCATATTGCTCCTGATGGTGATTCTTATAAACACTTGATAAAGAGAATTTATGATCCACAGATTTTTAGTCACGACAAAAACGGCTATATCACTTGCCGTTGGGAAGGCAAAATTGCCCGGGTTTATGGATCGCCCCTATTAGCTGAACTGGGCAAAGACTGGGTGAACAAGGAAGGCGCTTTAGGGCGCTGGCGATTACGGGTTCGGGCCGACGGGACGCGGGTTGGTGCAGCAGAATTTATTCCAGTTGATAGTGCTCCATCAGCGGAAAAACTGATTCAGGCATCACGCAAGTTCGCTGATTGGCTTAACCTTAGTCAAGGGCCACTGGGCATCATTTATAATGATGCGAAAGTCTTTAATGACTATGTGTCGGCAGCCAATGATGTCTGGAAAACCAGTCCACCAGAATTAACCCTGATTCACACCTTGGAAGTGGTCTCTCTGGCCGGGCGCTGTCTGGGATTGATTGTGCTACCGACTCACCCGTTGCGCGTCGCGTGGCAACAGAGTTTCGATTTGCTGGTCGAGCATCACCGCTATACCGAAGATCTGGCTGCGCCTAAAATCAAGCACCTGCTGGAAACCGTCACCGGCGCTCACCACCCGGCTTTTCTGCCCGGTCTGAATCCCGGCGAAACCTTTGTGTTTGCCGACACCCTCGGTTTTCACGCCATTGCCCTGACCCCGATTAGCGATCCCGAGCCGAAAGCGACTGTGGCGTTGCTGGCGCGGTTAATCGGCGACTGCGATAACGCTGCCCCCACGGTTGGCAAAAGCGCGGCGCTGGCCCTGGCTGAAGAGGTCCGTCGCTATCTGTACCTGCATCCCGACTACCGGCGGATTCAGGTTCACGCCTTGCGGGCTGGCGACGCCATGCCGGTCGCCCGCGCCCTCGGCAAGGCGCTCCCGGTCATCAACGATGAAGAAGCGGAGTTGCCCGATCATGAGCAGTTGCGCCGCGAGGAACACGATCTCTGCTACGAACTCGACCTGTATCCGGCAGCGGGCCAGACGACCGAACTGACCGGGCGCTTCCTGTCCGCCACGGTAGAACGCCGCCGCAGCGGGGCCGGCTCAGTCCCGGAAGAAGATCGCTGGTTCATGGCCAGCGTATCGCGCCCCGGCGGCGTCAATTTGCCCCGCTTGCGCTGGGCGCGGCGCGATACCCCAGTCCCGACAACGCCCGCCCATCTGGCGCTGACCTTCGACGTGTTCACTTCCCGCGTGGTCTGCCGCCCGCTGTCCAGTTTGCCCGCCGGCGGCGTTCTCGAAGCACACGGCCTCACCCTGATGCCGACCCGCGAGTTTCGACCCGGATCGCCTCCGCACTGGATCAGCTTCATTCCCGCCGATCCGAAAGGGGAATCCCATCCCGCGACCAAACTGCTCACCACCCGCCAAATCAAGCTGCACAGCGTCATTTTGCAAGCGGTCGCCCGCCATCTGGGCGGCAATGCCGAAGACTGGCCGGTGCTGTTGACCGAAGTGGACGCCGAACAGGCCAACCTGCTGGAAAACCTGCACCGTCTCTGCGATTGGGTCATCACCGCCGACCGCAACGCTGGGCTGGAGTATTTCGATTCTCCCAACGACCTGCCGCTGGTCTACGACGCCTACCTGATTGACTGTGTGCCGGAACGCGATGATCTCGGCTTCCTGCAACTGATCACCTCCACCAGCAGCTTCGACGAAGTGCGGCATTTGCTGGACGGCGCGTTGAACGAAATGGGGCTATCGGCCAGTCAACGCAATTGCGAATTTCTGCTCAATGCGCTGCGGGCGGTCAGTGGGCGGCTGGCGCTACGGCTGGCGGGGCTGGGCCACACCCCGCAGGAAATGATCGCCGTTGCCCTGGTTCACCGTCATTGCGCCCAGGCCGGCGAGACCGACCCGATTTGGCTGGCGCTGACCGAAGGTTTTTTCATCCCGCTCGACGATGTCCCGGAACTGTTCCGTGAACCGGACAAGGCTCTGCCCGGCAACGAACAGCGGGCCGATCTGCTGTACATCAGCGCCCCTAAAAAAGGCAACGGACTGCGGATTGCCTTTATCGAAGTCAAATTTCGGCGCTATCTCAAAACCGCCCGCGCCCCGGACCTGGCGGAAACGATGGAACAGCAGATCGACGCTTCCTGCCGGCGCTGGGACCAACTGTTTGGCCCCAGAACGTCCGCTCTGGAAAAAACCATCCATCGCGCCTGGCTGGCCCGCATCCTGCGCTTCTACGCCCGCAAGGGTCGCCGCCATACCCTGAATGAAGACGCTTTCCAGCGGGCGATGCGGGAAATTGATCGGCTGGTCACGAAAGCCACCGATCCGCCGGCGCTGGGTGAACTGCAACGGGCCGGCTTCGTGTTCTGCCCGGAATACCATGGGCGGCAACCCGCCGAAATCAGCCACGGCGGCGAAGCATCGCTCTGGTTATTCGGCCCCGACCTGCTGCCAGAACCGGGTATTCCGCTCGCCCCCGATTCCGCATTGACCACCGAGAAATGGGAAGCACCAGCGGTGTCGGTCAGTCCGGCCGTTCCCCCCTCCTTGGAAAAGGAGGGGTGGCGCGAAGCGCCGGGGTGGTTGGACCCATCCAGCGCGATCCCCAACCCTCCAGAGCACCAGCCCCCGGCAGGGGCAAATCCGAATCCGTCCGCCGAGATTCTGCTCGGCTACCGGGAATCCGGCGATGACCCGGTGATCTGGCGACCCAGCATCAAGGCCAATCCACACCTGATGATTCTCGGCCTGCCCGGAATGGGCAAAACCACCTGCCTGATCAACCTCTGCCAGCAACTCGCCGCGCAAGCCATTACCCCGATTGTCTTCTCCTATCACCAGGACATTGACGAAAAGCTGACCGAGCGCCTGGCCGAACCGCCGCTGACGGTGCGTTACGCCGGCCTGGGCTTCAATCCCTTGCAGGTGGATGGCCCCGCCCCACTGGCCTATCTCGATAATGTGGGGATGTTGCGCGACATCTTTGCCGCGATATTTCCGGAACTGGGCGATGTGCAACTGGGCCGGTTGCGCGAAGCGCTGAAACAAAGCTACCTGGATCAGGGCTGGGGACCCGCCCAACGCGGCGCAACACCGGCCTTCCGCGCTTTCCTCGACCTGCTCCGCGCCGATCCCAAACCCGACCGGGGATTGCAGACCCTGCTCAACCGGTTCAGCGAACTGGACGACTATGGCCTGTTCGACGCCGGCGGCGCGTTGCCCAGCCTGCTGGATCAAACCCGGCTGACCTTGATCGAGATTCACGGCACCCAGAATGACTACCTGCAACGGGCCTTCGCCACCTTCGTGCTGTACAACCTCTACCAGACCATGTTCCGGCGCGGTATCCAGCCACGCATCACCCACGCCATTATTTTCGATGAAGCGCACAGGGCGGCCCGGCTCAAGCTGATTCCCACCATGGTCAAGGAATGCCGCAAATATGGCATCGCGTTCATCGTAGCCTCGCAGGAAGCCAAGGATTTTGACCCGTCGCTGTTCATGGCGGTCGCCAATTATCTGGCGCTGCGCCTCGGCGAGGCCGACGCCAAGTTGATGGCCAAAAACTTCGCGGTGGCCGACAAGGTGGCGCTGTATGCGGATCGGATGAAGCAGATGCCCAAGTACCGGGGGATGTACTACGGCGAGGGATTGCGAGCGCCGCTGAATGTAGCGTTGCTGGCGGATGACGCCGGTTCCGATCGTCGCTAATGGAAACCCAGTGCTGGTTGCCCCCTCAACCAGTTGAGTCAATAATCAAATTCATCACAATAGATCAGGAACTGAACCATGTTGCAACTTAACATTCACGAAGCTAAAACGCATCTATCCCGTTACCTGCCCGCGCTGGAACACGGTGAAACCATCCTTCTGTGCAAACGCAATGTGCCGATTGCCGAAATCCGTCCGTTACCGAAGACACCGGCTCAGCCGCGCCCGTTCGGACTCGCCGCCGACTATGGGGTCGAACTGCCCGCGGAATTCTTCGAACCCCCGCCTGACGAACTATTAGCCGCCTTCAACGGGGTATTTCCTGGAATTGCGGCGACTGCCACCTCACCACCAGGATCCCTTCGACCGGATGCTGATCTGCCAGGCAATTGCCCACAGCCTGACTACTTTGACGCCGGACGGTCATATCCAGATCTATCCGGTGCGGACCGCCTGGTGAAACCAGGAAAAGATAACGGTATGGCGGACAGCTTCAATTCAGAGCGGATCAATCCGGGGAATCCGTGCGCTGCAATTTCCCAAAGCGTCCGATTTTAGCGGAGGGTAAAATCCCGATAAAACCGCAGTCATCAGCACTGCACTCCAGCCCCAATGATTCAAGTTTCCATTGGTTAACCACAGACCTGTTACGGAGAAAAAAATATGAGTTTTTCGATTCGCAAGCAAACAATCTTTTGCGGACCCCTGCTGGCCGCCATGTTTGCTCCCTTGATGGCCGGCAATCCGGCGCTGGCCAGTGACCCCGCCCTTGAGAAAGAAGCGAGAACCGCCATCAGGACGTGGCTGGAAGTCGGACTTAAAAGCGGCAAGCCGGAACAACTGGACGCCATTCTGGCTCCGGAATTTCAAATCCAGCGCGCCGATGGGAATGGCTTTAACAAGGCGGATTACATGAAGGGCGGGCTTCCTCAAATCAGCGAAATTCGCGAGATCACGGATGTGGCGGCCACCCAGCATGAAAACATCATGGTGGTTCGTTATCGGCTGACCATACAGGAGAACGTCGCCGGAAAACCCGTTGAACCGACCGGGCCGCGGCTCACGGTATTTCGTCGTGAGGGGTCGCGCTGGCTGGTGGTCGCTCATTCCAACTTCGCCAAAATCGCGCAGTAGCCGGCAGGGACCCGTCATCTGAGCGATCCCTGCCAGTCCCGATTTCCATATTGATAACGGTCACCCCGTTTTGGGTCGCGCCGGACGATCGGCTCACGGGACCCCGCACTGTTGCCACCAGCACGGGTTGAGGGTGATGAAGCGCAGCAAGGCATCGGACTTGGGCGCGCCGATCTGGTTCTGCGCTTCCTTCGCGCCCCAACTGCCATAGCGGGTATAACGGCTGACGCTGTTGAAGTGCATCAGCAAGTGTCCGCCGCGCTGCCGCCAGCCGTTGAGATACCCGGTATACAGCTCGCCCATGCGCGGATCGCGGTTAGCCGCAATGAACAGTTTCTCGATGCGCGGATCGTGCATGGCGGAACCGACGCCCACCAGATGCTGGCCCGCTTCATAAGCCACCAACTCCAGTCCATAGCGCTCCGCCAGCGCCCGGTGCCGGTCGATTTGTCCATAAACCGCCGGCAACGCCAGATGACCCGGCCAGTTCAGGACATCGCCCTGCGCCAGTTCCCGGAACAGCAGATTCAAGCCGCCGTCAGGCTGTTCAGTCCAGGCCGCGACTTGATCCAGATGCGCGGGTAGGCCAAGGTGATAGCCGAAATAGGGCGCGATCGCCAAGGCGTCCATGTTCCCCGCACAGTCCCGACCCTCGTGATCCGCCGCCCACAGCGGGCAACTCAGCGCCTGTTCGCTCACCCAGAGATTGCCGGCCATCCCGCCCATCACGCATTGCACCCGCTGACGGGCATTGCTCCATTCCTGCTTCCACAACGCGCAGACCTCGCTGGCGCGCCGGC
>JADLEK010000044.1 GCA_020846135.1 Gammaproteobacteria bacterium
CCAACTGGCGGAGACTATGATCATTCAGATGCATGGCTACCGTGAACTCAGTTCGGATACTCGATCGGTAAACGGCTTATCCCTCGCCGTCAACTGGGAGTCAAGGACAGGGGGGTGAACGACTACGTTCTATTGCTCTCGCCCGCTGGATTATTTCCAAGATCGAACAGGAGAATGATTTTGCCGCTGAGGGCTTGCCCGCTATTGATATAGAAAAACTGTTTAGTGAATTAGTTAGCCCATCATTTCCAGCGACACAGTTCTCCATTGCTATATCTGGCATGAATCTCACGGCAACAGATATTCAAGAAATAGCGCGTCGTGCAGGATTAGTTGGCATTCGTGAATTTGCGGATGATTTGCATATAGCAGCAGAGTGGCGAAATGATCGATTGCGACATCCCCGCACGATTGCACTGGCTGGCGGTTATAATCCTGGAGTCCATACTTTAGGTCACTATGCCCGTCCGTTGAGTGCTGATCTGGCGCGGCTATTGATTGAGGATGCACATGAAAAGTTACCTGTTCGGTTTCCAGACTCACCAGAGCCTCATCGTCAATTTTTATCAGAACTTCTGCGCGGTGGGGCGGAACTTGAATCGCTGCTTTCACTGGAGGCTTGCGCTGATTATCTGGCGCTTTGGGATGCCTTGCGACCAGAACAGGGCAATCGCGCTCCGTGGCTGGCTTTGCCTGCATTGGGCCTGTTGGCGGATGATGAGTTATTCAGCGCTGATCATATCGGCAAACGCCTTGCCCTGAATTTGGCTACCGTCCGGCAAGTGCGAACTTTGCGAGCATCCGATCTCCGCGCCCGGTTACGGCGGCGTTATCAGAATCCCGCCCAACAGGCGAAAATGACCGAAGCGGCTACTGCTGTTGAGGCGTATCTGGATGGGACTCCGCACTGCGTTGATGACAATCCGCTTACCCTTGCCAAGGCGCTAGTGGTGGCCCGACCACCCAAGGATGAACCAGAACCGCCAGAACCGCTTGGTCCGAATCCCGGTCCTGATCCTAACCCGCCCCAACCGCCTACCTTAACCGGCGAAGCAACCGACGCCTTGCTGGAAGGGCGCGAGGAAGATTTGGCGGCTATTGCCGATGCCATTGATGAAGCCTGGCAAGAATTTGATGCAGACCCCAGTGAAGAAATTGAAATTCCCGTAACACTGCCTTCCAACCAGCAAGAAGTGACCGGAACCACTGCCATTAACCGCAAGGTGCTGGATTGGGTACAGGCTTTTTGCAATGAAAAACACTGGGGCGGTCTTCTTAATACCACCGAAATGTCGGTAACTGTTGCGTTGGCCGGTGCTGCGGATCGGTCGCCGGTTTTTGTATCACCGGATCAGGTCGTCACGATTGAAGGCGAGGCGCTGTCGCTGGAGAAACTGCTGGAAGGCTGGGATCAAGTTCTCCCGGAACAGATCGGACGCCAAACTCAATTAGCTGCAACTTGGCGAGAACTCCAGACCGTCCGATCCAGCTTGTTGCCCCATCTCGGCAAACTGATCTATCACGCTCGTTCATGGCTGGATGGACGCCCGGCGATCCTGGCCCTGGTTCGCCGCTATCTGGAATTGGCCGCCCATCTGTACCGCGAAACCCAGGAACACTATCAGGTCATGGCCGATCACAGCTCGGACTGGGCACGGGCGGTGCTGGAGGCGTTGCTGGCGCTGGACATTGTGCAAGTGCGGGTTCGTCTGCCCAACGGCAAACTCGCCGCCAAGGCGGTGTTGTTGCCGACCCATCCGCTTCACCTCTGGCGTAACGAACGGCTTTCAACTCTGTTACGCGGCCTGGCCCAAAGCACGACCCTGACCGTTGCTGACCGTGAAGTTGTGTGCAAGGAACTGGAGCGCCCGGAGCAATTTCTGTCGGTGGTGCGGCTGGGCAGTGTGCCGGCGGGACACGGTTTGAACCAGTTGCTGCCGATCACCAGCCAGATCGAAGGGCTGCCGGTGTTCGAGAATCTCAGCAACGCCTGTTCAGGAACCGACGGTGCCCGCGCCCTGCAAAAAGCTCTGGATCAATACATTATCCTGCATCCCAATCATCCCTATCCGTTGCGGGTCGCGCTGGTCAATCCGCCGCAGCCCGAACACCTGATGATGGAACTGGTGGGCCTGCTCAACGATCCCCGCTACCGGGGCGGGCAAAAACTCTCAGCCATTGACGCCACCATTTATGCCACCGGCCAACATGCGGATCGGCTGCGGGCCGCGCTCAGTTTCAGCGACACCCAGAAGGAAGACGCGGTGCAGGAGAAAATCGCTGCCGACCGTCTGCACTTGCATCTTGACCAAACCTGTTTGAACGGCGAACCGCATTTGAGCGAGATCGTCAGCCGGATTCAGGCCCGGCCCTGCCATGTTGCCGCGATTTTCGACGAATCCACCATCCGCCTGCGCCAGCGTGATGCCGGGCGGAACCTGCCGATGAGTCCGTTCTGCCTGCGTTATGAAGTGAAACTGGATCGGCTGTCCGGGCGGATTGAATTGCGCCCGCAACCGGGTGAATCGCCGTTCAGCGAATTTCTGCTGTTGATGAACGAGCTGGAAGGCACCCAGCGGGCGGTGACGCCCCAAGCCTATGCCGACGCCGAGATGCTGGCCAAAACCACCGATGAAATCCTGCAAGGCGATCATCCGGCCGCCCGCTGGCTGTTTTTGGCTGACCGGGCGCTGCCGTCGGAGGCCGGGATGAACTCGGTACGGATTTGGGAGCGGCGCGAGGGAATGCGCGACACGTTTTTAGCGGCGCGGGATTTTCGCCCGCTGGCCCGGCTGATTCGCCCGGTGTTCGCCGGGTGCAATCTGAATGTCACCCCGGACCACATGAGCCGCCTGCTGCATCAAGGGGCGCGGCTGTTGGGTAGCGGTGTGCTGGACATCATCAAGTCCCAGGACGGTCTGCCTGATCAGAAAAAGGTGGTGGGTTTCGCCGGGCTGCTGTTCGCCGCCCGCGATGTGCAGCGTCGTTATCTGGGGGCGCTGGTGTTGTCGGTCGATCACCCGCTGGCGCGGCTGTGGCTACGCACCGGAACCCGGACCCTGGCGGATCGTTGCGATTTGCTGGCGTTGTGGAAAAACGAAACGGCGGCGGTTTTCCATCTGATCGCAATTGAAGTCAAGGCGTCAGATAGCGATCAACTTGATGCTGCCCGCCTGACCCATGCCGCCGAACAACTGCAAAACACCCTGGAGGCGGTTGATGATGGTCTGGCCGCCGCTACGTTGCAGCCCCGGTCGCCGCTCTCCATTCCCCGTTGCGAAATGCTGAAACAGACCCTGGCCCGCGCCGCGCAGACCCACTCCGGCGATGCGGCGCTGGATCGCGCCAACCGGTTGTGCTGGGGCGGCTGGCTGGTCGAACTGTTTACAGTCGAGACCGGGAAAACCGCGCCGCCGATCCAGACCAGCGGCTTAATCGTCAGCGTGCTACTGCGCCGGGAAACAGCGGGAACCCTGGAACCACTCAGACCGGCGATTCAGTGGCCCATCGCACAGCGCATCCTTGGTCTGCCGGAGATTGACGAACTGCTGAACTGGGAACCGTCAGTGCCGTCCGCCACTGCGATCAAGCCGCCCAGCCCGGTCGTTGAACCGGCTCCGGTATTGCCCGCTCCTGAACCGGTTGCGCCGCTGACTGCCGGGAATTTCCAACAAGAGGTGGTGACGCCGACTGACGAAATCCCCCCTGCCCCTCTTTGCCAAAGGGGGGAAGCCTCGCCGCCATCCGTAACTATGGCCGCAGACCGTATTCTGCCCGTGGTAAAACCCGCATCGCCGGTTCCTGCACCCGCTACCGATCTGACCTGGCCGCCGCCGGTCAATGCCTTGGGCCTGATCGGTCAATCCCAGGCCGTCGATCTGCTGGTCAAGCAGGCCCAGATGGTCAAGGCGCTCGGCGAACGCTTCCCCGACAAGTTGCTGGTCGGTCCTGCGGGGGTTGGCAAAAGCACGCTGGCCCGCAACATCGGCGCTCTGTTGCTGAACCACGAACCGCTGTTCTTCAGTGGCTCCGACTTGCGCCGCCCGGCCGATTTGCTGGAGCGGCTCACTCAGGAAGGACTCGCGCCTCCACCGGTGGGAACCGGAATTGTGCGAATCGCACCGTGCCTGATCTTCATCGACGAGGTGCATGGCATTTCCGCCGCAGTCGCCACCGCGCTCCTCAGCGCCCTGGACGACCGGCGCATCACCTCCATCGAAGGCGGACTCTACGACTTCAACCAGGCGGTCTTCCTGCTGGCGACCACTGATCAAGGCAAACTGTCGGAAGCCTTCCAGAGCCGTCCCAACAAGACCTGGCTGCGTTCTTACACCCTGCATGAACTGGCCGGCATCGTCTGGCTGCGGGGCAAGGAATGTCTGGATGGCGCCGAACTGACCCAGGAAGCCTGCTACGAAATCGCCGCCCGCGCCCGCTGCAACCCACGCCGCAGTGTTCGGGAATTGAGCGAGGCGTTGCGTCCGCATTTCTTCCACTGTGCGATGCAGCAAGCGGCAGATACGCCGTCATTGCGCCAGGCCGCCGCGCTGATGACGGCTGAGAATATCGCCGCCTTCTATGAAACACAGGGCATTGACTACAACGGCATTGACGATGTGGCGCGCCGCTTTCTACGTTACTTGGAACAGCATGGTTCAGTGTCGGAAGCGACCTTACGGCAGGCGCTGGGTTTGACCCACCAGCAGGATTTCGTCGAAACGGCGGAATATCTGACCCGGTTGGGATTGATTGAAACTTCATCGGCGGGCCGAAATTTGACGCGGGAGGGGCGGCGCTACCTCAATGCCAACCCGCCGCCTGATCTTCGCCAGCGCATTTCCCGGGCGATGTAGCCAGGAATTATCCTCAGGCGCGCACCACCACGATGCGCCGGCCCTGAGGACTGCGGGTTTCAGCGCAGCCAGTGCGCTCGGCGATGGGCGGTTGCCCGGAACGGCGATCGAAAATCACCAGCCAGCCGGTGTCCAGCCCCAGCCCGGCCAGGTAGCTATCCAGTTGATGCAGCCCGGTCGGGAGCGGGTCGGGAGCGCCGTCACGCCAGACCTTGAGTTCCATCCCCAGCGTCATTCCGCCATAACGCAGACAGAGATCCATCCGGCCCGAGCCGATAGCGTATTCCCGCTCCAGGGTCCCATCGCCATTGACCACCCGGTGCAGAAACGCCATCAGCACCAGATGGGGGGCGATCTCGTGATACGGCGCACTGCCGAGCAACGGCTGGCCGTGTTGCCGCCAGAAGTCCAGAAACGCCGCCAGCAGGCGTTCGGGATTGAGACTGCCATCAGCGTTCAGCCAGATCGGCGCGATCTGCGGCAGTGAGGCCTGAGGGGTAAACGCTAGGGCGCGCGGCAACACTTCGCGGTAAATCGGATTGGCGATGGTCAGGCCCTGCCCGGACGCCATTTGGCAGAGACCGAGATCGATCAAATACTGAATGTCATCTTCGGGGACACCCTCCATCAGCGTCCCGGCCAGCATCGGTTCGATCACCCGCCGCACCCGCTCTTCGCGCAGCTTGTCGGCCAACTGATCCAGATGGGTCACCCGGTTAATGATCAGCCGTTCCTTGGCCTGATCGATGAGCGCGGCCGTGATCGGCTGGCTCCGGTCGCGCCCTTCCGGCAAGCGAAAACAGGCCTGATAGGCCAGGGCGTTGACCAGCCACGGCTGGCCCTGCGTGAGATTCCAGACCCGCTCCAGCGCCTCGGGAGTGAAGACCTGTCCGACCTCTGTCGTATGCTCCTGGAGCAAGGCAACGACCTCGTTCGCGCTGAAGTCGCCTAAACGCAGCGATTCCGCCCGGATGTTGAAGGCGCCGCCGCCGGTGATGATCGCAACCTCGGCGCTGGAGTGAATCCGGTAGTCGCGCAGATCGCGCACTCCACACAGAATCACCGTCTGCGGGAAATGGTGTGGACGCTGCTCGTAACCGGCGCGCAACTGCCGCAATAACGAGATCAGAGTATCGCCGACCAGGGCATCAACCTCGTCTAGCAGCAACACCAGCGGGCACGGCGATTGGGACGACCAGCGGGTAAGGAAAGCCTCCACCCCCACCAGCAGCGAGGGTCCTTGCAGAACTTCACGCGCCAGCGCGTCGGCGTGCGCATCCCCCAGTCGCCAGGTGGCGCTATTGGCGATCGCTTGCACCACTGCGGCCATCCCGGCTTCGACCCGTTCGCGGGCCGCCTGCGCCGCTTCGATATTGACGTACAGCGCCCGATACCGTCCCTCGCGATTGAGATGATCCATCAGAGCCAGCAGACAGGTGGTTTTGCCGGTCTGGCGCGGGGCATGGAGCAGGAAGTATTTCTTCTGGTCAATCAGCGTCAGAATCTCGTCGAGATCCCAGCGGCGCAGGGGCGGCAAACTGTAGTGATCGTCGAGCCGGTTCGGACCTTCAGTATTGAAAAAACGCATGGGGAACTCCGTTTTCAGGCAATAACCAGCTTGACCAGCATGAACAACGCTACCACCGCGATCAGGGCGGCGAACAGCGTTTGCAGCGTCGGGCCGGCGATGCGCCGCCCTACCGCGATACCCAGCGCCATACCGCCCAATCCGCCCAGCACAAAGCCGAGCGTGACGCTGAGATTCAGCGGTTGTCCGGCCAATAGATGGGCGGCAAAACCAATGGTGCTGATCAAAGCGATCACCCACAGCGAAGTCGCCACTGCCCGCTGCATCGGCAAGGACGCGATCAGCACCAGCGCCGGCACGATCAGAAAACCGCCGCCGACCCCAAACAGCCCGGACAGCAGACCGGTCAGCGTCCCAGCCAAGGTCAGCCGGAGGGCGCAGCGTGAGGTGAATTGCAATCGCCCGCCGGGATCGTAGCGGCAGACCGGGCCAGTCGGGTCCTGGTCAGGCTCGCTGCCGGCGCGGACGATGCGGGTTGCTTCAGGCTGGCGGTGCGCCTGCCGCCACATCCGCGCCGCCACCGCCAGCATCAGCAGGGCAAAACCAGTCAGCAGCGCCGTAGCGGGAAACCGGGGATTCAGCCATGCGCCCAGCGGCGCGCCAACGCTCCCGGACAGGCCGAAAATCAGCGCAGTCCGCAATTCAGCCTGACCATCGCGCAGTCGCGCCAAGCCGCCGCCCAACGCGGTCGCGCCGACCGCCGCCAGCGAAATCACCACCGCCTGATGGGCTGGAATGTCCAGACCATAGACCAGCAATGGTACGGCGAACACCGAACCACCGCCGCCGGTCAGGCCCAGCGCAAAACCAATCAGAACACCGAACAGCAGGCTGAGGATCATGGAGAAGAAGGGGAAAGGTTAAAGGCGAAAGGCGGAAGGTTGAAATAAAGAAGGCGTTTCCGCCATGGCCAGCAAGCCAGGCGGAAACGCCTTTATCATTTCCAGAATCAGGCAGACCGCATCAGACGTCCGGCCCCCAGCCAAAGACTTCCACGGTGCGGAACAGGTCATTGTCCGTCACCATCCCGACCGGCTTGCCGTCCATCTCGACAATCACCCGCCGCACATTGGCTTCGGTCATCCGCTGCGCCGCCTCGGCCAGCGCCATTTCCCGCTTGGCCGTGACCAGTGGCCGGGTCGCGATTTCACCGACCTGGACTCGCGCCGGCGACCGGTTGAGGCTGATGATCTTTTTCAGCACATCGCGGTCGGTCATGATGCCCCAATGACCACTGGCGTCCGGCTCGACCATCACCGCGTTGACGCCCTTCTCGATCATCTGGTGCATGGCGACATTGACCATCTCATGGTTCTTGACGGTGATGACCGGCGACATGATTCCACCGACGGTATTCGGCATCCGCCCCGAGGCGATCATCGCCTGTACCGGATCAGCGACCCGAGCGGCTTCCAGCATCCGGCGGGCTTCGACCAGCGCCTGACGGCGCCGGTCAATCTCTTGACGCAACGCTGGCCCCTGTTCGCGCATCTTGATGATGATCAAATCGCCAAACTTGCTGGTCGGAACCTCGGTGCCGCCGTCCATCAACCGGGCGAAGTCGTAGGTGACGGTCTTGTCGGCAATCACCTGGGTCAGCGCCGATTCGATCAATTCCGCCGCTTCGGTCCAGCCCATGTATTGCAGCATCATCACCCCGGACAGCATCAGTGAACCGGGGTTGACTTTGTCCAGATTGGCGTACTTGGGCGCGGTGCCATGAGTGGCCTCGAACACTGCAATATGGTCGGCCATGTTGGCGCCGGGGGCGATGCCGATCCCACCCACTTCCGCCGCCACCGCGTCGGAAAGGTAGTCGCCGTTCAGGTTCATGGTGGCCAATACCGAGAACTCTTCCGGACGCAGTTGCAGTAACTGGAAAATAATGTCGGCGATCCGATCCTTGATCACCACCTTGCCGGGGGGCTGCTTGCCGCCATAAACGCTGTACAGGTCGTTTTCGGTGATGGTTTGATCGGGGAATTCATCCCGCGCCAACTCATAGCCCCAGTTCCGGAATGCGCCTTCCGTGAACTTCATGATGTTGCCCTTATGCACCAGGGTCACGCTGTCGCGGCCATGATCAATGGCGTACTGAATGGCTTTGCGCACCAACCGCTTGGAGGCGAATGGCGAAATTGGCTTGATGCCCAGCCCGGCAGCATCGAAGAAATCCGCGCCCATTTCTTCGCGCAGGAATTTGGCCAGCTTGATGTTCTCCGGCGAGCCGGATTTGTATTCGATCCCGGCGTAAACGTCTTCGGTATTCTCACGGAAAATGATCACATCGACTTTTTCGGGATGGCGCACCGGCGAGGGGACACCGGGGTAGTAGCGCACCGGGCGAACGCAGGCGTACAGGTCCAAATCCTGGCGCAACGCCACATTCAAGGAGCGGAACCCGCCGCCAATCGGGGTCGTCAGCGGCCCTTTGATGGCGACGACCAGTTCCTTGATGGCTTCCAGGGTTTCCTCGGGAAAGTAGTTGCCATCGTAGATTTCCGCTGCTTTCTCGCCCAGGAAAATTTCGCACCAGTGGATTTTGCGCTGACCGCCATAAGCCTCTTCAACCGCCGCATCCCAGACCCGCAGCGAAGCTTTGGTAATATCGGGGCCAATGCCATCGCCTTCCACAAAGCCGATGATGGGTTGATCGGGAACATTGAGTTTGCCGTCCTTGACCGTAATTTTTTCACCGCTGGCGGGCATGCGAATGTGTTGGTAAGCCATGACTACTCCTGACTTGTTGTGCGTTCGGTAGGGGTGGATCCGGGACTGTGCAGGGCGGCAGGTAAAATGCCGCAACGGACCTGAAAAACCGGGTATAAATTACCGGCAAACGCCGATGCTGTCCATGACGGCGGGCCATTGTCGCCTCTCAACCAATTGCCCATCCTGTGCTATCGCCATGACTCTGAACGAATTGCGTTACATCGCCGCCGTTGCTCGCGAGCGCCATTTTGGCCGGGCTGCCGAGGCTTGTCATATCAGTCAACCGACCCTGAGCGTCGCGGTCCGCAAACTGGAAGACGATCTGGGGGTGGCGCTGTTCGAGCGCGGCTCCGGCGAAGTGGCGATCACCCCGGTCGGGCGGCGGATTGTTGAGCAGGCGCAGCGGGTGCTGGAGGAAACCGCCGTGCTTCGGCAGCTGGCCAGTCAAGGTCAGGATGAACTGGCCGGGATGCTGCGGCTGGGGGCGATTTACACCATCGGCCCATATCTGCTGCCGCATCTGATTCCGCGCCTGCGTCGCCGCGCCCCAGCCATGCCGCTGCAAATCGAGGAAAACTACACCGCCGTACTCAGCGAGCGGCTCAAGGATGGGGAACTGGATGTGCTGATCCTGTCGCTGCCCTTTGCGGAACCGGGAGTCTTGACCCAGGCGGTTTATGAGGAACCGTTTGTGGTGCTGATGCCCACCGGCCACCCGCTGGAAGAAACCACGGTCATTGATACGCCGACCTTGGCGCAACAAGACTTGCTGCTATTGGGAACCGGTCACTGTTTCCGTGAGCAGGTGCTGCAATTTTGCCCGGAATGTCGCCGACTGAGCGTGAGTTCCAATGATATGCAGCACACTTTGGAAGGCGGCTCGCTGGAAACCATCCGGCTGATGGTGGCGACCGGGATGGGCATTACCGTGCTGCCCTATACTTCAGTCAGCGGCTATGCCCAGATCAGCGACTTGCTGACGATCCGGCCATTTGCCCCGCCCGTTCCGACCCGAACGGTGGCGCTAGCCTGGCGCAAGAGCTTTCCGCGCCCTAAAGTCATCACCCTGTTGGCCGAGGCGATTCGCGCCTGTCCGCTGGGCGAGGCGGTGCAGACGCTGATGTGAAGACGTCTTGCGTCAAATCCGGGCGGAGAGCATCGGCGCTTACTGCGCTGCAATCCCATACCGGGCCTGATACTCCGCCAGCTTTCTCAGCGGTTGTTCATACTCCGCTCGTCCGGCCAGATGCGTGATCAAGTCGTGCAGCGTGACCAAGGGCAGCACCCGAATCCCGTGGGTGCGCTCCACTTCCTGCACCGCCGATAATTCGCCTCGACCGCGCTCCTGCCGATCCAGTGCGATGACCACACCCGCCGGGGCCGCACCCTGCCCGGCCAGAATCGGCAGCGTTTCGCCAATGGCCGTGCCGGCGGTAATGACATCATCCACAATCAGCGCCCGACCCTGGAGCGGTGCGCCGACGATCAGTCCGCCCTCGCCGTGATCTTTGGCTTCCTTGCGGTTGAAGCACCAGGGCACATCGCGGTCATGCGTTTCAGCCAGGGCAATGGCGACTGCGGCGGCCAATGGAATCCCCTTGTAGGCCGGCCCGAACAGGAGGTCGAACTCCAGCCCGGCGGACACAATAGCATCAGCGTAATAGCGACCGAGTCGGGCTAGGGCCGCGCCGCTGTTGAACAAGCCGGCGTTGAAGAAATAAGGGCTGATCCGCCCTGATTTCAGAGTGAACTCACCGAAGCGCAACACGCCCCGGCTAATCGCGAAGTCGAGAAAATCGCGCTGATAGTCGCGCATGGATAGATTCCGGCGGTAGGGAGAGAGGAATGCCGTTATGATAGCCGCCCCATAGCGCTTCCGCCCCCTCCCGGTGATCTTCTGCTTATGCGCGTCATGACCTTCAACGCTAATGGCATTCGTTCCGCTGCCCGCAAGGGCTTTTTCGACTGGCTGGGCGGGCAAAACACCGATGTGGTCTGCCTTCAGGAAACCAGGGCGCAGGCGCAGCAGTTACCGCCCGATCCCTACCATCCGGCGGGCTATCACTGCCATTACCACGACGCCGAGCGCAAGGGCTACAGCGGGGTTGCGATTTATGCCCGCCGCGAGCCGGATGAAATCCGCACCGGGCTGGGGTGGCCGGAATGCGACGCAGAAGGTCGCTGGCTGGAAGCGCGGTTCGGTACGCTCAGCGTGGTGTCGCTGTACCTGCCATCCGGCTCCTCCAGCCCGGAACGGCAGGCGGTGAAATTCGACTTTCTGGCGCGACTGGCCGAACCGTTGCGAGCAATGCGGGCCAGCGGCCGCGACTATATTCTGTGCGGCGACTGGAATATCGCGCATAAAAACATTGACTTAAAAAACTGGCGGGCCAATCAGAACTATTCCGGCTTTCTCCCCGAAGAGCGAGCCTGGCTGGATGAATTGTTCGGGCCACTGGGCTGGGTGGACGCCTTCCGGGTGGTGAATCCCGATCCGGATCAATACACCTGGTGGTCGAATCGCGGGCGGGCGTGGGAGAAAAACGTCGGTTGGCGGATTGATTATCAGATCATTACGCCTGGCTTGGCGGAGAAAGTACGAACCGCCGCTATTTATCGCGACCAGCGGTTTTCCGATCATGCGCCACTGATGATGGATTATGAGTATGCCTGCTAACGCTACCCGCCGTTCCCCCCGCGACATCCTGCGGATTTTTGTCAGCGGACGAATGCTGGCAGCGCTGCTGATGGGGTTTTCCTCCGGTCTGCCGCTGTTGCTCGCGACCGGTTCGGTGCTGCAAGCCTGGCTGAAAGAATCCGGCGTTGATTTGGGCACCATCGGCCTGTTTGCGCTGGTCGGTCTGCCTTACACCCTGAAGTTTCTCTGGGCGCCGCTGCTGGATCGCTTTGCGCCGATTGCCGGCATGGGTCGGCGGCGCGGCTGGCTGCTGTTGATTCAGATCGCGCTGATTGCCGCCATTGCCGGGATCGGTCTGACTGACCCGAAGCTGAGTCTGCCGCTGGTCACCCTAGCGGCCTTACTGGCGGCGTTTTTTTCCGCCTCCCAGGACATCGTGATCGATGCCTACCGGCGGGAATCGCTGGCGGATGACGAGCAGGGGCTGGGCGCTTCGTTCTACGTCAATGGCTATCGGGTGGGAATGCTGCTGGCATCGGGCGGCGGCTTGATTCTGGCCGATTTCATCCCGTTCCAGGCGGTGTATGGGGTCATGGCGGTCGCGATGCTGCCCGGCCTGCTCACCACCCTGCTCTGCGTCGAACCACCCGTGTCGGACGGAACGCCGCGCACTCTGCGGGAAGCCGTCGTAGCGCCGTTCGTGGAATACTTTTCCCGGCACGATGCGGTCTTGATCCTGCTGTTTGTACTGCTCTACAAGGTGGGCGAGATGATGGCCAGCCAGATGGCTACGCCGTTTTATCTGGACTTGGGCTTCACCAAGACCGAAATCGGCGCCATCGTCAAACTGTTCGGGTTCTGGGCGACGGTGGTGGGCGGACTGATGGGCGGGGTGCTGATGTTGCGGCTGGGCCTGTACCGGGCGCTATGGCTGTTCGGCGTTTTGCAGGCCATCGGCTTGATCGGTTTCATCATTCTGGCCCGGCTCGGTCACAGTCTGCCGGGGCTGGCGCTGGCTATCACCAGCGAAAATCTGTTCAGCGGCATGGCGACGACCGCCTATGTGGCGTTCATGGCGACGCTGACCAACCGCAAATTCACCGCGACTCAATATGCGCTGCTCAGCAGTCTGATGGGCATTCCTCGCGTCATCGTCAACACCCCGACCGGTTATATGGCCGAGTGGCTGGGCTGGGAAGGCTTCTTTCTGCTCTGTATGGTCGCAACCGCGCCCGGTCTGTGGTTGCTGACCCGGTTCCGGGCGTGGATGGAGGCAGAGGATCGGACTGAGTAGCCTGGATTGGAACCGGAATGTGGCTTTCAATGACCAAGGGCGGTTTTAGCCGCCCCCGTGGAAAACTCAGGCTGCGCTGGTCAGCAGTTCGTACTTGGCCCGTAATTGATCATCGTTTTCTGGGTAGGCCGGGTCGGGGATGATGCAGTCTACCGGGCAGACTTCAATGCACTGCGGCGTTTCGAAGTGACCGACGCATTGAGTGCAGAGATTCGGGTCAATCTGATAAATCTCCTCGCCCTGGGAAATCGCTTCATTGGGGCACTCCGGCTCGCACACGTCGCAGTTAATGCATTCGTCAGTAATCATTAGCGCCATGACTGGCTCCTCGTTGCTGTTTGCGGGTTTTCAAGGTCAATGCGGTTCCGGGTCACCGGATTCCCGAGCATTCTACTCAGTTATTATTTGATCCAATATGATTTCGCGCCGCGAATTTTGCCGCCAGCGCCACCATAACCTTGGGATGCACAAACGGGCTGATGTCTCCGCTCAATTTGGCGACCTCGCGCACCAGGCTGGACGAAATGAAAGCGTATTGCTCGGTAGGCGTCAGAAAGATCGATTCGATTTCGGAATCCAGCCAGCGATTCATGCTGGCCAGTTGAAACTCGAATTCAAAGTCGGAGACGGCCCGCAGCCCACGCAGGATGACGTGAGCGCCGACGCTTTTGGCGTAATTGACCAGCAGCGTGTCGAAGCCGCGCACCTCGACATGCGGCAAGTGCGCGACCACCTCGCGGGCCAGATCGACCCGCTCCTCCAACGAAAATAGCGGTTGCTTATTGGGGTTAGCCGCAACGCTGACAATGAGCCGGCCAAACATGCGGGCGCCGCGCTCGATCAGATCAGCATGGCCGTTGGTGATGGGATCAAAGGTGCCGGGGTAAATGGCGAAAACGGACATGCAAAGTTCCTGCTGTGTCGAAGGTGTGCGGATTATCGGGAAAGCCTGGCGGCAAGGCAACCGCGCCGCCTGTGGTTCTATTCGATCTCGCGCCGCGCCAAGCGATAGGCCACCGCGCCGGCGGTTTTTTCCCGATGCAGCGTCCAGTGGGCGGGCAATGACGCCGGCTGCCAACCCGCTTCCGTTTCGAGATAAATCCAGGCGGTTGTTTTCAACCAGCCGCCGGTTTCCAGCGCCGCGCAGACCGGTTCCAGCAAGCCTGCGCCGAATGGCGGATCGAGCAGCACAATTTCAAACGGTGTGGGTGGTTGCTTTAGCCAAGTCAGCGCCTCCGCTAGTTCCACCCGCCCGCCCTCAGCCTTCAGCCGGGTCAGATTCTCCCGCAGGGCGCGCACCGCCAGCGGCTCGCGTTCGATGAACAGCACTTCCGCCGCCCCCCGCGACAACGCCTCGATCCCCAACGCGCCGCTGCCGGCAAACAGGTCCAGACAGCGCGCACCCGGCAATACCGGGGCCAGCCAGTTGAACAGGGTTTCCCGCACCCGATCCGGAGTCGGTCGCAAACCGGGCGCGTTCGGGAATTCCAGCCGCCGGCTGCGCCATTGGCCGCCGATGATGCGAATCTGATTGGGATGGCTACCGCGCCGGTTCATGGCGCTGGAGTCGCTGCCGGTCCGCCGACGATTACGGTAATCAGCCGATCCGGCTGGAGATGCCGCTGCCAGGCGGACTTGACCTGATCCAGAGTGATGCCGTTCATCCGGTCAATGTAGGTCTGCAAGTAATCCAGCGGCAAGTTGTAAAAGGCGATCCCGCCCAGCGCCGCGGCCAGTTTGCTATTGCCGGCCAGCCCGAGCGCAAAGCCGCCGGTAATGTTCTGCCGGGCGTCTTCGAGAAGCTGGGATTTGGGACCGTTCGCGGTGAAATCGCGCAAGGTCGCCTGAGTCACCTGCAAGGCGGTATCGACCTGATCATTGCGGGTTTGCAGATTCATCAGGAACGGGCCAGCCTGCTGCATCGGTGAAAAGGCGCTGTACGCCCCATACGCCAGCCCCCGCTGTTCCCGAATTTCCTGCGCGAGTTGCGAAACCAGCCCATTGCCGCCGAACACATGGTTGCCGAGAAACAGGGCGTAATAATCCGGATCAGCGCGGTTGACGCCCAGTTGCCCGATCAGGATATGGCTCTGGCTGGAGGGGTGGGGAATGCGCAGGGTCTGGCTGGTGGGAACCGGCGGGGCGGGCAGCGCGGGAACCGGCTCGCCTTTGGGCAAACTCGCCACTAGCGCATTGGCCAACTGCTCAGCGGTGGGCCGATCCAGATCGCCGACCAGCGTCACCATCGCATTCGCAGCGGTGTAATGGCGGCGGTGAAAATCCTGCACTTCAGCACGAGTCAGCGCCTTCAGGCTGGCGGTAGTTCCCTCCGGCGGGGAAGCGTAAGGATGTGCGCCATACAGGGCTTTGAAAAAGGCATCCTGAGCAATCGCGCCGGGGGACTGGGTGCGTTCCTGCAACGTGGTCAGCATCTGCTGGCGCACCCGATCGACCGTGTCGGGCGCAAAGGTCGGTTCTTTTAACAGCCGGGCGACGGTTTCAACCGCCGGTTGCCGATAGCGCGGATCGACCAGACTGCGCAGCGAAACTGAGGCTGAATCGCGCCGCGAACTGGCGCTAAAGCGAGCGCCGACCTGATCCAGCCGGTCGGCGATCATATCCGCCGACCAGTCGCCCGCTCCTTCTTCCAGCAAGGCGTTGGTCAGTTGGGCCAGACCGGGTCGGTCGCCGTCGCGGGCTGAACCGGCGTTAAACAGGACTTGCGCATCGACCATCGGCAATTCCCGCGCCGGAATGAAATAGACCGGAACGCCGTTCGTGGTGCGCCAGTTTTGGATGGCGGGTACGGCGGCGGCCAGAGTGGAAGCCAGCAGCAAAGCAACGGTCAGCAGAGAGGAGAACAGGGTTTTCAAACAGGGCATGAGCAGAGATTCCTTGGATCGCCCTCATCCGGTGAGCGGAGGGCGGAGATGAGGGGGAGTTTCAGCGGAGTCCATGACTCATGGCCGAACCGGGCGCGGCAGGACGACGCCCATCGAGCGACAACGGCTCCAGAGTCGCCACGGTCAACCGCTCGTCGGTCAGGTATTTGCGGGCGACCTCGCGGATTTGCTCCGGCGTCACCGCCTGCACTCGCTGCACATAGTCGTCGAGCCGGTTCCAGCCCAGCCCGACCGTTTCCAGCGCGCCCAGCCGCATCCCCTGATAGAACAGCGAATCTTGCTGATAAACATCGGCGGCGACCACCTGGGCGACCACTCGCGACAGCTCCTCGGCGCTGACCAGTTCCTCGCGCAGCCGGGCTACTTCGGCCCGCAACGCCTGTTCCAGTTCTGCGCTGCTGCGGCCCGGCGCGGGATTGCCGGCCAGCGTAAACAGTTCCTCCAGCCGCGAAGACGGGCCGTAACCGGTTCCAGCGGCGGCGGCGACTTGCGAACCGCGTACCAGATTGCGGCTGATTCGCCCGCTGTTGCCGCCATCGAGAATGCCGTCCAGCACCGCCAGCGCATAAGGCTCCCACGGTTCGGCAGCGGTTTTCAGGGTCGGCGCTTTATAGCCCAGCGCTACATAAGGCACTTCCGCCGGGGTCTTGACCACGATTCGCCGCTCGCCCTGTTGCGGGATTTCTACCGCTGGTTTGGGCGGAGTCAAGTTGCTGGACGGCAACGGTCCGAAATGCTTTTCAGCCAGTTCCCGCACTTTAGCCGGTTCAACATCGCCGACCACGACCAGCGTCGCGTTATTCGGCGCATACCACTGTTGATACCAGTTGCGCAGATCGTCGGGCGCAATGGTTTGAATATCCTGCATCCAGCCGATGATCGGATGCCGATAGGGACTAGTGACATAAGCCGCCGCCTGGAATTGCTCGTGGGTCAACGCCTCCGGCTGGTCTTCAGTCCGCAAGCGGCGCTCCTCGGCCACGACCTGCGCTTCTTTGGCGACCTCTTCCGGCTTCAACAGCAGATGGCGCATCCGGTCGGCCTCCAGCCGAAAACTCAGTTCCAGCCGCTCCTTTTCCAAAGTCTGGAAATAGGCGGTGTAATCCTTGCTGGTGAAGGCATTCTGGTCCCCGCCATTGGCGGCGATCAGGCGGGAGAATTCGCCGCCCGGCACCGCGGGAGTGCCCTTGAACATCAGGTGTTCAAGCAGGTGGGAAATGCCGGTCAGGCCGCTGGGTTCATAGCTGGAGCCGACTTTGTACCAGATTTGCGAAACGACGACCGGGGCGCGATGGTCTTCCCGGACCAGCACTTTCAGGCCATTGGCGAGGGTAAATTCCTGCACCGGCGCAGCAGCGAACGCGGCAGGAGCCAGCGCCAGGCTGATGGCGGCGATCAGTATTCGATAACGAGGCATGAAGTCTCCGGTTGGGCGGATTACGCCGAATCAGGTGGGCAATGTCGGCTTTTGGCAATCAGCGGGGGCAAGGGTTCACCGTGGTAGTCTGCTTAATGATCGTTAATGATCGCCGTTATTTACCGGAAAACGTCCAGAACATCATGCTCCCCTCTGACCTTCTTTTCTCCCACCGGCGCGGCGCTGAAGTCTACCCGCGCTTCCTGAAACAGAACCAACAGGTCTGGGCGGAGCAGGTCTTGAATCTGATCCGTGACCATCAGCACCGCAGTCGGGGTGAACTACAGGCTGCGCTGCGGGCGCTGGAAGGCGATTCGCCGGATTACCGCATCGTGCGCGGCTTCGCTCATTTGGCCCTGAACACCGCTGAATTCACTCTGGCGACTGGCGATCTGCAACCGGAAACGCTGCGGCGGGAACTCTTTACCCTAGCGGCGGAGCGCGGCGGCTACGGCGAAACCCAGACTCAGGAGGTGCTGGAAGCGGTCGCGCCGCGTTATCAACTGGAAGCGGAAACCCTGCGTGAAGCCTTGTACGCCGATCTGCCGGAAAACCATCGGCTGACCGCATTGCCGGAGTTCACCCCGGAGCGGCTGATTGACCGCTACAACCTAGCCCAGGCGCAAGGCTTGCTGTATTCGGCGCTGCATCTGCGCCTGACCGCTCATCGCAATGTCCCCGGTGAATATCGGCGACTATTCCGCCATCTCAAGTTTCACGGCCTGATGTACGCGGTCGAAGGTCATCTGGACGACGGCTATCAGATTTATGTCGATGGCCCGGCCAGCCTGTTCAAGCAAACCCGCAAGTACGGCTTGCAAATGGCGATGTTTTTGCCGGCGCTGCTGCGGGTCAGCCGCTGGGCGATGGAGGCGGTGTTGCAACGGGATGGGCTGGAATTGCGCTATCAGATCGATTCGCAATCGCCATTACGTTCACTGGACACACCGCCGCCCGCGTATGACAGCCTCTTGGAGGAGCGCTTCGCCACGCGATGGGAAAAACTGGGAACGCCGTGGGTTCTAGAGCGGGAGGTGGAAATCGTTGATTTGAAGGGAACCGTGTTCGTCCCCGACTTTGCCCTGCGCCACCCTGATGGGCGGGTGGCGCATATCGAGATCATGGGCTTCTGGCATCCCGACTATTTGCGCCGCAAGCTGGATAAGCTGCGCCGCGCCGCCATGCCCGATCTGATCGTGGCGGTGTCGGAGCGGTTAAATGTCGGGGCCGGGGATTTTCAGGACATTCCCGGCCCGGTGCTGTTCTTCAAGGGCAAGCTGGAACCCCGGCAGGTGTTGGCGGCGCTGGAATCGCTGGGGATGGCCAATGCGGGCTGAATCAGCCAGCTTACTGGCGCGGCCCGTCAGCAATATCAACTAGACTGTCGCCCTGGAAGGTCAGTGTTCGGAGAAAGGTACCCGGCCCGAAGCGGTATTCCCATTTATAAACCGGAATAAGCCGGCGGGTTTCAGTTTCATAGCGCGGCTGCCCCGGATAGGGCGATCCGGGCGCAGGATTAGCCGGGTAGTAACCATCCTTACGGCGCACGGTCTCTTCGATAAAACCATCCTGCCAGGCGCTTTGTGGATCGCCACAAACGTGCCGGACCTGCGACTGTGAATCGCCGGTATTCACCAAATAACCACCGCAGCGCATGGAGTCGGCAAGTGAAGTAGACACGCTCGCTGCCGCTAAAATGACGCTCAAGAGCCAGCGCTGAACAATTTTGTGCATGGCTGCTCCTCCCCGGTTCAGGTGATCGCCAAATTGTCGATCAAGCGCGCACGACCCAGCCAGGCCGCCGCAAAAATGCGCACCTCGGCATCATTCCCTTCGGGACGCTGCAAATCATCAGCGCGGCGAATTTCGACATAGTCCGGGCGGAATCCGGCCGCCGCCAGTCGCGCCTTGGCGGCATTTTCCAGCGCGATATACTCCCGATCGCCGGCCCGCCATTGTTCCACCGCTGCTTGCAAGGTCGCATACAGCGTCGGAGCGATCGCCAGCTCTTCTGCCGACAAATAGCCATTGCGCGAACTCATGGCCAAGCTATCGGCTTCGCGCACCGTGGGAACGCCGATGATTTCGACCGGCAAATCCAGATCAGCGGTCATCCGCCGGATAATGATCAGTTGTTGCCAGTCCTTCTCGCCGAACACCGCCACATCCGGCTGGACCAGATTGAACAATTTGGCGACCACCGTGGCGACGCCGCCAAAATGAACCGGGCGGTTGGCTCCACACAGCAGTTGCGACAGCCCCGGGACGCTGACCTGGGTCATTTCCGCCAGTGGCCGTGGATAGATAGCGGTCGCTTCGGGCGCAAACAGCAAATCCAGTCCGGCGGCTTCCAATTGGCGGCCATCATCAGCCAGCGTGCGCGGATAGCCGGCAAAATCTTCATTGGGACCAAACTGGGTCGGATTGACGAAGATGCTGGCGACGGTGCGCGGGGCCAGTTTTCGCGCCCGTTCCACCAGACAGAGATGACCCCGGTGCAGGTTGCCCATGGTGGGAACCAGAGCGACCCGCTCGCCCGCCTGTTTCCAGGCGGCGACTTGAGCGCGTAATTCGGCAATGTGGTGGACAGTCTGCATGGTGCGTTCTCCGGGTGATCAGGCGAGGCAGTGTTCGGGGCCGGGAAATTCGCCGCTCTTGACGGCGCGGACATAGGCTTCCACCGCTGTTTGCAAACTGTCGCAGCCGGTCAGGAAATTTTTGGAGAACTTCGGGCGGCGACCGGGGGTGATGCCGAGCATGTCGTAACAGACCAGCACCTGCGCATCGCAACTCGCCCCGGCTCCGATGCCGATCAACGGAATCGTCAGCGCTTCAGTCAGGCGCGCCGCCAGTTCCGTCGGGATACATTCAACCAGAGCAAGATCAGCGCCGGCCTCCTGCAACAGCAGCGCCTCGTCGATGATTTGACGGGCAGCGGCTTCCTCGCGGCCCTGCACCTTGTAACCACCGAGTTTATGCACCGACTGCGGCAACAGGCCAAGATGAGCGCAGACCGGAATGCCATTGCGACTGAGCTGACGCACGGTTTCGGCCAGCCGGGCGCCGCCTTCCAGCTTGACGATATGCGCTCCGCCTTCCTGCATCAACCGGGCGGCGTTGCGGACGCTCTGATCGACCGTGGCGTAGCTGGCAAAGGGCATATCGGCCATCAACAGCGCGGTCCGGCAGCCGTTCGCCACCAGCCGGGTGTGATAGATCATGTCTTCCATCGTCACCGGGACGGTAGTTTGCCGACCCTGAATGACCATGCCCAATGAATCGCCAACCAGCAGCACGTCTACGCCCGCCGCTTCCAGCAATGCGGCAAAGCTGGCGTCGTAAGCCGTCAGCACAGTGAATTTCTCTCGATCGCGCTTCATCTTGGCCAGAGTCGTCAGCGTGATCGGTTTGCGGGTAGGTTGTTCCTGGTACATGGGCGGTTTGTAGGTTAAAGGTTAAAGGTTAAAGGCTGATCCAGCCGGACAATCGCCTGGAACGGGCAGGATGCCAGCAACTCCGCCAGCGTTCCCTGTCCGGGAATGGACAGCAGCGGATCGATGTCATGCAGGGGATACAAAACGAAGGTTCGTTGGTGCAGGCGGGGATGCGGCAAAGTCAGCCACGGATCGTTGCGAATCATCTGACCGTAGAGCAGCACGTCCAAATCCAGGGTCCGCGCTCCCCAGCGCACGGTGCGAACCCGGCCTTGCGCGGTTTCCAGCGCCTGCAAGGCGTTGAGCAGCTCATCGGGGGTCAGCATCGTATCCAAGGCGGCGACCACGTTAATGTAATCCGGCTGGCCAGGCGGACCGCCGACCGGCGCCGTGCGGTACAACGAGGAGCGGGCGACGCCGGTGCAAGCAGGAAGATCGTCGAGTGCTTGCAATGCGCGCTGCACCTGAGCCATCGGGTCATCCAGATTGCTGCCAATGCCGATGTAGGCCCGCACGGATTGCATAAGGATTGACTCGGCAACTCAAGTTTCAGAGGACGATGGATTCGCAGCATCCGGTGGACCCGCGGTGTGGGATTTGCGCCGACGGCGCGTTTTTCCCTTTTTAGCCTTGGGCGGGGGTAACACCGTCTGGAGGCGGTTTTTTTCATCCATCGCCATAAACCGGGTCCACCACTCGGCCAATTGGGCTGCCGGTTCGTCGGTCTCGGCCCGCAGCAGCAAAAAATCGTAGCCCGCGCGGAGCCGGGGATGCGTCAACAAGCGCAGCGGGCGCTTGCCGGTCATAAAGGTCAGCCGTTGCTGCATTTCCCAGATTTCCCGCATCGGCAGGCTGTAGCGGCGTGGCAGGGCGGTACGGCGGACTTGCGCCTCAATCACCGTGTCGGCTGCGGTCTGCAACGCTTCGTACTCGTCCAGCCCGTCTACTTGCAACAGGCGTATTTGTTCCGCCAGCGGTTCCCACAGTAAAGCGGCGAACAGGAACGCGGGAGCCACCGGCTTGCCTTCCGCCAGACGGGTGTCAGTTTCGGCCAGGGCGCGCATCAGCAAGGTTTTCGGGTAATGCTGCTGCTGACGGTTCAGACAGCGCTCAGTCGCCGGGAACAGAAAGCCAAACAGTCGGTAATGACGCAACAGCTCAAAGGTCTGAAGGGCGCTGCCGCCTAGAAACAGCTTGAGAATTTCGTCAAATAGCCGGGCTGGAGGGATTTTCTCCAGTAAATGACCCAGCCGGTGCAGCGGCGTTTCGGTCGCGGGATCGATCCGTAAACCCAGCTTGGCAGCGAATCGCACCGCTCGCAATAGCCGCACTGGGTCTTCGTGATAGCGCTCCACCGGGTCGCCGATCAACCGGATCAGCCCGGCCTTGAGATCGGCCAGACCGCCGACATAGTCCAGCACGGCAAAATCGGCGATATCGTAGTACAGGGCGTTAATGGTGAAATCGCGCCGCCAGGCATCGTCCTCGATCCCGCCGTAGACGTTGTCACTGAGAATGCGGCCATCCGCCGCCCGTTCGACCGTGGCGCCATCGCCATCCTCGTTGTCATCGCCGTGACCGCGAAAGGTAGCGACTTCAATGAGTTCTGAGCCAAACTGGACGTGCGCCAGCCGGAACCGCCGCCCGATCAGTCGGCAGTTGCGGAACAGCTTGTAGATCTGTTCGGGACGGGCGTCCGTGGCGATATCAAAATCTTTGGGTTCGCGACCTAGCAGCAAATCGCGGACCCCGCCGCCAACCAGGCAAGCGCGATAACCGGCTTCGCGCAGCCGATAAAGCACCTTGACGGCGTTAGGGCTGATGTTGGCCCGCGAGATGTTGTGTTCGGGGCGGGGAATGAGGATCGGTTGACGATTCAGAGTGGAGGCGTCCAGGGCAGTGATTTCTTGTCGGATGCGGAAACATGGGTATAATACCTTCTTCCCCTCAAGACGCCAGTTATCCCCGCTCCCTTCGTCTAGTGGCCCAGGACACCGCCCTCTCACGGCGGGAACAGGGGTTCGAAACCCCTAGGGAGCGCCACTTCATCCCCGCATTACCCATTACTTTTCCATCAGCCGCTTGTAAGCGCCGTTGCGTTCTTCAGGAGACCCGGCATGGATTTTCTTTCAATCGGCGCGATCAGCGCCTGGCAACAGCAACAGGTTGCCCAACAGGTCGGAATCGCCATGCTCAAGAAATCCTTGGACATGCAGGCCAAGGGGGCGCTGGCCTTGGTGCAGATGGCGACAGGGGCTACATCCACCGCTAGCCCGGTTGTCGTAGCCTCTCCTGACGCTGCGGTTGGCCAGAACCTGGATGTAGTCGCCTAAGCGATCAGCGTCTCTCGCCGAAACATCACCCGATGATCGATATCCAGCCGGATGCCGATGGCTTGCCCCGGCGCATGGTTGTGATGACTGGGGGCCAGACACAACAGCCGGGCACCGCTGGGCAATTTGAGCGTGTAGAGAAATTCCGCGCCTCGAAACGCCCGCTCCACCACTTCCGCCCGCAACGGACTGGCGTCGTCGTGGATCACATCGTCGGGCCGCACCAGAATTTCCACCGCATCGCCCGGCGCGACTCCACTGAGCGGTGCCCCGTCCAGTTCGCCCAGTTCGGTTTTCACCCGCCCGCCCGCCTCGATCCAGCCCGGCAATAGCACCCCTTGGCCGATGAAATCAGCGACAAACCGGTCGGCGGGGCGGTGATAGAGGTGGTAGGCGCTGTCCCATTGCCGCAAGCGGCCCTCATGCAGCACCCCAATTTCATCGGCAAAGGCGAACGCCTCAAACTGATCGTGGCTGACCAGCAGCCCTCCGGTACCCTCGCGCAACAGGATGCCGCGCACCTCCCGCGCCAAATCCTCCCGCAGGGTCACATCCAGACTGGAAAACGGCTCGTCCAGCAACAGCAGCCGGGGCCGGGGGGCCAGCGCCCGCGCCAGCGCTACCCGTTGCTGCTGCCCGCCGGACAACTGGTGCGGATAACGCCGGGCCTCATCGTCCAGCCCCACCAGCCGCAACAACTCTAAGATCCGCGCCTGCCGTTCACGCGTTTTCCAGCCACGCAGACCAAAGCCCACGTTGTCGGCCACAGTCAAATGGGGAAACAGCGCCAGGTCCTGAAACATCAGGCCGATTCGCCGCTGTTCGGGGGGCAGGGTCCAGCCGGGCCGGCTGAGTTCGACCCCCTCCAGCCGGATCGAGCCGCGTTGCAGCGGTTCAAACCCGGCGATCGCCCGCAGCAGGGTGGTCTTGCCGCAGCCGCTCGGCCCGAGCAGGCAGCCGATCCCAGCGCAGGGCATTTGTAGCGAGACCTCGCTCACCACCCGCCGGGGCGGATAGGCAACGTCGAGATCGATCAGATCAAGGAAGGGGGTCATGGCCGGGTCTCGCCTGGCTGATGGTTTGACTGAGTAGGATCACCGGCCCGATGCCGGCCAACACAATGGCCAGGGCAAAAGTCGCTGAATCGGCCAGCCGTTCATCCGCCGCCAGTTCGTAAGTGCGCACCGCCAGGGTGTTGAAATTGAACGGACGCAGGATCAGGGCCGCCGGCAGTTCCTTGAGGACATCGACGAACGCCAGCAGCAGCGCAGTCAGCAGACTGCCGCGCAACACCGGAAGGTGGACCCGCCAGAGTACCGCGTGCGGGGTTGAACCCAGCGCACGGGCCGCATCGTCCATGCTGGGCCGGATCCGGGTCAATCCGGCTTCGACGCTGTGCAGCGCCACTGGCAGGAACCGGGCGCAATAGGCGAACAGCAGCGCGATCAGCGTCCCGCTCAACAGCAACCCGGTCGAGCCGCCGAACCACGCCCGCGCCCAGCCGTCCACCGTCCGATCAATAGCAGCCAACGGCAACAGCACCCCGATGGCGATCACCGTGCCGGGGACGGCATAGCCCAGTCCAGCGCTGCGTACCGCCAACCGCACCAGGGGATGGGGCCGCAGCCGCTGGCCGTAACCCAGCAGCACCGCCAGCAGCAGAATCAGCAGCGCGGTTCCCCCCGCCAGCAGCAGGCTGTTGGCCGCCAGGTGCAGAAACCGCTGATCCAGCATTCCGGGCGCAGTCCGCCAGGCCCAGATCGCCAATTGTCCGGCGGGAATCAGGAATCCGCCCAGCAGCGGGATCAGGCACGCCCCGACCGCCAGCCATCGCCACCGACCTTGCAACCGCAGCCGCGCCGGCCGCTGACTGCGCTGCCCGGTATGGTGAAACCGGGCTTGCCGCCGCGATAGCCGTTCAAACACCAGCAGGGTAAAGACAAACAGCAGCAGTAACGTCGCCAGTTGGGCGGCGGCGGCGGCATCGTTCATCCCGAACCAGACCCGGAAAATACCGGTGGTAAAGGTGCTAACGCCAAAATACTGGACCGCGCCGTAATCGGCCAGCGCTTCCATCTGCGCCAGCGTCACCCCGGCGATCAGCGCCGGTCGGGCCAGCGGCAGGGTCACGGTCAGGAAGCGCCGCCACGGTCCCGCGCCCAGGCTGCGGCTGACTTCCAGCATCGCGGCGGACTGCTCCAGAAACGCCGCCCGCGCCAGCAGGTAGACATAGGGATACAGCACCAGCGCCAGCATCAGCGCCGCGCCCGGCAATAAGCGGATTTCGGGAAAGCCGTAATCCTGCCGGCTCCAGCCGAAGGTCTCGCGCAACAGGGCTTGCACCGGCCCGGCAAAATCGAGCAGGCCGGTGTAGGTATAGGCAATGATGTAGGCGGGAATCGCCATCGGCAGCAACAGCGCCCACTCGAACCAGCGCCGGCCCGGGAACTCGCAGACGGCGGTCAGCCAGGCAGTAGGTACGCCGATCAGCAGGGTTCCCGCCCCGACCCCGATCATCAGCGCCACCGAGTTCAGCACATAGTCGGCCAGTACGGTGTCGGCCAGATGCCGCCAGACCGCGCCGGCCGGTTGCAAAGCGGTCACGAAAACGGTCAACACCGGCAACGCCAGTAGCGCCGCCAGTCCGACCACCAGCACGGTCCAGCGGTCGCAGCGCATGGCCAGCACCCCAATGCTCCATTGCTTGGCGCCGACTGCTCTCCCCACAGGTGGGAGAGGGTCAGAGTGGGGAGGACGCGCTATTTCCACCCGGCCCGGTCCATCAACCTGACAGCGGCAGGGTTCAGTTCGCCCAGTTGGGCGACGTTCAGCGTATCGGCCTTGAACTCGCCCCAAGCCTTGAGGGTGGCGCTGGGCGGAATGGCCGGATTGACCGGATATTCGTGATTGGTCTCGGCATACCAGCGCTGGGCGGCGTCACTGGCGAGAAACTCCAGCAGCTTGATCGCGTGATCGCGATGACGGGCATGGGCAGTGACGCCCGCGCCGCTGACGTTGACGTGAACGCCGGTGGTTTTGGCATCGGGCCAGAACACCGCCACCTGCGCCGCCGCCTCCTGATCTGCCGGCTCGCTGGAGTGGATCATTCCGCCCAGATAGTAGGTATTAGTCAGGGTCAGATCGCACTCGCCAGCCGCCACTGCCTTGATTTGATCGCGGTCGCCGCCCTTGGGAGGCCGGGCGAAATTGGCGACCAGCCCCTTGGCCCAGGTTTCGGTCTTGGCCTCGCCGTGATGGGCGATCATCCCCGCCACCAGCGACTGGTTGTAGACGCTGTCGGAGGAGCGCAGGCAGAGTTTGCCGCGCCACTGCGGCCCGGCCAGCGCTTCGTAGGTGGACAGTTGCTCAGGCTTGACCCGGCTCTTGGCGTAAAGGATCGGGCGGGCGCGCACCGACAATCCGTACCAGTACCCGGCGGGATCGCGATAGGCGGCGGGAATGTTCTTGTTGAGCGTATCGGACTGGACCGCCTGCAACACCCCGGTTTTTTGCGCCGCCGCTAGCCGTCCGGCATCCGAGGTCAGCAGCAGATCGGCGGGGGTATTGGCGCCTTCACTTTGCAGGCGCTGCAACAGCGCCTCTTCTTTACCGGTCGCCAGATTGACCGTGATGCCGGTCTGCTGGCTGAAGGTATCCAGCAATGGCTTGATCAGATCCTCCTTGCGGGCCGAGTAGACATTGATTTCTTCACCGGCCAGCACCGGCGGGGCCAGCAGGCTGGTCAGCAGACCAAGGATGGGTAACAGGATACGGGGGTTCGACGATTTGGACATGAAGGACTCCGACTAAATGGGGTGAATGCGTGTTCGACTGAAGGGCCACTATTGGCGACCTATCCTAAATAGTATTTATTCTTATTTGATATGTAAAGCATTGTCTTTATAAATTTTATAGATAGCAATCATGGCATGATTTCCCTACGGGATTGCCGAATTGCGAACTGTCATTATTAAAACAACTGGGCGGGACCCAACCCGTTACGGCGATAATGCCTGAAATGAACCAATCCAGGAAATTCGCCATGCTGACCATCGCCACCTTCAATCTCTGCAATCTGAGCGCAACCGCTCCGCCGGCGCGACTGGCCCGACTGGGTGAAATTGTGGTCGAGGCGCTGGGAACGCCGGACATCCTGGCGGTGCAGGAAATCGCTGCGGACAGTCCAGCGATGACTGGCCCGGTTCCAGCGGACGCAACCTATCAGTCCCTGATTGTTGCAATTAGTCATGCCGGCGGTCCCGCTTACGAGTTCCGGGAAATTCCACCACTGGCGCGTCAGGACGGCGGCATGGCTGGAGCTAACATTCGGGTGGGGCTGCTGTTCAATCCGGCCCGGGTAAGTTGTCCTGACCGGGGTCAGGCGGGACCGGAAGACCGAGCAGGAATTCTGTTCAGTGACGGTCAGCCTCGCCTGACGCTCAATCCAGGCCGGATTGATCCCCGGCATCCGGCGTTCACCGGCGATGAACACCGGCATTGGGCACCCAGTCGCAAGCCTCTGGCGGTGGAATTGACGTGGGAAGGGCGGCGGCTGTTTCTGCTGATCTGCCACTTGAAGTCAATGCGCTCGTCGATCCGTCGGGAAGCCGATTACGCCAAGAAGCAGCGTCACGTCCAGGCCGAAATTGTGCGTGACTTCGCCGCCAACCTGCTGGTCTGCGATCCACAGGCGGCTGTTGTGTTGCTGGGCGATCTGAACGATGTGCCTGGCTCCAAGACCCTCAAGCTGCTCAAGGACGGGTTGTTTCACAACCTGCTCGACGATGTGCCGCCGCAACACTGCTATACCCGCCGGCATGGTCGTGAGCCGCAAGCGCTGGATCACATTCTGGTCAGTCCGGCGCTACGGCGCGGCGCGACACTGCGCATCCCGCACCTGCACAGCGATCCCGTTCCCGGCGGACCGGAACCGGCCAGCGACCATGATCCGGTCGTGGCGGTTCTGCAAGCGGCTTGATGATTCAGAACGCAAAAAACGGCCGCCGCATTTGCGACGACCGTTTTCAGGATTCACCCGCCGGCGATGATTTCGCCGGCCTCAGTGCGAATGGCGGTTACTTGACCAGCCGTATCTTGACGTAAGAACCCGGCGCGTCCTCGATCACCGGCAGCTTGCCGGTACCCGGCACCCGAGCCGGGATCTTCTCACCGGCGATCTTGGCCAGCCACTTGCCCCAGTCCGGCCACCAGGAGCCGTCGGTCTGCTTAGCTTCTTTCAGCCATTCGTCCGGATCCGTCGGGTGCTTGGGATTGGTCCAGAAGAAATACTTGTTGGCCGATGGCGGATTGATCGGGCCAGCGATATGCCCGGAACCAGATAGCACAAACTTGACCGGGCCGCTGTACAACAGGCTGCCGGCATAGTTGGACGTCCACGGGGAGATGTGATCTTCAATCGCCGACAGGAAATAGGCCGGCACCTTGACCTTGGTCAGATCAATCGGCGTCCCCAGCAGGGAAATGCCGCCCGGATCCTTGAGCCGGTTGTTCTGGTAGAAATTGCGCAGATAGAAGCTGTGCATCTTCGCTGGCATCCGGGTCGAATCCGAGTTCCAGTACAGCAGATCGAAGGGGAACGGATCCTTGCCGAGCAGGTAGTTGTTGATGAAGAACGACCACATCAGGTCATTAGCCCGCAACATGCTGAAGGTCGTCGCCATCTCGCTGCCGTCGAGATAGCCCTTGACCGCCATCCGCTTCTCCAGCGAGGCGATCTGCTCTTCCTCGATGAAGACGCCCAACTCACCCGGTTCGCCGAAGTCGAGCATGGTGGTCAGGTGGGTGCCGGACGTAATGCGCGCGTCGCCGACCGCCGCCAGATAGGCGTTGGTGATCCCCAGCAGGGTGCCGCCGAGGCAGTAACCCAAGGCGTTGACTTCGCGCTCGCCAGTGGCCTGCTCAATCGCATCCAGCGCCGCCAGTGGCCCGTATTTCAGATAGTCGTCGAACGACCGTTCGGCCATCTTCTCGTCGGGGTTGATCCAGGACATCAGGAACACGGTGAAGCCTTGATCGACGCACCATTTGATCAGCGAATTCTTGGGCCGCAGATCCATGATGTAGAACTTGTTAATCCACGGCGGGAAGATCAGCAGCGGCTTCTTGAACACCTCCGGGGTGCTGGCATCGTACTGGAGGAGTTGCATCATCTCATTCTGGTAGACGACCTTGCCCGGGGTCGTCGCGACATTCTTGCCCAGTTCAAAGGCATTCAGGTCGGTCATCCGGATGTTCAGCTTGCCTTTGCCGCGCTCCAGATCGGCCAGCATGTTCTTCAGGCCATTAATCAGATTTTCGCCGCCGGATTCAATCGTGGCGCGCACTACTTCAGGATTGGTCAACGCGAAATTGCTCGGGGCCAGCGCATCGACAAACTGACGGGTATAAAATTGCAGCTTTTTCTTGGCCTTATCGTCCAAGCCCTCGACATTGGCGACTGTGTCCTGAATCCAGTTGGCCATCAGCAGATAGGACTGCTTAATGTAGGAGAACAGCACGTTGTCTTGCCAGTCGTCGTGCTTGAAGCGCTTGTCGCCCTTTTGTGCATTAACGACTGTTTCCATCGGCTGGCCGAACATGGCGGGCAGAGTTTTCTGCCACAACTCCAGATAATTTTGCCACAGCGCCATCTGGGCCTGGGCCAGTTTGCCGGGATCGGCCATGATCTTCTGGGTCAGTTCCATAAAGGACTTGCCCAGCGCCATCTGATCCTGCTTGTCAAAAGCGCCCGTTTCCTTCTGACGATTCAGAAACTCCTTGACGATCACTTGGCTCTTTTCGGCGATGTGGCTGAAAAGCTGCGCCATTTGCGCCGGATCGGGCATTTTCACTTCCGGCAGTTTGAGTTCGGGGGTTTTTTGCTCAGCCATGCCTTATTCCTCGTTGTACATGATGGTTCGATCAATCATTCTGATTTTAGCTGATATTGCGCCCTCGGCGTCAGTAGCGCGCCAAAAAAACGGACAGGCCGACACGGAAGATCCGCGCGGCCTGTCCGTTCGCTAATCGGGGCGTAAAAGACGGCTTCAGCCCTTACTTGCCAACCAGCCCCTTCAGTTCCTGGAGGCTCTCGGTGACGCGCTTGTTGATGATTGCGAACGCTTCCGTGTTCGATTTGCTGACCAGTTCGGCCAGTTCACGCGCATTCGCCAGCGCCTGCTCAAACGCCTTGCGGGCCAGTTCGGTCTGCTTGGCGGTCATTTCCTGCGGATTGCCGGATCCAGACAACTGCTGGGCGATCGATGACACTTCGTTCATGGCTTGGCTAAGAATTTCGGCCTGACGCTGCGCCACAGCCTGCATGCCCTGCACTGCAGTCTGATTCGCGGCGGTCAGCGCCTCGATATTCTTGCGCTGGGCAGCCATGATCGCGTCCATGTCGAAACCGGGGATTTTGACATCGCCCAGCATCTTGGTCATGTCAAACTTGGTCATGTCAAACTTGCTGAAATCAACATTGGCGAACGGGTTGAAGGGATTGGTCGACATCGTAGGACTCTCCTCACAAAGGGTAAATGGGAACACGCAAGATTTTGTGCAGCGCAACATTCAGTGGCGGCATTTTGCATCCCGCAATCACGGGAGTCAACCAAAATTTTGCAGTGCAGCAATTTTTTCTGCTCCAGTCAGTCTTCGCGCCCGAGACTCTTGGCCGCGATCTCGTAGACATCCGGCGACAAGGCCGGCGCTGCCAGAATGCGCTCCAGTTGAACCTGCATCCCTTGCCGGCGAACCGGGTCGTACTTGCGCCAACGCGTGAATGCAGCGGTCAGCCGTGCGGCGATCTGGGGATTGAAGGCGTTGAGCGCCAGAATCTGATCCGCTAGGAAAGTATAGCCGCTGTAATCCGCCGCGTGAAAATGCACCGGGTTGGCTTGGGAAAACGCGCCAATCAGCGCCCGGACCTTGTTGGGATTTCTGAGATTAAAGGCTTCATGCCCCATCAGGCTCTGAACCACGGCCAGGGTATCGGGCCGGCGGGAGGTGGCCTGCACACTCAACCATTTGTCCACCACCAGCGCCTCATGCCGCCAGCGGACGTAAAAAGCAGTCAGGGCTTCGCTCCGTTCCGGGCTGTCGGCGGTAGCCAGCGCCGCCAGTGCGCCCAGTTGATCGGTCATGTTGCCGGCGGTGTGAAATTGGCGCAGGGCCAGCGCGGGCCAGTCGGGATCGTCGAGTTGCAGCAGCAGATCCAGGCAGACATTCTTGAGCGCCCGTCGCCCTATCGCCTCAGCGTCGATTCGGTAGCCATTCTGCTCAGCGCGATGCAGATCCGCATAGGCGGCCTGCAACGGTTCGCGCAGCCGCTCGGCCAGGGTTCGCTGCATAAAGCGCCGGGCAGCGTGAATCCCGTCCACATCGACCACGTTCATCTGCTCGGCCAGATAACTTTCACCGGGCAAGGTCAGCACCTGGGCCAGCAGCGCCGGCTCGGCCCCGGAAGTTAGCGCCCGGTTAAAGGCGGCGCTGAACGATTCCGGCAATGTCCAAAGCTGCCCCTGCCGGCGGGCCTCGACCAGGGCGAGAAGGGTGCGGATCGCCAGGGTCTGGCCGGCATCCCAGCGGTTGAAGTCATCGCTGTCGTGGGCCAGCCGAAAGCGTAAATCGGCTTCGGTTTCGGTCGTATTCAGCTTGACCGGGGCGGAAAAGCCGCGCAGCAGCGAGGGAATCGGTCGGGCCGGGATCTTGATGAACTCGAAGACGTGTTCCGGTTCGCGCAGTTCCAGAATCCGGGTGGTTCCCTGCGGCACCGCTTCCCCGGCCAGTTGCAGCGGCAAATCCTGACCCTCGGCGTCCAGCAACCCCAGCGCCAGCGGAATATGAAACGGTGCCTTGTCCAGTTGGCCCGGCGTCGCCGGACAGGATTGGCGCACGGTCAGCGTATAACAGCCAGTCGCGGGATCGTAGGCGTCGCTGACGGTCAATTCCGGGGTTCCGGCCTGGTGATACCAGCGCTGAAACTGGCTGAAATCGGCGTTATTGGCATCGGCCATCGCCGCGACAAAGTCATCGCAGGTCACCGCCTGACCGTCATGGCGCTGGAAGTAAAGGTCCATCCCGCGCCGAAAGCCGTCCTGACCGAGCAGGGTCTGGATCATTCGGATCACTTCCGCGCCCTTGTTGTAGACCGTGACGGTGTAAAAGTTATTGATTTCAATATAGGAATCGGGGCGGACTGGATGCGCCAGCGGCCCGGCGTCCTGCGGAAACTGACTGCTGCGGAGGATGCGCACATCCTCGATCCGCTTGACCCCGCGCGAACCAAGGTCGCTGGAAAATTCCTGATCGCGGAATACGGTCAGTCCTTCCTTGAGGCTGAGCTGGAACCAGTCACGGCAGGTGATCCGGTTGCCGGTCCAGTTATGAAAATACTCATGGCCGATCACGCCGAGAATGCCCTGATAGTCGGCATCGGTGGCGGTTTCAGGCCGGGCCAGCACATATTTGGTATTGAAGACGTTCAGGCCCTTGTTCTCCATCGCGCCCATGTTGAAATCGCCGACCGCGACGATTTGATAGAGATCAAGATCATATTCCAGCCCAAAGCGCTGCTCATCCCAGGTCATCGCCTGTTTCAGCGAAGCCATCGCGTGGTCGCACTGCGCGATATTTTCCGGTTCAACGTAAATCCGCAGCGTGACCATGCGCCCGGAACGGGTGATGAACCGATCTTCAATACAATGAAGATGCCCAGCGACCAGCGCAAACAGGTAACAGGGCTTGGGAAAGGGATCATGCCATTTTGCCCAGTGCCGGCCATCATCGAAGGAGCCGCTGCCGGTCAGATTGCCGTTGGAGAGCAGCGCCGGATAACGGCTTTGATCCGCCGTCAAGGTGGTGGTAAACACCGCCATGGCATCGGGTCGGTCGAGAAAATAGGTGATTTTGCGGAAGCCTTCCGCTTCGCACTGGGTGCAGAAGTTGCCGCTGGATTGATAAAGTCCTTCCAGCGCAGCGTTATCCTGCGGGCGAATCCGGGTCACGACCGCCAGTTCAAACGCTGCCGGCGGATCGAGCAGGGTTAGATAATCAGCATCGACCTGATAACGGTCGGCGGCGAGTGGCGCACCATCCAGCGCCAGTGCGATCAATTCCAGGCGCTGCCCGTCCAAAATTAACGGTGTTCCGGCAGACGTAGTTTCAGCACGGACGATGTTCAGCCGGGAATGGACCGTCGTGAAGTTCTCGCCCAGTTCAAACCGCAGATCAACAGTCGGAATCCGGTAGGCAGGCGACGCATAGTCCTTGAGATAAGTCGTTTTAGGGGTGTTGGTTGGCATGGGCGGCAGCATCAGTTTCTGTGGGGAATCGTGAAACGGTTGGATAGTCGGCGATCCGGTTTGTTCAGCCCACCTCAGGCAAGCCGCTGCCGCCCGGTGAAATGCTGAATTCGGTCTTGCTGCATCGAGCCGATCAGAATTGGGCTGGACGTTTAGCCAGCTTGCGCTGCAAGGTGCGGCGGTGCATGTTCAATTGCCGGGCTGTGACGGAGATGTTGCCGTCGTTGTCGTGCAGCACCCGTTGAATATGCTCCCATTCCAGCCGGTTGATGCTCAGTGGCCGGGCATTGATGGGCATGGCCGGATCGCCGCCGTTCACCGTGAACGCGGCCAGGATTTGATCAGCGTCGGCGGGTTTGGGCAGGTAATTCACCGCCCCCAGCTTGATCGCCTCGACTGCGGTAGCAATGCTGGCGTAGCCGGTGAGCACCATGATACGGATGGCCGACTCTACCGTCAGCAATTCCGGGATCAGCATCAGTCCTGAATCACCGGCCAGGTTTAAATCCAGCACCACATATTCGGGTGGATCGGCTTGGGCGGCGAGCAAGGCGGTGGCGCTGGTGTGCGTGGTGCTGACTGCGAAGCCGCGCCGGGTCAGGGCTTGCGCCAGCACTCGGCAAAAGGTCGGATCGTCGTCCACCAGCAGCAGGCTGGAACTCTCGGCGGTGGGGTCGTTGCCGTTCACGATGCCGCGCCCAGTAGCGCGGGCAGATCAATCCGGGCGCAGGTTCCTCCGCGCTGATCACGGTGCAGACTGACCTGTCCGCCCAACCGTTCCAGCGTTGCATTGGCGAGGAGCAAGCCAATACCGGTGCCTTCCTCCTTGGTGGAAAAAAACGCCTCGCCGCTCCGGCTCACCGCTTCCGGGGACCAGCTCTGACCCTGATCGCGAATTTCAATCACGACCCGCTGGGCATCCCAGTGTCCCTCCAGACAGATTCCATCGGGGCTGGCGTCAGCGGCATTGTTGAGCAGGTTGATCAAAGTCTGACCGATGGCCTGTGGTGCAGCGATCCCCGGCAACGGCGCTGTTCCGGGGCAGCGTACCTGCAAGGCAACCTGCGGGCGCAGCAATTGCCAACGACTGCGGGTCTGTTCCAACAGCGCATTCAGCGGCTGCACCGACTCCCGGTCGGTTGCCAGATGGGCGCTTTTGAGCAGTTCGCCGAGGATCGCCCGGCAGGCATCCACCTGTTGCCGCAAGGTGTTCAGATCAGCACACAACTCGGTATCGCCACCGTGACTGTATTCCATTTCCCGCGCCAGGACGGCAATGGTCGAGAGCGGCGTTCCCAATTCATGAGCAGCCCCGGCTGCGAACAGCCCCAGCGCCAGAATCTGCTCATCCCGTAAGGCTTGCTCGCGTAATTCGGCCACTTGCTGATCCCGCTCGCGCAACGCCGCCGCCAATCGGGCGACAAACCCGGCAATCAGCAGGGCGCTGATCACGAACACCAGCCACATTCCCCACAGATGGGTCTGAAAGCCGTGTCCATGCCCGCTGAGCATTCCCGGCAAGGGTCGGTAATAGAACATCAGCACGGTGTATGCCGCTACGGTGACCACAGCCGTCGCCCACACCTGCCGGACCGGCAGCAGGATCGCGGCGGTGATCAAGGGCAACAGCAGCAGCGAAACAAAGGGATTACTGGCGCCGCCGCTAAAAAACAGCAGCAGGGCCAGGGTCAGGATGTCCAGTTGCAAATAGACAAACAGCTCTCCGGCGCTGATTCGCCGCCGGCGCCGTATCGCCCGTTGCAACCCGGCGAACACCCCTGTCCCCCAACCCAGAAACAGCGCCACCGGCCACCCCGGCAGGGGCAGCGGCGAAGTCAGGTCAAATTGCAGCCACAACAACATGGCGCACGGCCCCACCATCACCAGGATGCGGAGCAAGATCAAACGGTGCAGGTCTTTCATCGTGCGAATTCCAGTCATTCCTGAGATCAATCAGGGATGCAGTGTAGCGATCTGTCGGGGCGGGTGAATGCGGCAATTTGTCGCATTTTCAGCGGATTCAGGGTGCTTTAAGATGATTTAAGTCTGTTGAAACAACTGGCTTTACCACGATGGCTGATCGCCACGCCCTTGTCTTCTGGAGAAAATTTCATGGTTCATTCCCGCCCTCGATGGTTTTCATTTCTGCGGCGCACCACCTTGCTGGCCGGTGCGGCCTTAACCCTGCTAGCAGGCTGTGGCGGCGATGATGATGATCCCAGCGACCGGCAAGTCAGCGTGCAGTTTGCGGGGCAGGTCAACGGCCAGGAATTTGTCTGCGGCAAAACCTATTCCAATGTGGGTTTGGGTCAACCGGGGACTTATCAGGTCAATGACTGGCGTTTCTATGTCCACGATGTGGCGCTGGTAAAAACCGACGGCAGCCGCCAGACCATTGCTTTGAATCAGGACGGCGCTTGGCAATATCAGAATGTCGCCCTGCTCGATTTACGCAAGGATTGCGGCAGTGGCGCATTGCCGACCAATGCAGCGACGGCTGGAACCGTGCCTAACGACAATTACTCCGGGATCTGCTTCAAGGTCGGCGTTCCCTACAGCCTCAATCATCTTAACGATGCTACTGCGCCTTCACCGCTGAATAACACCGGGATGCTGTGGAACTGGCAAGGTGGACGCAAATTTATCCGGGTGGATGGTTTTGGCGATCCGGGCAGTGTTGATGGCGCGGTGGCCTTTGTGGTTCATCTCGGCAGTACCGGCTGTCCGGGGCCGGACGCCAATTCGCCCCCAACTGCGGCTTGTACTTATCCCAATGTTGCCGAGTTCTGCCTGGATAATTTCAACGTCGATCAGGATCGGGTGGTCATGGACATGGGCCAGGCGCTGGCCGGGTCCAATGTAGCGATTAACGCCGCGAATACCGCCTCAGGCTGCATGTCCGGCAATTCCGATCCGGAGTGCATCCCGATCATCCCGCGCCTGAATCTGGATTTCACCTATGTGGCCGGTGCTGGCGCGACTGCGGAACAGTACCCCAAACTGGTTCCGCAAGTGCTGTTCAGCGTCGGCAAGCTATGAACGGCGGAGCCTCCTGATGAAACGGGACTCCGGTTGGGCCACGCTGTTGAGCTTGAGTCTGTTGCTGACCGGTTGTGGCGGTGGTGATGGCGGTAATGGCGAGCCAGAGCCGCCGACCGGCCAAGCCGGCTATGAATGGTCGCTGCCCGCGGGTTTCCCCAAACCCAACGAGGCGGCGGATAACCCCATGACCACCGCCAAGGTGGAACTGGGCCGTCATCTGTTCTACGACCGGCGGATGTCGGTGAATCAGACTACCGCCTGCGCAACCTGCCATTTGCCGGAGCGGGCCTTTACTGATGGGCGCATCACCGCGATCGGCGCGACCGGCGAGGTCCATCCGCGCAATGCGATGAGCCTGACCAATGTGGTCTACAACGCCACCCAGAACTGGGCTAATCCGATCCTGACCACCCTGCACGCCCAAGGCTTGATCCCGATGTTTGGCGAGTTTCCGCTGGAACTGGGCTGGAGCGATCACGAAACCGAAATTCTGGCCCGGTTCCGCGCTGATCCCCGGTATCAAGCCTTGTTCGCTGCTGCTTATCCGGGGGAAGCCGATCCATTCAATGCCGACCGGGTGGTGAAAGCCATTGCCGCTTTCGAGTCGATCCTGATTTCGGGCAATTCGCCTTATGACCAGGCGACGTTTCAAGGCAATCGCAATGCAATGAGTGCGTCAGCGCGGCGCGGTCAGGAGTTGTTCTTTTCCGAGCGGGTGGAATGTTTTCACTGCCACGGCGGATTTAATTTCAGCCAGTCGGTCAGCCATGCCGGTATTACCATCGCGCAGCGGGATTTTTTCAACAACGGTCTCTACAACATCGGCGGAACTGGCGATTATCCACTGAATAATCGGGGTTTGTGGGAATTTACCCAGAAACCATCCGACATGGGGCGGTTCCGGCCCCCGACCTTGCGGAATATCGAGCTGACTGCGCCTTATATGCACGATGGCTCCATCGCGACGCTGGAGGAGGTCATCGATCACTATGTCCGGGGCGGGCGGCTGATCAGTGAGGGGCCGTTCGCCGGAGATGGGGCCAAAAACCCATATAAGAGCGAACTGATCCTGCGCTTTTCTCTGACTGCCCAGGAGAAGCAGGACTTGATGGCCTTTCTGCACAGCCTGACTGACTGGACTTTCATCTGCGATCCGCGCTTTGCCGACCCCTTCGGCAACTTCCCCCGGCCCGCCCGCTGCAATTAACTCGTTTTGGAGAGACGGATATGCCTTATCGATCTTTCGGTTCTATTTGGCGTTCACTATTGATCAGTGGCGCTCTGGCAGTCAGTTGCGGGTTGCCGCTGCCGTGGCTCGATAACGCCCTAACCCTGCCGGTGGCTCAAGCCCATGGCGGGGGTGGCGGGGGTGGCGGGGGTGGCGGGGGCGGCGGGGGCGGCAATAGGTTCAAAAAACCGGTTCAGCCCAGCGAAGGTCAAGGCAAGGGTGGGCGTGGAGTTGAGGGTCTCAAGCCATGAGCGGGCGATGGGCTGGCGTATTGGTGTTGCTCCCGACCGTGGCCATGAGTTGTGGTTGTGCGACGCTGGAATCAGGGGCGGATGCCAAGGCCAACAGTTACGGTGTCGCGGTCTATGCGCCTAGTACCCAGGACTGGCGGCTGCGCTGGCAAGCCACCACGTCGCAACTGGCGAAACAGCGGGCCTTGCGCGACTGCGCCGTTGCCGATTGTCAGGTAGTGCTGGAATTTGGGCCAAAGCAATGCGGAACCTTGGCGCTAGGTCAAAGCGGGATCGGCGTGGGGCGGGGCGATACGCCAGCGGCGGCGGAAACGGCGGCTCTTGGCGACTGTCAGCGCACCACCCAGGGTTGTCGAGTGGCTCCAGCAGAGTGCAATCTTTAGCAGTTGTAAAAACCCCCCTCTCCGCAGAGAGGGGTTGTCAGGGAGACAGTACGGTTCACGCCCGGAACCGCCGCACCAGCCGTTGCAAGCGCCGCACCGCCGTCGGTGGCGTCGTCGGGCCATAGCGCAAAGCTGCGTAGAGTTTCCCGATCTCGCTGGCCCGCATCGCCAGTTCCGGCCGCTGTATCGCCACGCGTTCGGCGAACGCCAGTGGTCCCTCATGAGCGCTGCGAGCCAGCCCACGCCGGGCCAGCCGGACGCAAAACCGCTGCCAGGCGCGCGCCACCGGATCACGGACCCAGCGACTGCGCCAGCGCAATCCGGCGAACAGCAGACCAAAGCTGCTCAGTGCGATCACCATCGCCACAGTCATGTCACCCCAGTCCAGCGGGCCGAAACCTAATCCCGATAAAAATTCTTTCTGCCGGTCGGGACCATAAGCCAGCACCCACTCATTCCAGATCGTATTCAGCGCATCCCAGCGCAAGGCCAGTTGCCGCAACCATTCGGCATTGCCGCCGCCGCGCCGCGCCAGAAACGGCAAGGTCTGCTCATCGGCTATGGCGGCGTAGAGTCCGTCCTGAATCCGGTTGGGCGCAACCGCCGCCGTGGGATCGATCCGCACCCAGCCGCGTTCCGCCAGCCAGACCTCAGCCCAGGCATGGGCGTCAGCCTGCCGGACGATTAAATAATCACCCAAGGCATTGATTTCGCCCCCTTGATAGCCGGTCACCACCCGCGCCGGCACTCCGGCGGAACGCATCAGGAACACGAACGCGCTGGCGTAGTGTTCACAAAAGCCCTGGCGGGTGCGGAACAGGAAATCATCCACGCTCTCCGCGCCCAGCAAGGGCGGAGTCAGGGTGTAGTAGAACGCCTGCTCCCGAAACAGGGTCAGCGCTGCATTGACCAGCGCCTCGGGTTGCGCATCGCGCGCCCGCCATTGCGCCGCCAGTTCCCGGGCGCGCGCATTGCCCCGAGGCGGCAAGCGCAGGGCGCGACTCCGCTCGGTTGCAGTCAGTTCCCCGGTTCGATAGTTCAGATAGGAGCGGACTTCATAGCGATACGCCTCGTTCACCGGTTGATCGCGGAGCAGTTGGAATGACGGCGTCATCCCGGTCCGAGGCGGCAGACTGGCGGGCAGGTCGAGCGCCAGCAGCCACCGGCGGTTGCTCGGCTCCATGATCACCGTGTACTCAATCGCTGCGCCTTCCGGGGTGAAAGCCACCGGGGTATTAGCCGGCAATTCCTCATGACGGGTCCAGCGCCGACCGTCGAAATTCCACAGCACCGGTCCGCGCCAATACAACAGTTTTGGCGGCGGCGGTGGGCCAACAAACCGCACCCGGAACGCCACTGCATCCGATTGGCTCAGTGCGCTGACCGAACCGGGCGACATCTCCTCGGATAGGCCGGTGCGGCCTTGATAAGCGTCCTTGGGCAAGCCCCATAGCGGACCCGGAATGCGCGGAAACAGTATGAATAGAATCAGCATCACCGGAATGGCCTGCGCAGCCATTTTGCCCGCCAGCCGCAAGGGCGCGAGGACGATTAATCCGGCGTGTTGCTGATGAATCATGGTCTGCGCCGCCAGCATCACTACGACCACCGCGAACAAATACCCGACCATCAACATTTCCTGGCTATACAGCAGAGTACTCATCACCAGCAGATAGCCGAGAAAGACCAGCACCACCCCGTCGCGCAAACCGCGGGTTTCCAGCAGCTTGCAGGCGGTCATCGCCGTCAGCAGCGCTACCCCGGCATCGCGGCCCAGCAGAGTCCGGTACTCGAGCAGGACTCCAGATCCAGCCAGCAGCGCCACCAACAACAATAACCAGCGCGGCGGCAAGGGCTTGCCGCGAATCGCGATGAACCCGCGCCAGCCAACGATGGCGTAAAACAGCGGCGTCAGCCACAGCGGCAGTTCGTTGGCGTGCGGCGCCACCGCCAGCGCCAGCGTCGCCAGCAGCCAGGTCACCGCCAGCGGCGTCAAAAGTTCAACCGGCGGTTGACCCGGTTTTAGCTGAGGGGCGCGATGCCACGGCATTCTCATGGCGAAAAATCTCCTCAACCCGGTTGCCGGCCTTTAACCGCCTGGCAGCAACTCAAACTGCACCAGCAGGGTAGATTGCCAAGGCTTGCAGTTGTCATCGCTGATCATGAAAAACTGCTGTCCCCGGTAACGGGTCATGCCCTCGAAGTTGTCCAGCAGCCAGCCTTGAGTACTGTCGAAAACCGCTACATCAGTCACCGGCAGCGGCGCGGCGGTTTCCCCGGAAGGCAGGGTGACCCGGCGCAGGCTGATAATCAATGGCTGCAACGGGGCCACAAAAGCGCGTTCCAGCATCAGCAGACCGCCATCCGGCAGGGCTTCCATCGCGACCAGGGCACTGTTCGGTGCGGAACTGAGCGGGTAATTCCAGAACTGGCCGTTCTGCCGAAACAGGCGAATCTGACCTTCCGGGTGGTTCCGCAATGGCGTCTCGGTTCCCGTCAGTATCCCCCAGCGCGGATCGATGGTCACGGCTTCCAGCGCGTGGTTGGAATCGTCGTAGTTGCGCAAATCGCGCAGCGGCGCCGGTAATCGCTCCTCCCCTTTCCACAGACCGGTCGGGGTGTAGCGAACCAGGCGCGGTTTTACCTCGAAGGAAATCAGCAACTCCGCATCGCCTGGCGTTCCGTTATCGCCATTGCGGATCGCCAAACCTTCTGAATCATTGAAGGACCCCTGCACGGGCTGGTCGAGTGGATCGCGCAGCGGATAAGCGGCAACCCGCTGCAATCCAGTCAGGTAACCCTGCCCATCGAACTCCGGGCGCAAATGAAACAGCGCGCCCTTATCGGAGATGGCATACAGCAGCCCGGCGTCTTGATCCCAGGCCAGCCCCGACAGACCACAGGGGCGCAAGCCATTGATCGATGCATCATTCAATCGCAATACGCCCAGCAACCGGATGCCTTGGTAAGCCTGGCCAATGCCGACCGAATCATTGAGCGTCATGGGCGTTGCCTGGAATTCCGGAGTGGCGCAAGCGCACTGGAGTCCAAGAACCAGCGTGAGAGTCAACAGCAGACGGGGCATAGGCATCAATGGAACGCTCCAATCGGGGCTACGGTAGAACAAGGGCGGCTGTGGTTTTACCGGAAGGGTTGCGGTGATCCCGGTTTGTTGCAATAGGCGGTAGGCTGGAAGTTCAGGTTACTGCTGGTTCCAACTGCCGCCGGAATGCTGCGTAATACAGTACCGGGATAAAAATCAGCGTCAGCAGAGTGGAGACCATAATCCCAAAGATCAATGAAATCGCCAATCCCCGGAAAATCGGATCATCGAGAATAAACAGCGCCCCCAGCATCGCCGCCAAGGCTGTGAGGATAATTGGTTTAGCCCGAACCGCACTGGAACGAATCACCGCTTCCTGAAACGGTACGCCATTTTCGACTTCCAGATTGATAAAATCGACCAGCAGGATTGAATTACGGACGATGATTCCCGCCAACGCGATCATGCCAATCATCGAAGTCGCAGTAAACTGGGCATGCAATAGAGCATGGCCGGGCATGACGCCGATAATCGTCAGTGGAATCGGGGCCATAATGATCAATGGAACCAGATAGGACCGGAATTGCGCTACCACCAGCAGATAAATCAGAATCATCCCCACGCCATAGGCAATGCCCATGTCGCGGAAGGTTTCATAAGTAATCTGCCATTCACCATCCCATTTCAGGCTGTAGCCATAAGGAGTATCGGGCTGACGAATAAAAAATTGCGTCAATTGACCACCAGCGATGAGTTGATCGTGCAGAGTGCTGACCATTTCAAACATTCCATAGAGCGGACTGTCCAGTTTGCCGGCCATATCACCAAAGATGAACACGACTGGTAATAAATCCTTATGGTAAATTGCGTTCTCGCGCTGGGTGGTCTCCACATCAACAATGTCCAGCAACGGCACCAGTTGGCCGCTCTGACTGCGGGTTTTCAACATTAAAACCGAAGCTGGATCAGCCTGATCAGCAGTCGGCAATTCCAGCCGTAATGGAATCGGATATTTGGCGGCGCTGGAATGCAGAAAACTCACATCTTCGCCGCGCAAGGCGGTATTGACATCGGCAGCGACCGCCTGCTGGGAGACGCCTAACAGCGCAGCTTTTACCCGGTCAACGTGGGCAATCAAGCGTTCCGACGGCGCTTCAACCGTATCATCGACATCCACAATATCCGGGGTGGCGCTAAATACGCCGCGAATCTGCTGGGCAGCGGCAATCTGACCGGAATAATCCAGACCATAAACTTCGGCGACTAGGGGCGACATCACCGGCGGACCCGGCGGTACTTCTACTACTTTAACGTTAGCGTTGTATTTTTTACCAATCTCCTGCAATGGCCCGCGCACCGCCAAGCCAATGTCATGACTCTTGCGCTGGCGATGTTTTTTATCCACCAGATTGACCTGTAAATCGCCGACATTGGCTCCAGTCCGCAGATAGTATTGTCGCACCAGGCCGTTAAAATTAATCGGCGCAGCGGTTCCGGCATACGCCTGATAATCGGTGACTTCCTCGACCGTGCTTAAATAGCGGCCCAGTTCGCCCAAGACCCGCGCCGTTTGTTCCAGCGTGGTTCCTTCCGGCATATCCACGATCACTTGAAACTCTGACTTATTATCGAACGGCAGCATTTTCAACACGACCAGTTGGAAATAAGCCAGGCTGACCGAACCGCCAATCAGCAATAACACGCCAATCCCCAATGCCCAGCGGCGCGGCTTGCCCTGTCGCCCGCGCAGAAACGGCCCAACGACTTTTCGGAAAAAACGGTGCGAGAAATCTTCCGCCTTTTCCTCTCCTTGGCTCAGGAGGGGTGGCGCTTCAGCGCCAGGGCAGTTCGTGACTGAAGCCACTGAATGTTTCTCCACCGACCGCCTTAATACCTTGTAGGTCAGCCACGGCGTAAATACGAACGCTACCGCCAGCGAGATCAGCATTCCCATACTGGAGTTAATCGGAATCGGACTCATGTACGGCCCCATCAATCCCGATACAAATGCCATCGGCAATAAGGCGGCGATCACGGTAAAGGTAGCGAGAATGGTCGGGCCACCGACTTCATCAACTGCAATGGGAATCGCGTCAACCAGTTTCCGCCCGCCAAGGTGAATATGGCGGTGAATGTTTTCCACCACCACAATGGCGTCATCGACCAGAATGCCAATCGAGAAGATCAGCGCAAACAGCGATACCCGATTCAGAGTAAAACCCCAGGCCCACGACGCAAACAGGGTAATCGTCAGGGTCAGAATCACCGCCGCGCCGACAATGAACGCCTCGCGCCAGCCCAAAGCGATCAGCACCAGCCCAATCACCAGTCCAGTCGCAAAAATCAGCTTGGTGATTAAGGTCATCGCCTTGTCATTGGCTGTGACGCCGTAGTTGCGGGTTACGCTGACATTCACCCCTTCAGGAATCACAATCCCCTTGAGTTGCTCCAACCGCTCCACGACCTGATCGGCAATGTTTACTGCATTTTCGCCGGGCTTTTTAGCGATGGCGAGCGTCACTGCCGGAAATTCACCGGTCGCTTTAATTCCGGCCTGTACCGCTGCCGGTCCAGTGCCCAGCCAGACCGAACGTTCCGGCGTATCGGGGCCAAAGTTGACCTCAGCGACATCGGCCAGATAGACCGGCGCGCCTTGATGCAGCCCCACTACCAGTTTGCCGACTTCCTCCGGGTCCACCAGAAAACTGCCGGCTTGCACCGGAATTTCGCGGTTATCGCCGATCAGCGCCCCGGCGTCGGTCGAGGCATTCGCGGCTTGCAATGAACGGCGCAGATCACTCAGCGCCAAGCCGTGACCGGCCAGTCGGGCCGGATCAAAGCGCACCTGCACTACCCGATCCGGCGCGCCAATCGTGTACAGGTCGCGGGTGCCGGGAACCCGCTTTAATTCGGTTTCCAGAGTATGCGCTACTCGCGCCAAATCATCGGCGCTACGCTGCGGGTCTTCCGTCCACAGGGTCAGGCTGACGATGGGCACATCATCAATACCTTTCGGTTTGACGATCGGTTGGCCAACGCCGAGATTGGGTGGCAACCAGTCCGCATTGGAATAAATCTGGTTATACAGCTGGACAATGGCGTCGGTGCGTGGCTCGCCAACCTTGAATTGCACGGTTAATGCCGCCATGCCCGGTTTGGAAACAGAATAAACGTGTTCAATCCCCTCGATTTCCGCCAGCTTCTGCTCGGCCGGAGTACTGACCAGCTTTTCCACTTCCTGAGCGGTTGCGCCGGGAAACGGAATAAACACGTTGGCAAAGGTCACGTTAATCTGCGGCTCTTCCTCGCGGGGCGTGACTAGCACCGCAAAAATCCCCATTAGCAATCCGACCAGCGCCAATAACGGGGTAATTTCACTGAGCAGGAATTTTTTGGCGATCGTCCCGGATAGCCCGAGGCGCGGTTCAGCGGTAGCGCTCATGGTTTACTTCCCCGCCGTCAGTGGTTGCTGATCCTTGAGATAGCCCCCGGCCTTGATCGGGTCCAGCGCGACCGCTTCGCCCGGCTCCAGCCCGGCCAGAATCTCCACCATTTCACCCTCATTCCGACCAGGCCGCACCTGCCGCAAACTGACTTTGCCGTCCTTGACCACATAAACCGCGCTGACTTCACCACGCTGCGCCAGCGCCTGACGCGGGATGGTTAAGCGCTGCTCTTCGCCGACCCGGAAGGCGGTTTTGACAAACATGCCGGGATACAGACCGGCGGTTTTGGGCGGCAGGTAGACCCGGACCTTGAACACGTTGCTTTGCGGATCGGCATAGGGAAAAAAGGTCAGTTTAGCGGCGGCGATGCTGGTCTCACCGTTGGGCGGCAACACCCGCGCCTGCTGATGTTGCCGCACCGCGCCGATCAATCGTTGCGGCACGTTGGCGACGACCCGCAGTTCATCGAGTGAAAAGCCGGTCATCAGTGGTTTGCCGGGCTGGACGGTTTCGCCGAGCTGTACATGACGTTCCAGCACGATCCCGCCGTAAGGCGCATTAACCATGGCGTAACCGAGTGACTCCTTGGCTTGGGCCACCCCGGCCTGCGCCGCTTCCAGGCGGGCTTTAGCGGCATCGAACGAGGCCGTTGCCGCGTCCATTTGCGCCTTGGCCACCAGTTGTTTTTCATAAACGCCGCGAATCCGATCGTAGTCCGCCTGGGCCTCGGTGAAACGAGCCTGCGCCTCGCGCAGACTGGCCTGGGCCTGATCGAGACTGGCGCGTTGCTCGATGTTGCGGATGCGGACAATTGGCGCGCCCTGCGGCACGAAATCGTTAACATCCACCATGATTTCTTCGATTCGGCCAGCGGTCTGGGCCGAGACGGTGCTTTGATGAACGGCTTCGACTACGCCATCAAGGACCTGCTCATCGGGCAGGGTCTGGCGTTGAACGGTGACGACCGGGAATGGCAGTTCGACGGCCGATAGTCCAGACGTGGCGGCGATCAGGCACCAAAACAGGAGCGGGCGGGCGGATTTAAGCATGGATTTTTCCCGGAATCTGGCAGGCGTTGGATGTTATATTAGTAAATTCTAATGTTTTAAGGGGAAGCGGGCAAGGCGTAACCGGTACTGCCAAACAGCGCCAGCGTTTCCAGACAGCGCCGCCGGTGCGCTGCGCCACTGGCTGGCGGAATCTGCCGCCCCGGCAACCACAACCCATACTGGAGTCCGGCGTTGTCCGCCTGCAATGCCCACTGACAGAGCTGCTCCAGGCGCGGCTCGACGTTATCGATTCCCAACAGCCGCCAGTCCAGCCACAATTCCGGGCGGGCCTGATCGGTAAACTGCTTGACCAGCAACGGCCCGCCATGGGTCGTGGCTTTCCAGGCAATCCGGCGCGGCGAATCGCCCGGCGCATAGGACCGCAAGCCGGCATAATCCTCGCTGCCCAGGCCCTGCTCGCCCACGCCGCCGCCCGTCCCGCCCGGCAGCGCTGCCGGCAAGAGTCGCCGCCCACGCGGTCGCGGATAAACCAGCCCGCTCCGTTCAAAAATCACCCAGCTCCACGCCTGCAACAAGCCCAATGGAAACCGGGTCAGCACCCGAATTGGACCGGGTTGCAGCCAGCCACGCCGCTGGGCCGGAACTATCAGGGTCACGGTCGCTGAACCCTGGGCGGGCACATCCACATAGTGCGGCGGGCGATCCTGCCATTGCAGGGCGATTCCGTAACGCGGGGCGGGGTCGGGATTATCCAGACGAAAGGTAAACCGCGCCTCCTGCCCGGCAAAGACCGGTTCGGCAACCCCCGGATGGATGATCAGCCCCAGCAGGGTGTCGTGCGCCCGCCACATGCTGTTCAAGGCGACGGCAGCGAGCAGGAACGTGAAGGCGAAACCCATGCTGTTGCTGTAATTGATCGCCCACAGGAACAGCAGGAACAGTAGGGCGGCGAAGGCGTAGCCGTAGCGGGTCGGCAAAATGTAGATGCGGCGGCGGGTCAGCGGAACCGGTTCGCAAGCCGGCGGCTGGCGAGTGAAGATCCACGACTCGAAGCGGCGGCGCAGTCCTTCCAGCATCAGTCGGAACTCGGGTAATTTCTCAAAAAGGCCGTGTCGAGCGTTGAGCCACCGAAACACACGGAACGGCACTAAAAAAAGAAAAATTTGCCGTGTTTTGCCGTGTTTTTCCGTGGCTAAAATCCTTAAGGTTTGCGCCTCAGATCGGCAGCAGAACGGCGTTGAGCAATTGCCCGACCAAATCCGCAGCGGACTGCTCCAGATGATCATCGCCGGGATGAAGCCGATGGCCGACCACCGCCGGCAACACCGCTTGCAGATCTTCCGGCAGGACATGAGTGCGCCGGTGCAGCAAAGCCCAGGCCCGCGCCGCCCGCAGCAGAGCCAACCCCGCACGGGGCGACAATCCGCCCCGAAACCGCCCGGACTCGCGGGAAAACGCCAGCAGCGCCTGCAAGTAGTCGAGCAGCAGTGGCGCGACATGAATCCCGGCCACCTGGGCCTGTGCTTCATGCAACTGCGCCGGGGTCATCCCCACCGGCATCCGCACCAGTGCTTCGCGCCGATCTTCGCCTTCCAGCAATAAGCGTTCAGCCTTGACGTCGGGATAGCCCAGTTCGATCCGCATCAGAAACCGGTCGAGTTGCGATTCCGGCAGCGGGAAGGTGCCAATCTGGTAGGCGGGATTCTGGGTGGCGATCACGAAGAACGGTTCGGGCAACTTGCGGGTTTCGCCTTCGATGGTGACCTGCCCTTCTTCCATCGCCTCCAGCAACGCGCTCTGGGTTTTGGGGGTGGCGCGGTTGATTTCATCGGCCAGAATCAGTTGGGCAAAGATCGGGCCGGGATGAAAGACGAAGGTTTCACGCTGCCGTTCATACACCGCTGCGCCAAGAATATCCGCCGGCAGCAGATCGCTGGTGAACTGAATGCGCTGGTAATGCAAGCCGAGGCACTGCGCCAAAGCATGCGCCAGGGTGGTTTTACCCATGCCCGGCAGGTCTTCGATCAGCAGATGGCCTTTCGCCAGCAGACAGCTCAGCGCCAGCCGGATCGCCCGTTCCTTGCCGAGAATGATCGAGCCGACCTGCCGGACCACCCAGTCCAGGCGATCGTCCAGGGTGGCGGCGACCACGTCAGTCCTGCCGGCGCAGATCGCGCTTGAACCGTTTGAAATTTTCGACATAGCGGGCGGCAGTCTGCCGCAGGCCGACGATTTCCGCCTCGGACAGGGTGCGGACGATCTTGCCGGGCGATCCCATCACCAGCGAACCATCCGGGATGACCTTGCCTTCGGGAATCAGACTGTTGGCCCCGATCAGGCAGTTCTTGCCGATCGCCGCCCGGTTCATGATCAGGCTCTTGATGCCAATCAGGCTGTTGTCGCCGATGCTGCAGCCATGCAGCATCGCCAGATGGCCAACGGTCACATCGCGACCGACAGTCAACAGGATGCCCGGATCGGTGTGCAAAACTGCGCCGTCCTGGATATTGGAATTTTCGCCGATGGTGATGACATCGTTATCGCCGCGCGCAACCACATTAAACCAGAGGCTGGCGTTCTGCTTGAGGACGACCGAACCGATCACGGTAGCATTGTCGGCAATGAACCAGTCGTTGCCATGAAACTCGACCTTGCGGTCGCCAAGGGAATAAATCACCGGAATCTCCTGAATTAGGGGGATGCCGAAGGAGTATAAACGAGCGGCGGACTCGACCGGGAACGGGCAAGCGCCAGCCGCATCGAATGGACCAAACCGGAATCCGGTCATCCCGGCTCAAGCCCGACAGATTCCCAGCCATGATTCACGCCGCCGTTTAATTTTGGACGATGAGTTGCCGCAGTTCCGGCACGCAGGAACCGCAATTGGTGCCCGCTTGCAGCGCCGCGCCGATCGCCTCGGGCGTGATCAAGCGCTGGTCGCGGATGGCGGCGGTCAGGGTATTCAGGCCCACTCCGAAACAGGCGCAGACGATGCGGCCATTGTCGCGCTGACCCTGCCCTGGCCGCCCGGCCAGCAGACTGGCGCGTTCGGTGGAGTCCAATTCCGAAGCGGCGAACAATCCCGCCAGCCAACCCCGCAGCGGCAGTTCGGGGCCGGGCGCGACAAACAGACAAGCATGCAGCCGTCCGTCCACCAGCACCGCCCCCCGGTAGCGGCCCGTGCCGGCGTCGGCGAACTCCAGCCATTCCCAGCCCGACCGATCACCGAGCAGACCGCGCGCCCAAGCCGGCCAATCCTCGACCGGCTCTTCTTCGCCCGCCAACTCGTAGCGCCAGCATTCCCGGTCGCGCACGCTGACCCGATATTCGACCGCCGGCGGTTCAATGGCTTCGCGCAACAGTAGGAACCCGTGCCAGCGGGGGCGGTACGCCTGTACCCGCACCGGGGTATGCTTGGATTCCGGTTGACCGGACAGCGGATCGACCGCCGGATTGACCGCCGCGTTGACCCGCCCGCGCGGCGCCAGCGGCGCACCCCAGTGCATCGGCACGAACACGCTGCCCGGTTGCTGCCCCGGATGGGTGCGCACCCGCACGATCATTTCACCCCAGCGACTGTGCACCCGCGCCAGCCCATTCTCGCTGACGCCGCAGGCCAGCGCGTCCACTGGATGAATCTCGACATAGGGTTCGGGAATATGGCCGGTCAGCCGCGCGGTCTTGCCGGTGCGGGTCATGGTGTGCCACTGATCGCGAATCCGCCCGCTGTTGAGCACCAGCGGGAAGCTGTCATCGACCGCATGGGTGGGCGCCCGCTCGCCGATGGCGACGCAGCGCGCCTTGCCATCGGGGGTGAAGAATCCGCCCGCGCCGAACAATCGCGCCGTACCTATCGCAACCCCACGCGGCAAGGGCCATTGCACGGGTTGCAAGGCATCGTAATCGACATCCGAGAGGTCGGCGAGCGCGGAAATATCGAAATCACGGCGAGCGTTCTCGTTCTCGAACCCGGATAAAGCCGCATGTTCGCGGAAAACAGCCGCAGCCGACTCGAAAGGAAACCACGCCTCGAATCCCAAGCGTCGGGCTACTTGGGTCATGGCCCACCAATCGGGTTTCGCTTCGCCGGGCGGCGGCAAGAAGATCCGCTGGCGGGAAATCCGCCGTTCGGAGTTGGTGACCGTGCCCTCTTTCTCGCCCCAGGTCAGCGCCGGCAACTTGATATGCGCCAAGCGTACAGTGTCGGTATCGGCCACGGCCTCGGACACCACCACCAGCGGACAGCGCCGCAGGGCTTCCCGAACCTGGTCGGCGTCAGGCATGCTGACCACCGGATTGGTGCCCATGATCCATAAGGCTTTGATCTTCCCGTCAGCGACCGCTTTAAATAGATCGACGGCTTTCAATCCGGGACCTTGGGCGATGGCGGGGGCTTGCCAAAACCGCTGCACGCGTTCGACATCCTCTGGCGCGAAATCCATGTGCGCCGCCAGTTGGTTCGCCAAACCGCCCACCTCGCGCCCACCCATCGCATTGGGCTGGCCGGTGACCGAAAATGGCCCCATGCCCGGCTGGCCGATCCGTCCGGTCGCCAGATGACAGTTGATGATCGCGTTGACCTTATCGCTGCCGTGAGCGGATTGGTTGACGCCCTGCGAATACACCGTCACCACCTTGCGGGTACGACCCCACAGCCCATAAAACTCGGCAACGGCGCTTTCGGGCAAACCGGTGCGAACCGCGACGGCGGGCACGTTGGGCGCGACTTCCTTTGCCGTTTGATAGGCTGACCAGAACCCCGCGACATGTTCGTCCAAGAACTCGGGGTCCAAGCGGTTTTGCTGATAGAGATGCACCAGCAACCCGTTGAACAAGGCCGTATCCGAACCGGGTTTGAGCGGCAAATGCGTCTCGGCGACATCGCAAGTGGTGGTGCGACGCGGATCGATCACCACCAGCGATGGCTTGCCTCCGCGGCGCTCGCGCGCGGCGAGGATGCGCTGATACAGCACCGGATGACACCAGGCCAGATTGGAACCGACCAACACCACCACATCGGCCTCTTCCAGATCCTCGTAACAACCGGGCACCGTATCCGTACCGAACGCCCGCTTGTGGCCAGCCACCGAGGACGACATGCACAGCCGCGAATTGGTGTCGATATTGGCACCACCGAGGCAGCCCTTCATCAGCTTGTTGGCGACATAGTAATCTTCGGTCAGCAGTTGCCCGGAGACGTAAAACGCCACCGCGTCGGGACCGTGTCTCAGCAATGCCCGGCAAAAGCCATTGGCAATCATGGTTATCGCCTCATCCCACGACACCCGTTGCCCGGCGATTTCGGGATACAGCAAGCGATCATCGAGACTCAACGTTTCGCCCAGCGCCGCGCCTTTCGAGCAGAGCCGCCCGTAATTGGCCGGATGGGTCTCGTCGCCCGCCACCCGCACGCCACCGTCGGCGTCGATCGTGACCTTGACCCCGCAACCGACTCCGCAGTAGGGACAGGTGGTGCGCACCATTTCGCCAGCGCCGCTCATCGCTTCACCCTCCTCTTCAAGCGATTGCGGGGGCCGCGGTCGGCAGGCTGAGCACATTGTTCAAGCCCAGCCAAAGCCGACCGTCTTCCAGCCGCACCGGATAATGGGTGGCGCAACCCACGTCCGGCGCGACCGCCTGACCGCTTTCCAACTCCAGTACCCAGTTGTGCAGCGGACAGGTGATCCGATGACCGTGAACGATGCCCTGCGACAGCGGCCCACCCTTGTGCGGACAACGGTCGCGCAAGGCGAACACCTGATCGTCGGCGGTGCGAAAAACCGCCACGTCGCCGTGCGGCGTTTGCACCACACGCGAACCCAGGCGGGGAATGTCGTCGATCGCGCCGATTTCGTGCCAGTCGTACATGATGATGGTCTCCACTCCTCAACCCACTCGTTGCAAAGGCTGGAACTCGTGGGCGTCCACTCGTCCGCCGGCGCGTTCCGCCCAAGGATCGATCTGGGCGTATTGTTGCGATTCGAGAAAACGGGCGCAGAGCGCCTGGCGATTCTCTTCGTCCTCGACGATGCGCGACTTCACATAACTGAGACCGACCCGCTCGATCCATGGCGCGGTGCGCTCCAGATAGCGGCCTTCCTCGCGGTAAAGCTGCATGAACGCGCAGCAGTACTCCTTCACTTCCGCCTCCGTCGCCAGTTTGCACAGCAAATCGGTGCCGCGAATCTTGATGCCGCCATTGCCGCCCACATGAATTTCGTAGCCGGACTCGACGCAGACCACGCCAAAGTCCTTGATCGTGGCTTCGGCGCAGTTGCGCGGACAACCGGAAACCGCCATTTTGAATTTGTGCGGCGTCCATGATCCCCAGGTCATCTTCTCCAGTTTGACGCCGAGGCCGGTCGAATCCTGCGTGCCGAACCGGCACCAGTCGGTGCCGACACAGGTTTTCACGGTGCGCAGGCTCTTGCCGTAGGCGTGGCCGGACACCATGCCGGCGGCGTTGAGGTCGGCCCAGACTTTCGGCAAATCTTCTTTTTTCACGCCCAGCAGATCGATGCGCTGGCCGCCGGTCACTTTCACCGTGGGGATCTGGAACTTGTCGGCCACATCGGCGATGGCGCGCAATTCTTGCGGATTGGTCAGGCCACCCCACATGCGCGGGACGACCGAGTAGGTGCCGTCCTTTTGAATGTTGGCGTGCACGCGCTCGTTGATGAAGCGCGACTGCTGGTCGTCTTTCGCCTCGCTGGGCCACGTCGAGATCAGGTAGTAGTTCAGTGCCGGGCGACAGGAGTGGCAACCGTCCGGGTTTTTCCAGTTGAGGGCCTCGAAGATCCGCGCCAGCGAGGTCAGGTGTTGTTCGCGGATCGCGGTGCGCACCATATCGTGCGAATGCTCGGTGCACTTGCACATCGGTTTTTCGGCCGGAGTCTTGCCGATGGTGCCGACGGTGGCGGCGAGAAGCTGTTCGACCAAGCCGGTGCAGGAGCCGCAGGAAGCCGATGCCTTGGTGTGGGCGCGTACTTCGTCGAGGGTAAACAGCTTCTTCTCGGCGATCGCCTTGGTGATCGCGCCCTTGCACACCCCGTTGCAACCGCAAATCTCGGCGTCGTCGGCCATCGTCATCACGCTGAAGCCATCCCGGCCCGAATCGGCCATGTGGGCGTGACCGAACAGCACGGTTTCGCGGAAAGCGCCGATGTCGGTGCCTTCGCGCAGCAACTGGAAGTACCAGGAGCCATCGACGGTATCGCCGTACAGCACCGCGCCCTGCACGCGGTTTTCCCTGACCACCAGCTTTTTGTAAACACCGCGCGCCGGGTCGCGCAACACGATTTCCTCGCAGCCCGGCCCACCGTTGAAACTGCCAGCGGAGAACAGGTCGATGCCGGTGACCTTGAGTTTGGTGCTGGTCACCGAACCCTGATAGCGGCCGATGCCGTAACGCGCCAGATGGTTGGCGCAGACCTTGGCCTGCTCCCACAGCGGCGCGACCAAGCCGTAGCACTGACCACGATGCTGCACGCACTCGCCGACCGCGTACACCTTAGGGTCATAAGTCTGCATGGTGTCGTTAACGACGATGCCGCGCTCACAATAAATGCCGACTTTTTTCGCCAGATCGATATTGGGCCGGATGCCGACTGCCATCACCACCAAGTCGGTGGAAATTTCCAGACCGTCTTTGAAGCGCACGGCGCGCACCCGCTCCTCGCCGAGCAGGGCGGCGGTTTGCGCGCCCATCAGGAAGCGTAGTCCCCGTTCTTCCAGGTTCACGCGCAGCATATCCGCCGCGACCGGATCGAGTTGCCGTTCCATTAAGGTGTCGAGCACATGGACGACGGTGACTTGCATCCCTTGCTTCATCAAACCGTTGGCGGCCTCCAGACCGAGCAGACCGCCGCCGATCACCACCGCGTTCTTGCCGGTGCGCGCCGCCGCCAACATGGTTTCCACATCCCGGATGTCGCGGAACCCGATGACGCCCGGCAAATCGTTGCCCGGAATCGGCAGGATGAAGGGATTGGAGCCGGTCGCCAGCAACAGCCGGTCGTAGGGCGCAACCGTACCATCGGCGGATTTAACCTCGCGCCGTGCGCGGTGAATCTCAACGATGTCCTGGCCGATGTGCAGGGTGATGCCACGCTCGGCGTACCAATCCAGATCGTTGATCATAATCTGGTCGATGGTTTTTTCGCCGGCGAGCACGGGGGATAGCAGGATGCGGTTGTAGTTACCGTGCGGCTCGGCGCCAAACACGGTGATGTCGAATTTATCCGGGGCGATGGTCAGCAACTCTTCCACGGTGCGCATCCCGGCCATGCCGTTGCCAACCAGAACCAATTTTTCTTTCATTGTGTACCTCGCGTTGAGGAATGGTTGCGCGACGGTGATTTTGCCCGCCAGCCGCGCCAACCCTATTAACGAGGTTGGTTTATGCATTTAAAATGCCATTAAAGAATTATGTATTTAATGCACTGTTTTAAAATAATTTTTTTTTTATTTTTCTTCACGGGTCGGTTTTCAATACCTGCGTTGCACCTCTAAAAGGCATCCTTGCCCATTATTCGATCCCACAATGATGCATCGCGCCGTAATTTCCGACATGAGTTCATGTTGTTTAATTAAATTATTTATAAAACAATTAATTATTGTTATGGCCCGAATTTTGCTTTGATGCTCGCCATCTCTTAACCATGAAGCATCAAGATAAGGAGCGCGTCTCTCGTGAGTGTTCAGAAACTCAATCTATTATCGTTCAGTGGCAGCAGCCGCATCCTGCATCTCAGTTGGATCGCCTTCTTCATCAGTTTCATCGTGTGGTTCAACCACGCGCCGCTGCTGGCCTCCATCCGCGAGACTTTTCAACTGACCGACACCCAAGTCAAGACGCTGCTGATCCTGAACGTGGCGCTCACTATTCCGGTGCGTATTCTGGTGGGAATGCTGGTGGACAAATTTGGTCCCCGGATCATGTACGCCACGCTGCTGGCGCTCTGCGGAACACTGTGCTTCTTCTTCGCTTTCGCCACATCCTACGAGATGCTGGCGATGGCCCGACTGTTGCTCGGTTGCGTGGGTGCGGGCTTTGTGATCGGCATCCGCCTCATCTCCGAATGGTTTCCAGCCAAGCAGGTGGGGCTGGCGGAAGGCATTTACGGCGGCTGGGGCAACTTCGGCTCAGCGGCGGCGGCGCTCTCCCTGCCGCTGGTTGCGCTGGCTTTCGGCGGCCTGAATGCCTGGCGCTGGGCAGTAGCCACAACCGGCGTGATCGCGCTGGTTTATTCCGTGATCTTTTACGCCCTAGCCAGCGACACGCCGAAGGGATCGACGTATTTCAAGCCGAAGAAACTCGGCGCGATGGAAGTCACCAGTCGCGGGGATCTCGCGCTCTACATCATGATGCAGATTCCAATGATGGCGGCGTTGGCGGTGCTGACCTGGAAACTCTCCCCGGCTGGCCTGAAGATGATCGACGATGGCGCGGCCACCGCAATCTACATTGGCCTTGCCGCTTTGCTGGCCTGGAACATCTGGCAATGCCTGAGCGTCAACCGTGAAGTGCTTGCTGGCCACAGCGTACCGGAGATTCACCGCTACAAATTCAAACAGGTGGCAATCTTGTCGTTCGCCTATGCAGTTTCATTTGGTTCCGAAATTGCGGTGGTTTCCATGTTGCCGCTGTACTTCAAGGATCTATATGGCTTGACTCTGGTGCAGGCGGGTTTGGTGGGTTCCAGTTTCGCGATCATGAATCTGTTCGCCCGGCCAGCCGGAGGCTTGATCTCCGACCGCATGGGCCGCAAGCTCACCATGAGCCTGGTGATGATCGGCATCACCGCCGGCTACGGCGCGATGAGTTTCATGGGCAACTGGCCGCTGTGGGCAGCGGTGGTGACAACCATACTCTGCTCGTTTTTCGTGCAGGCGGGCTGTGGTGCGGTCTACGGGATCATTCCGCTGATCAAACGCCGGTTGACCGGCCAGATTGCGGGCATGAGCGGTGCCTATGGCAATGTCGGCAGCGTGATCTTTCTGACCGTGCTGTCGTTCGTAACCCCGGCCACCTTCTTCCTGGTGATCGCCGTGACCGCGATTGTGGCGCTGATCATCGTCCAGTGGCTTGACGAACCTGCCGGGCAGATTGCCGAGATCATGCCCGATGGTACGGTGCAAATGATTGATGTGGCCTGAGCAGTCGTTGAAAAGCGCCTTCCTCCGCCGGAGGAAGGCTTATGCCCAGACGCGCTGCCAACGCCGGTTCTCGATCATGCCCCGCACTTTACAAATCCACCTTGGCCAGTTTTCCGACCGGGGCGTCAAACCGGCCAATGAAGACTTTCACGGTGCGCTCATCCCGGAAGGCGAAGCGCTCACTCTGAAAGGCGCGGCGTTCGCCATCGCCGATGGGATGAGTTCCAGCGAATTCGCTCGCCTTGCCGCCGAGTACGCAGTCAAAAATTTCCTCAATGATTACTTTGCCACACCTGATTCCTGGACGGTGCGGCATTCCGCCGAGCGAGTGCTGAGCGCCCTCAACCGCTGGCTGTGCGGGCAGGGTGCCCAAATGCTCGATCCCTCGCGGGGCATGGTCACGACCTTCAGCGCGCTGGTGCTCAAATCCACTACCGCGCATGTTTTCCACATCGGGGACACCCGCATCTGGCAGTTGCGCGAGGGCACGCTGGAACCGCTGACGCAGGATCACCACAGTTGGGCCAGCGCCGAGCGGGTCTACCTGAACCGGGCGATGGGCATTGACTCGCATCTGGATATTGACTACCGCAGCCTGCCGGTCGAAGTGGGCGATCGGTTTCTCTTCACTACCGATGGCGTCCACGAGTATGTGCCGCCGCTGGAAATCAAGCGTCTGATCGGTGCGAGTGGCGATAATCTCGACGCCGCCTGTCGCGTTTTGACCGCTGCCGCCCGCACCGCCGGCAGCCCCGATAACCTGACCTGTCAATTGCTGCGGATCGATGACCTGCCGACGCCAGACGCCGAATCCGTATTCCAGCAATTAACCGAGTTGCCGTTTCCGCCGCCGCTGGAACCGGGGATGATTCTGGACGGTTACCGCATCCTGCGGGAAATTCACGCCAGCCCCACCAGCCAGCTTTATCTGGCGCTCGACGACATCTCCGGAAAACAGGTGGTGCTGAAGACGCCGTCAGTTAATTTCGAGGATGATCCGGGTTATCTGGAACGGTTCCGGCACGAGGAATGGGTGGGTCGGCGCATCGACAACCCTCATGTGCTGAAAGTGATTGAGCCGGTGCGCCGGCGACGTTTCCTTTACCACATTTTGGAGTATCTCGACGGCCAAACTCTGCGGCAGTGGATGGCCGAACGCCCACGCCCGACGCTGACGGAGGCGCGGGGGATTCTGGAGCAGATCGTGCGGGGAATCCGGGCGTTCCATCGGCTGGATATGTTGCACCGGGATCTAAAGCCGGAAAATATCCACATCGATCGCCACGGCACGGTGCGGATCATCGACTTCGGTTCGGCCAAGATCGCCGGCATTGCCGAAATTGCCTCACCGGTCGAGCATCCTGATCTGCTTGGCACTCGGCACTACACCGCGCCAGAGGTGTTACGCGGTGAACCAGCGACCACCAGTTCTGATCTATTCGCCCTCGGCGTCATCGCCTACGAACTGCTGACCGGCCACTTGCCCTACGGGGAGCGGCTGGGACGGGAGATCAATGCGAAATGGATGGCTCGGCTGCGCTATGTCTCCGCCCGGAGCGAGCGGCCAGATTTACCGGTCTGGGTGGACGGGGCGCTGGAGAAAGCCGTGCGTCTTGAGCCAAAGCGCCGCTACACGATTGAGACAGAGCTGGTCTACGATTTGCTACATCCCAATGCTGAATTCACCGAGCGCCGCAACCGGCCTTTGGTGGAGCGCAATCCGACCGGCTTCTGGCGCGGCGTGGCGCTGTTTTCGCTGCTCGCCAATCTGGCGCTGCTGTACCTGCTGCATCACGGCTAGCGGGCAGCGAAAATCCGCCTTGCGCAGGACCTGCGCAGGCGGATGCGGACGGGCCGAACTGGACGGATTCCCGGATTCCCGGATTCCCGGGGCATTTTCGATGCATCTCAATACCGTAGCCGGGCTTCGTAAGCGGTTGGCGCGCCAAGGGGTAAAAGCCGCACTGAACCGCCAACCGCAGGTGCGTCCGTCGCGCGCACCCAAACGGCCAAGGTGGAATTTGTAGGGTAAGGGTCTAACCCCGGTGCCCCACGGTCATCCGATCACTACAGCGGTTTACTTGGCGATCTTGGCGTCCAGTTCCTTGGCGGTCAGCTTGTCGTCATAGACGCCGGCGGCAACCTGATAGTTGCCGGCGCCCAGCACATAGGCGACCTTGCGATGATGACCTTCGGCGCCTGGCTTGGTCCACATGTATTCAACCCATCCGCCATTGGTCTTTTTAGCCGCCTCGCACAGGGCCGAGCCGAATTCCTTTTCGGTCGCCTTGTCCTTGAGGTCGGTCAGCTTCATACCCTTGACGGTCGCCGCAGGATGCGCCTTCATCACCCCATTCGTGCAATCGAGGGCAAACACATAAGTGTCTTTCCAGGCCCATTTGCCGTCTTTCTTATCGAACTCGGTCAGGGTTACATCGGCGCTGGCCTTGACGGCGGCGGCGGCTTCCTTGACCTTAGCGGCGACTTCGTCAGCGGTTGCAGCGTCCGCCGCCCATGCCCCAGCAGTCAAACTCATCGCGCAGCTTGCAGCCACGCCCAGCCATAGTTTTTTATTCATTGCTCATCCTCACTTCGGGTTTGGTTTTATCGATTCGGGTTCCGCCGCCAGACAGCAGCGTTCTTAAACCGTAGTCGCCCGATCAGGAATCGACAAGGTGAGGCGCAATTTAAGTCAGGACGGCTAGTGGTCATGTATGATCTAAAAGACGCCATCGGACAGTTCAAGAAATCGTGTGAGTCGCTTATTGCCCATGCCCGAACCTATCTCCGAAACCAGCCAGCCCCGGCCAGATCAACCGCATCGGTCTGAAGCATGGACCCTGCTGAGGAGCCTGTATGAAGCCATTCCCGACCCGGTTTGGCTCAAGGACCCGCAGGGGGTTTACCTGGCCTGCAATCCGGCCTTCAGCGCCTACTATGGCGCGCCGGAGGACATCATTGTCGGCAAGACCGACTTTGACTTTGTGGACGCTGCTACCGCCGAGTTTTACCGGAACAAGGACTGGGAAGCCATCGCCGCCGGTGAATCGTGCCACAACGAGGAGTGGTTTACCTACCCGGACCACCAGCATCGGCTGTTCGAGACCACTAAGACCCCGATTTTCAGGGCCGACGGCAGTCTGCTGGGCGTCCTCGGCATTGCCCGCGACATCACCGACCGCAAGCGGGCCGAAGAGGCGCTGCGTCGTTCGGAGCTGAATCTGCGCAAGGCTCAGGAAGTCGCGCAAGTGGGAAGCTGGTCACTGGATCTGCGCACGAACCACCTGGAGTGGAGTGAGCAGACCTACCGGATTTTCGGCTTTGATCCCGACACTCCACTGAGTTTTGAAACTTTTCTGGATCGGATCCATCCCGATGATCGGGAAGCGGTCAACGCAGCATGGACGGCGGCGCTGACGGACGCGCCCTATGACATCGTCCACCGGATCGTAGTCAATGACGCGATTCGGTGGGTGCGCGAGCGGGCTGAGCTGTATTTCGATGCCCAGGGTCAACTCCGTAGTGGCGTCGGCACGGTGCAGGATATTACCGAACGCCATGCGATCACGGTCGAATTGCGCCGCCTTTCCCAAGCCGTTGAACAAAGCCCGCTGTCGATTGTGGTGACTGATCTCAATGGCCAGATTGAATATGTCAATCCCTACTTCAGCCAGGCCACCGGCTACAGCCGCGACGAGGTCATCGGTCAGAATCCGCGCCTGCTTAAATCCGGCGAGATGCCGCAGGAGGAGTATCAGCGGCTGTGGGAGATGATTTCGCACGGCGGGACCTGGACCGGCATCCTCCATAATCGCCGCAAGGATGGTTCGCTGTACTGGGAACGCGCGGTCATCGCTCCGATTCGTGATGCCGAGGGGCGGATCACCCAGTATTTGGGCATGAAGCAGGACATTACTGTTCAGAAGCAACTGGAAGATCAGTTGCGTCAGCGCGAGCGCTACCAGCGGGCGCTACTCGACAATTTCCCATTCATGGTCTGGCTCAAGGATACCCACAGCCGGTTTCTGGCGGTTAATCAGCCTTTTGCCGAGGCTTGTAGCCTATTGAACACCGATGCGGTAGTCGGCAAGACCGACCTTGATCTCTGGCCGTACAGGGTAGCGGAACGCCATCAGGCTGATGACCGGACTGTGCTGGCGACCCGGCGCAAGAAGGCGGCGGAAGAACAGTTGATCGAGCAGGGCAAGCCGCTCTGGGTCGAGACCTATAAGGCTCCAGTGGTAGACCAGGACGGGGCGCTGCTCGGCACGGTCGGCTTCGCCCGCGACATTACCGACCGCAAGCAGGCCGAGGAACGGTTGCGGCTGGCTGCCAGCGTGTTTGATCACGCCCACGAAGGTATTGTCATTACGGATGCGGCGGCCAGGATTATCGAGGTCAACCACGCCTTTACTGAGTTGACCGGCTATACCCGCGAGGAAGCCATAGGCCGCAATCCGCGTTTTCTCCAGTCGGGTCATCACGATGCCGAGTTTTACGCCAGGATGTGGAGTTCGCTGAGCAGCGCCGGGGTCTGGACCGGGGAGTTATGGAACCGCAAGAAAAATGGCGAGCTGTATGCGGAACTGGCCAGCATCTCGGTCGTGCGCGACACCACCGGCCTGATTACCCATTACGTCAATCTGTTTTCCGATATCACGCCGCTCAAGGAAAGCCAGCGCCAGTTGGAACAGATGGCCTATCACGATGCGCTGACCCAGTTGCCCAACCGGGTGTTGCTGGCGGATCGGTTGCGTCAGGCGATGGCCCGGACTCAGCGGGAAGGGGGGTTGCTGGCGGTGGTCTATCTTGATCTGGATGATTTCAAGCCCATCAATGACTGCTTTGGCCATACCGCCGGCGACCGAGTATTGATTCAGGTGGCCGAGCGATTAAACGCCAGTCTGCGCGGCGGCGATACGCTGTCGCGGATTGGCGGCGATGAGTTTGTGGCGCTGATCAGCAATCTCGGCGACATCGCGCACTGTCAGCGGATGCTCTCCCGAATTCTTGAGGCGTTGGCCAAGCCCTTTACGGTGGCCGGGACGGAGGCGATTCTGTCGGCCAGTCTGGGCGTCACCCTGTATCCTTTGGATTCTGCGGATGCCGATGCCTTGATTCGCCACGCCGACCGGGCGATGTATGTGGCCAAGGATGCCGGGCGCAATTGCTATCGGCTGTTTGATTTGGATCAGGTCACGACCCGGCGGCCAGGGCCGGAATAGGGAGCAGATGGGCAGTACCGGACTGAACACGCCCACTGGAGTTTTGGGACTGGGGGAAATAAAGCGCATCGCTGCGCTGCTTGACCGCTATCCCGAGGTTCGCCGGTTGATCGTGGGCTACAGCGGCGGGGTGGATTCCCACGTTCTGCTGCATCTGCTGGCTACGCACCGCTCCCGGTGGTCAGAGCGAACCCTGGAAGCGGCGTATGTCGATCATGGCTTGCAACCGGCTTCGGCGGACTGGGGCGAACAGTGCGCCCAGATCTGCCGTGACTTGGACGTGCCGTTTCGGGTGTTGCGGGTCAATGCATGGCCTGCTGTCGGCGAAAGTCCCGAAGCTGCTGCCCGCAGCGCCCGGTATGCCGCTTTCGCCGCTGAACTGGCTCCTGACAGCGCCCTCCTCACCGCCCACCACCGCGACGATCAGGCCGAAACCCTGTTGCTGCAATTATTGCGCGGCGCGGGGCCGCACGGGCTGGCGGCGATGCCGGCGGCAACCCGGCTCGGTCGGGGTTGGCTGTTGCGACCCTTGTTGGAAACTGACCGCGCCGACCTGCTGGCCTATGTCCATGATCGCCAGTTGCACTGGATCGAGGACGCCAGCAACGCCGACTCCGGTTTCGACCGAAATTATCTTCGCCACCACATCCTGCCGCTGCTCCGAGAACGCTGGCCGGCGGCGACCCGCACCCTGGCCCGTTCCGCCCGGTGGTGTGCCGAAACTGCGGATTGGCTGGATGCCGAGGCTGACGCCGATCTCAGCCGCGTCGTGATGGCTCGCCCGGATCGTCTTCACCTCCCGGCCTTGCGCGAGCTGAACGAATTACGGCAGCGGAATCTGCTACGGCGCTGGCTGCGGCGGTTGAATCTGCCGGTCCCCGACGCCCGGCAATTGGCGCACCTGCTCCACGATGCGCTGACCGCCGGACGCGACCGACAACCCTGGACCCGCTGGCCCGGCGGCGAAGTCCGGCGTTATCGCGATGCGCTGTACGCCTTGCCGCCGCTTCCCGCGCATGATCCCGGTCGGTCATTTGTCTGGCGACCGCTTGCTGGCCAGTGGCCGCCGCTGGACTTGCCCGGCATTGGTCGTTTGCAGTGGCGGGAAACAGTGGGCGCGGGTTTGAGCGCTGCGGCGCTGGTTGAGGCGACGCTGACCGTTCGGTTTCGTCAGGGCGGCGAACGGTTCCAGCCGGTCGGTCGCTGCCACAGCCAAGAGTTGAAAAAGCTGTTGCAGGAAGCCGGCATTCCACTGTGGGAACGGGAACGGTTGCCGTTGCTGTATCGAGAGGAGAGGTTGCTGGCGGTTGTGGGTTTGGGTGTGGCCGTCGAATTGGCCGTTGCGCCCGATAAGTTAGGTTGGCAGCCGGTTTTAGCGCCGCTGCCGGCGACCGAAATGGCTGCCGAATAGCGGTGTTCTTTAAATCACCCGCGAAAACCGCTGCTGTTTTTGTTCGCGCAAATAGCGATCAAACGCCATGCAGATATTACGGATCAGCAATCGACCCGGCGGCAAGACCTGAATCCGAGCGGCATCCACGGTTAATAAGCCATCCGCTTGCATATCTGCCAATTCCGCTAGTTCCGTTGCAAAATAATCGTTGAACCGGATATTGAATAGCTGATCAATCGCGGCGAATTCCAGAGTGAAATGACAAATCAGCGCGGTAATCACCGCCCGCCGCAACCGATCATCGGCATCCAGCCGCACTCCGCGAAACACCGCCAGTTTTCCCTCGTTAATCCGGGCGTAATACTCTTCCAGCGTTTTCAAGTTCTGGCTATAGCTATCGCCGACCATGCTGATTGAGGTCGCGCCCAGGCCAATCAAGTCACAGTCAGCGTGAGTGCTGTAGCCCTGAAAATTGCGATACAACGTCCCGGCCTGCTGCGCCAAGGTTAATTCATCTTCGGGTTTGGCGAAATGATCCATGCCGATGTAGACATAGCCGGCAGTGGTCAATTGCTCAATCACGGTTTTCAGAATCTCCAGTTTGACCGCCGGCGAGGGCAGAGCGCTGGCGTCAATCTGGCGCTGGGTTTTAAATAATTCCGGCAAATGGGCGTAATTGAAAACCGAAATCCGGTCAGGATGCTGGGCCACGATTTCATCCACGGTGCGGCTGAAGCTGGCGACGCTTTGCCGGGGCAGGCCGTAAATTAAATCCACGCTAATCGATTTGAAACCCTCGGATCGGGCAGCCTCCATAACCTTCAACGTGATCTCGCGCGACTGAATCCGATTCACCGCTTTCTGCACGTCTGGATCAAAATCCTGCACGCCCAGACTCAGCCGGTTAAAACCCAGTTCGCGTAATAGCCCAACCGTACCTTCATCGGTTTCTCGTGGATCAACTTCAATCGAGTATTCGCCCCGGTCGCCGTCCAGTAGTCGAAAATGCTCGCCGGTAACCCGCATTAACTCACACATTTCCGCGGCACTGACAAACGTCGGGGTGCCGCCGCCCCAATGCAATTGCGTGACGGGTCGGGAGTGATCAAACAAAGCGCCCTGCAACGCCATTTCCTGATGCAGATGATCGAGATAAGGCGCAGTGTGCCGACGATTCTTGGTGATAATCTTGTTGCAGGCGCAGTAAAAGCAGACCGTGTCGCAGAATGGAATGTGCAGATACAACGACAAGGGTTTGCCGGTCGTATTACCGGCCTCAGCCTCTTGCCGATAATCCGCCTCGCCGAAACCGTCATGGAACTGTACGGCAGTCGGGTACGAGGTATAGCGTGGGCCGGCTTTGTCGTACTTGCCGATCAGCGCCGGATCGAAAATCAGGGTGGTGTCCATGTTGCCGATCTCGCAAGGCTCACAAGCGGCGGACTTGTGCGGCGTTCAGCAGAAATACGCCCTGCCCGCCACGCTCGAATTCCAGCCAGGTAAATGGCACCTCCGGGAGTGCCTCGCAGAGCGCGTACTGGGCATCCCCGACCTCGACAATCAACAATCCGTCGCGTTTCAGGTAATCGGTGGCCTCGCGCAGAATCTCCGCCACCACATCCAGCCCCTCTTCGCCAGCCACCAGTCCCAGCCGGGGTTCGTGCTGGTATTCATCGGGCAGAGTGGCCAATTCGGCCAGACTGACGTAAGGCGGGTTGCTGATAACCAGGTCGTAGCGGCGGCCCTTCAGCGCCGAAAACAGATCAGACTGGATGACTTCAACCTGATCCTCCAGACCGTGATTGGCGACATTGCGCCGCGCCACCTCCAGCGCCTCGGCGGAAACATCGGCCAGATCGACCTGCGCATCGGGAAAGGCATAGGCGCAGGCGATGCCGATGCAGCCGCTGCCGGTTCCCAGGTCGAGAATGCGCTCGACCTTGCGGCTGTCCGGCAACCACGGGGAGAAATGGCGCTCGATCAGCTCGGCCAGCGGCGAGCGCGGCACCAGCACCCGTTCATCGACATAGAACGGCAAGCCCATGAACCAGGCGCGGTTGGTCAGATAGGCGGCGGGCTTGCGCTCGGTGATCCGCCGCTCCAGCAGGTGCAAGGCCGCTTGCTGTTCGGGCGGGGTCAGGCGGCCTTGCAAGTACTCGGTATGCAAATCCGGGGGTAAATGCAGCGCGTGCAATACCAGCGCCGCCGCTTCGTCAATGGCGTTGTCAACGCCGTGGCCGAAGTGCAGGCCCGCCTCGTTCATCCGGCTGGCCCCCCAGCGGATCAGGTCGCGGATGGTGCGCAGATAAGGCAGAAGGGCGTCGTAGTTGGTCATCAGGATCGGGGATCGTGGATCGGAAATTGGGAATCGCGGATCGGGTTCAACCGCCCATGATGTTGTAGCCGCCGTCCATGTACAGCACTTCACCGGTGACGATGCTGGCGAAATCGCAGGCCAGCGCGGCGGTGGCAAGCCCCACCTGATCCGGCGTCACCAGCGAATGGGTCGGAGCGCGCTCCCGGGTGCGATCCAGTAATTCATCGAAGCGGTCGATGCCCGATGCGGCGCGAGTCATGACCGGTCCCGGCGAAACAATGTTGATCCGGATGCCCTTCGGCCCCAGTTCAGCGGCCATGTATTTGGCGGCGGTTTCCAGCGCCGACTTGGCGGTACCCATAATCCCGTAGTGTGGCACCACTTTTTCGCCGCCAAAGTAGCTGAGGGTAAACGCGGCCCCGCCTTCCTTCTCCAGCAACGGTTCGGCCAGATGCACCATGCGGATGAACGACCAGGCCGACACTTCCATCGTCGACAGGAACCCGCTCAGCGAGCAGTCGGTGACCCGGCCATGCAAGTCTTCGCGGGGACTGAAAGCGATAGAGTGCAACAGAATGTTCAGCTTGCCCCAGTGGTTTTCGAGGGCCTCGAACACTGCCTCGACCTGGCCGGGTTCGCGCACATCGCAGGGCAGATAGAGTTCCGGCGGCACGTCCAAAGCATCGGCCAGAATCTGGGTATAGGGGCGAGTCTTCTCATTCAGATACGTCATCGCCACTTCGGCCCCGAACGCGCGGAAGGCGCGGGCGCAGCCATAGGCGATGGAATCCTTGTTGGCGACGCCGACCACCAGCGCCTTCTTGCCAGCCAGCGGCAGATTCGGGGGACTCATGGGTTGCAGGGCGGGATCATTCGGATCAATCAGAGCGGCCATGATGATTCCTTTGGAACAGGGCGGGGAATGGATGACCGGGACATTCTACCGTTTCAGAGCCGGGGCGGGTATGCTTCCATGCTCTGATCGCCCGATCTTTTGCCGTTCTACCTTCCGCCATGCGCCCAATTGCTACTCCCGACATTCCAGTGTCATTGAAGGATCGTTTTCGCAATCTGCCGCAATACCTGTTGCCGCAACGCTTGCTGACCCGCCTGACCTACCGGTTGACCCGGGCGCAAACCCCGTGGCTTAAGAATCGGCTGATTCGCTGGTTCGCCGAGCATTACCAGGTCAGGCTGGCCGAGGCGCTGGAGCCGGATCTGCGAACCTATCCGGACTTCAATGCGTTTTTCACCCGCGCCCTCAAACCGGGAGTGCGGCCCATTGCGCCGGGGGACCGGGTAGCCTGCTGTCCAGCCGATGGTGTCATTAGCCAGATTGGCAAGGCCGAGGCCGATACCCTGCTGCAAGCGAAGGGGCGAAATTTCTCGCTGAAGGCGTTGCTGGGCGGCGATCCGGAGCGGGCCAAGCCGTTCCAGGGCGGGAGCTTCGCGACCTTGTACCTGTCGCCCCGCGACTATCACCGGATTCATCTACCGCTGGCCGGGCGTCTACAGGAGATGGTCCATATTCCCGGCAAGCTGTTCAGCGTTTCGCCATTGACCACGCGGATGGTTCCGGAATTATTCGCCCGCAATGAACGGGTGGTCACGCTGTTTGATACTCCGGCGGGGCCGATGGCGCTGGTGCTGGTGGGCGCGATCAATGTGGCCTCGATTGAGACCGTGTGGGCGGGCGCGATTACTCCGCCGCGGGGAACTTCAATCCGCCACTGGAGTTATCCGGCCAATGGCGAGGGTGCGGTGCGGCTGGACAAGGGCGCGGAACTGGGTCGATTCAACATGGGTTCGACCGTGATTCTGCTGTTTGGCCCCAATGCGTTGCGCTGGGGAGCGGAATTGCGGGCCGGGGCCGCAGTGAAGATGGGCCAGCGGCTGGGGAAGGCTAAAGGCTAAAGGCAGCCTTTCCGTCAACGCCCGATTTCAAGCCCGCTCGAAGGAAAACGCCAGCGCCTCCGCCAGCGCCGTTTTCCCTGCCGCCAGCATGACCAGCCGGTCAAACCCCAAGGCTACACCGGCGCATTCCGGCAATCCTGCGTCCAGCGCCTCCAGTAAATGGTCATCGATCGGCATTTCCGGCCATCCCGCCGCCCGCCGTGCGGCATTCTCCGCTGCAAATCGGCGCTGCTGTTCGCCGGCATCGCCCAGTTCGTGGAAGCCGTTCGCCAGTTCAACCCCGTGCAGATACAGCTCAAACCGCTCGCCCACCGGCGGATCGCCAGGCCGCACCCGCGCCAGCGCCGCCTGCGAAACCGGGTAGTCGTAGACGAAGGTCAACCGTCCTTGACCCAGTTCCGGCTCGATGCCCAGATCCGGTTCAATACAATGAGTCAGCAGCAGATCCAGCCAGGGATCGAGGTTATCGACCGGCATCCCCGGCGGAATGGATACGTTTTGTGTTTTCGCTACCGCCGCCAGTTCCGCCACCGTTGCCCGGTGCGGGTCCAGACCGAGATGGCGCTGGAACATTTCTCGATAACTCAACCGTTCCGGTTCCGCCAATGACAATCGCCCGGCCAGTAATTCGGCAACGAGTTCGGCGACTTCACTCATCAGCCGATGATGGTCGAAACCGACCCGATACCATTCCAGCAGCGTGAATTCAGGATTGTGGCGACGCCCTGCTTCCCCATCGCGAAACACCCGGGCGATCTGGTAAATGCAACCGCTGCCCGCCGCCAGCAACCGCTTCATCGGGAATTCAGGCGAGGTGTGCAGATACAGCGTCTGGCCGTGGCGCGGCCCCGGTCCGGTGTAGTGGACCGCAAAACTGGCCAGGTGTGGATCGGGAATCGCTGCTGCCGACAGGGCCGGGGTTTCCACCTCCAGCACCTCGCGCTGGGCGAAAAACCCCCGGATTCGAGCCAGCAGTTCGGCTCGCAACCGCAGCGTGGCCCCATCCCCGCTGGGTCGCCAGGCCAGTGAATTGGCGTCCACTCAGATCGACTCGACCGCCCGGCAGACTTGGTTGCGGCCGTTGTGTTTAGCCGCGTACAAGGCAGTGTTGGCGCGCTGGATCAAATCCAGCAGGGTCTCCCGGAGTTGGCGAACCGCAGCGCCAATACTGACGGTCACCATTCGTTCCGCCATCGGCTCTTCAAAGAGGATCCGCGCGATCCGCGCCCACAGCCGTTCGGCAAACGAGCCGATCTGGGTGACAGCATCACCCACGACAAAAATGGCGAACGCCTCGTCCAGTTGCCGGTAGATCACTTCCCGCTCTACCGCCACCTGTAGCGGCACGCTCATCTGATCGATAATCTGGCGCAATGCCTCGTTAGCAGCGACCGTCTCGGCCAGCTTCACGATCGTAACCGCCTGCGCAGTGCCCTTGTCCGGCGAGAACAACGGCAACATCAGGGTCGGCGCCTGGTCGTCATCGTGCGCCAGCATGAATTCAGTCGCGCCCACTGTATTCATCTCGCTCCACTGCGTGCGATCCAGATCGAGAATCCGGGCGACCGGCGGCGGATCGGCCTCGATCCCGCGATAACGGTTTTCCGGGGAAACATGGAGTATCCGCTGATCATCGATCCGGGCATAGAACTGCTCAATGGCCCGCAGCGCATAGCCGAGAATCTCCCGGCTGGGCATTATAGTGTTCATAGCGCTCATCCCGCGCTACCAGCGCAAACTCCGGGGTCAGCCCGCCGAAAATATCGCTGGAAAACAGCACCCGCGAGACGGGATCAAAGGTGCAAATCGCGCCGGGAAAGTGGGCGTAAGGGGTAAACACAAACTCCACCGTCCGATCCTGCAATGGCAATTGCCAGCGATGCTCCTCCACCAGCCAGAACGGTAGCCGCAAGCCGTAATGCTTGACCAGCATTTTGGTCCGCCAATGGGTCACCAAGACCGCGCCATCCCGACCGATCATTTGATCGATCAACGGCAGGGCGCCGGTAATATCAGGGGTCCTGATGGGGGCAAATAAAATAGCGGATGTGGTTGAACGGAATGATTTCTTCAATCTTGCGCAACGTATGGCGGAAGGTCGGCACCGAACCGGGATCGAGCAACACCGACTGATCGCCTTGCTCGATCAGGTAAACATGACATTGAAAAATATCGTCATCCTGCGCGTGCCCAACCCACCAGATTCGATCCGCGATCTCAATCGCATGATGGGTCTCGGCGAGGTTCAAATCGTCGATGGCGTAGCGAGGCATTGCGGTCTCCCCATCAATTCCTGTGGCGCAAGGGTTGGGGTTAGCAAAGATTAAGCTTAGGCGAATCCGGCCAGGCGGATGCGCGGGCGCTATCGGATTTTTGGATCGATCTCCCGACAGCGCACACACTGAACTCCAGTTACTCTTTAACCCGGGAAACATATTCGCCGGTGCGGGTATCGACCTTGATCACCTCGCCGCTTTGCACGAACAGCGGCACCCGCACCACCGCCCCGGTATCCAGGGTTGCCGGTTTGCCGCCGCCACCCGAAGTGTCGCCGCGCAAGCCGGGATCGGTTTCGACGATGGTCATGATCACGAAAATTGGCGCGCTGACGCTCAAGGGGACGCCATTCCACAGCGTCACCTGGCAGATCGCTTCTTCTTTCAGCCATTTGGCCGCATCGCCCACCGCAGTGGCGTCAGCGGTCAGTTGTTCATAGCTTTGCGGATCCATGAAATGCCAGTGTTCGCCATCGTTGTAGAGATATTGCAGATCCACATCGACCACATCGGCGGCTTCGACCGTGTCGCCGGATTTGAACGTGCGCTCGATGACTCGCCCGGTTTTCAGATTACGCACCCTGGCCCGGTTGAACGCCTGGCCCTTGCCGGGCTTGACGAACTCGTTGTCAACAATGACGTAGGGATCGCCATCCATCATGATTTTGAGTCCACCCTTGAATTCATTAGTGCTATACGTCGCCATGCAAACCCGCCTTCCAGAGTGATTGAGCCATGAAAACCAAGTATGATAGCCGGAAATGCTCGTTTCACGTCAGGCGCTGCAAAGCAGTGGTTTCCCGACCGGATGAAACCGACTGGAGCGTGGCTATCCTGATTACAGCGTGCGCCGGCGATCGCCGGGGTAAACAGCCCGGAACTCAAAGAATCTTTTGGATCTTTTAGCATGGGTAAAACCTGGCGAACCGTTTCCTGTCGGATTCCGGTCATCAGCAGAGGTTGGCAAGCGTGCCTAATTCTACCGTCATCAATCTGCTCATCGTGGATCGCTCCCGATCCGATATTGATCATATTGGCAAAACCCTGCGCGGGGATGGCTATCAACTGGAGCTGACCCATACCGACCAAGCCGAAGAAGCCCGCAGCGCGATCGATTATCAACCGCTGGATCTGATTTTGTTGCGGCTGGCCAACGATCTGCCTACCTTCGCCGAAGTGCGTCTGATGGTGGCCGAGGCCAGGCAGGATATCCCGATCATTGTGGTGATGGACGATCGCAATCAGCAACACAAGCCCGCCCACCTGCTCGAAGAAGGCGCTGACAATTATTTCTATCTGGATGACGCCGATCATCTGGTCGCAGTGATCCGCAAGGAACTGCGCCATCTGCAAACCCGCAAGCGTGAACAATCCTTCGAGACCCGCTTCAAGGAAAGCGAGAGCCGCAGCCAGGCCCTGCTGGAAAATATCCAGGAAGCCTTGGCCTACATCCACGAAGGCGTCCATACCTACGCGAATCCTGCTTACCTTCGCCTATTTGGTTACGAACACAAGGACGAACTGGCTAATATCCAACTGGTGCACATGGTGCCGCCCGGCTATCGGGATGCGCTGAAAAGCGTCCTGCGCCGTAGCATTCGCTCAGGCCGGGCGATCGAGCCGGTCGAACTGGTCGGGGTCCGCAGCAACGGCCAGATCTTCCCGATCCTGCTGGAATGCGCGCCGACCCGGATGAATGACGAACCCTGCACCCAGATCATCGTGCGGGATGTGACCCCGGAGAAAATCGCCTACAACCAGCAAATGGAGGAGATGCTCAAGGTTGATGAGGTGAGCGGCCTGTACAGCCGGCGGTTTCTGCTGGAGGCCATCGAAATCAGGCGCGAGGGCGCAGTCCTGTATCTGCTGCTGACCGATTACTCGGCAATCCGTTATGCCATGGGGTTTGAGGCGATCGAGCAACTGTTGCGCGAGGCGGCTGAACTGGTCAAAGCCCTGCTCGCGCCCGACGATATCGCCGCCCATTTCGCCAGTGGCGTATTCGCGATTTACCTGCCCGCCAATTCGCCCACCGAGCCGCTGGCGCTGGCTGAACGGATCTGCCAGACCATCGCCGAAAATAGCTTTAAAATCAATGGTAAACTATTTACAACGACCTGCTGTATTGGCATCTACAAGGCTGGCGATAGCCATGAAGCCCCCATTCAGATGCTGTTCCATGCTGACCGTGCCTGCGAAGCAGCACGCCAGAAAGGCGGCAGCCAGATTGAGGTTTATGAGCCGCCCAAGGAGGCCAGGTCGGGACGGACCATCAGCGCGATCAGTGAAGCGGATGAAGCCGCGATCCGCCAGATTCGTAACGCCCTGACCACGGGACGGTTGAGCTTGATTTATCAGCCGATCGTCAGCTTCGAGAACGCTGAGGAAGCGCGTTATAAGGTTTACCTGATGATGATGGACGAGACCGATAAACCGCAACCCATCGACAAGTTCGGTAGCGTTGCGGTGCGTTATGGCCTCATGGGCGCACTGGACAAGTGGACGATCATTCGCAGCCTGTCGGCGCTGATCGAGCTACAGAAAGCGGGGACTCGACTACCGGCCGTGTTCGTCAGAGCTTCTCGCAACTCTCTGGTGGATAAGGATTTCAGCGACTGGCTGACCAAGTGCTTCAAGGACAGCCGGTTATCGCCCGAGTATCTGGTGCTGGAAATCAAGGAGGACGACGCGGATGACTGTTTTGAAGAAACCCGGCATTTGCGGATTCACCTCAAGACACTGGGTTGTGGCATAGCCTTATCCCATTTTGGCGGCAAGCCCCATTCCGATCGCCTGCTTCGGGATCTGACCCCTAATTACATCAAGCTCGATGGCAGCCTAATTGAACGGCTGGCCAAGGCCAAGGATGAAAACAGCCGTCGCGCTATGGCGGTGCTGACTCAGCAGGCTCAGGATTTAAGTATCCGGGTAGTGGCGGCTGGGGTATCCACTGCGCCACAGATGGCCAGCATCTGGCAATTCGGCGTCACCTTGGTGCAAGGCAACATGGTGGCGGAAGCCGGACCTAAACCGGACTTTGATTTCCGGCAATACGCGGGCTGACCCCGCCCATAAAAAACGCCGCGATGACCCGAGTCATCGCGGCGTTTTTTATGGGCGGGGTCAGCCTTGGCGCAAGGCGGCGATCCGCTCTTCCAGCGGCGGATGGGTCATCAGCAGCTTGCGTAGGCCATCGCCCAGCCCGCCGTTGATCCCGAACGCCGCCATTTGCGATGGCAATTGCGAGGGTTCATGTAATTGCCGCAGCCGTTCCAGCGCCGCAATCATCTTGCCCCGTCCGGCCAGGCGTGCGCCGCCGGCGTCGGCGTGAAACTCGCGATAGCGGCTGAACCACATCACCACCAGCGAAGCCAGGAACCCAAGCAGGAGTTCCATGACAAAGCTGGTGAGGAAGTAACCGATACCGGGGCCGCGCCGCTCGCCTTTGGCAAGAAACTGATCGACGGCGTAACCGACTACCCGAGCCAGAAAGATCACAAAAGTATTCAGCACCCCCTGCAACAGACTCAGCGTGACCATGTCGCCGTTGGCGACGTGGCTGACTTCATGGCCCAGCACCGCTTCCGCTTCCTCGGCGCTCATCTGTTGCAGCAGGCCGGTGCTGACCGCCACCAGCGCGGCATTGCGGCTGGCGCCGGTGGCGAAGGCATTGGGTTCCGGTGAGTCGTAGATCGCCACTTCCGGCATTCCGATCCCGGCGGCCTGCGCCTGACGCCGCACGGTCTCGATCAGCCAGCGCTCCGTCTGGGTCGTCGGTTGTTCAATCACCTGAGCGCCGACCGACCGTTTGGCGACCCATTTCGACATCAGCAGCGAGATCAGCGATCCGCCCATGCCGAAAATGGCGGCGAAGATCAGCAGGCCGGTCAGATTCAGACCTGACCCTGACAGGAACCGGTTGACGCCCAACAGATTGGCGACGATGCCCAGCAGCAACACGACCGCCAGGTTGGTGGTAAGAAATAACAGAATACGTTGCATGGTGGGACTCCCAGTTCACGAGTTCACGGATTGGAGATCACTCTATGGGCGCATGGTCATCAATTTCAAGGCGGAGTTGCCGGGGCAATGCCAGGCGGCAACCGCTTGGGCGCGGCGACGCGCAGCCGCTTGTCCCGCCCGGTCGCGCCCGCCAGTAAGGTAATCCGGCTTTTGGCGACTCCGCACAGTCCCGCCAGAAACTCCTGCAAATGGACATTGGCCTGGCCGTCGACCGGCGGCGCGGTAATTCGGACCGCGAACCGGCCCTCCTGCAATCCCATCCAGCCATCGCGCCCGGAGCGCGGCTGGACCCGGACCCGCACAATCAGATCCGCGCCTTCCCAGACGTAGCCACGGTCGTCCATCGCTTCAGCGTAACCCGGCCCACGATCCGAACAGGTCTTGCAGCAGCAGGCTGATGAAAATCAGCCCGACGACCACCACCATCGGCGATAGATCGATCCCAGATACCGGCGGTAACCGGTTCCGCACCGGACGCAGCACCGGATCCGTCAGTTGCGCCAGCACCCGCGCCGCCGGGTGACGGGGATCGGGATTGACCCAGCTCAGGATCGCCTGAATCACGATCCCCCACAGATAGATGTTGATCAACAGCTTGAGCAGTTCCGCTACCGTCAGCAGCAGTACGCCGCCGACACTGGGGGACGGGCTGATCAGCAACGTGATCAAACTCATCTCGACCAGTTGCAGCACGAAGGCCAGGACCAGCGAGGCCAGATCCAGCCCCCGGTAACCGGGAATGAACCGCCGCAACGGCAACAGCGGCGGATTGGTGATGCGCACCAGAAACTGCACCAGCGGGTTGTAGAAATCGGCGCGCACCCACTGCAACAGGAAACGCAGCATCACCGCCAGGATGTAGAAGCCAAAGACCGTCTGGATCAGAAAGATGGTCGCGGTCATGGCTGCCCTCCCAGCAGATTGCCCAACTCTTCGGAACGATGGCGGGCGGCGTCCAGCGCCCGGGCCACCAGATCGTCGAGTTGATCGGTCAGCAGGGTCGGAGTCTCCATAATCGCCAGCGAGGCGGCCAGCGACCGGGCGATGAGCACATCCAGTTGCTCGTCCTGAAACACGCTGATCGCCCGCTCGGTGGTGCCGCCAGGCGAGGTGACCCGCGCCCGCAAGGCCGCAGCGTTTTCCGGAATTTCCAAGGCCATCTTGGCCGCCCCGAACGCAGTTTGCAAAGTGAGCAAGCGGGCGGTTTCCGCCTCCAGGCCCATGCGAATCCCGGCCTTTTCCAGAGCCTCCATCAGCAGGAAGAAATAGGCGGGGCCACTGCCCGACAGCGCAGTCACGGCATCCAGCAACCGTTCATGATCCACCCAGACCGCCAGGCCCACCGCCCGCATGATCGATTCGGCCACTTGACGCTGGCTGTCGCTGACCCAGGGGTTGGCAAACAGCGCCGTAGCGCCGCTGCCGACCAGCGCCGGGGTGTTGGGCATGGTGCGAACAATAGCCGCTTCGCCGCCCAGCCACTGGCGAATATCGGCTTCGCGCACTCCGGCGGCGATCGAGATCACCAGGGGCTGGCGGGTTTGAACGATTTCAGCCAGATCTTCGGTCACACCGTGCAATGCTTGCGGTTTGACTGCCAGCACCAGGACTTCCGCCCGGGCGGCGATGTCCCGGTTATCGGCGCTGGCGTGAACGCCAAACCGGCCGCGCAGAAATTCCCGCTGGCCGGCGTCGGGTTCCGCCACATAGAGGCGGCCCGGATCGCTGCCGCTGGTCAGCAGGCCGCCGATCAGGCTGCGGGCCATGTTGCCGCCGCCTATGAAGGCAATGGACACGTTTTTCATCAGGATTCCTTCGAACGAGGCTGCAAGGTGAGCTTCAAGGGTTACCGCTGGTCAGCCACACGATCTGTTCGCTGATGGCGGCCAGCCGGTTGTCTTGCTGATAGGCGGTGTAGATCTTCTGCTGGTTGACAGGGGTAAGCCGCTGATAGAACGCATAGCTTCCCGGCAAGTTTTCGCGCAGGGCTTGTTCGAATGCGGGTTGAGCTAACCCCGGAGCCAGCCGATCGCTATCAGTGGCCGGGGTCGATTCAGCAGCGGGGCGGGTCAGCAAGGTCGTGGCCTGCCGTTTGGCGTCTTCCTCGATGTTGCGCAAATAATCGTCATCCACGCCCAGCAGCAGCGGTGCAATGAGCAACAGGCCCAGCAGGCGGTTGCATCGGGAGAGCAAGTTCAGGCGCAGCATGGCGGTCAGGTTCATGTAGCGGCGAGGCGGTTCCAGAACCGGGGGCGGATTAGGGCAAAAGAGGGAATTAGCATAACGCAAAGCTGCTCCTCAGGTGCGGGGTCCAAACAGGGCGGTTCCCACCCGGGTCAGGGTGGCGCCCTCGGCGATGGCGGCTTCCAGATCGTCAGACATTCCCATGGACAAGGTATCCAGCCCCAGTCCGGCGGCGTTCAACAGGTCCTGCAAGGTTCGCAAACGGGCCAGTGGCTCACGCTGAGCGGTGAAATCAGCCGCCGGGGCCGGAATCGCCATCAGGCCCCGCAGGCGCAATCGGGGCAATGTCGCCACGGCTGATGCAACCGTAGCGACTTCGCGCTCATCCAGCCCATGTTTGGTCGGCTCCCGGTCGATGTTGACCTGCAGGCAGACGTTCAACGGCGGCAGATGGGCGGGCCGCTGGGCGCTCAGCCGCTCAGCGATTTTGAGCCGGTCCACGCTGTGAACCCAGGCGAAATGCTCGGCGATACTCCGGGTCTTGTTGGCCTGGATCGGTCCGATAAAGTGCCATTCCAGATCCAGCGCCGCCAGCTCCGCTATTTTATCCAAGGCTTCCTGCACATAGTTTTCGCCAAACCGGCGCTGACCGACAGCGGCAAGGGCGGCGATGGCGGCGGACGGTTGGGTTTTGCTGACCGCCAGCAATTGCACCGATCCCGGCAGGCGCTGGAAGCGTTGCTCGGCGGCGCGAATCCGGGCCAGCACGAGATGGAGGCGGTCGGCGAAATCAGTATTCATACGAATGGCGTTCCCAGCGGGTTGATGAACGGTGATCACGAGGTTGCGCTATATACTATGGGAAAATCCGGCCTACCGGATCGCCTACCACCTGTTTTCCCAGGAGCAACCCCCATGAATCTTGATGAGCTGCTGACCTTTTCCGTGCAACAAAAAGCCTCGGACTTGCATCTTTCGGCGGGTTTGCCGCCGATGATTCGAGTAGACGGCGATATGCGTAAAATCAACGTCCCGCCGCTGGAACATAAGCAGGTACATGCGTTGATTTACGACATTATGAATGACAAGCAGCGCAAGGATTATGACGAGTTTCTGGAGTGCGATTTCTCGTTTGAGATTCCCAAGCTGGCCCGGTTCCGGGTTAATGCGTTCAACCAGAATCGCGGTGCGGCGGGGGTATTTCGCACCATTCCGACCCAGATTCTGACGCTGGAGGATCTAGGCTGTCCAGCGGTGTTCCGGGATCTGGTCGATGCGCCGCGCGGGCTGATTCTGGTGACCGGCCCGACCGGTTCCGGCAAATCGACGACCCTGGCGGCGATGATCGACTACGTCAACAAGAACGAATACGGCCACATTCTGACCATTGAAGACCCCATCGAATTTGTTCACACCACTCAACGCTGTCTGGTCAACCAGCGCGAAGTTCACCGCGACACACTGGGATTCACCGAGGCGCTGCGTTCAGCGTTGCGCGAAGACCCGGACATCATTCTGGTCGGCGAAATGCGCGACCGGGAAACCATCAGCCTGGCGCTGACCGCCGCCGAGACTGGACATCTGGTGTTCGGCACCCTGCACACCAGTTCCGCACCCAAGACCATCGACCGGATCATTGACGTGTTCCCGGCGGGCGAAAAGCCGATGGTGCGCTCCATGCTCTCGGAGTCGCTGCGCGCGGTGATTTCGCAGGCGTTGCTGAAAAAGAAAGGCGGCGGACGAGTCGCAGCGCATGAGATCATGGTCGGCGTTCCCGCCATCCGCAATCTGATCCGCGAGGACAAGGTGGCGCAGATGTACTCCTCCATTCAGACCGGTTCCGGTTACGGGATGCAAACCCTGGATCAATGCCTGCTGGAATTGATCAAGAAAGGGATAGTCACCCGTGAGGAAGCCACTTCTTACGCCCAGAACAAGGCATCGTTCAAGGCGCAGGGTTAGAGGATATCCGGCACAGACGGCCCGTAAAAAATTAAAGGCTAATGATGGCTCATGATCCTCATCAAACCGTGGCAACGGTTTCCCCAACCCCGCTAACGCCCCGTCAGATCGTCGAACACGCTTTGGCGCATCTCGATCATCTGTTGCCCGCCCAGGCGCCGATCCTGAATTTCGTCCATCACAACACCCTGCACGGTTATCAGCATTTGCCGTTTGAACAGGCGCTGGCTGCCGTTGAGCAACTCACCGGGATTCACGCTTATTTGCCCGATGCAGCGTTTCGCAACCTCTATCAGGCCGGACGAATAACCGACGCCGATCTGGATGCGGTATTTGCCCAGCGTCCGGCGCTGGCGGCGGAAACATTGTTAGTCGCGATAGGCCAGCGGACGATTCAGCGCGGCGACGTACTGCGAATTTCGCTGATCCACGGGGTCGAGGCGCTGTCACTGAATCAACTGGTCTGGCAGATGGAAGAACTCAATGCCACCGGTCAGTTTCAGTGTGATGTCCCGGAGCCGATGCGGCAACGCTTGCTGGATGCGGCGTGGCGCGACGGGTTGACCAATGCCGGCGCGGCGCTGGAAGACCTGTGGCGAGCCTGTCTGGAAGGATTCCAGTTGCCGGCGTTCACCCTGCATCCCGAAGAGCTGGTGGATTTGCAACTGAACCTGGCGAAGTCGCTACTGGCCCGGTTTCGGGGGGCCGACGCGACAGAAGACGGCCCGACGGTTCATAAACGAATGCAGACCGAAAGTGTGGCCTTGCTGGAAGGGCTGTTGGCCGAAGTGGGCGACCGGATCACCTTGCGTGGGTTGTTGCGGGCGCTGACCGGGCAGGACTGGTTCGATCAGGTGCGCCCGGAGTTGATCCGGCTGGCCGCCGCGCATCTTGATGAGGGACTAGCTGCCTGGAATCTGCCGGATCGAAGCGCCGGTTTGTATGTGGCGTGGCGACGACTGACGGAAGCAGACCCGGCCTGGACTTTCGCCGGATTGCCCGAAGACCCGCTGACCGCAATCAGCGCCGAATTGCAGCGCCTTGGTCTGCCGGAATCGCGCTGGGACGGCTATCTGACCCGGCTGGCGCTGGAACTGCCCGGATGGGCGGGGATGATGAACTGGCGACAACACCATCCCGACTATCCGGCCAACCGGCGGACTCCGGTGGCTTTGGCCGATTGGCTGGCGGTGCGGTTGCATCTCGACCGGGTGCAGCTTGAACGGTTGTGCCGGGAAACCTGGGGCGTGACCGGAACCTTGTCGGCCTTGCGCGACTATTTCATGGCTCGTCCGGCGGAGGCGCTGATTCGCTATGCCCTACACGAGGGGCGCTTGCCAGAGTATTTAGCCAGCCGGGCGCGAGCCTTGATCGAGGGAGGCATCGCGCCTTCCGGGTTTTCTCTCCCACCGACGGGTGCCGGAAGCAAAGCGGCTTGGGACCTGCTGGCCGACATGATCTGGACCTGGCGGCATAGCCCGGTAGCGACTGATCCGGGAACCCATACCGTGCATGGCAGCGCCTGGCGGCTGTTTCGGCTGGCGCAACATCTGGGCCTGTCCGGCGGCGAACTGCGGACGCTGACTCCCACCGATCTGGAACGGTTGCTGGCGGTCGTGGACGAGTTGCCCGCTGCCCGTCGTGGCGCGATCTGGCAGTCCGCGTATGAACATCATTACCGCACGGCGCTGATTAACGCCTTGGCCAATAATCGCGGGCGCTGGAGCCAGACTGACGACCGGCCATCAGCGCAAGTGGTGTTCTGCATTGACGACCGTGAGGAAGGCTTCCGTCGCCATCTGGAGGAGCTGAACCCACGGATTGAGACCTTGGGCGCCGCCGGCTTTTTCGGGGTCGCGATGAACTGGCGGGGACTGGATGACCGCACCGTGACGCCGTTGTGCCCGGTGGTAGTGACGCCGGTTCACGAAGTCCGGGAAGTGGCCCGGCCTGAAACCGAAATGCTGCATCTTCACCGTAACCAGCGCCGCGCCTGGCGCGACCGGTGGCGGGCGCTGTATCAGGAAATTCGCCGCAATCTGCTGTCCTCGGCGCTGCTGATCGATCCGCTGGCCCTAGGCGTGTTGCCGACCTTGGCCGGTAAAGTATTCACGCCCAACCGGCAAGGGCAACTCGCTGAAACCGCTGCGGCATGGCTGGTTCCTGATGCGCCCACTCAGGTTGCGATCACTGCGGTTGATGACCACGCCCCGGCGACTCCGGAGCAGTCGCGCCTCGGTTTCACTGACGCGGAACAGGCGGATCGGGTTGCTGGGCTGCTCCGCAATCTCGGCTTAACGACCCGCTTTGCGCCGCTGGTAGTGCTGATGGGCCACGGTTCGATGAGTCAGAACAACCCGCATTTGGGCGCTTACGATTGCGGAGCATGTGGCGGGCGGCATGGCGGACCCAATGCCCGAACCTTTACCGCGATGGCCAATCGTCCCGAAGTGCGGGCGTTGTTGCCGGAACGCGGGGTTCAGGTTCCGGTGGATACCTGGTTCGTTGGTGCGGAACATAACACCTGTGATGAGCAGATCGCCTTTTACGACCAGTGCGACTTGCCGGATGCAGTGCAATCCGCAGTCCGGGAATTGCAACGGGAGCTGGATCGCGCCCGCCAGCTTTCGGCCCATGAACGCTGCCGCCGATTTGCCTCTGCGCCACGCGATCCGACTCCAGCCCAGGCGTTGCGTCATGTCGAGGAGCGGGGCCGCGATTTCAGTCAGGCTCGCCCGGAACTTGGTCACGCGACTAATGCCGCCGCATTGGTCGGGCGGCGCACCATGAGCCGGGGCATATTTCTCGACCGGCGGGCGTTTCTGATCTCCTACGATCCGGCTCAGGACCCGGACGGCAAAGTATTGGAAGGGATTCTGCTGGCGGTTGGGCCGGTCGGGGCCGGAATTAATCTGGAGTATTACTTTTCCACGGTGAACAACGAGCGACTGGGGTGCGGTACCAAGACTCCGCATAATGTCACCGGGCTGTTTGCGGTGATGGAGGGCGCGAGCAGCGATTTGCGCACCGGACTGCCCTGCCAGATGGTTGAGATTCACGAGCCGGTGCGGCTGCAAATGGTGGTTGAAGCGCGGACGGAGATTCTGGCGGTGATTTATGGGCGGCAAGCCGGATTGCGGGAACTGATCGGCAATGAATGGGTGCAACTGATCGCGAAACATCCGGACAGTGGCGAGTTTTCGATTTTCGACCCGGCGCGAGGCTTTGTGCCGTGGACGGGGCCGCTGCAACCGATACCAATTTGCGCCCGATCCGGCGACTGGTATCGCGGCCAGACCGATCCATTGCCGCCGGCGCTGATCGACGGTTAACGAGGTTGTCGAAAAGCTCTCTATTGATTTTGAAGCAAAATTTAAGGTGGAACCGGCTTCGATCCGGCTGGAAACTGGCCCCACTATGATTATGCAGATCAAATACTTGGTTTTTAGACAGCCTCTGAGAGGCGGCGATGACGACAATCATGGTTGAGTGGCTTACTGGTTTTATCCCCGCCCTGCCGTTGGCGGCGGCGCTGGGGATTGGCATTGCCCTGTTAGCCGGGCCAGCGCCGGGCGAACGCTACGAACGATGCACCAGCCGGATCGCGCTGCTGGCCAGCGCCGGATCGCTGATCGCGGCGTTGGCGCTGATCGCGATCCGACTGACTGGCGAATTGCCGGAAACCGTATTGCTGGGAAACTGGCTGCACAGCGGCAGGGTTCAAGTCAGCCTGCTGTTTTTCACCGACCGCCTCAGCCTGACCCTGGCAGCGCTGACCGGGCTGGCCGGGTTGCTGGCGCTGCGCTTTGCGGTGAACTACATGCACCGGGAACCCGGTTTTCACCGCTTCTTCATGATTCTCAGCCTGTTTATCGCGGTGATGCAGGTGCTGGTCATGGCGGGCAACGCCGTTTTAACCTTTGTCGGTTGGGAGGTCGCCGGGCTGTGTTCCTATCTGCTGATCGCCTTTTTCCCGGATCGACCGGTCGCTGCCGAAAACGCTACCCGAGCCTTTGTCGCCAACCGGATCGGCGACGCCGGGTTCCTGCTCGGCATTGCAGTGGCGTTCTCTGCGCTGGGCGGGGCCGATTGGACGACGATCAATGCTGGCGCGACCGGGTTAAGCTCGGTGCAAACCGGAATGCTGGCTGGCGGATTCCTGCTGGCGGCCATGGCGAAATCGGCGCAGGTTCCCTTTGCCTCGTGGCTGGCGCGGGCGATGGAAGGCCCAACTCCGTCCAGCGCCCTGTTTTACGGGGCAGTGATGGTTCACGCCGGAGTCTATCTGCTGCTGCGGCTGCAACCGCTGCTCGAATCATCGCCAACGATCATGGCGCTGATCGCGGCAGTCGGATTAGCGACCGCGCTGTACGGTTTTGTCGGCGGCCTGGTGCAAACCGACATCAAAAGCGCCCTGATTTTTTCCACGTCCGGCCAGGTCGGTCTGATGGTGCTGGCCTGCGGCCTCGGACTCTGGACCTGGGCGTTGCTGCACCTGTGCGCTCATGCGGCGGTACGCGGCTACCAGTTTTTCAGCGCCCCGTCGATCCTGCGGCAACTAAACGGGGAACGCGCCCGCCCGGTTCCGACATTTCTGGCCCAGCAACACCGACTCTACGCCGCCGCACTACAGCGGTTCCGGCTGGATGATCTGGCTAATGGGAGTCTGGTTCGCCCGGTGCAACGACTGGCCCGCGCCCTGGCGCTGTTCGATACTGCGGTAGTGGATCGGGCCACCGGCCTGTCGGTGCCGGCGGTCAATGCGCTGTCCTCGCTGGCCCAATGGGAAGAACGGCAACTGGGGGCGGGGCGGTTGCTGGAGCGTGGCCCGACCGCGCTGGATGAGGAACAAGGGGTTGTCCGCTGGACAGCGGAACGGATCGCGACGGCCTTCCATTGGGTCGAAGAACAACTGATTTTCAAAGCCGCCGGGCAGGGGATCGTCGCGGTTAGCCGCCAGTTGGGGCAAGGTTTAAGCGGGGTGGAGCGGTGGCTGGGCCGATCATGGGTGGGCATGGCGGGGATCGTAACGTTGCTGGCGGCGCTGATCGCCATCGCTGAGCTGCTGCGGAATCAGGGTCACGACGGCGCAACCGGTTTTCCGCTATTAAGCACATTGCTGCTGATTCCGCTGTTGGGAATGATTGCGGCCTGGCGGGCGCGGCAGGCCCCAACCGTGTTTCAAGTGGGACTGGCCGCGACCGGGATAGAGCTGGCGCTGGCGCTTTTTCTACTGGTCCAGTTCGAGCCGAATGTGGCCGGGATCCAGTTGGTGGAACAGGTCCAGCTTGCGCCGTGGCTGAGTTATCACGTCGGCATCGACGGGCTAAATGTGCTGTTCCTGCCGCTGACCGCCCTGCTCGGCCTGCTGATGATGCTTTACGCCGAACCGGAACAGCGGCAACAACCGGGTCGGTTCGTCGCCTGTCTGCTGGCGCAACAGGCGGCGCTGATCGGGATGTTCACCGCGCTAAACCTGCTGCAATTCTGGCTGTTCGCGCTGGCCGAAATTCTTCCGACGGCCCTGCTGATCCGCTATTGGGGAACCAGTCCAGCCCGGAGTCAGGCCGCCCGCCATTTCCGTCGCGCCTTGATCAGCGGAACCTTGGCGATTCTAGTGGGAACCCTGCTGATCGGCTGGAACCATGCAGCCCATCACGGCCACTGGTCTTTCGATTTGCCCGCCTTGCTGGCGATCCCGCTGTCCGCCGGCCAACAGTCGCTGATCTTCATCCTGCTATTCGGCGGGCTAGCGGTGCGCCTGGCGCTGTTCCCGTTTCACGCCTGGCTGCCGATGGTGGCGCAACACGGCACCGTTGCGGTAGGCATCGTGTTTCTGGTCGGGGCCAAAGTGGGGATTTACGCCCTGCTGCGCTTCGTCTTCCCGCTGTTGCCCGCCGCCGCTGAGCAATGGGCCGGCTCGATCATGGCGCTGGGGCTGGCCGGGATGCTGTACGGGGCCTTACTGGCGCTGATGCAGCGTGATTTACGCCGGCTGCTGGCCTTCGCCGTGATCAGCCAGAGCGGGGCATTAGCGGTTGGCCTGTTCTCGCTGAATCCGGCCGGGTTGCGCGGTGGCCTGCTGCTGGCCCTGAATCTTGGGTTAGCCGCAGCGGGTCTGTTCATGGTCGCCGGCCTGTTGCAGCGCCGGCTGGGTGGAACCCGCTTTTACCGGCTGGGCGGACTGTTCGACGCTGCTCCATTGCTGGGCCTGACCTTTCTGGTGGTGGTGCTGGGCAGCATCGCCATGCCGGGCACACCGGGGTTTGAGGCCGCCCATCTGGCGCTGGAAGGCATTCTGGAAACCGCCGGATGGGGCATCGCCACCCTCGCCGCCGCCGGCAATGTCCTGGCGGCCGGCTATCTGCTGTGGGCTTATCAGCGGATTTTTCTGGCGCGCGGCCCGAAGCGCAGAATGCGCTCCCTGACTGATCTGCACCGGCGGGAGCGGATCATGGCCGGGCTGTTGTGCGCGGTGATGATCGGGGTCGGTTTGTATGCTGATCCGTGGATCAGGATGATCGGCAGGGCCGTCGATGAAGTATCGCAACGGCTAGAGGCGCATCCGGGCAGTAAGCACCTAGCGCCGCCCGTTGCGCTGCCCTGAAATCCGGGAGGCCGGGTTGACGTTCGGTTGCCCCTAGGCTCGGCGGCGCCGAGCCGCCACGCCCGATGCTGCAAATTGTGGTTTCATGGTACGATTCCCCGTATCGCAATGCCGCATTTCAGCCGCCGGGACGTCCAGCCGGATCCTGGCCACTAGAACAAAGTACTCCGGGGAACCACCGAATGATCATTTATAACCTTTTTCCCTTGCTGGCTGGTCCGTGCGGGGATTGGGAGCCACACCTGAAACGGGCCGCCGACATGGGTTTCGACTGGATTTTCGTCAATCCGGTGCAAAAACCTGGCTACTCAGGCAGTCTGTACTCCATTGTCGACTATTTTGAGTTGAATCCGCTGCTGGCCGATCCTCAGTCCAAGCTATCCCCGGAACAGCAGATGCAGGCCGCACTGGCCGCCGCCGAAAAACTGGGCCTCAAGGTAATGGTCGATTTGGTCATCAACCATTGCGCCTTCGACTCGAAACTGATTAGCCAGCATCCCGAATGGTTTGTGCGTGAAGGCGACGGCAGCGTCGCCCACCCATTCTGCATGGAAGACGGGCACAAGGTGGTCTGGGGCGATCTGGCCAGCTTCAATCATCAGCACACCCCCGACCCTGAAGGGCTGTACCGCTACTTCTACCAGATCGTCGAATACCTGCTGAAGCTCGGCTTCAAGGGTTTCCGTTGCGATGCCGCCTATCAACTGCCGGGCCATGTCTGGAGCCGCCTGATTCGCGAAATCCGCCAGAAATATCCCGATACCCTGTTCACCGCTGAAACCCTGGGCTGTACCGCCGACCAGACCAAGCAGACCGCCCAGGCGGGCTTTGATTACGTCTTCAACAGTTCCAAGTGGTGGGATTTCAACGGCGCATGGTTGATGGAGCAATACCAACTGGTGCGCGAGATCGCCCCGTCGATCAGCTTCCCCGAAAGTCACGACACCGATCGCCTGTTCCAGGAAGTCCATGGCAACGAGGCGGCGATGAAGCAGCGCTACCTGTTTTCCGCGCTGTTCTCCGCTGGAGTGATGGCGCCGATGGGCTTCGAGTATGGCTTCCGCCGCCGCTTGCATGTGGTGAATACCCGCCCCGGCGACTGGGAGCAGCCCAATATCGACCTGTGCGAGTTCATCACCCAGGTCAACGCCGTCAAGCGCCGGCATCCCATTTTTCAGGAGGAATGCCCGACCAGCATCCTGCCCTACCAGAACCCCAACATTCTGGTGATGTGGAAGGCTTCGACCAAGACCCACGAAGAAGCGCTGGTGATCCTGAACAAGGATCCTTGGAATCACCAGTACTTCCATGCTGAAAATCTGAGCACCTATATTCAGGCCGGCGCGCCGCTGATGGATGTGTCGCCCGAGTACCCGCTCGAGTACATCCCGCGCCCGTTTTCCTATGACTTGCGGCCCGGCCAAGCCTTCGTTATGGTCACCAGCCGCGATCATCTGCCGCACTAGACCCCAGGGCGCCATCTGGACCCGCCCGGCGAAGGGGGGCCAGATCGCCATGCCCGGCATCTGAAATAAGGACGGGAGACATTAATGTATATTGTGCAGATTGCTTCTGAATGCGCCCCGGTGGCGAAAGTCGGCGGTCTGGCCGACGTGATCTTCGGCCTGAGCCGGGAACTGGAAATTCGTGGCAACGAAGTCCACATCATCCTGCCCAAGTATGACTGCATGCGCTATGACCAGATCTGGGGGCTGCAAGTCAGCATCCGGGATCTGTGGGTGCCGTGGTACAACGGCGCAGTGCATTGTTCAGTCTGGTTCGGCTTTGTTCACGGCCGCAAGTGCTTTTTTATTGAGCCGCATTCGCAGGATAACTTCTTCAATCGCGGCCATTTTTACGGCTTTCAGGATGATGTCAGCCGCTTTGCCTTTTTCAGCAAAGCCGCCATGGAATTCATGCTCAAGGACAACCGTCGCCCGGACATTATTCATTGCCACGACTGGCAAACCGGGCTGATTCCGGTCCTGCTGTTTGAGCAGTACGCCCATGCCGGAATGCACTGGCAACGGGTCTGCTATACCATTCACAACTTCAAACATCAGGGCCTGACCGGCGAATACGCGCTGTGGGCTACTGGCCTGACCAATATCAGCCACTATTTCAATTTCGACCGACTGCGCGACAACTACAACCACACTGCCGTTAATCTGATGAAGGGAGGAATTGTCTATTCCAACTTCGTCACCACGGTGTCGCCGACCCATGCTCATGAAGCCCGCTTTACTGATCAGGGCAGTGGGCTGGCGCCGGTGCTGAATCTGCATCAAAGCAAGTTCGGCGGCGTACTGAATGGCATTGATTATGATATCTGGAACCCGGAAGTAGATCCGCACATTCCCAGTCGCTATGGGATTGAAACGCTGGATCAGAAGTATGCCAATAAAGACGCACTGCGGGATCGGCTGTGGTTGAGTAAAGAGTTCAAGCCGATCATTGCCTATGTCGGACGACTGGATAGCCAAAAAGGCGTCAATCTGCTGCATCACGCCATCTTTTATGCGCTGCGCAATAATGCCCAGTTTGTGCTGCTGGGTTCCAGTCCGGAACCGCACACCAATCAGCATTTCTGGAATCTCAAGCGCCATCTCAACGACAGCCCGGATTGCCATCTGGAGCTGGGTTTTGACGAAGAATTATCTCACCTGATTTACGCCGGGGCAGACATGATCATCATGCCCAGCCTGTTTGAACCCTGCGGCCTGACGCAAATGATCGCGCTGAAATACGGCACGGTACCGATTGTGCGCGAGGTCGGTGGTCTCAAGGACACGGTGTTCGACAAGGACTATTCGCACAAGCCGTTTGAGGAGCGCAATGGCTATGTGTTCCAGGGCGCTGATAACGCCGGCATCGAGTCCGCCATGCATCGCGCGATTGCCTTGTGGTTCGCCTATCCTGACGATTTCCGCCGCCTGATGATTCACGGCATGACCTGTGATTATTCATGGTGCCGGCCCGGTCAGGATTATCTCAATATTTACGAACATATCCGTTCCAAATAAGCCTTGCCATTGCCAAAGGAGAACGCTTCGCCATGAGTCAGCTTCCCGAATACGTCGACGGTTTACCGAACATCTGCGGTTCGGAATCCCTCGTGGAAAAAACCCTGCTTGCCCATCGCGGCCAGCCGGTGTTTCTGCCCGAAAGCCGGATTGATTTCAGTAAAATCCGCGCGGCCTGCGCTATTGCCCTGCACATGCATCAACCGCTGATTCCGGCCGGCGGCGGCGATTTGTCGACTGCGGCAATCATCAGCAATCTCAAGTACATGATGGATAACCAAGGCATTGGCGATAATTACAATGCCCCGGTTTTTCACTGGTGCTACAAGCGCATGGGTGAGTTCCTCCCGCAACTGATTAACGAGGGCAAGGAACCGCGAGTGATGCTGGAATACTCTGGAACCCTGTTCCACGGCTTGCGGGCGATGGGCTTAAATGACGTCTTCGACGCGCTTAAAAACGCGACCTGCAATCCGGATTACCGGCGGGCGGTGGAATGGCTCGGTTGTCCGTGGGGTCATGCGGTGGCGCCGTCGACCCCGACTCAGGATTTCCGGCTGCATGTCAAAGCCTGGCAACACCATTTTGCGGCTATTTTTGGGTTAGAGGCTTTGGCGCGAGTGCGCGGTTTCTCGCCGTCGGAAATGGCGTTGCCCAATCATCCCGATATTGCCTATGCCTACATCAAGACCCTGGTGGACTGCGGTTATCAATGGCTGCTAGTGCAGGAACACACCGTCGAACGCCCGGAAAATGGCTGGGGACCGGAGAAAAAGCATCTCCCGCACCGGCTGGTTTGCACCAATTCCAAGGGCGAAACGGTCAGCATTATCGCTATTATCAAGACTCAGGGCAGCGACACTAAACTGGTCGCGCAAATGCAGCCGTATTACGAAGCCAAGAGTCTGTCGCGCTGGGAACTGGCTGGAAAATCAGTGCCGCCCCTGGTCACTCAAGTGGCTGATGGCGAGAACGGCGGGGTGATGATGAATGAGTTCCCCGGCAAGTTCTTTGATTCGGTCAACGAGGCTTCCGGCTCCGATACGGTGTTTATGAACGCCACCGAATATCTGGAACATTTGTTTGCGTCCGGGGTGAAAGAAGCCGATTTGCCAACCCTGCAACCGTTATTCCAGAAGCGAATCTGGGATCGGTTCAAGCCAGGCGACGGGCCAGAGAAGCTGGAAAAAGTCATTGCCGAATTGAAGCAGGAAGATGGACGATTTCACATGGAAGGCGGTAGCTGGACCAATGATATTTCTTGGGTACAGGGTTATGACAACGTCCTCGGCCCGATGGAAAAAGCCAGCGCAGTCTTTTACGAGAAGATCCTGAAACCAGGCATTGCGCCCAGCGATCCACGCTATCGGAATGCGCTGTTTCACCTGATGAGTTCGCAAACCAGTTGTTACCGGTATTGGGGACAGGGTCTGTGGACCGACTACGGTCGTGAAATCTGCCGGCGGGCCGCGCATATCGCTGAAACCGATTTTTAGCCGGTTGGGCTATTCCTGATTCCGGCATGCTCACTAAAAATAATCAGGGTGGCAGTCAGGGCGGCGCTCATCCCGCTGCCCGTTGAAGTTGCCACAGGAGGCTGAATTATGGCGGACACCCTTTACCACGCGCTGGTGCTGAATCTGCACCAGCCGCACGGCAATCTGGAACATCTGCTGGAACATAATGAATGGGAGGCTCGGGAGATCCTGTTTGCAATGGATCGGATTCCCCGAGCGCTGGCTGATTATCAGGACGTTGGCCGGGTGCATCTGGCGCTGTCCGGCACCCTGCTCGAAACTCTGATCAATGCCGATTTTCAAAGCCGGGCTTACGGAATGACTGACTGTGGGGCATTGCTCTGGCAGTTACGCAATACCCAGGTCATTGATATGCTCGGTACGGCTTATTATCACCCGGTCATGCCGCTGATTCCGCCGGCGGACTGGGAAGCACAGATGGATCGGTGGCGAGGCATTGCGCGCCGCCAGTTCTATCACAGCGATTTTCAGGGCTTCTGGCCACCGGAAATGGGCTTCTGCATGGAAATGATTCCGCTGTTGCGGCGCAGCGGTTACCGCTTTGTGCTGGTGGACTGCGAGCATGTCCAGCCGGTTACGCCAATGCGCTGGGAACAGTTGCGTTATCAGCCGCATATCGCCCGCTTTGGCGGGGAAGAAATCATCGTTATTGTCCGCGACCGCGAACTGTCGAATGCGCAGGAATCCGGGATGGAATTTGCGTGGTTTGACCGGGAAGTGCGGGAGCGGACCAAGATCTGCAATTTTCCGGCGCTGGTGACGACCTGCAGCGACGGTCAAAACGGCGGCTGGTTCCGCAATGCTACGCCGGGCAGCAATTTCTGGGATGTGTTCTACAAGCCGTTAATGGAACAGGCGCGGGGCGGTGGTCATGCGATCCAGCCGACCTTCATCAAGACTTATCTCGACCAGTTCGGGGCAACAGGCGAAGTCACGGTCGGGCCGGGAGCATGGAATACCGGCTGGCATAACGGCCACGATTTTGTGCAATGGTCCGGATCGGCGGCGCAGAAAGATGCCTTGACCCGGGTGGGCGAAGTCAGTCAGGCTGTGCATGGCTCGTTGCACAACGCCACCCATATCGGCTCGCGCAACCCGGAACTGCTGGGCTTACTGGAAGAAGCGCGCTGGCGGGTGCTGCGGGCTGAAACCAGTTGCCATTTCTTCTGGGGCGACGCTTGGGTGATGCGCTGCCACTCCGATCTGGATCAAGCCTGCGAGTGTCTGGATCGGGCTAACGCCTGTTTTAACTGAATCCGCAATGCCCCTTATTCCAGCTCCTTTCCGGTTGCCGGAACAGGGGTTTTAGCGCCCGGCTAAAGCATCTCCTGAATGGTCTGACGCAGCTTCGGCATATCCAGCAAACCCAGCCGGTATTGCACGATCCGTCCGTCCGGTGAAATCAGCGCTGTGGTGGGCGTCAACTGGACCCGGTCAAATTCGTGGGCGATCCGTGATTGCACATCCAGGATCACCGGATAGGGAATCTGCCGCTGTTTCACCATGGCCTGCACCTGTTCGGGTGGGTCGTAACTCATGGCGACCCCAATGATCTCCAGCCCTTTCGGATGCAAATCCCGGTAAAGCTCGGCTAGATGGGGCATTTCTTCGATGCAGGACGGACAGGTGGTCGCCCAGAAGGTCACCAGCACCGGCTTGCCGCGCAACTGCTCCAGGGTCAGGGTGCGACCATCGAGGGTTTGTCCGACCAAAGGCGGCGCGGGACGTAGACCGGCAGGCATGAATAACCAGACGGCGGCAAAGGCCAGCACTGCAACTATAACAATGCCGGTGATGAGGGTTTCTTTGTTTAGGGTCATCTTTGGATCACGCTCCGGACGAAAATGATCAATCGCGGGTTACCGCCCGTCAGGGATGACCGGTAGCCCGCCGTTCTGTAAAATGTCTCACATCATTATGTTGGGATGACTCCGCAGCCCGCCATCTGTTCATCGCCTGCTCTATTCAAAAAAGGGATTGTCATGCAGCCTGGCAACACGACCAAACCACTGACTGGACTCACCGTTATCGACTTTACTCACGTCCTGAGCGGCCCATTCTGCACCATGATGCTGGCTGATCATGGGGCGCGCGTGATCAAAATTGAACCCCCGAACACAGGCGACGACAGCCGGGCCTTCGGACCATTCTACCCGGAAGGCGATTCCGTCTATTTTGATTTCGTCAATCGCGGCAAGCAAAGCATCGCCCTTAATCTCAAGGATCCGGACGATCTGGCGCTGGCCCGGCGCATGATCGCCGGTGCGGACGTGGTAGTGGAGAATTTCCGCCCCGGAACCATGGCTAAACTAGGGCTGGATCCCCAGGAACTGCTCAATACGCACCCGCGCCTGATCGTCTGCTCGATCTCCGGCTTCGGACAAACCGGCCCCATGCGGTTGCAGCCGGCTTACGACACGGTGATCCAGGCGCTGAGCGGGATGATGAGCGTCACCGGTTTCCCGGAAGGTCTGCCGACCCGGGTGGGTACCTCCATCGCCGATCTGTCCGCCGGCCTGTTTGCCTATGCGGCGATCACCACCGCGCTGACCGGACGCGACCGCACCGGCAAAGGCACGACTATCGACATGGCGATGCTGGACAGCCTGTTTGTGCTGCTGGAGCATGGCCTGATGGACTCCCTGGCCGAACACATCAACCCGCAGCGCCTTGGTAATCGGCATCCGTCAATCTCCCCCTTCGACGTTTACCAGTGTCGGGATCGGATGCTCGCCATCTGCTGCGGCAACGATCATCTGTTCCAGCAGCTTTGTCAGGCGCTTGACCTGGGATCTGCCCACTCCGAACCCCGTTTCGCCTCCAATGATCTGCGGATGGCGCATCAGGCTGATCTGAAAGTTCTGCTGGAAGAGCGCCTCCAGCGCCAGGATGCGGCGGTCTGGGAGTCCCAGTTGGAAGCCGCCGGCATTCCGGTCGGACGGGTGCAAACAGTCGATGAAGCCAAGCAAATGGCGCAAATCCAGGTGCGCAATATGGTTGTAACTCTGGGTGGCCGCGAAGTGCCGGGCAACCCGATCAAACTGGGCGGTTACGACTCCAGTTGCGCGGTGATGCTGCCGCCGACCCTGAACGCGGATAGCGACAACCTCCGGCGGGAATTCAAGGCATGATCAAGGCAGGCATTGTCGGCGGGACCGGTTATACCGGAGTAGAACTGTTGCGCTTGCTGGCGGCCCATCCGGCAGCGGAATTGACGGTGATCACCTCGCGCGGCGAGAAGGGACTACCGGTTGCGCAGCTCTTTCCTAACCTGCGCAGGCGGGTGGATTTATGCTTTGTCGAGCCGGATGACGCCACGCTGAGTGGTTGCGATGTGGTGTTTTTCGCCACGCCCAACGGCACGGCGATGAAAAGTGCGCCGGCCTTGCTCAAAGCCGGGGTCAAGGTCATTGATCTGGCTGCCGATTTTCGCCTGAAAACGGCCAGCGAATGGGAGCAGTGGTACGGAATGCCGCATGCCTGTCCGGAGTTGCTGGCCGAAGCGGTGTACGGGCTACCGGAAGTCAACCGCGACGCGATCCGCAAGGCCCGGCTGATTGCCAATCCCGGTTGTTATCCGACCGCAGTACAGTTGGGATTCCTACCCCTGCTGCAAGCCGGCGTGATTGATCCAGGTTCGCTGATCGCCGACGCCAAATCCGGGGTCAGTGGCGCCGGGCGCAAGGCTGAGGTCGGCATCCTGTTTAGCGAAGCCAGCGACAATTTCCGGGCCTACAACGTGTCGGCGCATCGCCATTTACCGGAGATTCGCCAAGGCCTGATCACCACCACTGGCCAGTCGGTCGAACTGGTGTTTACGCCACATCTGACGCCAATCATTCGCGGGATTCACGCGACACTGTACGCGACCCTGACTGATCCCGACGCTGATTTGCAGGTGATTTTCGAGCAGCGCTATGCCGATGAACCGTTCATAGACGTGCTGCCGCCCAAGTCTCATCCTGAAACCCGCAGCGTGCGCGGTTCAAACCAGTGCCGATTGGCCGTGCATCGCCCGCAGAACGGCAAGACCGTGGTCGTGCTGTCGGTGATTGATAATCTAGTCAAGGGCGCAGCAGGCCAGGCGGTGCAGAACATGAATCTGCTGTTCGGTCTACCGGAAACAACCGGACTGGAAGGCATTGGGCTGTTGCCGTAGCGTCGTTACTGATCTGTCCTGCCATGGAAAGCACAAAAAATCACGGATTCGGCGTCAGCCGTCTTTGGCCTTTTTAGCCTTTACCCTCTGTCCTGCAGCAGCGCCAAAGTCTCGACATGCCGGGTCTGTGGAAAAAAGTCGTAGGGAATGAGCGCGTTGACCGCATATCCGGCAGCGGTCAACGCCTGCAAATCCCGACCCAGGGTTCCGGCGCTGCAGGACAGATACGCCAGCCGGCTCGGTCGGAACTCATGTATCGCCCAGGCTAAAACCTCTGGCTCTAGGCCAGTGCGCGGCGGATTGACATACAGCAGCCGGGTTCCCGTCGCTGGCGTCCAAGCCCGTAATTGCGGAATCCGCTCAGCGCACTTGCCGCGCAAAATCGCCGCATCCGGGGCGTTCAATCCGGCGCATTCCACGGCTTCGCCGCCCAGTTCGACGCCCATCACTCGCGCTCCGCGCCGGGTCCAGCGCTGTAACGTCGCGCCGATCCCGCAATAGAGATCGGCAATACTCTGCCCCGGATCGGGAATCAAAAACGCCTCCGCCGCATCCAGCACCTGCTGGTACAGGGCGGGAATCTGCTGCTGAAAAGCAGTCGGGCCATAGACCAGCCCCAAGCCATCCCGTGAGCGCGGTTGCCCCCACAACAAGGTCCAGCCATTCCGGGCAAACAATCGCCGCCCCGTTGCCGGATGCCGGTGCAGCCACAATCCTTTCAGTCCACTCGCCGCCAGTTCCGCTTGCAGCGCTCCGTTGAACCAGCCCGGATCAGGCAAGGCATGCGTTTTCAGAATCAGCGTCGCCTGCGCCCCGGACTGAACGAAAAAGGCCAGCGGAAAGTCGGGACCCGGCGGTAAAGTACGCATCAGCCAGCGGATGATCATCCGCACTGGTTCGGCGTGAACGGGGCAATCGGGAATCGGGATCAGTTCATCTCGTCGCCACAGACCCAACTGCCAACCCTCAATCTCGCGCCATTGGGCTGACAGGCAGACCTTGCGCCGATAGTTCCAGCGCGCAGCGTCGGTGACGGTCTGCATTGGCGTCAATTGCGCCGCCCAGGGAGTGAGCGCCCGGCGCAGCCAATCCAGTTTTTGCGCCTCACTGGCGGCAGCGCTTAACCTCCGGTGCGAACAACCCGGACAGCGGGATTCGCAGCCGACAGGCAAGTTGATGACGGACTCATTCATGGGGCAGGACGAAAGGAGGAGAAAACGCAATGGTTAGCAGTTATCTGATTTGCGATCGGTGCGGTCAGTTTGGGCCGCCCGCCAGCTTTTTGAGTCAGGATGGCCTGCGGCTCTGTTATCAATGTTGGTATCAGGAACGGTGTGGCGAAATCCCGCCCGAGTCTGAACCGGAGCCTGAGCATGAAGCCGGAGATCCGATTTCGACGACGCAGCCTGACTGAATCAGGCGAGAATTCTAATACCAATTCTCAGTAGGTTTTCGTCATACCCGCGAAAGCGGGTATGACGAATAAAGACAAAATCTATCGGTAAACGGTATAACGGCAGACGGTCAATCCTGCAGAAGCTCATTGCTGGCGCGATAAGCCTCGGTCAGGGCGGTCATGTAGGCTTCGTTTACCTGCGCGGCGTCCAGACCGGACTCCTTGATGATTTCCCAATCACACTGTTCGTATGCCAGAGCGCAGGCCAGAATCCGGCCCAGCCCACCCTCTTGCCGCAGCAGCGCCGCATTGATTTCTTCTTCCAGGGGCAGCGCCGCCAGCACCTCCGGCATCGGTGCCTGCGCCACCAGATCCAGCACCGATAACAACCCCACCATGAACGTGGTGTCGCGCTGCTTGAGTCCCAGTTGCTCACCCAGCAACTCGCACATTTTGGCGCGAATCAGCGCAATGGTCATCAGGTCGCTGCGGGCGCTTTCGACGTTGGACAGCGAGATCAGGGTTGCCCAGGAACGCATGGTGCGCAGCCCCAGCAGCGTCACCGCCCGCTGAATTGAATCCACCCGCCGGGGCAGGCTGAAGTAGGCGGAGTTGATGTAGCGCAGCAATTTATAACTGAGCGCGACATCCTGGGCGATCAGCGCTTCGATCTTTTTTAGATCAACATCGGGCCGGTTCAAGGCGCTGACCAGTCGCATCACCGCCTGTTGGTTGGTCTGGATACCCTGGAATTTGAGCAGACGCGGCTGGGAAAAGTGGCGTCCCTGAAAATAGTTAAACCCCAGTTGTTGACATGTTTCGAGGATATGCTGGTCTTCAATACCGCTGGCGATGACCCCCAGTCCACGCTGCTGGAGTTGCGCCACCAGCAGGAGCATTTCCGGTTCCGGGAGGCTCGCAACATTCACCCGCACATAGGTGGCGGCATCCAGCAGCGCCCGATAGGCGTCGTTGTCCTCATACTCGTCCAGTAGAAAGCAGTAGCCTTCCCGACGGAGGGCCTTGAGCGCCTCCAGCAGTGGTTCGTCAACCACAATATCGGCAACCACCTCGAACACCATGTGTGGCGCCGCCGCTATCAGTTGTTGCAGCGATCCCTGGATCAGCAGATCTCGGGCTACGCCCAAAAAAACCTTGCTATTGCCGACCAGCCGATCCAGCCCAATCTCGATCAGGGTGTTGAACAGCGCCCGGGTGTGCGCCAGTTCGATATCGAGCAACGGCGCATCTTCCAGGGCATCGGCGCTCTCGGTCGGATGGTAGGAAAGCTGGTAGCCTTCCACATGCAAGGCCGAATCGTAAATGGGTTGACGGCCCAGGTAGATTTCCTTCATGGATGGGATGGAGTCTCCTCGCTTTGGATTATGGACGGGTTGGAATAGTGGGTGTGGGCGGGCAAGACAACACGGGTGCGGGAACGACCGCCGGTTCCGTTGGAGAAGGCGCCGCTGCGCCGAGGCCCCATTGTGACCACAACATGCCGACGAACATCAAGCCACAGCCGGCTAATCCCCGTCCTGACAATTCTTCGTTCAGCCATAGCCAACCGGCCAATGCCGCAAATACGGTTTCCAGGCTGAGAATGATCGCGGCATGGCTCGGCGGCGCATCGCGCTGGGCAATGACTTGCAGGGTATAAGCGACCCCAACCGACAGTAAACCGCCGTAGAGAATCGGTAGCGCTGCATCTTGCAAGCCGGTCAGGGTGATCGACTCGGTCATCAGGGCGGTCGCCAGACTGAGTACCGCGCACACCACAAATTGCAGGCCGGCTAGCAGCACCGGTTCCACATGCCGCCCTGACAGCCAGCCAATCGCCAGCACATGCGCCGCCCAGAACAGCGCGCCGATCAGCACCAGCCCGTCGCCCTGGGCCAGGCTGAGATCATCGGTCATGGTCAGCAGGTAGAGTCCGATCACCGCGAAGGTAGCCCCGGCCCAGGTACTCCACGGCGTCCGGTGTCCCCATAGCAGTCCCAGAAATGGCACGATCACTACATACAGCCCGGTAATGAAGCCCGCCTTGCCGGCGGTGGTGTAGACGATGCCGACCTGTTGCAGCGAGGCGCCAGCGAACAGGATCAGGCCTGCCAGCAACCCGCCACCGATGATGGGCTTCCAACTCCCAACGGAAACCAGCGGGACGGCTGGCCGGTTGAGCAGCAGCAACGGCAGCAACGCCAGCGCGCCCAGCATGAACCGGACGCCGTTGTAGGTGAAGGGACCGACATGCTCCATGCCAACCCGCTGGGCGACAAAGGCAAAACCCCAGATCACCGCTGCCAGCGCCAGCAGTAGTTCCGCTTTTAGCGTTTTGGAATTGAACATGGTTGGAGAACGTGATGAGGTTAAACAGACACCGACTTATGGAAATCCAGCCGAGCGAAAGGCAATAGACCGGGCGACAAGGTGCGCATCATAGCCAAATTCGGGTGGAAACGCCGGTCCCGCTTGCCGAGCGGCGGAAAATCCTTATACTTGCGCCTCTCCCTCCCTTGCCGGGGTGGCGGAATGGTAGACGCAGCGGACTCAAAATCCGCCGGTAGTGATACCGTGAGAGTTCGAGTCTCTCTCCCGGCACCAAATAAAACAATCAGTTGTGACTTGCAACCCGCTCGCGGTGGTGTTCGGTGTGAGCGGATTGTGTCAAACGCTCCGTAGCCGCCCGCAGATTTTCCGGGGCCACATGCGCATAGCGCTCGGTCATCGTGACCGTTTTGTGGCCCAGCAAATCCCGGATTTCCGCCAGGCTCACCCCTTCCTGCACCAACCAACTGGCAAAAGTATGGCGCAGGTCGTGGATGTGAAAATCGGTGATCTCGGCTACCCGACACGCCGTTTTGAAACTCCCGCGCAAATCGGTCAAGCGCCGCCCATCGGGATGGACAAACACCCAGAGCGCTGCCGGACACTGCTCGGCCCGGAACCGGGCGCGACGGATCAATGCGGTATGCGCCGCTTCGTTCAGCGGGACGGTGCGCCGTTTGCCGGACTTGACCTGCCCGCTCTCCAGATACAGCAGATTCCGAATCAGATCGACCCGACTCCACTCCAGATGCAGCAACTCTCCCGAACGCAGCCCGGTATGTAGCGCCAGTTGGATAAAATCCGCCAGGTAGCCATACGGCTTGCCGGCTTCAATCAGGCGCTCGGCTTCCGCTCGGGTCAACCAGCGTAGCCGGCCCTCCGGTTCCGGCAGTTTGCGCCGGGCGAACGGGTTAGGCAGTTGCCAGTCCAGTTCCTTGTTACACCAGTTGACCGCGACGCTGGCCAGCGCCAGTTCCCGGTTGATGGTGCCATTGGCCCGGCCCGCCGCCAGCCGCGCCTGAATGAAACGCCGCACCAGGGGCGCGGTAATCGCCGCGATTTCGATGCCGCCAAAATGCGCCCGCAGGGTTTTGGCCCGCATTAAATCCACCCGCCGACTACGTTTGGTCGGGGTCGCCTTCAGGTATTCCAGCATCACCTCGTCCCAACTGCGGGGCGGCGGCGTTCCCCACTGTTTGAGTTGATGAGCCTCAAGTTTCCATTTGGCTTCGAGGGCGGCGGCTTCCTTGCGGTCGGCGGCGCCAGTAGAGCGTCTAATTCGTTCGCCGTTTGCGTCGGTGTACGCGACCCACCAATAGGGCGATTGAGGGCGTTGATAAGGCATGGTTCGTTCCTCCTCCGTTCCGCCCCTGCTGGCGGCGGGAAACGACCATTGCTGCGATGCGCTGCGCTATGCGCTGGACGGGGTGATTAAGCGCGGCGGTGATGGGCCGATTGGCCTGCGGGTGCCGGGATTATGATCAGCTACGACCGCTATCTGGCGATCCTGGCGCAGTCCGACACCGCCGTGCAGCAAGCCGCCGGCCTGGCGTTTGCCAAGCTGCTGGACAAGATTCGCCAGGGCGACACGCCCCGCGCCGCGATTGACGCCATCATGCGCGAGTTCAACGCCGATACCCTGCCCGGCTTTCGTGAGGCGTTCAGTGCGGTGCTGGAATCGAGCCTGGGCGAAAAGGAACTGAAAGCCTGGCCGGTGGGTGGGGTGAAGCTGAGTGACCGGCTGTACCAGAACGCGCAACAGGTCAGCGTCACCACGCGGACCATCATCGAAGATCACATGAAAGGGCTGCATTCCGCCCGCGAACTGCGCAAGGCGCTGTATGAGGGGTACAACTTCCAGGACGATCCCCTCAAGATCATCCGGCCCCTACCCAAGTATCTCCAGATCGAATTCGATAAGTTCAAAGCCGCGCAACTCAAGACGCCCGCGCTCCGGGCCGCGTACCTGGAGGCGATTCGCAAGGCGGAAGCCGGGGCCGGGATGGACGCGATTGAGAAGCAGCTCCGCGTCGCCTTCTATGAGCGCAACCGCTATTTCGCCAACCGGATCGCCCGGACGGAATTGCATCGCAGCTACACCGACCAGCAGAGTCGGGAGTTGATGGGGCAGGGCCGGATTCAGTACGTCCAGCTCCGTTTGTCGAGCAAGCACCCCAAGCCGGACATTTGCGACTATCACGCCAAGGTCGATCTCTATGGTCTGGGGCCGGGCGTCTATCCGAAAGCCGACGCGCCCAAACCGCCCTTTCACCCGCACTGCTACTGCCTGCTGTCGCCGATGATTGCGCTGGTGGACCCCAAACCGCGCTTCAACCCCAAAGCCGAGCCGGCCTTGCTGTACGTCTTTACCATTCCGGGCGAAACCAAGCGCGGCAAGTATGTGGTGCGCGTGGATTTTCCAACGTGGGTTAAGGAAGACGGGATGAAGATGAAGCGCTGGCTGAATACGGTGCGAACCGGTGGGATGCTGGAAACGATTGACCTGAAAGTTCCTCGTTACCGCCCGCTTGAAGGTGCGCTTTGACTGCCGTGGAGGGGCGCCATTCCGAAACTCACCCCGTCAACGGGCTTATTCGGTGTCCCTCATGTAGCGGCGTCTGTTGAACGCCCCCGCGAACAGCCCGGCGTCTTTCTGTCGTCGCGGCGGCCAAAGCGTAGTTCTTAGATACCACACCCCAAGGAAAATTCAAGATGCAACCCACCATCATCGGCAACGCCCTTTTCGGCGCGGGCATGGCCCGCTCCTACTTCGAGTGAGTAGCAAGTAGGTTGGGCTGAGCTTGCGAAGCCCAACATTAAATTCCAGCGCCGGTCATCTGTTGGGCTTCGCAAGCTCAGCCCAACCTACCCGGCTGGAGGTATCCAAATGATCGGAAAGCTGCTTTGCCGACTGGGCTGGCATGATGAGGTCGCCATCAAAGCGCCGCGTCCGGGCATCGCCTTTGTCGTGTTTTGTCATCGCTGCGGTCGCGTGATCGAGTACCGCATTCCACCGCCAAAGGGGTCCGCATAAATGGCCGGCGCATCGCTCGACATTGAACTGACCATCAGCAACGCCGCCGAAGTCAAAGCCGCGTTTGAGTCCCTGCAAGCCAGGCTCGCCGATCTCACCCCCGCCTTTCGCGACATCGGCGAAGCGCTGCTCAATTCCACCCGCCAGCGGTTTGAAGACTCGGTTGCGCCGGACGGCACGCCCTGGAAAGCCTTGTCGGAAGCGACCTTGATCGGCCGGGCGCGGCGCGCCAGCGGCGGGCGCCTCAAGAACAAGGACGGGCGCTACTCCAAAAAAGCCGCGATGGGCTACGCCTACGCCAAGCCGCTCATTGATCGCGGCAACCTGATGGGCCTGCTCAACTATCAAGCCGGCCCCAAAGAAGTCCGGATCGGTACTCCTCTGATCTACGGCGCCACCCACCAATTCGGCAACCCGCAAAAGAACATCCCCGCCCGCCCGTTCCTGGGTTTGTCCAGCAGCGACGAGGCGGAATTGCTCGACATTCTCAACGACCATCTCAGCCGGGCGATGCAGGGCTAATCGCAACCGCATTTAACTCACCGTTAACTCTTCGATACCGCCACTTTATCCGCCCGGTCATACCAATCCCGCCCCCCGTCCCCAACCCGCCTAAAAAGGCCTCTCCTGCGGTTTCTCGCCATCGTCTTCCCCCCTTTGAAAAAGCAAGCAAGTAGGTTGGGCTGAGCGTGCGAAGCCCAACATTAAATTCCAGCGCCGGTCATCTGTTGGGCTTCGCACGCTCAGCCCAACCTACTCGAGTCCGTAAAAACCGTTATACTGATACAGGTTTCTACTGAGTCCCTGCCCCATGCTCACCGCTCGCGCCTGCAACCTCTCGCTGGTCGATAACGACGGCATCCCCGACTGGATCGAACTCCTCCCCGCCGGCCCCGCGATTCAGGGCAGCGATGGCCGCGCCTGGACCCTCCCCGATCCGACCGCGTTGCTGACCGCCTTCACCGCCCGCAACAAACCCCTGGTCATCGACTGGGAACACAGCAGCGAACACCGCGCCCCCCAGGGCCTCGATGCCCCCGCCGCCGGCTGGATTGACCAGCTCGAAGCCCGCCATGGCGCGATCTGGGGTCACGTCGACTGGACCCCCAAAGCCGCCGCCCAGATCGCCAAAAAGGAATACCGCTTCCTCTCCCCCGTCTTCACCTACGCCAAAGCCGACAGCCGGATCATCGAACTGATCTCCGCCGGCCTGACCAATCAACCCAACCTCACCCTCACTGCCCTCAACCGCGAGGAATCGCCCATGCCCGTACCCGCCGCCCTCTGCCAGGCGCTCAACCTGCCAGAAACCGCCGACGAAGCCCTGGTCGTCGCCCGCGTCCAAACCCTCAATCTGGCCCTGAACGCCGCGCCAGCCCTCGACAAATTCATTCCGCGCCCCGACTACGACGCCGCGCTGAGCCGCGCCAGCAACGCCGAGGCCAAGCTCGCTGAAATCGAACAGGCGCACCTCAGTCAGCAGATTGAAACCGCGCTGAATCAGGCCCTCAAAGCTGGGCAGATTTGCCCCGCCACCGTCGACTTCTACCGCGCCGGCTGCCGACAGGAAGGCGGACTCCAAGCCTTCCAGGACTTCCTCAAGACCGCGCCCCCGGTTCTCGGCGCCAAGCCCGAGCTGGATGGCCACAAACCGCCCACCGCCCTCAACCGCGCCGCCTTTGAAGCGCTCTCGCCGGTTGCGCAAGCCGCCGCCCTCAAAACCGGCGCGCGCATCACCGACTAACGCCGACTGACAAAGACCAGGACACCCCCTCATGGCCAACACCCTGACCAACCTTATCCCCGACATTTACGCCGCCCTGGACGTGGTCAGCCGCGAACTGGTCGGGTTCATCCCCGCCGTCGCCCGCGACCCCAGCGCGGATCGGGTGGCGCTGAACCAGACCCTCCGCGTTCCGATTTCGCCCGCCAACGCCGCCGGCCTCGACATCACCCCGGCCATGGCTCTGCCCGCGGCCGCGAATCAGACCATCGGCAACGCCGGGATTACGATCAGCAAGAGCCGGGCCTTCCCGTTCAGTTGGACCGGCGAAGAGCAGCGCGCGGTCAGTGCCGGCCCCGGCTTTTTGACCCTCAAACAGGGCCAGATCGCCCAGGCGATTCGCGCGGTGGTGAACGAGATGGAGCTGGACATTGCCACCGCCGCCTACCAGGGCGCGAGCCGCGCCATCGGCGCAACCGCCGGAACGGCTCCGGTCTTGGCCGACTGGGCGGGCGCGAAGAAGATTCTGGACGACAACGGCGCGCCGATCTCCGACCGCACCACCGTGATCAACACTACGGCAGGCGTCGCGTTGCGCTCCACCGCCAATCTGTACAAGGTGAACGAGGCCGGCGAAAACGGCCTGTTGCGCAACGGGACGCTCGGCAACCTGTACGGCTTCGATCTCCGTGAATCCGCGCAAGTGCAGACCGTCAACGCCGGAACCATGGCCAGCGCCACCACGACCGCCGCCGTGCTGGCCGTCGGCCAGACCGTGTTGCCCTTGGCGACCGCCGGGACCGGGGTCGTAGCGGCGGGCGACATCATCACCCTGGCCAACGACACCCATAAATATGTGGTCGCGTCGGTCTCGTTTGCCGGCGCTAACCCGGCCTCCGGGGATTCGATCACGATCGCCGCGCCCGGCCTGCGCCTGGCCCAGGCGTCGGCCACCCGCGCCATCACCGTCTTTGCCACCAGCACCCGCAACTGCGCCTTGACCCGCAACGCGATCCTGCTGGCGACCCGGCTCCCGGCGATTCCCACCGAGGGCGATCTCGCCACCGACCGGATGACCATTACCGACCCGACCTCCGGGATTTCCCTGGAGGTCGCGGCCTATCCCGGCTTTCGGATGATCACTTATCACGTCTCCGTCGCCTGGGGCGTCAAGGTCATCAAGCCCGAACACCTGGCGATCATCATCGGCTAACCCCGAAAACGCCGACGCCCTATGGAAGCTAACGGCTCTGAAACGATGATCAAGTGGGCGCTGATCGCTGCCGTAGCGATGACCTTCATCGTGCGCCTGCCCGACATCATTACCGCCTTGGCGCTGGCCCTGAAATGACCTACGCCACTCAAGCCGACATCGAAGCCCGCTATCCGGGCGAACTGACCCAGGCCGGGCCGAAAGACTCGACCGGGGCGCTGGATGAAGAGGCGGTTGCGGTGGCCCTGAGCGCTGCCGACGACCCGATTGACGGGGCGTTGCGGACCATCGGCTGGACCGTCCCGCTCACCGCCCCGGTCCCCGCCTGGGTGAAGAACCTGGCGGTCGATATGGCCCTGTATCTGGCCACCCCGACCGTTCTCGCCAGTCAGGACGATTTCAAGGATCGGCGGGTCCGTTATGACACCGCGCTCAAGACCCTGGCCGACATCGCCGCCGGGCGGCTGATCCCGCCCCCGCTGACCGACGTCGCCAGCTCCTCCGGCGTCTTCGTCACCAGCGCCCCCCGCCAGTTTGGCCGAGGCGTCCTGTGAGCCTAGCCGCCCTGACCGGAGCCATCGTCACCACCCTGAGTTCACGCCTGACCCCGGTCCGCGTGAAAGAACACGGCGGTTCCTTCACCGAGCGCGAGCTGGCCCTGCTGCTCGGGGAGGCGCCCTGTCTGCTGGTCTCACCGATCGGTCTGGCCGACTTTGGGCCCAACCACAACCTGAACGGCTGGCAGGCCACCGCCCGCTTCACCGTCTATTGCCTCAGCACTGACGCCAACGGCCACCGCGCCGATGCCGCCAAGGATCAGGCCCAAGCGGTGCTCAATCTGCTGCTGGAAGACCAGGACTGGGGACTGCCGACCCAGTGCGATGTTCCGGTACTGACCAGCCTGCGCGCTGAAAACCTCTATTCCGGCAAAATCAACGTCCTGAGCGTCGCCCTGTGGGCGGTGTCCTGGGATCAACTGTTCATCTTCACCACCCCTTAAGGATGTCCCGCCATGGCTATCGCCTCCACCACCACCCAACGCCTGGTCGCCGCCGGCAAGGTCTACTGGGATCAATTCAATGCCGCCGGGGTCAAAACCGGCGAACGCTACCTCGGCCTGACCCCCGGCTTTACCGTCTCGGTCAAGAGCGACACGATTGAAAGCTACAGCGCCGAGACCGGCGTTCGCCAGCTCGATGATCGGACCCTGATTTCAGTGACCCGCACCGGCACACTCAGCGTCCGCCAGGTCAGCCTGGAAAATCTGGCGCTGTTTGTCGGCGGCTCGGCCATCACCGCCGCCCAGACCAGCGGCGCGGTCAGCAACGAAGCGGTCAGCGTCCTGGCCGATCGCTACTACCAGCTCGGCGCGACGGTCGCCAACCCGTCCGGGGTGCGCAACGTCACCAGCATCACCGCGACCGCCGCCACCCCGACCAGTTGGGCCGCCACCACCGCCAAGGCGCTCGGGGCACAGGTCCAACAACTGTCCAGCCCGACCCACGTCTTTCAATGCACCACCGCCGGCACCACCGGCGGCACCGCCCCCACCTGGGTGACCACCCTCGGCGGCACCACCACCGACGGCACCGTCACCTGGACCTGCATCGGCATCATCACCCCGGTCCTCGGCACCGACTACACCGTCGATCAAACCGCCGGGCGGGTCTACATCCTGCCCACCGCCCGGGCCAGCGCCACCTATCCGGTCCCCTGGCTGTTCGGCTACACCAAAACCACCGTCTCCCGCGACCAGATCAGCACCGCCGGGCTGCCCTCGGCCTACGGCGCATTGCGCTACCTCGCCGCCAACGCCAAGGGCGCGAACCGCGACCTGTACGGCTGCAACGTCATGCTGGCCCCCACCGGCGACTGGATTCTGAGCGCCGACGATCCCAAATACGTCGAGCTGGAATTTGAAGTCAGCTTCAGCCTCGGCGCCAATGGCGAACCGGCCTTGATGATCGACGGCCAGGCGTATTAACCGCCCTGAGTCGCTGCGTAGCCTGGATGCAGGCCGTCAGGCCGTAATTCGGGGCTGCTGGCGGGATATGAGCGATCCCGGATTCCGCTACGCTTCATCCGGGCTACGCGACTACGCGGCTGATGGCCCGGTTTTCCTGTTGAGCTTCACCGAGGTAACGCATGGCTGACCGCAATCTCGTTTTGCAACTGCTGATCACCGCCAAGGATCAGGCGAGCGGCGTTTTCAGCAAGCTGTTCTCGTCGCTCAATGACGGCACCAATGTCATTGCCGGCAAAGTCCGCGACGGGTTTTCCAACCTGTTTGGCGGAGCCGTAGACAGCGCCGCGGCGTTTGAGCAGCAACTGGGCAAGGTCCAGGCCAAGGGCGATGAGACTTATCAGGACACTGCCGAACTGAAGAAGGGCTTGCAGACCCTGGCCGCGCAATTCGGGATTACCGGGACGGAAGCGGCGCAAGGGATGGAAGTGCTGGCGGCGGCGAGCTTGAATGCGACCGACGCGATGAAGGCCCTGCCCGCGGTGCTGAATCTGGCCAAGATGGAAAATCTCAGCCTGGATGATGCGGCCACCAAGCTGAGCGACACCCTCTCGATCATGGGGATGGAGTTCAGCCAGGCCGGCACGATGGCGGATGTTCTGGCCAAGGGCGCGAATATCAGCACCGCCTCCGCCGCCAGCCTGGCCGAGGCGTTGTCGGTCGCGGGCGGGCAAGCCAAGAGCGCCGGGATGGATTTACAAGCCACCGTCGCCGCTCTCGACCTGCTGCACAGCGCCGGGATTAAAGGCAGCGCGGCAGGAACGTCGCTCTCGGCGATTCTGACCCAGTTGCAGAACCCGGCCAGCGCCGCCAGCAAGGAACTGAACAAGCTGGGGATTAACAGTCGCGATTTGGGCGACGTGCTGGATGGACTAAAGGCCGCTGGCGGCAAATCGGGCGCGGCGATTCTGGCCTTTGGTGAAACCGCCGGCCCCGGTTTGCAGGCCATGGTCAGCAAAGGCGCGGCGGGCCTGAAGGACTATGACACCCAGCTCCGCAAGGCCGGCGGCTCCGCCGCGGAGGCCGCAGACAAGCTCGATCAAAACTTCAACAGCGCTCTGAGCCGCCTCGCCGCCGCCTGGGACAGCATCAAAGCCGCTCTCGCCGAGCCGATCCTCAAACCCATCGCTGACGGGGCGCGGGAAGTCGCCAAGACTCTGAATGAGGCGCTGATCAGCGGGGCGCTGAAGCCGGCGCAAGCGGCGATCAAGACCTTTGCGACGGAAGGCATCGCGGCGATCCGGGACTTCGTTAAGAACTTCGATTTTCAGCAAGCGATCAAGGCCGCTGGTGACTTTTTAACCAGCGCCAAGACCTCGTTTGAGGAGATTAAAACCGCCGGCAATACCGCCGCCGATGGGGTCACCATCGCCTGGAATGCGGTCACTGCCGGGTTTAAGACCATCGGCGCGGCGCTGTTGGCGATAGCCAGCCAGACCGTCAGCGCCTTGGCGGCCACGGAAGAAGCCGCCAGCAAGGTCGGCATGGGCAGCCTGGAACGCGCCAATGAACTGCGCCAGACCGCCAGCGCCCTGGCAGCCACCGCGGCGGAACTGGTGCAGTCGGTGGCGCAAGACAGCGTGGAAATGGGCGCGGCATACGACCGGATGACCGGCAAGACCGGCGAAGCGCAAGCCGCGCAGGAACGGCTTAAGACCGCGTTTCCGACCAATGAAATTCAGACTCTCAGTTACACCCTCGCGGACTATCAGACGATAGCGGATCGGGCCAATGCGGCCACGGAAGCGGCGCGGATCGCCCACGAAGCCGGCAAGATCACGGCCCAGGAGTACGGGGTCAAGCTGCTGGAAGCGGCGGACGCCAATCAGGCGCTGAACGTAGCGACCTTGGAACAAGCGGCAGGCGCTGCCGCGCAACAGGCGCAAGCCGACAAGGTCACCCTGGCGACCGCGGAACTGACCGGCAAGCTGGCCAACTGGAGCCGCGAGATCAAGTACGCCAATGAGATGGCGGACAAGTGGCAGTCCGGGATGGCGCTGAACGAGGTCAAGATGCTCGGCCTGCGCGATGCAGCGCAAGCGACCGCGGAAAAGCTGGCCTATCTCACCTCGGTGAAAGCCACCTTGCCGGATGCGGATAAGAAAATCGCCGCCGCCACGGCGGAAAACAAGGCCGCGCTGGATCGCTACAACACCGCGCTGGGCGAACACATCACCCAGTTGGAGGCCAAGCAAGCCGCGGTCGAACGCGCGAACGGCATCGAGCAAAAAGGCTATGACCTGCTGATTCAGCAAGCCAGGGCAGAGGAGGAGCTGGCGACCCTCAAGGGCGATACCGAGGCTGCAACCCGCGCCCAAACCGACGCGACCGATCTGCAAAATGAGAAAGCGGCAGCGGCGATTGCCCAGAAAAACCAAGAGATTGCGGTTTATAAAGACCTGATTGCCGCGACCAAAGAGAAGCTGGCGGCGGATGGGACGCTGGATCAAGCCGACCAGGCGCACCTGGCGACGATGGCCGACACCCTGACCGCGATGGGCCAGGAACGCGACAGCATGGCCCAGAGCCTGCAAGCGACCAAGGATCTGACCGAGGCCAAGAGGCAGAAAAAAGAAGCCGACGAAGCGGCGGCTAAGGCGGCGAAAGAAGCGGCGGAGGCGGAGAAGGAAGCGCTGGCCCAACTCGCCGCCGCGGGCGATGCGGTCAACTCCAACATGACTGCGGTGAATCAAGCGTTCGTTGAAACTGGTGGCAATATGGAAAAGCTGACCTCCGCTTTCAATGAGATGCGCACCAGTACGGTCAATGGCCTCTCCGCCGATCCGTGGATTGCCTGGTCAGCGTCGGTCGCCGCCAACGCCGATAAGGTTGTGCAATCCTACAACAATCAAAAATCCGCCCTGGATAACAGTGTCGCCACTCTGCAACGCTTCGCCGATGAAGGCGGGAACGTCGCTGAGATTCAGCGGATCATGGCGCAAGGCAGCGGGAATCTGGCGAACCAGTACAGCCTGCTGGATGAACAGGACTTGTCGAAGCTGCGCAGCGCAATGGACAGTGCCAATGACAAGCTGCGCGAAATGCAGCAGGAAGCGCAAGACGCGCAAACCGCGCTCGCTGAATTGAATGCTGAGATTCTGGCCGAGCAGGGCAATACCGCCGCCGCCGATAAGTTGAAGCTGCAAATCAGTCAGACCAGTGCGCTGACGGAATTGGAACGCAAATTAGCCGAGGCGCGGGGGATAGGCAACAAGGAACTGATCGCTATTTATCAACAGCAGATCAACAAGACCAATGAGCTGTATGCACTCAAGAATCGCAACCTTGACGCGGAAATTGCCGGCAACGACAAGACCACCAAGACCAATCAGGCGGCCATTACATCGGCCAATGCATTGACCTCTGCAATGAAGCAATCCGCTGAAGCGGTGAAAATTCTGAATGGAGCCGATCTCAGTGGTCTGGTGGAAAGCTCCGGGCAAGCGCTGAACAACTTTAAAGCCATCAAGGGGTTAATGTAATGGGACTGCTGGATGATTTTGCAAAACTCAATACAGAGATTAATTCTTACGCGAAGGCGATGGACAAAGCCTATGCGGCAGCCGTCAAGCAGTTGCAGGTGACGGATGAACTTGAGAAAAAATCCAGGTCTGCGGCGCTGGCGATGGCCGAATCCGCGACGAAAGCGGAGGCTGCGGCGGCGAAAATGGCGGAAGTTTCCAAAAGCACAGCAATGAGTGCGTATGATTTACAAAAAGCAGGACAATCTGCCGGCAGTAATAGCTACAACCCTTATAACGCAAGCAGATATCTTGATAGTAAATACATTGCTAATCAAGTATTGGGCGGAATGAAATCATCATCGTTTTCTTTTGTTGATAGCAACGAGGCAAAATTAACCGGATTAACGGACGAATTGATTGATTCTAATGAATCCGTAAAGCAGGCATACAAGGCTTTTGCAAACTTCAAGCTGGATATTGGTGATAAAGGCAGACTTTATTACGACATGCAGGTTAAATATGAAAGTATGAAAAAAGAAGGGTATGACAAAACGACTATAGACGGAACTATAAAAATAATGAATGAACAGCTCACCAAATTAAGGGGCGAATATGATAGCCGTCTGAACGCACTCAAAGGCACTGTCGATGCAGCATTAAAGCCGGAACGGGACGCCTTGGCGGCAGACTGGCGCAGTGCAGTCACCGAGTTCGCTCAAAAGGTGGGTACCAACGACATTCAGGGAACTACTCAGACGGATGATTTAAGGCTGGAAGCCCTCGCCAAGAAACTCGTGGAGGCCATAATGAGTGGCGCGAATGCCAAGACCTACACCATTCAACTGAATGGCAATGACATTCGGACGATTGACGATCCGACTGATTTGATCAAGCTGATTGAAGAACTGTCGAAGGCGAAGCGGTTGGCGGGGTAGCGCCGTCGCCAGATTGTCGCCAGCTTCGAGCGCGATAAGCAACGGGCCAGCTAGGGCGGGTTGGCCGGGTGATTGACGGTCAGTGGGTTGCGGTTCTAATCAGTACCCACAGCACGGCAACGCCAATGCCCAGGTTGAACGCCATCATCCATTGCAGCAGCTTGAAGCGCCCGTCGCTGCGTTCCTCAAACAGGTTGACCCGTGCCTCTAGCCGGTCTATGTCCTGCTTGGTAGCGAGGTCGCCAGCGCTGGATTTAAGCACCGCCGCCAGCGCGGATGCTTGCGCCTCGGCTTGCTTCTCTTCAATGCCGGCATCCCGTAGCGTCTTGACATAAGCCAGCGTGTCAAAAGTCATAGCGGTCATCGGCATTCCTCTGTGGTTGATTTTGGCATTAGACCCGGATTCTGCTCGGTGGTGCAAGCCATCCGTGGCGTCTGCAATCCCTACGGGTTAGCAGCAGGCAACATCTCAAACTCCGGCCCGGTGCGACCGAGGCGCTTGTCGAGTTCGCGCTTGAGGGTCAGCAACAGCCATTCCCGCTCGTGGCGAATCCGCTCAGTGCGGTAGGCGTCCACCTGGGTCTGGATGCTGCGGAGCATCGCCAGCACTTCCGGGTAAGAACTGACCGGAATCAGTTTCCGGCGTGGAACGCCCACCCGCAGAGTGTGCTACGAATGTGTCCGGGGTTGATCAGGCCAGCCGTTGTGCATAGGCGCAGCGTGGCACAGAAAATAAAAAACGGAACGGTATTTTATTGATTGAAAAAAGGATTTTTCGACCGCCTAGGACTCAAAATCCGCCGGTAGTGATACCGTGAGAGTTCGAGTCTCTCTCCCGGCACCAGATCAAACAATCTTTCAAAGTCAGTTGTCGTTGCACGATCAACTGACTCACCCTCCTGGCGACCGTCCTGCTCCCGACAGCCCTCTTGGCGGCATTTTTCCAGTAGTCATTGGCGTCCTCATTCTTGCGTCCACTTCCATGCAGCCAATGCTCGCGCATGTCCTGCCGTTCCGTGTCCATCTGGAAATGCGCCGCGCCTTGGAAGAAGTCGGGGCTTACTTCACGCACTCCGCGTCACCGAAGCCGACCAGGAAATTCTGCGGGGGCGGTTTGCGGCCTTGAAGGAGATTCAGCGCGGCCTGTTTAATCTGCTGTTAAGCCTATCTGCCGGTCGCTGGAGCGGCTTTATACCCGCGAAAGCAGCTATGTGATCGTCCATTCCCAACAGCGGGCCATCCTGCAACGCCGGTTGCCCAGTCTGAATCTGCCGAGCCTGGAAGCTAGCGTGTAGGGTTTTTTGCCACGGAAGGTCCACGGAAAATCAACTTCAGGCGGATTCCGGGTAGCCCAGCGTCTGCAATGCCGCCCTGAGTTCCGCCCGGCAGTCGCGGTCGGCTTCTACCATGACCTGCCCGGTTGGCACATCAACCACAATGTCGCCAACACCCGGCAACGGGCTGAGTCCGGCGCGAATCGCGGCGGCGCAGCCTTGGCATTTGACGTTCTGAACCTGGATGGCAATCTGCATGTTGTCTATCTCCGTCTCTCAGTGGTCATCTCATTAAAGCCCATCCCCTGCATTTTCGACACTATCGAAGCCGCATTCCTCCCGGTCCAGCTCCGCGCTCACCCGGCAGGACCCGGTGAAGCCGGTCATCGCTTATAGTCAACCGTAGAATAAATTTGGATTTTCTCTGGCTGAGGCGGATAGAATCCGCCCCTGTTTTCAACCCCTGATGACGAGAATAATCATGTTCAGGCTGGAATTCCCACGGAGTTATTTATGCTGATTCATCCCGATTTCGACCCGGTAGCGCTGAGTCTGGGACCCTTGCAGGTGCGTTGGTATGGGCTGATGTACCTGCTGGCCTTTCTGATCGGCTGGGCGCTGGGCCGTTACCGGGTTAAGCAGACCGGCTCCGGATGGACCGCCGAGCAAATGGATGATCTGGTGTTTTACATTGCACTCGGGGTCATTCTCGGCGGGCGGTTCGGCTATGTGCTGTTTTATGGCTTTAGCAGTTTCCTGCACGATCCGCTGATGCTGTTGCGGATCTGGGAAGGCGGGATGTCCTTCCACGGCGGGTTCATCGGCGTGTTGCTGGCGATGATCCTGTTTGCGCGTAAATACCAAAAGCCATTTTGGGGAACCGTTGATTTCATCGCGCCGTTGATTGCGCCGGGGCTGTTTTTCGGGCGGATCGGCAATTTCATCAACGGCGAGTTGTGGGGCCGGGTCACCGATGCGCCGTGGGGAGTGGTGTTTCGCCAGACCGGCGACCACCTGCCGCGCCATCCTTCGCAACTGTATGAGGCGGCGCTGGAAGGGGTGGCGTTGTTCCTGATCGTCTGGCTGTTTTCGGCCAAACCGCGCCCAAGAATGGCGGTATCCGGCGTATTCGCGCTGGGCTACGGCATCTTTCGCTTGCTGGTGGAACTGGTGCGCCAGCCGGACGCCCACCTCGGTTATCTGGCGTTTGGCTGGGTGACGATGGGGCAATTGCTGTCATTGCCGCTGATTGCCGTGGGCGTGATTCTGCTGCTGCTGGCCTATCGGCGGAAGGCGGGTTAAGCGGTGACGCCGTGATTAATCCGCCGTGATCCGGGCATATCCGGCCAAGGCTTCAGCGCGACTGACGGCGAATTCCACGACCGGGTCTGGATAAGCCCGGCCCGACGCAAAACCGGTGGCCGGTTGCTCGGCGGGCGATGCGGTCTAAGGTTGATGCAGGGCCGATACCGGCAGCTTCGCCAGTTCGGGAATCCACTGGCGCAGATAAGCGCCGTCCGGATCGAGCTTTTCGCTCTGCCGCATCGGGTTGAACACCCCCTCATGAGGAGCGTGCAGGTAAACCGGAATCACCTGCTGATGCTGGCCAGCAGCCTGACGCAAGGCGGTTGTCCGCCAGCCGCAGATCGCGGCGAAACCAGACCAGAGCTATCGACATGAACGCGTTATCCCGCAGAATAGTGAACGATTATCGGTGCCCGGCAACCAAACAGCTTCCGAACCGTCCCTTAATACCGTGATCAGGCTGCCCTGGCCCGGCCTTGGAGATTTTCAGCCATGTATCTGTGCATCTGCAAAACTGTTTCCGACCAGCAAATCCGCCAGGCGGTCTCGGAGGGCGTGCGCACGGTCGGCGAGGTCAGCGCCCGCTTTGGGGTCGGGACTGAGTGCGGCAAGTGCCTCGACGACATTCGCGCCTATGTTGACGCCTGCCTGGTCGATGTTGACGCCGGTTTGGCCGAGCTGCCAGCAGTTCCGGGGCCGACGCCAATTGCCGTCGCCAAACCGGCTCCCCCACCCGTCACCACCCCCGCTCCAGCGCCAGCCGCCTGGTTCGCCATCGATCTTTAACCGCCTCACCTCACCCCATTCACTCCGGAGACATGCTGCATGAAAGGCGACGCCCAAGTCATCGAGTACCTGAACAAGGCGCTCAAGAACGAACTGACTTCCATCAACCAGTATTTTCTCCATGCCCGCATCCTGGAAAACTGGGGATTCGCCAAACTCGGCCAGCACGAGTACGACGAGTCGATTGACGAGATGAAACACGCCGACCGGCTGACCCAGCGGATTCTGGCGCTGGAGGGTCTGCCCAATCTGCAAGACCTGGGCAAGCTGTACATCGGGCAGAATGTGGAAGAAATCCTGCGCGGCGACCTCAAGCTCGAACTGACCGCGCACCCGCTCTACAAGGAAGCGGTCGGGTATTGCGAAAGTTGCGGCGACTATGCGACCCGCGATCTGCTGGCCGCCATTCTCGCCAGCGAGGAAGAACACATCGGCTGGCTGGAAATGCAGTTGGGGCTGATTCAGCATCTGGGCCTGCCGGGCTATTTGCAAGCTCAGTTGTAAGTTCGAGCCACCGGCAGCCGGAGCGCAAACACCGCGCCGTGCGGGACTTGATCGCGCACGGTGATCTCGCCGCCATGCAGACGGGCGATGGTGCGAACGATGGACAAGCCAAGTCCGCTGCCGGGTCCAGCATCCCGCCGATAGAACCGCTCAAAAATCGCCGCCTTTTCCCCATCGGGCACCCCCGGACCGTAATCGGCTACCGTGATTTCAAGATCGGATTCGGCCAGCCGCAGGCGGATTTCAGGCGGCCGGCGATCCGGGCTTTGGCGCAACGCATTGTCGATCAGGTTGTGCAGGGCAATCGTTAGCAGTTCCGGGTCAACATCCAGATAGAGTTCCTGATCCAGCACTTGCCAGCGGATCCGGGCTGGGTAATGGTCGGCTGCCTGGCCGACTACGGCGTTGATGCCAACCTCCTGTAGGGCCAGACCGAAACGCAGGTCACGCAAGCGATCCTGGGTAATCAGGGCATTAGCGAGATGGATCAGGCGCTGGGTGGCTTGACGCATATTGTCCAGCCGGGTCGCTACCGCTGGCTGGATGTCGTCGGCGAGATATTTTAGGGAGTCGAGCGACGCCTGAATCATGGCGGCCGGAGTGCGGAATTCGTGCGAGGCCAGCGACAGCAACTGACGCTGTTCGGCTTCAGCCTGTTCGACATCAGCCAGAGCGGTGCGCAGGTTGCGATCATCGCTCTGCTTGGCAAGCAGCAGAAAACCATAGCCATTGATAATGGTGATCAGGTAGCCCGCCACCCATAACGTCAGGTTGGGGCCTTGGTAGCCGAGGTGCGCGATGTCGTTGATCCAGAACAAAGGGACCGACCGGGCGATGAAGATCGCGCCCATGATGGCGTTGGTGACGCCCATCAACCGCAGCAGCGGGCCGTTGGACCGTTGGGTCAGTAGCAGGACCGTCATAGCGGTAAAGAAAGCGCCGTTGATCCATGAGAAATAGATCAGATCGATCCGGCGCGATAAGCCCAGACCATGCAGAGTCAACTGCGCGATCAGCGCCAGTCCGGTCAGGATCAGCAGGGGCATTTGCCAGCCGCGCCGGCGCAGCAGGCTGGCGTAAGCGGCGCATTCCAATGACCAGCCGACGATCAGCAGCAGATGAGAAACGGTCAGGGACAGCCAGAGTGGAATGACCGGCCGCAGCCAGATTAGCAGGAAGGCGCTGCCGCTGATGACCCGCGCCCAGCGCCAGATCAACAGTGGCTGATCGGTCGTTTTGACCGACCAGGTATAAACCGTGACCAGCGCGGCAAAGGCCAGATTGCCGAGACCCGCCGCTAGCGATAGAGTAGGAATATCAATCAATTGCTCACCTTTTCCCGGTTCTTGCGCCATGTCGGATTGTAGCGTTGCTTATACCGTTTCCATCGTCGAGGATGAAGCTGTCCTGCGCGATGAACTGGCGTTTCAGCTCGAATGCCTGGGGTTTACAGTCGAGAAGTTCGCCAGCGCTGAACAGTTTTACCGTTACCTGGCGGTGCAGTCGCAAACGGTGGTGGTGCTGGATATTGGTCTGACCGGCGAGGATGGTTTATCGGTCTGCCAGCATCTGCGGGGGCATAACCTCAACATTGGCATTGTCTTCATCACCGCGCGGAGTTTGCGGAGCGATCGCCTGGCGGGTCTTGATGCCGGCGCGGACGCCTACCTGGTCAAGCCCCTTGATGTGGATGAGCTGGCGCTGATTCTCAAACGTCTGGGGCAACGCTTCAGCGCCGCCGCGATCCCGATGCCGCCGCATCCGGCTCCCCACGGGCAATGGCATTTTACGGAGGGTTCCACCTGGCTCGTTGCGCCGAATCAGGCCCGGATTCGCCTGTCCGTCCGCGAATATCAGTTACTGAACGCGCTGTTGCAGCGTTTGGGCGAACCGTGCCGCCATGCCGAACTGGCGCTCGCACTGGGCTTGCTCCCGGAGGAATATAACCGGCACCGGGTCGAGGTCATTCTCAGTCGGTTACGCGAGAGAATCTACCGCTGTAGCGGGCTACATCTGCCCATTCAGGCCGAGAGAAATGTCGGTTATCTCATTGTGCCGGGACTTTAATTGGCGGGCAGAACCCTTCCGAGAGTTTTGAGAGCATTTGAGAGCAAATTCCCCTTGATTTCTTGTAGGGTGACGCGCGGCGCTGGGATAAGGCTTGCAAGCCGGTCTTCCACGCCCATCTACCGCCATTCTCAGGAGGCACTCATGCTCTACCCCAATCCCCTCAATCTGGCCCAGCGGAGTGTTCTGCCGTTGGCGCTGCTCTGCGCCTTGAGCGGCCAGAGCGCGACCGCCGCCACCGCCGGTATGTGTCACTACATGACCAATACGGCAATCCAGAATGTCACCGGGCACAACCTGCAATATACCAACCTAGCCCTGTCCGATAACTTCGGCATCCACCCCAATTTCCCCATCACCTGGATTCTTGCCACGGGCGGCGTGACCGGGTTTACCCAAACCTGGGGGTCGTCCAACGGCACGACCGGCGGGCAACTCACCTTCCAGATTCAGGATGGTCAGGCCAATCCGCAGTTCATCCTGGATTACTCGAGTGGAGTGAGCGCCAATCCCGCCACCGTCGCCGACGCGGCAGCGACTGGCGCCCAGGAAGTCACGCAAGAAACGCTTAAAGATGCCGGGGAAGATGCCGGGGAAGATGCAGCGGAAGATGCTGAAGTGCCGCCGCCCGCCGATGCGGTTTTGGCTGCGGTTCAGGTTTTGAAGGCCGTGTTTAAAATCGCGTCCAAGATCATTAGCGCTTTCAGCGCGGAAGGCTACCTCAATGTCAACCCGCCGTCTGGCGTCACCTTTCCAACCGTGGCCAACCTCACGGTAGATTCCTCCCAGACCAATACAGTGGTGGTCCCCGGTTCAGGCAGCACCCCCGAGGAGCAAAACCTCAACGGTTATGTAGTATCGGCCATCGGGATTAACAATGGGTGCATCAACTCCTGGAACGTAGTTGTCGCCCCTTACTGTGCCTATGTTTGCGGTTATGCCTCAGCCAATAATACCCCTGTTGCCGATGCCAACTGTGCGAGTACCACCTACTGTTCATCGCCGGCTAGTGCGTCGACTAACCCCTTGTTTGCTAAAACCTTGGCTGCCCAATAAAGGATTTTTCCATGAAACTCCATCCATTCGTATTTACTCCAAACCGCATAGCACTGTTATTGCTGGGTGTGCTGGGCAGTCAGTCTGCGTTAGCGATTACTATTCCGGGAAACGCACAATGCTATTCTAACAATGGCGGCTACGGCTACGATGCCTATATCGCTAACAATTCGGCATTCGGCGAGTTACAGGCTGTTTACGCCTACAACAACGGGAGTGCCTATTACGAAACCGGCACCGGAACATTTGCCACGACTCCTCCGGCGAGTGTAAACACGCTCAATAACGGTACCTTTTGTTATAGCGATAAGTCAAGTTATGAGGGGAACTATCTGGCCTATTCGGTGGGATCGAGTTCCTACGCTTTCAACCTGCAATTCTGGGGTGACGATCAAGGGCCATCGTTTTATTTAAACCTTAACTCCATCAATAATTCGGTTTGGACCACCAGTGGCGTTTGCCCCGGAGAGACGAACTGGGCGGCGGCGATCTCGGCAAACAACACCAGCACCACCACTCAGACCATCTGCAATGAGGATTACGTCCTCAACATCGCTACTGCGAATACCGGTGGCAGCGATAATGGCGCGACCTTGACGATTACCGACAATCCGGCGGGCAACGCCAGTGGCTCGCAGTCGAGTTCGTCCGTGGCTACGGCAAGCGCCCAGTCAAGATCCATGATGGCCAGTGCGGAAAATTATGGGGTGGCCAGCCGCATCTTCAAAAAAACCCGCTGGTCCTTGATTCGTGACCCGGCGACGCAGAATCTCAGCGGGATGATTTACGCGAAAGACGGTCGGCAATTTGGCAGCTTTGTCCACTGCACGCTCGTCAGTGATAACGGGAATGCCGATCCGGTTCAACACCAATCAACCTATAACTGCGCTACTACCGATCCTTGCACTTCGGGACAATGCGGCGAAACCTGGCAAGGAATGACGGAGGCGGTGATTTTGCCGGGGACTTTCTTTGATCGCCCCCCGACCAATAACCCCAAAGTCAAGCTGTTGACCCCGCCGGTTGGGGGCGATGCTGATATTCGCAAATCGTTGGAGTTATTACCCACGGTCACCGAGCGAAGAATCCATCAGACCCCGGATGGCAAGGTGAAGGTTCTCAGCGTCAATCTGCTCAAACAGGAATGGCTGCTGGCTTATGACGGCCAGCATCTATTCGCCGCAGTCCCGCATAACCAGATGGGCCAGCCCCGGTTCGTGCAGTGCAACCAAACCGCTGAGACTGAGCGAGAGGTGAAGATGGACTGCCTGGAGGCCTATCGCTGCCATTTTGGCCCCTGCACCGATGACCAGTGGAGTCCGGTGGCGTCGATTACGTTGCCTAAAAGCCTGTTGAGTTTACCGGTGACCCCGACCAGCAGTGGCGGCGGTGGTTGCGTATTAACGCCGAATACGCCATTCGATCCGCTGTTTCCCGCATTAAGCATCGGCGCACTCTGGTATTTGGGTCGCCGCCGGCGGCAGTAATTTGATCAGGACTTGCGCTTAACTCCCTTTTCCGTCATTCCCGCGAAAGCGGGTATCCAGTTTTTCAGCGGCTGCCTGGATTCCCGCATTCGCGGGAATGACGAAAATATCGGGTATGACGGAAACCTCGGGAATGACGAAAGCCTGTTGAAAATGGGTATCAGGCTTTTTTACCTGCCAACACCTCATCGATCCAGTCAAACGCCACGCTTTTCCCAAAGCGTCGCGCCCAGACCGCAACAATGGCCGCCGGCTCCCTCAGCCTCCATGAACCGGTGGAAGCGCTTCTCGCAGGTCAGCAGATCAAACAGCTTCTGGCTCTAGGAGGCGAAGTCTCCTTCCCCTTCGGTCACCAGCGTTGGGCAACGAATCAGACCGGCCTGATCTTCGACGGTATAGCGGACCTGCATCCGCAGAAATTCACCGAAGGTTTTAGCCCCGAAAGTCGCCATACGCGCTCCGTAGAACTCGCGCTTGTGCGGACTGCGAAGCACCTGTTGCAGCACCTGATCCACCTCGGGATTCGCGCGCTGAGGATCTGCCGCCTCTCGTCCTCAGTGCAAAATGACGGCACGATGCGCGATACAAACTCTACCTGTCCCGGATCACACACCAGCGCCGCGAGGCGCGGCTCGGTGGTGGCGGCGTGTACGGCCCAGGTAGCCGGCGAAGCTACGCCCGATCAGCGCCAGTCCTTGCGGATTCACCCCGTTCTGCGCCAACAGCCAGTCAATGACCGGTGACACGACGACTCCGAAATCAGGGCGCATCGGAATACGCCTTCGCTGGGGTTAAAATCCGTTGCAACTGCCTATCTATTTCAACATCATCAAGCGCAAATTTCATTTTGTACTCCCCAGGTTCAATGAGTTAATCCGGCATCCTGGTCGATGCAGAAACGCCCGGCAAACTTAACAAAGGCCAGGCATAGACTGCAAACACTAGCAGCGGCGTAATATGGCGCTGATAGGCAAAACCGGCCACATAAGGCGCAATATAAGCGCCGATGAACAACAGAAAAACTAGGGCCGGACGCCAATCTTCATCCCGCCGCCACAAATGCTTAATCGCCATGCCCAGCGCGACGAAAAATAGAAACCGCATCAATACGATCCAGGCCTTTCCAGCCAGAAAAGTCGCCAGTGAATAATCCAGTGTTTCTGCGCCAAGTTGTCCAGACTGGCGAAAAGGCACCTTGCCGGGTTCGAGAAAAATCACATACAGTTTGCGCAAGGTTAATTCCAGCGCCTGACCGGGATTCTCACGAATCCACTGCTTGCCGAGATTCTGAAAATAATCGTGCCATTGCCATTCACTGGTGAACTTGGGGAAATTCACCGTCCAGTCCGGCAGTTTCAAGATCTCGCCGTTGTTGAGTTGCACTTCCCGCGAATCAATGATCCGATCAAGATTAATATCGGGATACATCCGATAAGTATAAGGATTCTGGCCCCGGTAGAAATTTTCGCCATTATAGGATGAGGTCAGCCGCACCTCGCCGTGATACGAAGCATTGAACCAGCCCCACCCGATAAAACCGATCACGAAGGGCAGGAATACGGCGATTCTCAACCAGGCTGGAGTTTTCAACAGCCAGACCGGCGCGGCAATCGCAACCAGTCCGAATAAAATCAACGATGATTTGATGAAATACAGGGAACAGCCAATCAGCGCCAACACTACGACTATCGCCCGGTCGGCAGCCGATAAGGTTTGACCAAGGCGTTGCTTAATCACAACTCCCACCAGCAAGCTGAAATAGACAATGAACAGATCCAGCAGCAGACTTTCTTCATACTGGACGCTAATCGAATGCTTGAGATATTGCGGCCCGAGCAGAGTTAATCCCGTGACTAGAACCAGAACCAGACGCCGGATCGGAAACTTAGCCAGAATATTGAATAAATAAAGCAGACTGGCGGCCATCAGCACCTGAAACACAATAGCTTTAGTGATAGCCAGTGCGATTTGGCTAGTTCCAATCAGCATCGCCAGTTTAGCGTAGAGGAATGGCAATAGCGGCATTCGGAACGCAACGCCACAAAAATCCAGGGCGTAAGCAATTCCGCAGGCTTCCAGAGAATTGCGGTGGTACAGGTTGTCAATCACTCCGCCAAAGCCATATTCCATTTCGAAAATACTTTTTCCATGCGGGCCAGTCTGAAGAATCAGAGCCAGTTTTAGCAACAGGCTGAACGCCAATAGTCCCAGTAGCAACCCGCGCATTAACCGGTCGCATTCGCCGAAATGCCGGCAGGATGCGGTCAAATTGGAAAGTCGTGTCGCCATCATCTGAAAAACTCAAGGAGGTAGTGAAATCATTGCGGGACTTTTACGAGTCATGATCCACCAGCCAGCGATGAGCGCCATAGGCCAGCAATCCGCACCCCGCGATCACCGCTGCCATCGGCAACGCCGACGCGCTGCCCAGCAACCCGACCATAGCGCTGGATAGGGTGGCGATCCCGAATTGCAGAGTTCCAATCAAGGCCGAGGCGCTGCCGGCCCGCATCCCCTGATCGGCCAGAGCCAGGGCGACCGCATTCGGCCCGGTGAAACCCAGCGTCACCAGATAGCCAAACAGCGGAATCAGCAATCCGGGCAGCCCACCCCGACCACTGACGGTGACCGCAATCAGCACCAGGCCGAGAATTACCGTGGCGCGATTGGCCCGGCGCAGGATCGCATCGGCGCTATGGCGCAACAGCAGGCGGCGGTTATATTGCGAGCCGGCGATCAGGCCCAGCGCATTGAGTCCGAATAGCCAGCCATAGTCCTGCGCCGGGATACCGTAAAGGGTGATAAAGATCTGCGGCGAACCGGTGATATAGGCGAACATGCCCGCCGAGGCAAACCCGCCGCTGAGGGTATAGCCGAGAAACCGCCGGTCGCGCAGCAACTCGCCATAACCCCGCAAGGCCGCGCTAATGCCAGCGCTGGAGGCGTTGTTCGCCGGGCGGGTTTCTGGCAAAAAGCGCCAGACTCCCAGCAAAACCGCGCATCCAAACAGCGCCAGCGTTCCGAAAATGGCCCGCCAACCGGCGATGGATAGAATCCAGCCGCCGAGAAACGGGGCCAGAATCGGGGCCAAGCCCATGATCAACATCAGCAATGAGTAGACTCGCGCCGAAGAGTGGGCGTCGCAGCGGTCACGGACAATGGCGCGGGCGATCACTACGCCAGCACAACCTCCCACTGCCTGCACAAAGCGCAGCGCCGTCAACGACCTAATGTCCAGGGCCAGTGCACAGCCGACCGAAGCGGCGATATACAGGATCAGCCCAGCATACAGCGGCGGCTTGCGCCCATAGCGGTCGGCCAGCGGTCCATGTACGGCTTGACCAAGCGCCAGCCCGATAAAAAAGCTGGACAGCGTGAATTGCACCGCGGACGCCGCAACCCCAAACTCAGTGGCAATGGTCGGCAGGCTGGGCAGGTACATATCAATCGACATCGGCGCAAAGGCGATCAATGCGCCGAGCATCAGCAGCCAGGACAGCGGCAGGGTGGTCAGGGGAGACTCCGGCGTTGGCTTTTTTAAGGGAGCGGGAGCCGTCAGCGCGGCGCGGGCATGGTCGCCAGTGCGGCATCAATCGCGGCGATTTCCGCCTCGTCCAACTGCCGCATCAATTTACCGATGTACTGCAACTGGCGCTTGCGACCACCCCGCTGGGCGATGGTCTGGGCGCTGCGCACCGCCGCCAGTACCTCGTCCGGCAACGGAATCCGCTGCAACTGGGCCGGGGTGCGCTTGACCAGCGCCTCGCCCAAATCCTGCAAAGCCGTGGCTTCGCGTTTACGCTGGCTTTTGCTCGGTGGCAGCGGCAGCCCCAGTTCGGACAAATCTTGATCAGGTTTATGGTCATTCATAGCGGTATTATCCAACACAAGTCCTGTGATTTATGCCTTCGATCTGGAGAGTTTTATGCCGCCGTCGCTGTTGCTGAGGATTTTTCTGCCCTTCGCCGCCGGTTATTTCCTGTCCTACGCCTACCGCACCATTAACGCGGTGCTGGCTCCGCATCTGGCCGCCGATGTGAGCCTGGACGCCGCCGCGCTGGGTTTGCTGACCAGCGTTTATCTGCTGGCCTTCGGGGCGTTTCAGTTGCCGTTGGGGGTATTGCTTGACCGTTATAGTCCGCCCAAGGTCGAGGCGATCCTGCTGCTGCTGGCGGCGGTCGGGGCTGGGCTGTTCGCGGTGGGCGACAATCTGGGCGATCTGGTGATCGGACGGGTGCTGATCGGGCTGGGGGTGTCGGCCTGCCTGATGGCCAGTCTCAAAACCTTTGTGCTGTGGTTTCCGCTCCGGCAGTTGCCCGCGGTCAATGGTTGGGTGATGGCGGCGGGCGGGATCGGAGCTTTGGCGGCGACTGCGCCAGTGGAAGCCGCTCTGCGCCTGACCTCGTGGCGAGGGGTATTCACCGGACTGGCGGCATTAACTGGCTTAACGGCGGTAGCGATTTTCCTGATCGTGCCAGAGCATCCAGCGACCAGTCACCGCAGCGACTGGCGGGTGCAATGGCAGGGCGTGGTCGAGGTGTTCACCAGCCGGATCTTCTGGCGACTGGCCCCAATGGGTGCGCTGGCGCTGGGGGCGCACATTGCGATTCAAGGCTTGTGGGCCGGGCCGTGGCTGAAGGATGTGGCCGACTTCGACCAGGCGTTGACTGCGCATTATCTGTTCTGGGCTGCCGCCGGGATGGTGGCCGGCTTCCTATCGCTGGGAACGCTGACCTATTGGCTAAACCGGCTGGAAGTGCCACCGGTCATGGTGACCGTCATCAGCATGGTGGTGTTCATCGGTATCCAGTTGGCGCTGACCATCGGCTATACCGGAACGCCGTTGCTGTTGTGGATCGCCTTTGGGTTTTTCGGCACCGCCAGCACTCTGAGCTACGCGATCCTGTCACAAGCCTTTCCGCCGGGGCTGGCCGGGCGGGTGAACACCGCGTTCAACCTGCTGGTATTTATTGCGGCCTTCATCATGCAATGGGGCTTGGGCGCTGTGATCGGACTCTGGTCCCGAACCGCGACGGGCGGTTATGCGCCAGTGGGTTATAGCGCCGGGTTTGGGCTGGTCGTGGCGTTGCAGATCGCCGTGTTGGGCTGGTTTTGGTACGCGGGGACGACTCGCGCCGGTTTTCTGAATGGGACGACTCAGCGCCCCATCTAAATCCTAAATCATGGACCGCTAATGGAGGGATTACCCGGAAGAGTTTTTTATAAGTGTCCTGCCTGTGTCCCACGGGATGTTTAGGCGCACAAAAAAGGGCTGCATCGCGCAACCCATTGATTTATCTGGTGCCGGAAAGAGGAATCGAACCTCCGACCTACTAATTACGAATCAGTTGCTCTACCGACTGAGCTATTCCGGCCTGTTGCTAAGAGGGCGCTCACTATAGCCAACTTGAATCCGGCTCACAAGGCTCTGCGATGACCGCGAGCGCTTGTTGATCGCTTAGACTTCCTTGACGAACTGGCGAATGGCCGGAAGGTGGCGGCGGCTGACTTCCAACCGGTCGGGGATGCCATCGAACACCAGGCTCACGCTACCATCCGCGCCTTTCTCCAAACCGGCGATATGCACCGCCATCGCCAGCGCATTGCGATGGATGCGCACCACCCGCGACCCGAGTCCCTGTTCCAGCGTTTTCAAGGACTCTTCGATCAGCGTCTCGCCGTGGCGGCGCCGAACGGTGACGTACTTCTGATCCGCCTGAAAATAGAACACGTCCACGAAGGGAATCAGCTCCAGCCGTTTGCCCAGCCGCGCCCGGATATGGGTATGGCCGGTTTCCGCCTGCTCCGCCGCCAGGTTCGCCAACTGGGCGCGGTTCAGCCGACCGGCGGTAGCGAGCGTCTGCTCCAACCGCTCCAGCCGCACCGGCTTGAGCAGATAGGCCACCGCCTGCGCGTCAAAGGCTTCCAGCGCATATTGATCGTAAGCGGTAGTGAAAATGATCGCGGGAGGACGAGCCAGATCCGCCAGGCGCTGCGCAATCTCCAGTCCGCTCAGGCCCGGCATTTGAATATCCAGCAACACAATATCGGGATTCAGGCTGCTCGCCAGCCGCAAGGCCTCAGCGCCGTTGCTGGCCTCGCCACAGGGTTCGTGATCCGGCAGCCGATTGAGCAAATCCCGCAACCGGTCGCGAGCCAGAGGTTCATCATCGACGATCAGCACGTTCATCGTCGCGACCTGCACGCTCTCTAACTGACCCCAAGCTGCAACGGGGCCGGTTTCAGCGCCACCGCGCCAAACAGCGGCAAATCCAGCACGATGGAGAAGGCAAAGCCGTGGCTGGAAAACTCCTCGGCGCGAACCGTTCCCGCCGGTACGGTCATTCCGCTGCCGCCGTAGTCGCGGGCATCGCTGTTCAACAGTTCCCGATACGCAACCGGATAGGGGACGCCGATCCGGTAATTGGGGCGCGGCTGATCAGAGAAATTCAGCACCCACAGGATTGCATCGCGGGGATCGCGGGCCTTGCGCTGGAACGCCAGCACGTTGGTTTCCGCGCCATTGGGATCGATCCAGTCAAAGCCGGCTCCGTGAAAATCCATCTGATGCAGAGCCGGTTCCCGAGCATATAGCCGGTTCAGCGCCGCCAGAAACCGCTGCAACCCCTGATGTCCCGGCTGCCGCGCCAGCGTCCATTCCAGTTCGGCATCATGGTTCCACTCCCCGGCCTGACCAAATTCGCAACCCATGAACAGCAGTTTCTTGCCAGGATGGGCATACATGTAGGCGTACAGCACCCGCAGATTGGCGAGTTGTTCCTTTTCCGTACCGGGCATCTTGCCCAGCAGCGACTTTTTCAGATGCACCACTTCATCGTGCGACAGCGACAGGATGAAGTTTTCGCCGAAGGCATAGGAGATGCTGAAGATCAGCTTGTCATGGTGGTAGCGGCGATGCACCGGCGGCTTCTGCATATAAAACAGCACATCGTGCATCCACCCCATATTCCACTTGAAGCCGAAGCCCAGTCCGCCCACGTCGGTTGGGCGCGACACCTTCGGCCAGGCGGTCGATTCCTCGGCGATCATCAATACGCCGGGGAAGCGGGCGTGAACGACGGCATTGGTGTGCTTGATGAACTCAATCGCCTCCAGATTTTCGTTGCCGCCGTATTTATTCGGAATCCAGTCCTTCTTGGAATAATCCAGATAGAGCATCGACGCCACCGCATCGACTCGCAGCCCGTCGAAATGGAAGGTGTCCAGCCAGTACAGGGCATTGGCGATCAGGAAGTTTTCGACCTCATGCCGGCCATAATTGAAGATCAATGTTCCCCAGTCGGGATGCTCGCCCTGGCGCGGGTCGGCGTGTTCATAAACACAGGTGCCGTCAAACCAGGCCATCGCGTGAGCGTCTTTCGGAAAATGCGCCGGCACCCAGTCCAGAATCACCCCGATGCCGTTCTGGTGACAGCGGTCGATCAGTTCCATTAACTCTTCCGGGCGACCGTAGCGGGCGGTCGGGGCGTAGAAGTTGGAAATCTGATAGCCCCATGACGGGCCATAGGGATGCTCGGCCAGCGGCAGAAATTCGATGTGGGTGAAGCCCATTTCCCGGATGTATGGAATGAGTTGATCGGCCAGCTCGCGGTAGGACAGGAACTCGCCGTCCGGGGTGCGCCGCCACGATCCGGCGTGAACCTCGTAAATGGAGACCGGCCGGCCCCAGACATTGGTGCGCACCCGTTGCTGCATCCAGTCGCCGTCCCGCCATAAATGCTTGCTGGCCCGGTCGTAGACCACGCTGGCGGTACCGGGCGGGACTTCGGTATAAAAAGCCACCGGATCGGTTTTCAGAAAGACGTTGCCATTGCGGGCCAGGATTTCAAACTTGTACAGCTCGCCTTCGTTCAGGTCGGGAATGAACAATTCCCAAATGCCGGAACCGGGCCGCAGCCGCATCGGATGTCGGCGACCATCCCAATAATTGAACGTACCCACGATGCTGACCCGCTGGGCATTGGGCGCCCACACCGCAAAATTGATCCCGCGCAAACCGTCGGTCTGGCAGGGATGCGCACCGAGATTCTGGTAAATCTGGTAATGATTGCCCTCGGCGAACAGGTGGCAATCCTGATCGCTAAGGATCGAAAAGCGCAGCGCGTAGGGATCGATAAAGGTGTGATTCTGTCCATGCTCGGTAGCGTTGATCCGGTAGCGCAGCGCATTCGGATCTGCGGCGACGATGGCCTCGAACAGCCCGTCATGGGTCGGTTGCAGCGGATAGAGCAACTGCGGGCGGTCATCGCTGACCAGGCAGGGATTCTCCGCTCCGGGCAACAGGGCGCGCACCACGCTCAGACCCGGCTCGGCCAGCGGATGTGGCCCCAACAAAGTATGGGGATGGACATGCCGGCCCTGAATCAACGCCGCGCTGTCGGTGACGCTCAAGGTCGGTGGCGCGGCTTCATCCCGTAGCAGGAAGCGCAATCTCGCCGCCGGAGATTCGTTCTCCAGCCGGGCGACCCAGGTGCGGACATCGGTCCGCAGCGCGTCAACGTGATAAACCTGTTGCCAGAACCGGGCGTTAGCGGTCAGAAAGTTCCGCACTTCAGGCCGGTTCAGGTCGAAAGCCAGCAGCCCCGGTTGACCGGGAACATCAATATCGTAAAGCCGGGTTCCATCAAACCAGCTCAGTTCCTGACCTTCGCGGGGAATAACCGGCGGAATCCATTCGAGAATGACCCCGATGTTGCGCTGGTGGCAGGCGTCGATGAACGCCATCAGTTCCTGCGGCTGGCCGTAGCGCGGATTGGGTGCGAAATAGCCGGCCACGGTTTCGCCCGGCGACCAGAACGACAATTCAACGTGGGTACAGCGCCGCTCGACCAGCGTCGGCAATACCTGATCCCGTAACGCGCCGTAACCCAAAGTCTCATTGAACGTGACCCGGTGAATGGCAACTGGCAGCGTCCAGCCCGGGTGCTCCAGCGCCTGCGCCCGCCAGTCGGCATCGGCCCAAACGTGGCGATGGGCCAGATCGCAGGTCAACGCGGCAGTCTTGGGATAAACCTCGGTTTGCAACGCCAGTGGATCGGTCTTGAGAAATACCGCGCCTTCGGCAGTACGGATCTCATATTTATACAGTTCGCCCAGACCAAGGCCGGGGATAAAAATCTCCCAGACGCCCGATTCATGCCGCTCCAGCGGATGCCGGCGGCCATCCCACTGATTGAATGTTCCCACCACGCTGACCCGGCTGGCGTTTGGCGCCCACAGAGTGAAATTGATGCCGGGTTGGCCTTGTTTGGTTTGCGCCCGCGCGCCGAGCCGGTGGTACAGGTCGGCCAGTGTTCCCTGACGCAGCGCCTGACCGTCAGCGGGGGTGAAGGTGGGTTCGTGAATGGCGTAAGGATCGGGGCCGGTCGTGATCTGACCGGCGGCGTCAGTGGTCCGCACTTGATAGTCGATTTGCGCGATCCCCGGCAGGCGCAGCGCGAACAGGCCATCCGGATGCAGCCGCTGCATTTCACGCTGGCCGGTTCCGTCCGCCGGGACCATCCAAGCCCGGGCGACGCCAGGCAGAAACGCCCGAATCGTCAACGCCCGGTCGCGTTCAGAATAATGAGGCCCCAGAACCACATAAGGGGCGCTATGACGCAATTCAATGATTTTTTGAAGGTTTTCTTCCAGCATTGCCCTTACCTTTTGATGTTGCGCCGCGTGTGCCGCAAGATGATTAACATAACAAATTTGCGGATTTATGTAGACAGCGGAATGCTTGGCAGGGCAGGCGCGCAAAACCGGGGGCGTTCGAACGACAAAGGGCGGCGTTCAGCGAACGCCACCCTGCTTGAGTGGTTTAACTCAGGGAGCTGGTTACTGCGCCGGAGTCTGCGCCGGCGCTGGTTCTGGTCCGCCGCGCATCATCCGGTGCATTGGCCGGGTGGTGAAGAAATCGTCCATGACCTTTTTCTGGGTCGGATCGAGCGCGGCATACAGATCGCCCGCAGCCTTGGTCATCGCCTTCATACTGGTCAGATTCTGCTCCAGCGCCTGGGTCTGCTCCTCAAAATGGGCTAGGGCTGTAGCGTCCTGATCGCGCCGCTCCTGCCGCATCTTCATCATGGTGGCATGGTGCGCGTCCTGGGCGGCAGTGAACGCTTTCCAGGCTGCGGTCTGGTTAGCGGTCAGTTTGAGCCGCGCTTCCAGCAACTCCATTTGTTCAGCGTGGCGCTGCTGCATCATCGCCATCCGTTGTGATTTGCCGCCGCTGGGGCCGTCGCCGCCCATCATCGGGCAGTCGCCGTCGCCCATTCGGCCATGTCCGCCCCAAGGACCGGCGACAGCGGCAGTGCCTAAGCTCAGGCCGGCGACCGTGGCGGCGATTAACAGACGTTTGCGTAGCAGGTTCATTGTTTAATTCCTCGTGGTTATTGAGTTGCTTCGGGGACAATTAGACACCCCGGATGTAACCATGATTTTGCCGGAGGAGGAGTTTTGTAACGATTTGTATCGGCATGGCGGTTCGGCTCCACGGCAGTCTCCGGACTGATCCCCAACCATCCCTAACCGAGGTCGCGCTGCATGGATACTACCCTCCGTTATCTGGCCATTTTGCAAACTATAGTGGACCCCGAAAATCGGACAGCGGTTTAAGCTAGGTTCTGTTGACTTTTTATCGTAACCTAATCAGTACGGCGGCGAATTGGATAAAATTCAAAAAGCGGCGAACCGTATTATCGAATCGGGAAAAGACCCGGCGAAACTGTTTGAGCTTACCGATGCAACACTCGACGGTGACGTTCTTTGTAAAGATAGCGGTCATATTCCTGTTGCACGATGACTCTTTAATGTATGTAATAAGAGACACAAAAAAGTCAACAGAACCTAAGCGAAAGTCCTAAAACAAAGTCCTAAAACTTATAGAGGGAGGACGGGTTAGCAAAGCGTAACCCGTCGCCGCCTTCATTCAGCCAAGGTGGGTTGCTACACGGTACCCATCTGTTACACCGCCACAAACAGCCGCTCGCGGTAATGACGCAACTCATCAATCGAATCGCGGATATCCTGCAAGGCCAGATGGGTTGACGACTTGCCAAAACTTTTCAGCCCCGGATACCAGCGGCGGGCCAGTTCCTTGATCGTGCTCACATCCAGATTGCGGTAATGGAAATAGGCCTCCAGTTCGGGCATCACCCGCGCCAGAAAGCGCCGATCCTGGCAAATGCTGTTGCCGCACATCGGCGATTGGCCGGGCGGGACGTAACGGCGCAAAAACTCCAAGGTTTGCAGCTCAGCGGCGCGTTCATCAATGCGACTGGCCCGCACCCGCGCCACCAGTCCGGATTCGCCGTGTTGCTTCCGGTTCCAGTCATCCATCGCCGCCAGCGTTGCATCGGGCTGATGGATCGCTAACATCGGTCCTTCAGCGATGAGATTGAGCTGGCTGTCGGTGACGAGGGTGGCGATTTCAATAATGCGGTCGGTCTGGGGTTCCAGGCCGGTCATTTCAAGATCAATCCAAATCAGGTTATCGGGGGACATGGTGGTTTCATCACAGAGCAGCCAAGGGGAAAGCCCGAACCGGCGGCGGATGGCGGGCGTTAATGCTCGCAAGTTTACCCCGAGTTTACCGCTGATGCCCGCCGGGAACCGTTAAGCGATGGCGGGCCGGCGACTGACGCAGCAACAACAGACCCGCATCCAGCGCTTGCAGGATTGCCGTCTTGACCGCTTCGGGTCCACCGAGCCGGTCATCGACGACAGCAGTCTAGGGCCGGAACAAACCGGGCTGGTGATTACCCCGCAGGGCCGAGCCTTGATCGTCGAAGATGGCGCGGGCCGGTTGCAGCGCTGCACAGTGCGGCAGAATCTGGGCCGGCTGGCTTGCGGGGATCGGGTGATCTGGCAAACCTCCGGTGCGGCAGAGGGCGTCGTGACGGCGGTTGCTGAGCGGCGGTCGTTGCTGACCCGCCCCGACTTTCGGGGTCAACCGCGCCCGGTGGCCGCTAATCTCGATGTGGTGGCGGTGGTGCTGGCCCCGGAACCGGAACCGAGCGAGGAGTTGATCGACCGCTATCTGGTCGCCATCGCGGCCATTGGCGTGCAAGGCTTGTTGGTGCTGAACAAGCAGGATTTGCTGGATGAACAGGGGTTGGCGCTGCTGCGGAATCGGTTGGAACCCTACCGCCGGATGGGCTATCCGCTGCTGCTGGTCAGCAGCCGCACCGCGCACGGTCTGGACGAATTGCGCAACGGGTTGCGGGGGCGAACCAGCCTGCTGGCCGGACAATCCGGGGTCGGCAAGTCTTCGCTGATCAAGGCGTTGTTGCCGGATCGGGAGATCCGGATTCAGGCTCTGTCCGCCGCAACCGGTCAAGGCGCACATACCACCAGCGCCAGCACCCTCTATCACTTGCCCGGCGGCGGCGATCTGATCGACTCGCCCGGGGTGCGCAGTTTTGAACTGGGGGAAGTTCGCCTGGCCGATCTGGACCGGGGATTTACCGACATCGCCCCCCACCTGGGCCGCTGTCGGTTTTCCGATTGCCGGCATCAGACCGAGCCGGATTGCGCGGTGCGGCTCGCGGTGGATCGCGGCGAGATTGCCCCGCGCCGGCTGGACAGCTATCAGCAATTGCGGGCCGCTCTAGCGGCGAAAGCCGGCTGATCCGACATGCGATTCAAATCCCCCTGCCCCTTTGCTAAAGGGGGAATTTTATTGCAGGAAATCGCCTCACTGTGATGACCGAGTTCCTGCTGGCCGGGGTGGTGCTGGGCCTGAGTGGTGGATTGTCGCCGGGGCCGTTGCTGAGTCTGGTGGTCAGCGAAACCCTGCGCGGCGGGGTTCGGGCCGGGATTGGGATCGCATTGGCTCCGCTGTTGACCGACGTGCCGATCATTCTGACGGTGACATTGCTGTTGCAGCTGTTGGCCGACCAGCGCTGGCCGCTGGCGCTGATTCAACTCGGCGGCGGGATTTATCTGGCCTGGCTGGGCGTCGAGAGTCTGCGGTTTCGGGGAGCGGAACTGGCGCCGGTTTCGGCCTCGGGCGGGTTTTCATGGCGGCGTGGGGTGATCGCCAACTTTCTCAACCCCAGTCCGTATCTGTTCTGGCTGGCGGTGGGAACGCCAACCCTGTTAGCGGCGTGGCGCAATGGCTGGCCGGCGGCGCTGGCGTTCATCGGCGCATTTTACGCCCTGCTGGTCGGTTCGAAAGTGTTGCTGGCCGTTGCGCTGGGCCGCGCCCGCCGCGTGTTGCACAGCGGCGGCTGTATTGCGTTGATGCGCGGACTGGGGTTGCTGTTGCTGGTTTATGCCGCGCTGTTTCTGCGCGAAAGCGGGCGGTTGTGGCTGGGCTGAACCCGTTCAGGCCAGCAGTTTGCCGCACTGAGTCGCGACGAACTCCACAGCTTCATCTACCCCGTCCAGCGCCAGTTCGTAGCCATCGGGCAGATAGCCGTACAAGCCTTTTTTGAAGCGGTGATTGCCGGGATGGAAAAGCTGAACGGTGAGCTGAACCGTGGTCTGGTTGGGACCGAAGCGGAAGCCGATGATGATTTTGTCGCTGAACAGCCAGAAATGGCTGAATCGGGGATGGGTTTCGATTTGCGGCTTCAGTTGCCGCACCTGATCCTTGACCTGCTCAAAATCCCGCTCCAGCGCATTCAGCGGACGCCCCTGGCTGACCTCCCGTTGTTCACGGTCGGTGCGAAACTTGTCAACCGCTTTGTTGAACAGTTCGCTGATGTCCTTGGCCATGGTCTTCATTCTCCAAGCGGGTCAATGATAGCGTTGCGGATTGTGACAGAGCGGATTATACGCTACCGGTTACTGCCTGGCTCAAGCGTCAGCCGTTACGTCCGTTCGCTATCTGCCTTGAACAACGCCGCGCCGTGGCTGCGAATCACCTCGGCGTAAAACCGCCCGCTAGCTTTGATGGTGCGCTGCTGGGTCGCGTAGTCGACGTGAATCAACCCGAAACGTGGTGAGTAACCGTGCGCCCACTCGAAATTATCCAGCAGCGACCAGGCGAAATAACCGCGCAGATTCACGCCCTGCTCCATCGCTGCCCGCGCCGCCCGCAGATGATCGCGCAGATAGCGTTGCCGGAGCGGATCGCTGATTTCACCCTCAGCCTGGGGCGGATCGTAGAACGCTGCGCCGTTTTCGGTGATGTACAACGGCAATGATGATCCATAGCGGCTGGCGACCCATTCCAGAATGTCGGTCAGCCCTTGCGGATAAACCTCCCAGTCCAAATCCGTGTGAGTCTGGCGCGACTGGCGAACGCGGCCGGCGGCCAGCGGCCAATCGTCCGGATCATGCCGCACCACCTGCCGGCTGTAATAGTTGACGCCGAGAAAATCCGGGCGCTGGTGAATGAACTCAAGATCAGCTGCGGGGAAGTCAGGCCAGGTTGCGCCAAAAATTTCCGGCAATTCGGGCGGATAACTGCCCAGAAACACCGGATCAAGGTAATAGCGGTTCCAGTAGGCATCGGCCCGCATGGTGGCGGCTAAATCTTCGGCGGTTTCAGACGCCGGATATTTCGGTTCCAGATTGACCACCAGCCCGATTTGATGCCGACCCTCGGCGCGATAGGCCTGGATCGCGGCGGCGGAAGCACGTAACAGATGGTGAGCCGCGAGCGGGGCAGCGAAGGGATTTCGCCGACCCGGCGCAAGGATGCCCTGCAAATAGCCGCCATCAACCACCACCCACGGTTCATTCAGCGTCACCCACAGCTTGACCCGGTCATCCAGCGCCCGGAACAGGAGTTGGGCGTAATCGGCGAACCAATAGGCGCTATCGGGATTCAGCCAGCCGCCCAATCGATCCAGCGCCGCCGGTAAATCCCAGTGATAGAGCGTCAGCATGGGTTGAATGCCGTGTTCCAGCAGCGTATCCACCAGCCGCTGATAGAAATTCAGCCCGCGCTGATTGATCGCGCCGCGTCCTTCCGGCAGCACCCGGCTCCATGACGTGCTAAACCGGTAGGCGTTCAGGCCCAGCTCCCGCAGCAGCGCCACATCGCCCCGGTAGCGGTGGTAATGATCGCAAGCGACATCGCCAGTATCGCCGTCGCGGATTCGGCCCGGGGTATGGGCGAATTCATGCCAGATGCTGGGACCGGCGCCATCGGCCAGCGGCGAACCTTCGATCTGGTAGGCGGAGGTCGCTGCGCCCCAGAGGAAGTCGGCGGGAAATTGCGGGGATTCGGGCATGGGATGAAAGTTTTAAGTTTTAAGTTTTAAGTTTGCGCCGTTCTGATCGAACCAGTGCCATTGTGCGGCATCCGGGATCAGGCGCACTGAGTCGCCACGATGAATCATTTGCAGCCCCGGCAACCGGGCGGTCAACAGCGGATTTTCGGTTTCCAGACCAGCCAACCGCACATGCAGCAGCGTTTCATGGCCCAGATATTCAGCATCGCTGACCGTGGCCGCTAATCCCGTCTCCCCGTTGGTTAGCCGGAGATATTCGGGTCGGATGCCGGCGGTCAAGGGTTGATCCCGCCAGCGTTCCGCCAAGGCCATCGGCCAGTCCAGCGGCAGTTGTTGCTCGCCAAGGCGAAGCTGAGAGCTGTGGTCGGCAACGCTGATCCGCGCCGGGAGCAGATTCATCGGCGGGTTGCCAATGAAGCTGGCGACAAAGGTATTAGCGGGATGCTCGTAGAGTTCACGGGGCGGGGCGACTTGTTGCAGCCGGCCCTGATCGACCACCGCCACCCGGTCGCCCAGGGTCATCGCCTCGGCTTGATCGTGGGTGACATAGAGTGTGGTCGCGCCCAGCCGATCCAGCAATTCGCCCAGTTCAGCACGGATTTGCACTCGCAACCGGGCATCCAGATTCGATAGCGGTTCGTCCATCAGAAACACCGCCGGTTTTCGCACCAAGGCCCTGCCCATCGCAACCCGCTGGCGCTGACCACCGGACAGTTGCCGAGGCAGACGGTCGAGCAGTCCGCCCAGACTGAGCAACTCCACGACCCATTGCACCTGCCGGGCGATCTCGGCCTGGGACAACTTGCGCATTTTCAGCGGAAATTCCAGATTGCGCCGCACCGTCATGTGCGGATAAAGCGCGTAATCCTGAAAAACCATCGCTACATCGCGCTGTTGCGGCGGCAGATCGTTGACCCGGTGGCCGCCGATGGACAGGTGGCCTTGCGTGGCGGTTTCCAGTCCCGCCAGCAACCGCAGCAGGGTCGATTTGCCGCAGCCGGACGGCCCGACCAACGCCAGCGCCTCACCATCGGCAATCGCCAGGCTGAAGTCGAAAATGGCTTGGGTTCCACCGGGATAAACCTTATCAACCTGCTCGAAATCAACGTGGGCCATGGGCAGCATTCGTGTCAGTGAGTGACCGGGAATGATACCCTTTGCGCCTTCATCACCGGATGATTTCGATTCAATGCGAGATTAAAAATGACAGCGAACCAGACCTTGAACTGTTTTAAAGCCTACGACATTCGTGGCCGGCTTCCCGATGAACTCAATGAGACTCTCGCCTGGCGGATTGGCCGGGCCTATGCCGCCCTGCTGAAACCGCGCCAGGTGGCGGTGGGCCATGATGTACGGCTGAGCAGTCCGGCCTTGAGTGCGGCGGTGACCGAGGGTTTGCTGGACGGCGGCGTGGATGTGCTGGACATCGGGCTGTGTGGCACCGAGGAGATTTATTTCGCGGCGTTCCATCACCGACTCGATGGCGGGATCATGGTCACCGCCAGCCATAATCCGATGGATTACAATGGGATGAAGCTGGTCCGCGAGCAGGCCCGGCCCATCAGTGGCGACAGCGGTCTGTTTGCGATCCGCGATTTGGCAGCGCAGGGCGAATTTCCGCCGGCGGACCGGCGCGGTCAGCGAGTGAGCCGTGAGGACAAGCGGGATTACCTGCAACACCTGCTCGGCTACATCGATGTCAGCGCCTTGCGCCCGCTGAGCATCGTGGTCAATGCCGGCAATGGCGGCGCGGGGCCGATTCTCGATGGGCTGGAGCCGCATCTGCCATTTCGCCTGATCAAGATTCACCATGAACCCGATGGCTCTTTCCCGCTCGGTATTCCCAACCCGTTATTGCCGGAATGCCGGGCCGCAACGGCGCAAGCGGTTCAGGTGCATCGCGCTGATCTGGGTCTGGCCTGGGACGGCGATTTTGACCGCTGCTTTTTCTTTGACGCTACCGGACGGTTCATCGAAGGCTATTATCTGGTTGGCCTGCTGGCGGAAACTCTGCTGGCTCGGCAACCCGGCGCCCGGACCATTCACGATCCCCGGCTGACCTGGAACACCATTGAACAAGTTCGGGCGGCGGGTGGCGTTCCGGTGCAGAGCAAGACTGGCCATGCCTTCATCAAGGAGCGGATGCGGCAGGAGGATGCGCTGTACGGCGGCGAGATGAGCGCCCATCACTATTTCCGCGATTTTTCCTATTGCGACAGCGGGATGATTCCTTGGCTGCTGGTGGCCGAGCAGATTTGCCGTAGCGGCCAGTCACTGGCGGCGCTGGTGGATGCGCGGATTCAGGCGTTTCCGTGCAGCGGCGAAATCAATTTCCGGGTCGCCGATGCGCCGGCCAAAATCGGCGAGATTCTGGCGGTTTATGCCGCGCAGAATCCGGTGCTGGATGAAACCGATGGCGTCAGTCTTGAATTTCCGGACTGGCGATTTAACCTGCGCTCGTCCAATACCGAACCGCTGTTGCGCCTGAATGTGGAAACCCGTGGCGATGCGGAGTTGCTGGAGCGCCGGACCCGGGAGTTGCAAGCCCTGATCGGCGGTTGAAAGCGGGTCGGGCCGGTGACTCTGATCAGCCCGAATCCCGGCCTACCCATGCAATAAATGTCGGGGCCGGATGCCCGCCGCCAGCCCCGCCAGTAAATAACTCCCCCCACCGGTGGCAATCAGCCAGGTCAAATGCCATAACCGCTCGCTGGCGCTGGCATGAAGCCAGCGCCCCAGCTCGCCCGCGCCAAACCACAGCGCCAGCCCCAGCGCCAGATTGGCGGCAGTCAGTTGCAGCAGAAACTTTCCCCATCCCGGGCGCGGCTGGTAAATGCCTCGCCGCTGCAGATTGATCCCCAACAGTCCGGCGTTCAGGAACGCGGCTAGCGCGGTAGACAGCGCCAGCCCGGCATGAGCCAGCGGCCAGATCAAAATCAGCGTCAGCGTGGTATTGGCCCCCATCGCGATCAGCCCGTATTTGACTGGGGTGCGCGTGTCCTGGCGGGCGTAAAAGCCGGGGGCCAGAACCTTAATCAGCATGAACGCCACTAGCCCCAGCGCAAAGGCCATTAGACTGCGGGCCGACATCGTCACATCCCGGGCATCGAATTCACCGTACTGGAACAGCGCTGCCAGAATCGGCCCGGCCAGAATCATCAGCGCCACCGTCGCCGGAGTCCCGATCAGCAGCGCCCAGCGCAATGCCCAGTCGAGGGTGTGGGAAAAATCAGCAGTCTCGGCGCTGGCGTGGTGGCGGGACAGTTTGGGCAGGATCACCGTCCCGAGCGCCACCCCGAAAATGCCCAGTGGAAACTCCACCAGCCGGTCGGAGTAGTACAGCCAACTGACGCTGCCCGAGACCAGAAAGGAGGCCAGCAAGGTGTCAATCAGCAGATTGACCTGAGCGACCGAGGAGCCAAACAGCGCTGGCACCATCAGCTTCAACACCTGCTGCACCCCCTGCGCCGCCCAGCCCCAGCGCGGACGCGGCAACAGTTTGATCTGACGCAGAAACGGAATCTGGAAGCCCAACTGGATGATGCCGGCAATAAACACCCCCCAGGCCAGCCCCACTACCGGCCGCTCCATCCGGGGCGCGAGCCACAGCGCGGCGGCGATCATGGTCAGATTCAGCAGCACCGGGGTCACGGCGGGAATGGCGAATTTTCCGCAACTGTTCAGCACCCCGCCCGCAAACGCGGTCAGTGAAATGAATAGCAGGTAGGGAAACGTAATCCGCAGCATCTCCACCGTCAGTTCATACTTGCCGGCGTCGGCGGTGAAGCCAGGTGCGAACAGCAGGATCAACACCGGCGCAGCGATCACGCCAATCGCGGTAATCAGCAGCAGGATCGCGCCCAGCGTCCCGGCGACCTGATCGACCAGCTCCTTGAGGTCCTCGCGGGGATGCTGGGTCTGGTATTCCGAGAACACCGGCACGAAGGCTTGCGAGAAAGCGCCCTCAGCGAACAGCCGGCGCAGGAAGTTGGGAATGCGGAATGCCACAAAGAAGGCATCGGTGCCGGCTCCGGCCCCGAACATCTGCGCGTAGATCATGTCGCGGATGAAGCCGGTCACCCGCGACAGCGAGGTCATGGCGCTGACGATGCCGGTTGATTTGAGAAGGGCCTTGCTCATGGATAATGCGATCCTGCGCCTTGGATTTTTGGAGCGCGGATGATAGCGGTGATCGGTCTGGCCTGTCAGCGCAGCTCTGAATTCATGCGCTGATCGGCTTACGGCGGGGATTGGAGGCGATTCTTGAAGGTTGACAGCAATAACCAAGCCCCCTAGAATCGCGCTTCCCTGAAGTTATGGGGCCATAGCTCAGTTGGGAGAGCGCCTGCATGGCATGCAGGAGGTCGTCGGTTCGATCCCGTCTGGCTCCACCACACCCACCGTCATTCTGCGACGGGTTTTTTCCTGCTTAATCTGTCCCCATCGTCTAGAGGCCGAGGACACCGCCCTTTCACGGCGGTAACAGGGGTTCGAATCCCCTTGGGGACGCCAGTTAAATCAGGCGGTTAGTAGCTATCGCCGCACGGACTTCAATCCCGTTTCTATCGAATAGCCAGAAGTGAGTACGCAGACTAGCGGCTATCGGCGTCCGGTGGATAGCTTTTTTCGACTATGTAGCCTGTGGATAACTTTCAGGCGTCCTCCACCAGCTCCCGGATCGCATCCGCTTTCAACTGGCGTTGCTCATCATTCCGGGCCGAGGTGCGCTCCGATGCTGTTCGATCTGCTCGACCATCAACGCCAGTTGCCGGCGGCGGCTTGCTGGTATGCGCAGCAGCGGTCAAGCAATTGGCGGGCGTGGGGTGTCATTTTGAATCACTCACTGCAAATTTCGTTTCAATAAAATATCTTTTTCCGGGTTAGAAAGCCTCAGATTATGGCAGTGAGCAGTATATCTGCCGTAGAGTTCCCACCAAGATCAGCAGCATCCCGGGCAATCGGCGGTACTGACGACTCTGCTGAACGCCTGCCGGGGTCGCTACGATCCCTGACCCCGCGCCCGCTAACCCCTCACTCTTCCTGCAAAATCCGGAATCCGGTCATCGCATCGCGGTCGCCGGGCTTCCGCGCCAGCCGCCTGGCTGAACGCAACTCGCCAGGGCCGTTATTCCAGGACCCGCCGCGCACCCCTCGCTGGCCTTCGCTGGGCCGTTTGACCGAGCAAACCTGTTCTTCGCCGCCATAAGCCGGCTGGTATTCCGAACAGGTCCACTCCCAGACATTGCCGATGACATCGTGTAACCCGAAAGCATTCGGCAAATAGTTCCCCACCGGGGCCGTTACCGCCTGACCATCATCCAGGCTGCCGATTGAAGCGCCAGTCGGATCATTGCGATCCGAGAAGTTGGCGTAGCGGGGATCAAGATCGTTGCCCCAAGGGTAGCGGGTTATTGCGCCGGCGCGCGCCGCATATTCCCACTCCGCCTCGCTCGGCAGCCGGAACCGCTTGCCGCCACCCGCTTCCCACGACAGCCATTCCGCGAATGCCTGAGCATCGCTCCAGTTCAGGTTGACCGCCGGCTGGGTATCGCCATTGAGCGATCGCCCTTGAAAGTTGCCGCTGTCATGGGCTGATTTGAACCGCCGGTATTGGCCGTTGGTCAATTCGGTTTTGCCGATCCAGAACCCTTTCACGCAAACCTGATGGGGCGCTTCGTCGCTGCTCCGATCCCGCTCGCCGGGAGGACTGCCCATGGTGAAGCAGCCGCCCTCGATCCAGATCAACTCCAGTCCAGTTGTATTTTCAGTGCGGGTCCGATCCACAGTAGGCTGCTGGGCCGTCTGCAAATCAGTGCGGGCGGTAACCACCGCCGGGTGGGTGGCGTTGATCGCTGTGGCCTGCTCCAGGTAGCGGCGCGCCTGATCCCACTGCTTGTCAGCCATCGCCTTGCGGGTTTGCTCAAGGCTAAGCGCAATAGCCACCTCCTGTTTTCGGGCGGCATCTTCCTGGGCGCGGCGTTTGGCTTCTTCGGCTTGCCTCCGTTGCAGCGCCTCGGCCTTGCGCTGACTCTGTTCCTGATAGCTTTGGTAATACTGGTAACCCAGCAGTCCGACGCCCAGCAGCCCGGCAAGGACAAAAGTTATCAGCAGAACCTGCGTCCAGTGGACTGCCCGGACCGCTTCGACGGATTCAATCGGCGATGGTGCGTCCGGGATTTTTTGACCATTGGCCGGTTGCCCATCCGCATCCGTTTTTCCCAGCGCGCCCGATGCACGACGGGAGGACGGATCTACCCGCTCACTAGGCTGGCTGGTTGACGCTCCCCGGCGCGATATCGACGATTTCCTGAGATGTTCCACCGCCGACTGTGGCGACCGCTTGAGCAGAGGCTTGGAAAGTTGTGATGGCGCTTCGCCCGTAACCGGCGTTCTGGCGATCAGCGGATTTGGAGGCGGCGGTGGCGGCGGCGGTTCATCCAGATGTTCCCAGATATTCTCCAGCAACGGCAGCGACAGATCGGCGCTGGCTGTCTGCAGGGGCTTCGCTTGCAAGGCAGCGTCCGCAATGGGAGCTTGCTGCTGTAATGGCGTAGACTGAACTTGCCTAGGTGATGCTGATTCCGCCTGTCGGGGAGCAAATGAGAGCGGGGCTAGCCGTCCCTGGACGGGAGATGCCAAGGGTCGGCGCTCATTGCCAATAGAACCCGCGCGCGCCGATGGGGGTTCGTAGCGCAAAGAATCTGCGGATGACAGGTCCAGCAACTCGGGACTAATCGGCGGCACTTGGGAAAAGTCGCCATATTCACTGGAGCGATCCGCTGCCTGAAGCGCCTGGCGCATGGCGGCTACGCTCTGAAAGCGGTCCTCGGGACGGACTGCCAACGATTGATCCACGACTTGCAGCAGCCCGTGCGAATACAGCCCAGCGCCGACCTCAATCGCCGGCTGGACCGGATCTTTCAGCACCCGGCCTGGCGCTTCGACCGGTGGAGCGCCGGTAATGCAGCGGTACAGAACTGCCCCAAGGGCATAGATATCCGTCCAGGGACCATAGTCATCGCCAACGGTGACGTATTGCTCAATGGGCGAATAACCAGGAGTGACTACGCTGGTGACACTGCGGGTGCGCCGGCCCAACGCCTGGCGGGCAGCCCCGAAGTCAATCAGGATGACATGATTATCCTGGCTGCGAACATAAAGATTGCTTGGCTTGAGATCGCGGTGCAGATAGCCCTGACCGTGGACCGCTTCCAGCGCCGGCATGATATCGTCAAGCAGATGGCGCAGTTCCGGTTCAGGCAGGATGCCGCCTCGTTGCAACATGCCGCTCAGCGACTCGCCCTCTTCGTACTCCATGACGATGTAGGCGCTGCCATTCGCCGTGAAGTAGTCACGTACCCGCACCACGCCGGGATGGTTGATCTGCACCAGAATTTTGGCTTCATCGAGAAACCGTTGCAGGCCCCATTCGTAACAGGGCGGTTCGCCTTGTCGGGCGGGAATCTGGCCCTGGGTGTTGGGACGGACGCTGATGCCCTGGTGGTCGCGATAAGCCCATTCGGCGGGGAAGTATTCCTTGATGGCGACTTCGTTTTCCAGCGCTTCATGCATCGCCCGGTAGGTGATGCCAAACCCGCCGGCGCCCAGAATGCTCTCAATCTGGTACCGGTGCAGGCTATAGCCGGTAGGGAGTGCGTTGCTTTCCTCGGTCATCGGGCAGGTCGGATTCTTTGGCGGTGGACGCAGACGGTGCGATCGAAAACGGCTGGAGCGCGGCTAGCGGTTGAACAGTGCGGCAAAGCCGGACGTCAGTCGTTCCTTCCAACTGGAGGATGCGCCGGCATCTGCGGCTTCTGCTTGCAACAGCACCAGCGTGGCGTTATCGGCAGATGCGCCACCGCGTTGTATCGCCTGTTCAGCCAGGGTCCGGGCAGCGACGGCGGGGTTGCTGGCCAGGGTCGCCGTCCAGAATTCGGATTCCGCAACATGTTCCCAAACCCCATCTGAACACAGCGCCAGCAGATCGCCAGGCTGGATAACGACCTCACCTGTATCGGGTTTTGGTGTGTCTTCGCCGCCGAGGCAGCGGTAGAGGCGGTTCTGGGCCGGATGGGTCGCCATCTCCGATTCATCGATTTCACCCATATCCATCAGCAACTGCACTGCGGAATGATCGCGGGTGCGCATCAGTCGTCGACCACGCCGGAAATGGTACAGCCGGCTGTCGCCGACATTCAGCCAGTAGGCGCGGTCCTGGTCGATCCAGACCAGAACGACCGTACTGCGGGCGCTTTCCGAACGCTCGTTGATTGCCGTGTGCATGGCTTGGCAGAGCTGCTCGAGGGCGGCGGGCGGGTCAGCCTTCAGCCAGGCGACCGAATTCTGCAAGTAGGTTCTGGCGGTATCGATCACAAGCTGTGCGCCTAGTGCGCCATCAAGATGACCGCCCATGCCATCCGCCACAATGGTCAATAAACCCTGCTGGTCAGGAGCCGGGAAAATACCCCAGCGATCCTGCTGTTCATTACGTCCGCCCAACTGGCTGGCGGCCCCCCGATTCCAGAGCAGGAGTTGACAGCTACTGAAAAATTTGTTGGCTTTCATGGCCTTTTTACCTAAATATTCTCTGTTATCAGGAATCTAGCGCCATTTTGGTGGAAAATAACGCTTGCAGAGAGGGCGTGAGACCTGGGGGAACATGCGGTCGCCTCATTGACGTAAAGGTTCCCACCCGTGGGGAATTTGAGTGGCGAAAACCAAGCCGTACCCCTGGGTAGTCTCGATGAAGCAAGAAGTCAGCTGTGGATAAAATGTCATGGCTGATGCAACGGTTTACCGGAATGGCGCGTCACGTTGGCGTCTCCAGTCCGGCGAGAGTAGCTGATCGGGAATCCGTTCGCTGATCAGCAAACCAACCGCGATGGTAGCTGTAACAGCCAGATCGTCCGAACATGCAGGTCTCCTTGGCAACACGGGAATGGGCATCACGATGACGCAGAAAGCGTTTTTTCAGCGGATGGACGAGCAAAGCTGCCGTTGTCGCCCATCCGGCGGTTATGTTACCGCCAATCAGCGGCGAACCCAGCAGAATTCAAGCAAACTCGTCATTCCGGGCGGAAAAAGCCGCTGGAATGGCAACTGCCTGGGTCAATCTACAGCAGTTTGAGAACTTCTTCCGCATGGTTGGCGCAGTCGGGTTTATCAATAATATGAGCGATGTGACCGCTCTCGTCGATGATGAAGGTGATGCGGTTGGCCACGCCCAGCAGGCTCATCGCGCTGCTGATCAGCCCGCCGCCGCCCATCGCGCCATAGGCGTGAGCCACCGCGCCATCGGTGTCCGCCACCAGTGGGAAGGTGAGGTGATATTTCTCGGTGAATTTCTGGTGGGATGCGGCATCCTGGGTCGAGACGCCGAGAATCGCTGCGCCCTTGGCCTGAATCTCCTGGTTATGGTCGCGCAGCGAACAGGCCTGCTTGGTGCAACCGGGCGTGTCGTCCATCGGATAAAAATACAGCACCAGCTTGGTGCCGAGGTATTCGGACAGCTTGATCGAGCTGCCGTCAGTGGCGGTAGCGGTGAACAGGGGAGCAGGGTCGCCAATTTTCAGTTTCATACAGGTTCTCTCTCACGGACGGTGGTTAAACGGGTTTGAATCGCAGCAGCCCTCTGGCCGGGTTGACGACGCAGCGACGGCAACGTCTCAGCGCGCTCAGACCCGAACGGAGCCGGTTAGTTGTCGGCGGTCTTACCAATAGATGCCCCGGGTAAACTGGGCAAAAGAAATCTGTTCCAGCGACGGTTCCTGGCTATCGCTCTGGCTCTTGGCCGCCGACGATTCCGGGAACAGCCGGAAAGCGGTATTCATGACCACCGCGTACAGCTTGGGCGCGACCGCATGCAGCACTTGGGCGAAAATGCCGACCCGGGTCGCGATTCGCTCCGGTTTGTAAATGATCGCCTGCACGATCAGATCAGCGGCTTCTTCCGCGCTCAGCATCGGGACGTGTTCGTAAATTTTGGTGGGTGCGATCATTTCGGTGCGGACCAGCGGCATATTGATGGTCGTAAATTCAATGCCGCTATCGGAAAATTCAGCCACCGCGCAACGGGCAAAAGCGTCCAGCGCCGCCTTGGAAGCGACATAGGCCGAAAAGCGCGGGGCGTTGCTCAGGACGCCGATGGAGGAGATGTTGATCACATGTCCACGTTTCTTCTTCAACATGCTGGGAATGAAGCCCATGATCAGCCGCAGCGCCCCGAAGTAGTTGAGCTGCATGGTGCGCTCGTAGTCATGAAACCGATCCAGCGAGTTTTCAATCGCCCGCCGGATCGAGCGGCCGGCGTTGTTGATCAGAATATCGACCCCGCCGTGATCTGCAATCACCCGCTGCACCAGCGCATCGCAGGAGGCTAGATCGGCGATGTCGGCGGTGTAAATAAAGGCCGTCCCGCCTTTCGCTTCGATCTCCTGCCGGGTTTCCAGCAACTTGTCCTCGCTACGGGCGACGATCAGGATTTTCGCTCCAGCCTCGGCGATCTTGAGCGCAGCGGCCTTGCCAATCCCCGCCGAAGCGCCGGTAATCAGCACCACCTTACTCTTCACTGCCCCGCTCAGGCTGCGATCGATGAACAGCTCCGGGTCGAGATGACGCTCCCAGTAATCCCACAGTCGCCAGGCGTAGCTTTCCAACGGCGGCACTGCAATGTCGGTCCCCTTGAGCGCCTTGAGGGTTTCCCGGCAATCGAAACGGGTTGGATAATTGACGAAACGCATCACGTCCGCCGGCATTCCCAGGTCCTTGAGAATCTGGTCGCGCATTCGCCGGGCCGGCTTGAAATGCGCAAGTCCGGTGCGGATCACTTGCGGGATGAAGGCGAACATCAGGGCATTGACCCGCAGGCTCATTTCCGGGGCATGGGCGGCGCGGGCGAAAATGTTGAGAATGTCGCCGATCCGGTGCGGGTTGGGATCGACCAGATGGAAACATTGACCATCGAGGCCGTCGAGATGAGCGATATGGTTCATCGCCTCAACAATGAAATTGACCGGAACCAGATTCTGCCGACCGCCCTCGATACCGATCATCGGCATCCACGGCGGCAACAGATTTCGCATCTTCTGGATCAGCTTGAAAAAGTAGTAGGGGCCGTCGATCTTGTCCATTTCCCCGGTGCGCGAGTCGCCCACGACGATCCCGGGCCGATAGACCCGCCAGGGCCTGGAACATTCGCGGCGGACAATGCCTTCCGATTCGTGTTTGGTGCGGTAGTAGGGATGATCAAGCTCTTCGGCTTCGTCGAACATATCCTCACGGAACACGCCTTCGTACAGGCCGGCGGCGGCGATGGAACTGGTCTGATGAAAACAGCCGGCTTCAATAGCTTCGGCGAAGGCGACCGCATTGCGGGTACCCTGGATATTGACCTTTTCCTGAATCTCGGCGCTGGCCTTGAGATCGTAAATCGCCGCCAAGTGAAACAGATGCTGGATGTTGCCCTTGAGCCGGGCCAGATCGACATCGGCCACGCCGAGGCATGGTTGAGTCAAATCGCCGATAATGGGTACGGTGCGGGCGGCGGCTTCGCCCCAGCGCTGGCCGAGCGTGTCCACCATCGGCAGTTCGCGCTCCAGAATCAGGTAGTAAACGGTGGCGTCGGGACGTTGCAACAGTTTTTCGACAAGGCGGCGGCCGATGAATCCCGATGCGCCAGTTACGAAATAATTCATTTTTGCGGCTCCTGACCTCAATAGGTATGAGCATCAATTATAGAAGGGCTGACCGGAAAATCTTTTGCAGATATCGGCTGGACAGCGTAACCGGAGGAGAGATGAATGATGAGTATGGGGCAACTGCTGGTTTTGATCGTCGCCACCGCGTTGCTGGCGAGCCTGTCAACGCTGGCGCTGGGCTGGCTGGCCTTCCAGCGCCTGCTTCGACCGCAGCTTGAAACCCGGCTGGCGATACTGGCCGAAGGCCTGGAAGCGCGGGTCAGGGCCGGGGCTGGGGCAGCGGGCCAGGATGTGCTGGAGCCATTGCGGGCGCAGGTGCGCGGCGGCGTGGAAGATGCAGTGGTGATAGTGCTACCGACCCTTCGGACCGAATTGACGGCGGGTTTTCAGGAAGCGGCGACCGAGATGCTGCCCGCGTTTCGGGAAGAAGTGCGGAAAGGGTTCGCCGACGCCCTGAGCGCCAGCGATTTGCTGGATCGAACCGCTAAAAAGGTGGTGCGTACCGGTTCGTCGCTGATGGAAAGCGGCCTGAACCTGTTGCGGGCCAGCCGTCCTGATGACCGGGGCGATGGGGATTCGCGCTGAACCATGCGCGTTTCGATGGGCGGACTTGGAATCGCGCTGGCGCTGACTGGAATGATGGGCGCGAGTGGCTGGTTTTGGCGGGCGGGATGGCTGGAGGACAGCCAATGCGATGAACGTCGCTATCCCCTGGTTGGATCGCTGATCACTGTGACGGCGCTGAAAGTGGTAGTCGAACCGTGGTCTGGCCGGCATCGCGTCTATGCTCTGTTTGCTGCGCCTGAAAACTCCTGTCCACCCGGCAGTCGAGTAGCGGTGACGGTCGTGGGGGTCGGGCGTTCCTGCGATAGCGCCCAATCGCTTGGACGCGAACAGGAGGGAGTGACTGCGCCGCCCGGTCATTATCTGATGCGGGACCATATCCATACCCGCACCGCGCTCTGGTTATTGCTGCGCGGTCAGGGCGATCAACTACGCCAGCCCGGAAACTGGACCTTGAGTTGCGCCGTCGCCCCGCACTGAGTCGATGAAAAAAAGTCTTCCCCGATTTCGAGAAGCTCGATCATCCACCTCGATGGACACTACCGAACCAGCAATGCCGGATCAATTCGCGCATCGCGCCAGTTCATTCGCCAGTCGAGATGCGGCCCGGTGACTCGCCCGCTCTTGCCCACCGTGGCCACAATTTCGCCCTGACGCACCCGTTGCCCGACTTTAGCGTCGAGCTGGTTCAGATGCATCAACGTAGAGCTAAGCCGGTAGCCGTGATCGATGATCAGCGTCGCCCCGCTGTAGTACAACGCCGGTTCGGCCAGAGTCACGATCCCATCTGCCGGCGCCCGCACTGGCGCTCCCACTGGCGCAGCAATATCCACCCCGTAATGCGGTTGGCGCGGCTCGCCATTGAGAATCCGCTGGCTGCCGTACACTCCGCTGATTCGCCCGGTGGTCGGCCAGGCTAACCCGCTCTGAAAATACGGCTGAGTCAACTCCTGCCGCCGGGCGGCGTCCACCAGGGCATTTTCCCGGCGAATCCGCTCCAGCAGTTCCGGCGGCGGCGTTACCTGTTTCGACGGCAACCCGTTCAGGCGCTGCACCTGGTATTGACGCGGCGCGATGTTCAGAGTGCGATCTTCGCGCCGGCCATCGGGAAACGCCACGCTGAGCCGCGCCTGGGGCGGCGCATCCCGGCCAAAGCCAAAGACAAAAGCGCCATCCGGGGCCACAGGAAGGCTTTGCCCATCCAGTTCCAGCCGGGTTCCGGGCGGGGCCTGGCCGATGATTAGCCCGCCCTGGGTCCATGACCCTTGCCAGTTCAGTTCGCCCGCGCCAGCCGCCAGCACCCACAGCAATCCGCTCAAGCCCCACCATCCGATCCGCCGCTTCATCGCCTCTGCCTCCGGTTTTTTTCCGCAATTCATCCGCCCCGGACAGGAAGAATCTCCGGGCGCCAACTATAGTAACGACAATCAATTTCCCATTCGCTTTTCCACGAGTCCTGATTTTCTCTACCCAGTCTATCCAGGGAGGCTGCATGGCCCGGCATTACGATCTCATCGCTATCGGCGGCGGTAGCGGTGGCCTGTCAGCGGCGGAACGGGCCGCCAGTTACGGCGCCCGCTGCGCCGCCATCGAAACCGGTCGGCTGGGCGGAACCTGTGTCAATGTTGGCTGCGTACCGAAAAAAATCATGTGGTACGCCGCGCATCTGGCCCATGCGCTCGACGACGCCCCCGGTTACGGCTTCAAGCTGGATTATTTCGACTTCGATTGGCGCAAGCTGAAAACCGCCCGCGACGTCTTTATCCGCAATCTCCATGACTGGTATCTGGGCTATCTGAACCGGACTGGAGTGGATCTGATTCACGGCTTCGCCCGGTTCGTCGATGCCCGAACGCTGGAGGTCAATAGCGAGCTTTATACTGCTGACCACATCGTGATTGCTACCGGCGGTCGCCCGCAAATTCCGAGTCTGCCCGGCGCGGAATTCGGCATGACCTCGGATGGCTTTTTCGAGCTGGAAGATTGCCCGCCCCGGGTCGCTATCGCCGGCAGCGGGTATATCGCGGTCGAACTGGCCGGGATGCTGCACACGCTGGGCGCAGAGGTGACCTTGCTGGTGCGCAAGGAGCAGGTGCTGCGCTCCTTCGACGTCATGCTTCGCGATCTGTTGATGGAACGGTTGCGTGAAGATGGCCTGACGGTGCTGACCCACACCCAGGTTCGGGCGGTGGCGCGGCTGGCCGGCGGGGGATTGAGCGTTTATTGTGACGGCCAGACCGACGTTCTGAAGGTCGATACGTTACTGTGGGCGATTGGCCGCGATCCCAATACCGATGCGCTTAACCTGCCGGCGGCGGGGGTAGCCATGAATCCAAATGGCGCGATTCCCACCGACCCGTTCCAGAACACCAGCGTCCCCGGCATTTACGCCATTGGGGACGTCACCGAGCGGTTTCATCTGACCCCGGCCGCTATCGCTGCGGGCCGTCGGCTGGCGGATCGGCTGTTTGGCGGCCAACCGGATCGGCGCTTGCCTTACGAGAATATTCCGACGGTGGTGTTTAGCCACCCGCCGATTGGCACGGTGGGCCTGACCGAGGAAGAAGCCCGGCAGGAACACGGCGATGCGGTGAAAATCTATCAGACCCGGTTCCGGCCCTTGTACCATGCCTTTACCGCCCGCCCCACCGAAACCGCCATGAAGCTGGTGTGCGTCGGTCCGGAGGAGAAAATCGTCGGTTGCCACCTGATCGGCGAAGGCGCGGATGAAATGTTGCAGGGCTTTGCGGTCGCGATCCGCATGGGCGCCACCAAGCGCGATTTCGACGACACTGTGGCGATTCATCCCACCAGCGCTGAAGAACTGGTGACGATGCGTTGATGATTGAAGGCTAAAGTCCTAGGGTGGGCACGGCCTACATTTAACAGAGGATTGGGGGAAGGTGGGCCATGCCCCCTACTTGGCTAAAGATTGATGAGAGCTTCGCGCTATGTCCGTTCGTTCCTTTGAGCAATACACCCCGCTGATTCACCCTGCCGCTTATGTGGATGAGTCCGCCGTGGTCATTGGCGATGTTGAAATCGGCGAGGACAGTTCGGTCTGGCCGCTGTGCGTGATTCGCGGCGATATTCAGCGGATTCGGATCGGCGCGCGCACCAGCATTCAGGATGGAACCGTAATTCACGTCACCCACGACAGCCGGTTCTGTCCCGGCGGCCAACCGACGCTGATTGGCAATGATGTCACGGTTGGCCACAAGGTCATTCTACACGCCTGTACGATTGAGGATTTTTGCCTGATCGGAATGGGCGCGATTGTGATGGACCGGGCGGTGGTGCAAGCGCGAGTGACCATCGGCGCGGGCAGCGTCGTGCCGCCGGGCAAGGTACTGGACAGCGGGTTCCTCTATGTCGGCAGTCCGGTGCGGCAGGTTCGTCCTCTCAATGAGCGCGAGTTGGAGTTTCTGGAATACTCGGCGCAGAACTACCGGCGCTTGAAAGAGCGGCACCGGGTCAGCCAGCAGCGGTAGCCGGCGCTACAATGCGGCGTCCATAACCACCAAGGTCAACAAGCGATGACGCGACGGGAGCTATTAATCAGGTTGATGGGACTGGCGGCCAGTGGCGCCTTGCCCGTGTCGGCGCTGGGCGCAGCCCTGGCCGGGAGCGAAACCCAGGCTAGCGGTCAGCCGTTCAGTCAGGATGGGTTGCGGCAAACCGCGCAACGCCTGGCCCAGGAGCCTTATGTCGTCCCCAGCGATGCTCGCCCGCCATGGCTGGCGGCGATCGATTATGACGATTATCAGGCCCTCAACAATTTCCGGATCGATCACAGCCTGTGGGCTGGCGGCGAATTGCCGTTCCAAGCCCGGTTTTTCCATCTGGGCCTGTATTTTCATCATCCCGTCAGTCTCTATGAAGTCGTCAACGGCCTGGCCCGGCCCATCGATTTCTCGCCGGAGATGTTCAAGTACGGTCCGCGGGTCAAGGACAAAATTCCGGAACAGGTCGGCAATCTCGGCTTTGCCGGGTTCCGCGTCAATGCCCGTTCCGACTGGGATCGGGATATGTTCTCGTTTCTTGGCGCCAGCTATTTCCGGGCGGTCGGGGCCAGCAAGCAGTACGGCCTGTCTGCGCGAGGGTTGGCGATAGATACCGGTATGGAGCGCCCGGAGGAATTCCCCGCCTTTCGCGCGTTCTGGCTGGAACGGCCAACGGCGGATACGACAGCGTTGACGATCTACGCCCTGCTCGACAGTCCCAGCGTGACCGGCGCTTACCGTTTTGTCGTGACCCCCGGCGAGATGACGGTGATGGAGATTGAGACCCATCTGTTTCCGCGCCGCGCCATTGAACGGCTGGGCATTGCCCCGATGACTTCGATGTTCCAAAACGGCGAGAACGACCGGCGGCAAGCGGATGACTTTCGCCCGGAGATTCATGACTCGGATGGTCTGGCGATGTGGACGGGAGCCGGAGAATGGATTTGGCGGCCCCTCCTGAATCCGCATTACGTCCGGGTCAATTCCTTTGTGGATGACCACCCGCGTGGTTTTGGTCTGCTGCAGCGCGACCGTGAGTTTGCCCATTACCAGGACGATGTCTCGTTCTACCACAAGCGGCCTTCGCTATGGGTGGAGCCGCTGGGCAACTGGGGCAAGGGCATGGTGCAACTGGTCGAATTGCCGACTGCCGACGAGACCCTCGATAACATCGTGGCGTACTGGAATCCAGCGCAACCGGTTCAGCCCGGCCAGGCCTTGAATTTCAGCTATCGGCTGTACTGGGGCGCGCAACCGCCGACCCGGCCCACGGTCGCCGAGGTGGTCGCGACCCGCTTTGGGGCCGGCGGGGTGCCCGGCCAGAAAAAGACCGTACCGATGCGCAAGTTCGTCATCGACTTTCAGGGCGGACGCCTGGACCAACTCCCCAAAGACGCCAAAGTAGAAGCCGTGGTTGCCGCCTCGCGGGGGGAGATTCGGGATGTGGTGGCGCGTCCGATTAAGGAATCGCCGCAGTGGCGTTGCCACTTTGATCTGATCGCGACGGGTAGTACGCCGGTGGATTTGCGCTGTTATCTGCGCGACGCGGAAGGGGCGTTGAGCGAAACCTGGCTGTATCAGTGGTCGCCGCCGCCGTCGTCATAAGCAACCGTCTACAAACGCTCCTCGCCCGGTGGGAGAGGTTTGGGGGTGAGGGCGTTTTTCACAGGCCTATTGATCAATGGTGCTTCGCTTCCTGCAATCCATCTTTACCGCCGTCCCCAGTCGATCCGGCAACCATGATGACCCCATCATCGAGGCCGCGATTGATCGGGTGATTGATGGCACCGATCCCCGCCTGCGGGCGGTGAGTCGTTACCGGCGCAAGCTGCGCGGCCCGGTGGAAGCCGCTATTCAACATGTCATCACCCTCATCGACCGCTTGCCGCCGGCGATTGACGCCAGCCACCGCAGCTTCACCGCCTGTCCGCAACTGCGCGCTGCGTTCGCTTCGCCGGATCAGCTCCGTGAAACCCTGAGCTTTAGCAAACACACCCGGAATTATCTGCAACAAACTTCCGGTCCGCTGCCGACCGAGCTGTATGCGGTGCTGGGCATGGATCGGGTTGAGAAAACCATTCTGGGCGTGGAACTGCATGGCGATCGGGTTCGGCGCGACGTACCGCAAACCGCAGTCAATTTCTGCAATCAGCGCCTGGCCGGGGTGACCCACAGCGAGCGCGAAACGCGCCGGGAACTGATGGATCGGGCCTTTGATTCGCTGATCAAAGTCGCCCTGGACAACCTGACCGTGATTCGCACCCGTCGCCGACAACTGGAGCAACGCCAGCGGGAACTGCTGCAAAAAAAGGCGGGGGCGCTGCGCTCGGCCCGGATGGGACTGGACTCATTGCTGGAATCCACCATGCCGAATCTGGCCGATGCCGGGAATATCGAGCGGCAATTGTGGGATCTGGAAGCCGAGTTGGGCAAAATCCGGGCGGATTCGGCGACCCTGGATCATCTGCTGGCCATCATCATCACCACCTTGAACAAGCCGGAACAGCATCTGCGGCTGGAGCAGATCGCGTTGAACCTGGATCACATGAACATCAAGGTCCCGCCTGATTCATCCCAGATCGCGAACGCCCTGATTTTTGACGAGGCGCTGCTGGGTCCGGATCGCCGGCTGACAGTGTTGCTGGTGCGCTTCCCCAGCAGGGAGTTGTTGTCGCCGCCGGATTTTTTCGAGGAAGCGCAACGGTTGCTGACTCCGCGCCTGCTGACCTGACGGACTGCCGTCCCGCCCGCTTTGCCCGATAATCGTTTACAATCCGCGCCTCGGCCGCCGGTTTTTCTGTGCCGGCGGCCATGTCTAATTCTTTAATTAACAACCGATTTTTCATTCCTGTCGAGGCGGCGCATGGCGCGAATCAAGCTGGACCTGCCGGGGCGGTTTCCATTCAGCACCGAGCTGCGGGTCAGAATCACCGATGTCAATTATGGCGGCCACATGGGCAACGATGCGCTGCTGGGCCTGCTGCACGAGGCGCGGGTGCAGTTTTTAGCCCATTACGGCCTCAGCGAACTGGATATTTGCGGGGCCGGGATCATCATGGCCGACAGCGTGATCGTCTATAAATCCGAGGCGTTCCCCGGCGAATTGCTGGAACTGGCGGTCGGCGTAGCAGATTTCAACAAATATGGCTGCGATTTCATCTACCGGGTGACCGAAAAGACCAGTGGCCGCGAGGTCGCCCGCGCCAAGACCGGCATCGTCTTCTTTGATTATCAGCGCCGCGTGATTCAAAAAGTGCCGCAACCCTTTCTTGATCTGTTCCCGCCCGATGTCGTCGCTGCCTAAACTTCCCCCCATCCCGCTCTCCACCGCTGCCAAAGCCTGGCTGCCGATCCGCCTGCTCCTCGGGGTCGGAGCCAGCGTCGGCGTGGCGTTCATGCTGGTACTGATGCTGTACATCACCGACCTTGGCCTGTCGGTCTGGGATCGGCTGCAACAGCGTGGACCGGCGTTCTGGATTCTCTATTTGATCCTGCTGGCCGGGCTGAGCGCCGGCGGCATTTACGCCGTCTGGCGGGTCCTGCACTGGGGCCGGCCTGCCGGCAAGGCTCGCGCCAAGGCTCACGCCAAACCGCCGGATGAAGCGACCCTGCGCGAGCGGCTGGAGCGTCACAGCGCCGCCGGAGTGCCGGTGGACTCGATTCACCGTGAGCTGGAGGAGTTGCAGCGGCGCCGGGCTGCGGGCGAGATCGTGGTCGCGGTGTTTGGCGAAATCAGCGTTGGCAAGTCGTCGCTGATTCGCGCCCTGTTGCCGGGCACCGAGATTGCCGTCGATGTGCGCGGCGGCACCACCCGGGTGGTCAACTATTACACTTGGACCAGTTCCGCCGGCGACCGGCTGATTCTGGCCGATTTGCCCGGGTTGAACGAGGCTGACGGCAGCCTGGATCAAATGGCTCGCGACGAGGCGTTGCGCGCTCATGTGGTGATCTACGTCTGCGAAGGCGATCTGACCCGGGATCAATACGCCGCGATGCGCACCCTGGTGGATCTGGGCAGTCCGCTGATCGTGGCGCTGAACAAGACGGATCGCTACACCGAACGGGAACTGGTGCTGGTGCGGGAGCGGCTGGCGGAACGGATCGGCGAGCAGGTGGAAGTCGCGCCGGTGCAATGCGGCGGCTTCGAGGAAGTGACCCGCATCTATCATGATGGCCGCGAGGAAACCACCCGCCGGGAACGGCAGCCGCAGGCCGGGGATCTGCGCCGGGCCTTGCAGCGTTATCTCGACAACGACCCGCAGGTGCTGGATGCGCTGCGCGATACGTCAGTGTTCGTGCTGGCTCAGCAGAAACTGGACGCTGCGGTCGCCCAGCATCGCCGCGAGAAGGCTGCCGCTATTGTCCAGAGTTATTCCCGCAAAGCGGTGTTCGGGGCGCTGGCCGCGGTCAGCCCCGGCACTGACATTCTGATTCAGGGCTATCTGGGTTTTAACCTGATCAAGGAACTGTGCGCGTTGTACGAAGCCCCGGCCCGGGAGGTGGACATGCAACGTTTCCTTGATCTGGCCGGCAACCAGATCAAGCGCAATATCAATCTGATGCTGGCGCTGGTCGGCAACATCTTCAAAGCCTTTCCCGGCATCGGCACCGTAGTGGGCGGAATGATGCACGCCGTGGTCTATGGCCTGATCTTCGAGAGTCTGGGCAAAGCAGCCGCCCGTTCCCTGGACAGTCGCGGCGAACTGGTCAACGGCCCAGCCCTGCGGATGTTCGAGGACAATCTGAGCGAAGATCTGGAAGCGCGGGCAAAACGCTTCGCCCAACTGGTTTGGAGCCGGCAACGGGACGGAGAAGCTGCTGGATCTGCGCCTGGCAGCGGCGAAATGATATAGCAATCTTATACAGGTTGTAAAACCATCGATAGGAGACGTTGGTCAGCGGGTTCGTCGGCGCTTCGCGCCGACGAACGGGGCGCGAGTTGAGCCAACATCGGGTTCTCGGCGCTTTGCGCCGTCGAACCCTCGTTGGAACGTCACCCCTTCGGGGCGACTTCGTCGTCCCGTACTCACATCCCTGCCGCCCACCACGACTGGCGGAACTTTACAGTTCCTCGTCGGGCGGCAGGGACGCTCCGTGCGGGATGACGCTCAACTCGCGCCCCGTTCGGGAGCTGGTTCAGCAGACCTGCGAAGCCTTTGAGATTCGGATTGTCAAAGGGGTAGTCAGCAAAGACCATGTGCATATTATGGTTTCGGCACCCCCTGAGCTATCAGTCAGTGACATCATGCGTCATATCAAGGGGCGAACAGCAAAAAAGTTGTTTGAGGAATTTCCTGAATTGAAGAAGCGCTACTAGGGACGACATTTTTGGGCACAGAACTATTTTTATGTGCCGGTGGGGGATATGACAGAAGACATGATTAAGGAGTACTTGGATCATCACTTTGAGCCGGATCCAGTGCGTGACTTTCGGGTTGAACCTTAGGCGCGTCGTTCAGTCGACGCGCACATGGACTTTCAGTCCGTTACTTCAAACCACCGGCTTTCAGCCGGTGGTTGTTGAGTTGAGGCTGTCGCGAATGTCGGTCAATCAATGGCCTAACAAGGCTGTAAACTCGGACGCATTTTTCGTTCGCTGCGCTCACTACAAATGCGCCGGTTACAGCTGGCGTTAGCCGCCTCCTCGGGAGCGCATGCGGGAAAAACCGTTAGGCTACCTCCATCGCACCATTCTCCATCGCACCATTGAAGATGGCGGATCGCCCTTCGGCCCTAGCGGGGATTTTGCGACGGTCGCAGAGTTCAATGTTCGGAGATCATTTGTCCCCGGATCTTCTTACATTTCACACGAAAGGGGATAATTGGAGAAATCATTATGAAATTGAAAGTAACGACTCTCTTCGCAATCGCAGCTTTTGCTACATTTTTCATGGCTTCGAGCGCACGCGCGGAATGCAAGCTTTTCGCGAACGATAAGAGTAGGAGTGGCACCATTGTCGACAATGACTTGGTGAGATTCAATACGAATCTCAACGGGGAAGTCCAATACGCCAGGACATTTGACGACATCAGCTGGGCCGGAAAGGCGCTGACCGTAGAGGCAAGCTCCAAATGCGACGCCATCGTCTACCATGGTTCCGGAGCTCATACGAGAGTAAAGCGGGGAACCAGCGGAGCCGTACCAAGTGATGCCCGTGGCGTCGGCTGCGACTGCCGGTAGGATCTTCGCAGCAACGCTGCCGGAAAGTGGCATCAGGACGGGAGACGGATAGGTGAACCTCAACTAGAACCTAATTCTGCACTCCAGTTGACCGCCGCTATCGCGGCGGCAACTGAGTTATACGTTAGGCATTATTGTGAATGATCTGCGGCAATAACGTAGAAACTGTAAAGCGGATCTTTATATTCCTCATTAGGACTTTCGCTTGAGGGCCTAAAATCCATGTTTTTAGATGCATAAGTTTATTTTTTAGACATTTCGACATACCAAGGTATCCAATATTTTCAATAGGTTACCTGATAAGCTCTTTTGATGGAAAGACGAAATAGGGGTCAAAGCGAAAGTCCTAAAACTGTTTCTTTGATTTTCTTAATAAGAATATTGGTTCTTCGAGGGTTCTTGTGGAGCTAGGCAAAATACATCAACACTCGCTGCTTAAAGTTGGCAAAGTTGCGAAAACCGTATCCCATGCGTTTCACTGTTTTTATAGAGTTGTTAATTCCCTCA
>JADLEK010000045.1 GCA_020846135.1 Gammaproteobacteria bacterium
CATCGATCTGCTGGAGGCTATGGAGGGTCAGGTGCATGGCGGTCAATCAAGGTGAGTAGTTATAGTTTTTCACATCCATCCCATCAGCGGAAGTTAGCCATAACCGGGAGGGGAACTGAACGATTACAACGGATCATGGCGCTGATGCTCCCTTACGGTGTTCTGGAGTCTGATCAAAATACCGCAACCTCTATAAGGTTCGTCCCACCTCACCCACTTTGGACTTCATCCATTTACCGACATGAGCGGGATTGGAACTACGCCATCAAACCGCAATAGCAGGGATAGGAAAACGGCCAGTTATTTACACTCCCTGAATCTGCTCAGTGAGTATTTTCCACCAAAAAGCCCGCCGGTAATCCCAGCGGGCTTTGCGATTTTCAGCGTTTGGTGGAATACCGTCTTCGGCTACAGCGCCTCGAACACCCCCGCTGCGCCCATGCCGGTGCCGATGCACATCGTCACCATGCCGTATTTTCCGCCGCGCCGTCGCATGCCGTGAACCAATGTCGCTACCCGAATTGCTCCAGTCGCGCCAAGCGGATGGCCCAGCGCAATCGCCCCACCCAGCGGATTGACCTTGGCCGGATCGAGGTCCAGATCCCGCAACACCGCCAGACTTTGCGCGGCAAACGCTTCATTCAACTCGAACCAGTCAATGGCGTTTTTGGACAGCCCCGCCAGCTCCAGCGCCTTGGGAATCGCCGCAATCGGGCCGATGCCCATGATCCGGGCCGGAACACCCGCCACCGCATAACTGACGAAGCGGGCCAGCGGTTTCAGGTTCAATTGCTTGACCAGCCGCTCGCTCATCAGCACGACTGCTCCGGCCCCGTCGCTCATCTGCGAACTGTTGCCGGCGGTGACGCTGCCCCGCGCCGCGAACACCGGTTTGAGCTTGGCCAGCCCGGCCAGGCTGCTGTCGGGACGCGGCCCTTCATCATTTTCTACGACCCGTTCCCGAATCCGCACCTGCATGGTCTGGGTATCCGGGGAGCGATCCAGCACCGTGTACGGCAGGATTTCCTGTTTGAACTCGCCACCGACAATGGCCGCAGAAGCCCGGCGATGACTTTCCACAGCAAAGGCGTCCTGATCCTCGCGGGAAATTTTCCACTGTTCGGCGACTTTTTCCGCCGTCAAGCCCATCCCGTAAGCGATCCCGACATTTTCGTCAGTGGCGAACACTTCGGGATTCAGGGCGATCTTGTTGCCGCCCATCGGGATCATGGTCATGGTTTCGGTCCCGGCGGCGATCATCACATCTGCCTCGCCCAGCCGGATGCGGTCAGCAGCCTGCGCCACCGCCTGCACCCCGGAGGCGCAAAACCGGTTGATGGTCAGGCCCGGCACACTATCCGGCAACCCGGCCAGCAACAGGCCGATTCGGGCGACGTTCATGCCCTGTTCGCCTTCCGGCATGGCGCAACCGACGATCACATCGCCGATCAGTTTCGGGTCCAGTCCTGGACATTGGCCGATCACGCCGCGCAACACATGCGCCAGCAGATCGTCCGGGCGGGTGTTGCGGAATGCGCCGCGCACCTTGCCAACCGGAGTCCGGGCGGCCGCGACGATATAGGCGTCCTGAATTTGCTTGCTCATCATTAACTCTCCTGCCAATCAGTTACGCAGCGGCTTGCCGGTCTTGAGCATCTGCTCAATGCGGGCCTGGGTCAGCGGGGTTTTCGCTAGTTCCAGGAAGCCCTGACGCTCCAACCCTAGCAGCCAGGCCTCATCAACCATCGTGTTGGGATCGACATCACCGCCGCACAGCGCTGTGGCGATATTCAGGCCCAGTTGATAGTCATGGGCGGAGATGAAACCGCCATCGCGCATGTTGACCAGCGCCATTTGACAGGCGGCAACGCCAGTGCGACCGGCGACCCGAATCGGCCGGGGTTGTGGGGGCCGATAACCGGTTTCGGCCAGCGCCCGGACCTGGGCCTTGGCGACATACAGCAACTCATTGACGTTGAATACGATGATGTCCGAGGCTTTCAAGTGGCCGAGCTGCTTGGCTTCTTCGGCGCTGCGCGAGACCTTGGCCATCGCCATCGCCTCGAAATACGGGCGCAGGAACGGCAACAAATCGCCACCTTTGGCTTCATGCATCGCCCGCAGCGCAAATTCCTTGCAGCCGCCGCCGGCGGGAATCAGCCCGACCCCGACCTCGACCAGCCCGATGTAGCTTTCCAGCGCCGCCACTACCCGGTCGCAGTGCATCAGGAATTCACAACCGCCACCTAAGGCCAAACCCTGCGCCGCCGCCACCACCGGAATCGCTGAATAGCGCAGCGCAGCGGTGGTGTGCTGGAACTTGGCGACGGTGTTTTCAAAGGTGACCCAATCGCCGGCCATGACTACTGGCACCGCTTGCGCCAGATTGGCCCCGGCGCTGAAGGGCGCTGCGGTCTGCCACAGCACCAATCCGTCGAACTGTTGTTCAGCGATGTTCAGCGCCTCCAGCACTCCGTCCAGCACATCGTCGCCGATGACGTGCATCTTGCTCTTGAAACTCAGCACCCCGATGTTGTCACCGGTCGTCCACAGCCGCACGCCGGTATTTTCAAACACCGTTTCGCCATAGCGATGCGGCGCTTCACCCAACACCAATTCGGGATAAAGCTGGCGTTGATAAACCGGCAGGGTCGAACGGGACTTATAAGCGTATTTCGCCGCCGAATAGGAGCCGTTGGCGGTATGGACGCCCGGCACATCGGCGACCCAGGCCGGCAATGCGGTCGTGGTCATCGCTTTACCGGCGGCGATGTCTTCATTGATCCAGTCGGCAACCTGCTTCCAACCCGCCGCCTGCCAGATTTCAAAGGGTCCCATGCTCCAGCCGAAGCCGCCGCGAATGGCTAAATCAATATCGCGGGCGGTGTCGGCAATTTCCGCCAACAGGACTGCCGCGTAATGAAACACGTCGCGTTGAATCGCCCACAGGAATTGCGCCTGCGGATCGTCGCTGGCCCGTAATGCGGCGAATTTCTCAGCAGGATTGCGGATTTTCAGAATGGCCTGCACCGCCTCATTGGGCTTGGCGCCAGCGTTTTGATACTCGCCAGTGGCCGGATTTAATACCTGCTTGCCCTTGGCGGCGTAAATCCCGGCCCCGGTTTTCTGGCCCAGCGCGCCTTTTGCGATCAGCACATTCAACCAGTCCGGCGGAGTGAAATAGGTGCGCCACGGGTCATACTGCAAGGCCAGCGCCGAGCCTTTGAACACATGGCCCATCGTGTCCAGCCCCACCACATCGGCGGTGCGGTAAGTGGCGCTCTTGGGCCGGCCAATCGCCGGGCCAGTCAGCGCATCCACCAAATCCAGACTCAGTCCGAAAGCGGCAGTATGATGAATCGTGGCCGCCATGGAAAAGACGCCAATCCGGTTGGCGATAAAATTCGGCGTGTCCTTGGCGCGAACGACGCTCTTGCCGAGCGTCGTGACCAGGAAAGTTTCCAACTGGTCGAGAATAGCCGGATCGGTCTGCTGACAGGGAATGAGTTCCACCAGCGCCATATAGCGCGGCGGATTGAAGAAATGGATCCCGCAGAACCGGGAACGCAAAGCATCCGGCACCGATTCCGCCAGCATGTTGATGCGCAAGCCGGAGGTGTTAGTGGCGAGAATCGCCCGTTCATTTAAATAGGGGGTGATGCGCTGATAGAGATCGGCTTTCCAGTCCGGGCGCTCGGCAATGGCTTCAATCAGCAGATCGCAATTCCGCAATTCTTCCAGATGCTGGTCATAGTTGGCAGGTTTAATCAGCGCCGCCCGTTCCTTGACCGCGAACGGGGCCGGATTGAGCTTGCCCAGATTGGCGATGGCCTTGACCGCGATCCCGTTGGGATCGCCGTCCTTGGCCGGCAGGTCGAACAACACTACCGGCACTTCGGCGTTAGCGAGATGGGCGGCAATTTGCGCGCCCATCACGCCCGCGCCCAGAACCGCCACCCGGCGGATGGATGCTGCGTTACTCATGGTCTTGGATGTCCTCTGGTCAGGCGGTCGAAACGACCTGTTGCTTTCAACCCGGTGCGCTTCAAGGCAAAGCGGGGTGAACGGCCATGAGCAAAATAAGGCCAGCGACCCGGTTTCGGCTTTATTGATTTGGCTAATCAAAATGAAAAACCCCTTGCCCGCGTGCGGGAGAGGGGCTGGGGTGGGTGTGGAACGCGGCTTAGAAGCGGTAGCTGGCCTGGATGCCGATCAGGTTGCCTGAACTGGCATAGTCAAGCATCAGATGCTGGGTGACCAGCCCGGCTGGAATCGGGGCAGGCGCCAAATTGAGAACTTCATCGGTGCTGGAGTCGGCGAAGCTGATGTACATATAGCCGAAATCGATCGACAGATTGGAACCGGGGTGGTAGCTGAACCCGAGTCCAATGGCGTTGCGGTCGCTATCGGGAATACTGGGGTGGCGGTATTCGGCTGAGCGGATCGGAGTCTGGTCATAGACGTAACCGGCGCGCAATGTCCATTCCGGGTTGTAGTCGTAAGTAACGCCGATATTGACCGACCAGCTATCCTGCCAGTTTTCCTGAATGGTCGATAAATTGCCGCTGCCGTCAGCTTTATCAATCTGCAGTTTTTGAAACAGGCTCCAGTTGGTCCAGCGGGTGCTGGCCATCACCGCCCACTGCGGACTCAGCCGCTTATAAACCGCCAGCGCCAGCCAGTCCGGCGCGGTCCAGTCCACCTTGGCGGAAGTCTTGCCATTCGCCTGTGCGATATAGTTGGTGATGGTGTTATCGCCCTCCAGGGTATAGTCGACCCGCGACCGATAGCTCAGACCGACCCGGGTGTCCGGATCGAATTCGTAGGTGGCGCCCAGGTTGAAGCCGAGGCCCCAGTCATCGCCCTTGAGTTCAGCATAACCGTCTTGCACGGGGTTAAGCGGGTTGAACAGCGACTTGGTCAGTCTGGCGTCCGCATATTGAGCGCTCACGCCAAACCCGAGCGAAAGATTATTGTTGACCCGGTAGGCGAGTCCCGGATTGATGTCGATGACCGTTAATTCCGAATCAACCGCAGCATAACGACCTACCCAATCCCGGCCATAGCTGGTGCTAACCGCAAACGGCGCGGTCATGCCCACTCCAAACCGCATCTGGTCGTTGATGTCCATCGCGAAATAACCATTGGGCACTACATTGTCCGTACCCCCGTCATCGCTGCGAGCAGTACTCGGAACCGTCACGAACACCGGCAAAGTGCCTGGCTTGGTCAGCACGTCCCCCAGATTAGCCGGCAGGCGGGTCGTGGTTCCGGCGTTCTTCGCGTCGGTGGTGATCCCGATAAAGGTCAGACCAGCCTGCGCCTGCATTCCATTGCTCAGCATCATGTCGGCGGGGTTGTAGTACACGGCGGAAACATCGTCATTGGGCAAACTGCCGCCGGCGAAGGCCCGGCCCAGACCGGTCACGCTTTGTTCGGTGATTTGCAGGCCGGAAGCATAGACCTGACCGGTCGCGGCGAGCGCTCCAGCTAGACTGATGAAGAGCAATGAACGGCGGGGGTGATGCTGCTGCATGATAGTGACTCCGATGTGGTTATCTGGGTTTTCTGCGGGGACCGGTGCGGATGTAAGCCGGTTTTGTTGTAAGAATACCCCGCGATTTGTTGTAATAATACCCTAACCTGCAACTTTTGCCCGCAGCGATGGTCGCCCTGCAATTTCAGGGGAAGTTTCCTCAGACGGCGTTATTCCCCCCGCTCCCGGGCAATGGCCCGATAGCCAATATCGGTGCGGTAATAAACGCCGTCCCAATGCACCCGCTTGGCCAGATCATAGGCGCGGCTTTGCGCTTCGGCGACCGTTGCGCCCAACGCGGTCGCACACAGCACCCGCCCGCCATGCGTCACCACCTGGCCGTCTTTCGCTTCCTGAGTCCCGGCATGGAACAGCTTCACCTCATCGCCCAGTTCCTCATCATGCGTCGGCAGTCCACTAATGACATCGCTCTGGCGGTAGCGGCCCGGATAACCGGCGGCGGTCATCACTACCCCCAGCGCTGGCCGCGGGTCCCATTCCACGGTGACTTCGTGCAAGCGCTCCTCCAGCGCCGCCTTGCACAGTTCCACCAAGTCCGAACGCAAGCGCAGGATCAAAGGCTGAGTTTCGGGATCGCCCAGTCGGCAGTTATACTCCAGCACCTTGGGACCGGCAGCGGTCACCATCACCCCGGCATAGAGGAACCCGACATAGCGACATCCTTCCGCAGCCATCCCGCGCACCGTCGGCTCGATAATTTCAGCCATGATTTGCGCGTGCAATTCCGGCGTGACTACCGGGGCTGGGGAATAAGCGCCCATTCCGCCAGTATTCGGACCCCGGTCGCCGTTGTCGCGGGCCTTGTGATCCTGGGAGGAGGCGAGCGGCAGGATGTGTTCGCCATCGGTCATCACAATGAAGCTGGCTTCCTCGCCGACCAGAAATTCCTCGACCACTACCCGCCGGCCCGCTGCGCCAAAATCCTGGCCGCTCAACATGCCTTGCACCGCAGCAATCGCTTCCGCTTCGCTCTGGGCCAGAACCACACCCTTGCCCGCCGCCAGCCCGTCAGCCTTGACCACTACCGGCGCGCCCATCTCGCGGATATAGGTTTCCGCCGCCTCCGGATCGGTGAAACTCTGATAGCGCGCGGTTGGAATCTGGTGGCGGGCCAGAAAATCCTTGGCGAAGGCCTTGGAGCTTTCCAGTTGCGCCGCCGCTTGCCGCGGACCGAAACAGCGCAGTCCGGCGGCGGCGAACCGGTCAACAATCCCCAGCGCCAGCGGCACTTCCGGACCCACGATGGTCAGGTCGATGTGATGGCTTTGGGCAAACTTGAGCAGGTCAGGCGGATCGTCGGCAGTGATGGCGATATTGACGACCTTGGGTTCACGCGCCGATCCGGCGTTACCCGGCGCAACGTACACGGTGCGAACCCGACTGGATTGCGCCACCTTCCAGGCCAGCGCGTGTTCGCGGCCACCGCCGCCAATAATTAGAATGTTCAACTGTGGTTACCTCTTGGAAAATAACGGATCGCGATGAACCAGCTTAGCCGGCGGATGGGCGCTCGACAATTCCTGCAACCGGGCTTCGCGCTCGGCGGGCGGCAACTGCCCGATCATGGCCGCCGCCCGATAAAATGCTGCAAAATCCTGCTGTTCCCGCTCAAACAGCGCCATAAACGCCGGGACTTGCCGGTGATAAGTGCTGACGCCGGCCAACTTGGCGTTATTTAAATCCTGGGCGAACCAGCGGTCATAACCGGCATAGCCGCCCCATTCACGCTTTAAGGCCTGATAACGCTCGCGCAATTCCGCCAGAATCCGTTGCTTGTCCGCCTGCTTGTCGGCCTTATTCCCGGACCCGGCATAGGCCGCCATCAACCGCTCGCGGGCACTCGCCGCCAGGTGCAGGAACTGCTCGCGCCGTCCGAGATCCGCTGCATAGTCGGCCCGTTCCTGTTCGGTGGCGTATTGCGCTAACCAGCGCGCTGTTCCCAGTCGGCCCACTGCGGTCGCAAAGGCTTCGTTAAACGCTGAGTCGTCGTCGATATACAACCGCTGATGCGCCAGTTCGTGAAACAGCAGTTCAGCCAGTCGGGCGGTCGGCCACTGAATGAAAGTGTTGAGCAGCGGATCATCGAACCAGCCCAGCGTCGAATAGGCCGGAATATCAGCGAGGTAAACATCATCACCCGCCGCCCGCAACTCCCCGGCCAACAGTTCGGCGGCGGCAACGTCGAAATAGCCGCGATAGCTCAGGCAACCGATGATCCAGAAACACCAGCGGCGCGGTTCGAGACTCAATTCCGGGGCGGCGAACACGTTTTTCACCACCCAGGGCCGCTGGAGATCCGCGTAAGTCCGGTAACTGCCGTTATCCGGCAGCGCCAGTTCCGCGCTGGCGAAGGCCCGCAAGGTCTGCGCCGTGGCCAGTCGTTGCCGCAGTTCGGGAGCGGTGGCGGGATCAGCGAGCAGATCGGCTACCGGTTGCCGGGCGTCCAGTAAGCGCCACTGTCCAACCGCCGCTTGCCGGTAATAGCCCAGATCAGCGCAACCGGCCAGCAGCCCTCCCCAGCCGATCAGCATAAAAAGAATCCAGAACATTCGTCGCATCGTTTATAAAACCGTCTAAGGTTGGAGAAGCGGCGCGGACCGCAAGCCCGCCGCTCCCATACAATAGCTGCTTCTGCCCATCCCGAACCCCCTCACAATGAAACCCTACAACATGGAAATTTACCTGGTTGGCGGCGCAGTGCGCGATGAATTACTGGGGCTGCCCGTCAAGGAGCGCGATTGGGTGGTAGTTGGCGCAACTCCAGATGAATTGCTGCGGCGCGGTTTCCGCCCGGTCGGCAAGGATTTTCCGGTATTCCTGCATCCCGAAACCCATGAGGAGTACGCGCTGGCCCGCACGGAACGCAAGACCGCGCCGGGTTACTACGGGTTCAGCGTCCATGCCGCCCCCGAGGTCACGCTGGAAGATGACCTGCTGCGCCGCGATCTGACTATCAACGCCATGGCGCGTGATGGCGAGGGCCAGTTGCTGGATCCCTACCGTGGCCGCGCCGATCTCGATGCCCGCTGGTTGCGTCACGTCTCGCCAGCGTTCGCCGAAGATCCGGTGCGGATCCTCAGAATCGCCCGCTTCAGCGCCCGTTATGCGCCGCTTGGTTTTCAGATTGCGCCGGAAACGCTCGATCTGTTGCGGGGTATGGTCGCCGCCGGTGAAGCGGATCATCTGGTGCCTGAACGGGTTTGGGCGGAAACGGTGCGGGCTTTGGGCGAAGCGCAACCGGGCCGGTTTATCGAAACCCTGCGCCAGTGTGGGGCATTGGCGCGAATTTTCCCGGAGCTGGATCGACTGTTTGGGGTGCCGCAATCACCGGCGCACCATCCAGAAATTGATGTCGGCGCGCACACCTTGCTGGCGCTGGCTATGGCGGTGCAGATCGGCGCGGATGTCGTCACCCGCTTTGCGGTGCTGGTTCACGACCTGGGCAAGGGCACCACTCCGCCCGAAGAGTGGCCGCGCCATCTCGGCCATGAACAGCGCGGCGCGGACGAAATCCGGCTACTTTGTCAGCGGTTGCGAGTGCCCAATATGTACCGGGAACTGGGCGTGCTAACCGCCCGGTTTCATACCCATTGCCATCGCGCCTTGGAATTGCGCCCAAAAACGCTCCTGAATACCTTGCAGGGACTGGACGCTTTCCGCAAACCGCAGCGCTTCCAGCAGTTCCTGGTGGCCTGCGAAGCCGATGCCCGTGGCCGGCAAGGTCTCGAAGCGCAGGGTTATCCGCAAGCGCTTTTGATGCAGCAGGTCTATCAGGCTGCTGCTGCGGTATCGGCCCGGCCCTGGGTTGAACAGGGGCTGATCGGGCTGGCGCTGGCTGAGGCGCTACGCCGCGAACGGCTGGCGGCGATTGTCGAGGCGCGCCGGGCGTTTCGGGATTGAGAAACGGTTACCGGTTACACGCTAAGCGACAGGTCTAAGCCTGACTCCTGGCCGATGCTTCATGTTGCCGGTATTCCTGCGCATGTTCAGCGCTGTACAGGTAGGATGCAGGAAATCCCTCCGGTTGCAACGCCCGCCCGACCAGAATCAGCGCGGTGCGGGTAAAACCCTTGGCCTCAACCTGTTCCGCGATGTCGGCCAGCGTCCCCACCACTCCGTCCTGATCCGGCCATGACACCCGGTGCAACACCGCCACCGGACAGTCCGCGCCGTAATGCGGGGTCAGTTCCGCCACAATCTCCTGTAACTGATCCACGCTGAGATAAATCGCCATGGTGGCCCGGTGTTGGGCCAGTTCCGGCAGGCTTTGCCCTTCCGGCATCGGGGTCTTGCCGGCATGGCGGGTCAGAATCAGAGTCTGGCTGATCCCCGGCAGGGTCAGTTCCCGGCGCAGCATCGCCGCTCCGGCAAACGCAGCAGTGACTCCCGGCACCACTTCGTAGGGAATCCCCAGTTGATCCAGCTCCCGAATCTGCTCGCCAATCGCGCCATAGAGCGCCGGATCGCCGGTATGCACCCGCGCCACATCCAGCCCCTGCTTATGCGCGGCGCGCAGGCGGGCGATGATTTGATCCAGGCTCAAATCGGCGGTGTTGACCAGCTCCGCGGTTGGATTGGCGGCCAGCACCACTGCTTTTGGCACCAGCGATCCGGCGTACAGCACCAGCGGGCATTCGCCAATCAGCCGCCGGCCCTTGACGGTGATCAATTCCGGATCGCCAGGACCGGCGCCAATGAAGTAAACGGTCATTCAAATTTCCCCTGATCCAGTCGTTCGAGCAGCGCCGGAGTGACGTCATCAAAGCGCAGAATGCGTTGACCCTGATGATCGCGCTTGAAGTCCTCGGCCTCGGCCTCAGTCGTCAGCGGGACCAGCTCATGGCCCATCGGCCCCAGCGTGTCCGAGCCGATCACATACCAGGCAGTGCGCGCATCAATCCGGCTGACGTTGTAATACTCGGTGACACCAATCGCAGCGATGTCGGCCTGAGAGTGGCCAGGCGCATATTTAGGCATATTCGCCAGGTACTTGAACAAATCCTTGGCCCCGTCGAAATGATGAGCGTGACCGTCTTTGTACAGCACGGTCGCGACCCAGTCGGGATAGAGACTGACGAACATCCCGCAGACCGAGCAGGTGTCCTTGGGGCCGGGGGCGGGCAGTTGCAGACCTTCGCCCCAGGCCGGCAGCAAGGCGAACGCCAGCAGCAGCGCCGCCCACTGCCGACCGGCGATCATTGGGTATGACCCGCCGCATGCCCCGCTGCTTTCTGCTTCATCGCCGCCCGTTTCTTGCGAATCATGGCGGTATCGCTGGCCATGCTCAGATATGCCGCTTTCAGGGCGGCGTCAAAATCGCCCAGTTCTCCACCCTGTTCCGCTTTAGCCGATTCGGCATCCGCTTTGAGAGCAAAAGCGACTTTGCTCTGCCCGGTCATCACGCCCGGCACTTTCGAGCCGATCAGGTAAGTCGCCTGATCAACATTAACCAGCGGTTTCAGATCCGCCTTTGCGCCAAAGTCGGCGGCGTAGATGGCCTTGGGTCCTCGATCCAGGTTCAGCGCCAGACTGAGCGCGGCGCAATGCAGCGAACAGGTGCCGTCCACGAGATCATCCTGATATTGAACCAGGTGGCGGCTAGGGTTGAACTGTTTGCGATCCATGCCGCAATACGGGCATTTCGGATACTTGGCGAGGTCATTCTCAACCGGGTTGGGGTTCGGGGCGGTTTTGGGCGTGAATTGCAACGGGGTACCGTCGGTCTCGCATTTTGCGGCCAGGGTTGGCGTACTGAGGATGGCGGCCCCGGCAGCGCCGGTTACAGCCAGCAGTTGCAGCGCCTGCCGACGGTTGAACTGGATCGGATCGTTCATGGATAACTCGCAATTGCGTAGTGAAAGGGACGGCAAGTGTAGATCCAAGCACGGGTCAAAGCAGCTTCTTGATCATGGATTCAAACACCTCGGGCGTTGATTCGCCAATCACCCGGCTGCGAATGATCCCCTGCCGGTCTACCATGAACGTAGCGGGCAGACCCATCGCGCCATACCGGCGCATCACTTCACCCTCCGGGTCCAGCAATACCTCATAGGAGACGCCGGTGGTCTTGATGAAAGCGCGCACCGCGTCCGGTTTCTCCAGCACGTTAATCGCCAGAAAAACCAGGCCCTGATCCCGGTACTGGCGATAGACCGGATCCAGCGCCGGCATCTCGCCCAGACAATGCGGACACCAATTGGCCCAGAAATGGATGGCGACGATCTGACCCCGGTGCTGATCGGGAAAATGGACCGGGCCACCGTCCAGTTTCTGGAGCGTGAAGGCGGCGGCAGGCGCATTGGCCTGAATGACGCTCTGCGGATCACAGGCGGCCAGCAAGACGCCGAGGAGGAGCAGACCGGGAAGGATGTGCAGGCTCTCAAACGTGTTCGTGTAAACCGCACTCGCGCTTGAGGCCAAAAAAGCGGGTATCTTCTTCAATCATGCCCTCGGTCAACTGGCGGGTAGTGTGAACATCGCCAATCGAAACATAGCCTTGTTCCCACAGCGGGTGATAGGGCAGGTTGTAGCGGGTCAGGTAGCGGTACACATCGCGGTCGGTCCAGTCAATCAGCGGGTGAATCTTGCACCGCCCGTTGCGCCATAGCAGCACTTCGAGATGCTGACGACTTTTGGCTTGTTGCCGCCGCAGCCCGGAGATCCATGCCGCTGCGCCCAGATCGTTGAGCGCCCGCTGCATCGGTTCCACCTTGTTCAACCGGTTGTAGCGATCAATACCTTCCAGCCCCTGTTCCCACAGCTTGCCATAACGCGCTTCCTGCCAGGCTGGACTCTGCTGGGCGCGGTAAATATGCAGATTCAGGGAAAGCCGCTCAGTCAGCGCATCAATAAACTGGTAGGTTTCCGGGAACAGGTAGCCGGTATCGACCAGCACCACCGGAATATCGGGTTGCTGGACTGTGGCCAGATGCAGGCAAACCGCTGATTGCGCGCCGAAACTGGAGGTGAGCGCCACCCGGCCCGGAAACTGTTCTAGCGCCCACGCGACCCGCTGCTCGGCGCTACACTTTTCCAGATGACGGTTCATGCCGGCTAGGTCGAACCATGGCTCGTCATTTCCCTGAACACCGGGAATACTGGATTTTGTCGGTATCTGCGTCATGGCCTGCCTGCCTTGCTGACTGATGGAGAAATAACTTAGCAAAAAACTCATAAATCCAAAACGAATAAATATGTATATATTTATTCACTTAAATTATTATAGTGCTACAGATCCATTGCTATAAATAGTTTGAACATCGCGCCGCTACCCGTTCAACCCACCCCGTTCCTGCCGCCGCCGCTTGCAATCCGGCTCCGTTCAGCGCGGCTGGTCTATGGCGGGCTGGCGCTGTTTGATGGGCTGGATTTGGACGTGGCCGGCGGCTGTTTCACCTGCCTGCTGGGTCCCAGCGGCATCGGCAAGAGCAGCCTGCTGCGGTTGCTGGCCGGACTGACTGCGATCGGGGTTAGCGGCGAACTGCACGGCGACGACGGGTTGCCATTGAGCGGACGGGTGGCCTGGATGGCGCAACAGGACTTGCTGTTGCCGTGGCTGAACGTGCTGGACAACGTGCTGCTGGGCAGCCGGTTACGCAGCGAGCGCCCGGATCGGCGGCGGGCCTTGGAACTGCTGGCGCGGGTGGGGCTGGCCGACGCCGCGCTGGCGCGCCCGAAAACCCTGTCCGGCGGGATGCGGCAACGGGCGGCGCTGGCCCGGACCCTGATGGAAGATCGCCCGGTGGTGTTGATGGACGAACCATTTTCCGGGCTGGACGCGCTGACCCGGTTGCGCTTGCAAGCGCTCGCCGTCGAACTGCTGGCCGGGCGAACCGTGCTGCTGATCACCCATGATCCGCTGGAAGCCCTGCGGTTGGGTGATCATGTCCTGGTGATGAATGGGCGACCCGCGACCTTGCAAAACCTGCCCGATCTGCCCGGCGCACCGCCCCGCGATCCCGGCGATCCTGCGGTCCAATCCGCATATCGCGCCATTTTGCGGCGGCTGGAGGTCGTGACGTGAAAGCCATCGCGCAGGGTCTGCTGGTCTTGACCGGACTATTGCTGGCCTGGCAGATCATTGTTGTGATCGGTGAATTGCCGCCGTATATCCTGCCCGCGCCGGTCGCGGTCGCAGCGAGTCTGTGGAACAACGCCGGTTCGTTGCTCAGTCATGCCGGAGTCACGGCTCTGGAAATCTTGGTCGGGATGCTGCTGGGAACCCTGCTCGGCAGTGGCACGGCGCTGACGCTGGGTTATTCACGGCGGGCGCGGCGCTGGCTGTTGCCGATGCTGATCGCTTCCCAGGCGATTCCGGTGTTCGCGATTGCGCCCTTGCTGGTGTTATGGCTGGGCTACGGGCTGGGTTCCAAAATCGCCATGACCGTGCTGATCATTTATTTCCCGGTGACCGCCAATTTTTACGATGGCCTGCGCCATGTCCCGCCCGGCTGGCTGGATTTGGCGCGAGTGATGTTGCCTCAACCCCAGCGCTGGGCGGTGTTGCGGCATATCGCCCTGCCCGCCGCCTTGCCGGCGCTGGCGTCCGGGTTGCGGGTAGCGGCCGCCGTGGCTCCCATCGGTGCGGTGCTGGGTGAATGGGTCGGGGCCAGCGCCGGTCTCGGCTACCTGATGCTGCACGCCAATAGCCGAATGCAGATTGATTTGATGTTTGCGGCGCTGCTGGTGCTGGCAATGCTGGCGGTTGGGTTATATTTCGCCGTCGACGCCAGTCTGAAATGGCTGTTGCCCTGGCATACCGCCAATCCTGAAACGGCGCAGAACGATTAACGCCTAACCCTTCATTTGGATGCACTCATGTTCAAACCATTTCGTATTGCCTTGCTCACCCTGCTGACCCTGATTGCGCCGGGTGGTTGGGCCGAAGAAGCGCCAGCGGCAGCCACGAAAAAGCTCACGGTCATGCTCGACTGGTTCGTCAATCCCGATCACGCGGCGCTGGTGGTGGCCCAGCAAAAGGGTTTTTTCGCCGCCCAGAATCTGGAAGTCGAGTTGCAAACCCCCGCTGATCCCAACGATCCGCCCAAACTGGTCGCCGCCGGCAAGGTGAATCTGGCCGTGACCTACCAACCGCAACTGATGATGCAAGTCACTGCCGGCCTGCCGGTGAAGCGGATCGGCACCCTGATCGCGACGCCGTTGAACACGCTGGTGGTGCTGAAAGACGGGCCGGTGAAAACCCTGGCTGATCTCAAGGGCCGCAAGATTGGCTACTCGGTCGGCGGCTTTGAGGAGACGCTGCTCAAGACGATGCTGGCCAAGGTCAATCTCAAGCTGGAGGACGTCACCCTGGTCAATGTCAACTTCTCGCTATCGCCGGCGCTGTTGTCGAAACAGGTGGATGCGGTGATTGGCGCTTTCCGTAATTTCGAGCTGAATCAACTTGATTTGGCGAAAAAGCCGGGGCGGGCGTTCTACCCGGAGGAGGAAGGCGTGCCGCCCTATGACGAACTGGTGCTGATCGCCAAGCGCGAGGAACTCACCGATCCCCGGTTGGGACGATTCATGGCCGCGCTGGAACAGGCAACGCTGTATATCGTCAATCACCCGGATGAAGCCTGGAAAGCGTTCATTACCCAGCACAAGGATTTGGACGATGAGTTAAACCGCCGGGCCTGGCGCGATACCCTGCCCCGACTGGCCCGCCGCCCGGCGGCGCTGGACGAAGCCCGTTACAAGCGGTTCGCCCATTTTTTGTTCAAACAGGGCGTGATTACCGTGGCGCTGCCGGTTTCCAACTACGCCGTGCAATTGCCGTTGCCGGAATAATCTCCATGCAATATCCGGAACCTTTTGATGTGATCGTGATTGGTGGCGGTCACGCAGGCGCTGAAGCGTGCATGGCGGCGGCGCGGCTGGGATTACGGACTCTGCTGCTCACCCACACCATCGAGACCGTCGGTGCGATGAGTTGTAATCCAGCGATCGGCGGGATCGGCAAGGGCCATCTGGTCAAGGAGATCGACGCGCTCGGCGGGATCATGGCCCAGGCCGCAGACCAGGCCGGGATTCAATTCCGCATTCTCAACAGCCGCAAGGGGCCGGCAGTGCGGGCGACCCGCTGTCAGGCCGACCGGGCGTTGTACAAGGCAGCAGTGCGGAACCTGCTGGAAAGCCAGCCGCATTTGTCCATCTTTCAACAGGCCGCTACCGATTTAAGCCTTGAGGGCGACCGGATCACCGGCGTCGTCACTCAAACCGGGATTCGCTTTAGCGCCGGAGCGGTGGTGCTGACCGCAGGCACCTTTCTAGCGGGCAAGATTCATGTCGGGTTGACGAACTATGAAGGGGGCCGGGCTGGCGATCCACCGGCGAATGCCCTGGCGGCGCGGTTGCGGGAGTTGCCGTTGCGGGTCGGACGACTCAAGACCGGCACCCCGCCCCGCATTGACGGGCGCAGCATTGATTTCGCGCAATTGAGTGAACAGCCGGGCGACGATCCCTGTCCGGTGCTTTCCTATCTGGGTTCAGTCGCCGACCATCCCCGGCAAGTCTCCTGCTGGATTACCCATACCAACGAGCAGACCCACGACATTATTCGCGGCGGACTGGATCGGTCGCCGCTGTATACGGGTGTCATTGAAGGTGTGGGTCCGCGCTATTGCCCGTCGATTGAGGACAAGATTCACCGCTTCGCCGATAAAAACTCGCACCAGATTTTTCTGGAGCCGGAGGGGTTGAACTCCTGCGAGTTTTATCCCAATGGCATTTCCACCAGTCTGCCGTTCGATATTCAATACGCGCTGGTGCGCTCAATGAAGGGTTTGGAAAAGGCGCACATCACCCGGCCTGGCTATGCGATTGAATACGACTTTTTCGATCCGCGCGATCTGGATGACGCACTGCAAACCCGCGCGATTCAAGGTCTGTTTTTCGCCGGCCAGATTAATGGCACGACCGGTTATGAAGAAGCGGCAGCCCAGGGCTTACTGGCGGGACTTAATGCCGGTCTTTATGTCAAGGGTGAAGCGCCGTGGCGTCCACACCGCCATGAAGCCTATCTGGGCGTCCTGGTCGATGATCTGATTACCCGGGGTGTGACTGAACCCTACCGGATGTTCACCAGTCGCGCGGAACACCGGCTATTGCTGCGCGAGGACAACGCCGATTTGCGCCTGACCGGAATCGGGCGTCGGCTGGGACTGGTTGATGACTCACGCTGGCAGGCTTTTGCAACCAAGCGCGAGGCGATTGAACGGGAAAGCCAGCGCTTGCGCGATTTGTGGATTCGTCCGGCGCAACTGAGTGAAGCTGATGTCCAGCGGGTGTTGCCGATGGGATTAGCCAAGGAAAGCCGGGCGCTGGACCTGCTGCGTCGGCCCGAGGTGAGTTACGCCGGATTGATGAGTCTGCCCGGCGCCGGGCCGGGAGAACCCGATCCCTGTGTTGCTGAACAGGTGGAGACTCAGGTCAAATACGCCGGCTACATCGACCGCCAGCAGGATGAAATCGACCGCCAGCGCCGTCACGAAGACCTGCCCTTGCCGTCTGGGCTGGATTACGCCGGGGTTCACGGTCTGACCCGGGAGGTGCGGGAGAAACTGACTCGGCATCGTCCCCGCACCCTGGGGCAGGCCGGACGCATTCCGGGGATGACCCCGGCGGCGGTTTCCCTGCTGCTGATCCATCTCAAGCGTAACCGGGGATGCCAGAACGCCGGTTAGCGCGGTGGCCACCCATCCGGGGCTGCGCACAACAATAATGATCGCCTCCCGTTCCTCCTGTTCCAGAGCAACAGCGGTCGCATCTTTGTCACCAGGGTGTTATGCCGATTGAGTAAACCCCGTCGATCCAACCGCAGCGGAACATCGCCGTGAACTTGCGCCGGAGCAAGAGCGCGTGTTTCAAGTTGAAACGTTGTGAAACATGGCATGTTTCAAATTAATCAGGCGATAGTGTTTCGGTGCTGTTTTATCAACGCTAACTATTTGTTACTTATTGAATTGTTTGTTTACGCAGTGATGGATCGGTAAATGCTATGTCAGCGCATTGCAAACCACTCCGGTCAGTGCCGCATGACAAATCAGAGACCGATTGATGATCATGACCGTCCTCCCCTCTTTTTCCCTTACTGGGCCAAAACTTACGGCGATGAGTATCACCTGCTGATCTACCACGCCCTGGATGTGGCGGCAGTGGGCAGTGAATATCTGAAGCATCACCCGCGTTTACGGCGCTTTCTCGCAAGGGCGCTCGGTGTGCCGGAAAACCATGTGGCGCAGTGGATCGGTTTTTTCATCGCCTTGCACGATGTAGGCAAGTTTTCAGAATCGTTCCAGAGTCAGCAGCCGACGCTGTTTCAGCAATTGCAAAGCCGTCAGGGGCGATCTAATTACGCGACTCGTCACGATATTTTGGGTTATTGGGCATGGCGGCAATGGCTGGCTCCGCTGCTCAGCCGGGAAGATTGGTTTGGCCTCGGCGCTCATTTCAGACATTACCGTCCGCTGATGCCGTGGATAGGCGCGGTGACCGGTCATCACGGCCAACCCCCAAAGGAAAATGCTCAGAACCAACTGACGTTGCTTAACTGTTTCCCAGAAGTCGATCAACAAGCCCTCATTGCCTTTGCTCGCGCAGTACGAGGTTTGTTCTGGAGAGATGCGCCGCCGCCAGTGGCTCCAACACTCGATAGCGAGACGTTGAAACAAACATCCTGGTGGCTGGCAGGTTTGACGGTACTGGCAGACTGGCTCGGTTCCAACCGCAATTATTTTGCGTTCAACCGTAATCCGATGCCGCTAGCGGACTACTGGCAGCACGCACAAACAGTAGCGCACCGCGCACTGCACGAGAGCGGCGCACTACCTCCCGTCTCGGCATCCGTAACCGCCTTTTCAACCTTGTTTCCCAAGTTAGACCGTCCTACCCCGCTACAGTAATTAACCGGGGATTTATCGCTGGCGACCGGCCCACAGTTATTCATGCTGGAAGATTTGACTGGCTCAGGTAAAACCGAAGCGGCGCTCGGCCTGGCTCATCGCCTGCTCGCTGCGGGTTTAGGCGATGGTCTGTATTTCGCGCTTCCGACGATGGCGACGGCCAATGCTATGTATCGGCGCATAGCCACAATTTACCCACGTCTGTTTGCAGCGGGTACGCCGCCTTCACTGGTTCTAGCGCATGGCGCAAGCCATTTAATGGAGCTTTTTCAGCAATCCATTCCAAGGGTGCTTGAAGATAACTATCCGGCGGATGAAGAACCAGCCGGAGCGCGATGCGCGGCGTGGTTGGCGGATAACCGTAAGAAAGCATTACTGGCGCCGGTCGGGGTGGGCACCATTGATCAAGCACTGTTGGGGATTTTGCCCGCTCGTCATCAATGTCTGCGGCTGGCTGGCTTATTCGGAAAGGTGTTGCTGGTGGATGAAGTTCACGCCAACGATGCCTATATGCACCGGCTGTTGTGCGCACTGCTGGAGTTTCACGCAGCAGGCGACAGTAGCGCCATTTTGCTGTCAGCCACCTTGCCCCGCAAGATGCGGCAGGAACTAGCCGATGCGTTTCAGCGCGGCAGTCGCGGTGCACCGGTGACTTTAAAAGAACCGGATTATCCGCTGTTGACGCACATCACCCCGAACAGCGGCAGTGAACATCCGGTCGCTGCGCAACCGGTGCGACGGCGGCGAGTTGCCATCCAGCGGGTGGATGAATGGGAGGCGTTGCTGACTGCGGTGGTTGCAGCCGCGCAAGCCGGGCGGTGCGTAGGCTGGGTGCGCAATACCGTTACTGACGCTCGCGAAGCCTATCAGGCGTTAGCCGAACGCATACCGCTGGATCGGCTGGATTTATTTCATGCCCGCTTTGCTATGGGCGACCGACTGGCGATAGAAGAGCGGGTTCTTCAACAGTTTGGGCCGGATAGCACTCCCGGTGACCGATGCGGGCGGGTCTTGGTGGCGACTCAGGTGATGGAGCAGTCGCTTGATCTGGATTTTGATGTACTGGTTTCAGGTTTGGCCCCGATTGACCTGCTGATTCAACGCGCCGGGCGCTTATGCCGACATTCACGCGATGGCAAAGGCAACCGGACGGAGATTGAACAGCGCGGAACGCCGTGTTTGTGGCTTTACAGTCCGCTGCCTGACGACGACGCGCCCGCAAACTGGTACAGCGCCTTGTTTCCTCGTGCGGCGTTCGTTTATCCCAATCCCGCCCAACTGTGGCGCAGCGCCCGACTGTTAGTGGATCGCGGCGGTTTTACCCTGCCTGATGAGGCACGAACGCTGATTGAGGATGTGTTTGGCGCGGATGCCCTGTCTGCCCCGCCCGCATTGGATGAGGCGGACTGCAAAGTATGGGGCGAGGAACGCAGCAAGGTCGCGCAAGCGCAAAACCTGTGTTTGACGCTGGATAACGGTTATAGCCACGAAGGATTTGCTTGGTGGGATGATGCGCTGACCCCAACCCGATTAGGCGATGCTGAAACGACGCTGGTATTGGCGCGCTGGGATGGCCGCACCTTGAAGCCGTGGGGGTAACTACTCAGGTATTAAAAAGCCGCATTAACCCGTTATAGTCAATGCGACCTTTTATGAAGAGGGACAGGACGGGATGAAGGGTTTACCGCAGAATGCATCCCGGATGGCGCTGAACACATTCACCGCATTCTTGCGCGCTGTCGAGAGATACCCCCGAATTCGTGCAAAGTCGTTGGCTCCGGCTAGTGTCCTGAATCCGCCTGAGACCTTTTGTTTAACTTGGGGTCGTCTCAGAAAACGGAAAAAATCGTACGCTAAGCCTGCGCGGAGGCTGGCACCCAGCGGTACAGCGTCGGAATCGACACGCCGAGGTTCTTGGCCACGTCGCGCGGCGGCACGCCGCTAGC
>JADLEK010000046.1 GCA_020846135.1 Gammaproteobacteria bacterium
GAGGGAATTAACAACTCTATAAAAACAGTGAAACGCATGGGATACGGTTTTCGCAACTTTGCCAACTTTAAGCAGCGAGTGTTGATGTATTTTGCCTAGCTCCACAAGAACCCTCGAAGAACCAAAAGTTTTGTTATTAGGACTTTCGCTTGGACCCCTATTTCGTCTTTCCATCAAAAGAGCTTGTCAGGTAACATATTGAAAATATTGGATACCTTGGTACGCTAGGACGACTAAAAAATGAACTTATGCATCTAAAAATATGCATTTTAGGCCATCGAGCGAAAGTCCTAACTAATTTATGATGACAATGAATCCGGGGCTGCGGCCAGGGCGTCCGCTGCCGATTGGAGCAAAATCTGCGCTATCCCGAACTCTATCCGCCACAGGCCCCGGACGAGTTAAAGCAATAGTAAGCCGGGCAGCGCCGACCCCCATCGCCAACGGTTCATTCTGGGCGAAAACTCCTCGGTGAAGCCGACACCGCGAGATAACCGGCGCTGACCGGACGGAAAGAGCGGCGTTCGCTGTTGATCCGTTTAGGATGAGGGTGGACCGGGCTGGACGCCTGCTCCTGCTCCTGAATCGACCGCATCAGCCATGCCGCGAACTGCTCGGCTGGCAGCGGCGGACTGAACAGATAACCCTGGGCCAAATCGCAACCCTGCTCCAGCAGGATGCGCCGCTGCCCTTCTGTTTCTACCCCTTCCGCGACCACGGCTAGATCCAAACCATGGCCGAGCGTAATGATCGTTGCGGCGAGGGTGCGGTCATCGCGCTCAGTGGTCAAATCACGCACGAAACTCTGGTCAATTTTCAGCACCGTGATCGGCAGGCGCTTGAGGTAGCCCAGGCTGGAATAGCCGGTGCCAAAATCATCAATCGCCAGCCCTACTCCCATCTGACGCAGCGTCGCCAGGCTTTCCATGGTTTGCGGACCGACTTCAATCAGGGTGGTTTCGGTCAGCTCCAATTCCAGCGCCTCCGGTTGCAGATCGTAAGTCGTCAACAACTGTTGAATCCGTTCAACTAGACCGGGATCGCGGAAATGGCGGGCGGCCAGATTGACTGCGATCGTCAACGGCGGTAACCCGGCCTCGCGCCAGGCTGTCAGTTGCCGGCAGACCTCTTCCAGCATCCAGTTGCCAATCGCTACGATCAGGTCGGTTGCTTCGGCAATCGGGATAAAGCGGCCCGGCGGAATCAACCCGCGTTGCGGGTGGAGCCAGCGCACCAGCGCCTCAGCGCCAGCCGGACGGCCATCGGCCAGATGCACCTTCGGCTGGAAATAAGCGCGGAGCTGGCCGGACTGGATCGCAGCCCTCAACTCCGTTTCCAGCACCAGCCGCTCGAAGGTCGCCAGATTCATGGCCGGATCGTAAAACCGCAGCGTGTCGCGTCCATCCTGCTTGGCCCGGTACAGGGCAGTATCGGCATTCTTCAGCAAGTCATTGAAGGTGGTCCCATCGTGGGGATAAATTGCGATGCCGATGGAAGTGGTGACCCGCAAGCTGTGGCCAGCGACCATAAACGGCTCGCGGAAGGCGGTCAGCAACTTTTCAGCCAACCGCATCGCACCGGCCTGGTCGGTATCGGCCGCCAGCAACGCGAACTCGTCGCTGCCCATCCGGGAGATGGTGTCGCCCCCCCGCACGTTCTCCTTGATCAGCGCTGCCGCCGCCACCAGTAGCACATCGCCCTCGAGATGACCCAAGGTATCGTTGATCTCCTTGAACCGATCCAGATCCAGGAACAATAACGCTAGTTCCTCACCCCGACGCTCGGCCTGGATCAACGCCTGATCGGCCCGCTGGGTCAGCAAGCTCCGATTCGGCAGGTGGGTCAGGGCGTCGTAATAGGCCAGATGCTGGATGCGAAGATCGGCTTCCTTCTCAAAGGTAATGTCGGTGGCGATGCCAACGTAGTGGATGATCTGGCCCGCTGCATCGCGCACTTCGGTCAGGGTGCAGAACATCGGGCATAGTCCGCCATTCTTGCGCCGACCCCAGAATTTGCCCTGCCAGGAACCTTCCTTCTCGACCGTTTGCCAGATGGCGTGGTAATGGGCTTTGGACTGGCCCCCCCGGAGGAAGAACGGCTTTTTGCCCAGCGCTTCGGCTTCGGCATAGCCGCTCAAGGTAGTAAATGCCGGGTTGGCGGCCATGATGTTGTGCTGCTCGTCCAGCACCACAATCGCTTCCTGGACCGACTCAAACACCGCGCTGGCCAGATGTTGCCGCTGTTCGGCCCGTTTGCGCTCGGTCATATCCCGCCAGGTGGTGTGCAGGATTTTCCCGCCCTGCCACGGAATCGCGGTCAACAGCACATCCACCCAGAGATCACGCCCATCGAGCCGGCGGTGCAGCCACTCAAAACGCCGGTGGCCTACGGCAAAAGCTGCGTTGATGTGTTCCTGGACTTTTTCCAAGGACAACCGGCCATCCGGCTGCCGTTCCGGCGACAGCGCCAACGGGTGGCGTCCCAAAACCTGGGTTTTGGTCGCCGCGCCTAGCAGGGTTAGCGCCGCCTCGTTGCAATCGAAAAAGTGGCTGCGATCCAGGAGCAGGTTGGCGTCGCCCGACCGCTCGAACAACTGGTGAAACAACTGATCGCGTTGATGCAATTCCGTCAGTCGGGCCGCCGCCAGGGTTTCCGCCCGCCGCCGCTTGCAGACCAGCGCCCACAGGTACAACGTCAGTCCGGTCAGCCCCACGATCATCAACCCCATGGTTCCCCACAGAATCCGCCCGGTGCGTTGCCCGATGGCAGCGATGGCTGTTGAGGTGGGCGTTCGCAGTAACGCCGCGGTCTGGCCGTTGAGACCGGCGAGCGCCACATAGACTGCCGGCATTCCCATTGGGTTAAGCCGGATCGTGGATGAGCCGGGGGTGAGCGTTAACCACAAACTTTGTTCTTCGGCGGACAGCGGTGGCCCGTTCTCGGACAGCAGGGCAAACGGGACCTGGATTTGCCCGCTCAGGGTTTTCTGCAGCGGCGCGTTCAGAAACCGGCCAAAGATCATGACGCCACTCGCCGGACCGGTGCCTTTGGTGGTCAGGATTGGGCGGGCGGCTAGCATGAGCAAGCCGTGTTCGGTGCGTAGCAAACCGTCGACCGGTTGTTCGCGGGTCAGGGTTGGCTCGAACAGGGACAAAATGGCGGGCTGATCCCCGGCGAACGCCGCCAGATTCACCTCCCCGCCCAGGCTGGAATCATAGCCATGGCGGTACAGAATCCGCCCGTCCCGACTCAGAATCAGGCAGAAGTTCAGCCCAAAATTCTTTTCCAGCATGGCCCAGTCGTTCAGGTTGAACTGAATGAAGGCCGGCTGCGGATGGTTGGCGTAGGCATAGGTCTCGTCCCATTTGGTCCAGTCATTCAGATGCCCGCCCAGATGCTGCACTTCGGCTTGAATCGCCGCCTGGGCGCGATGGTTATCTTCCAGTGCCTGCGCGTGTTCCAGTTCGCTGAAGGCGGGTTGGACAATCTGCTGATTCAGCGTCCAGACGGCCAATAGCGCTATCGCGCAGCCGGCAATTGCGGACAGGATGATTTTCAGTCTGGGGACGGGCATGGCGCTTCCTCGCTTAGTTGACGCATCGCCCAAAAGCAAAATTCAGGCCGATTGACCGGTTAATTTCCCCCGGATCACAGGCGAACGTCAGCCAGGTCTTCAGATAAAAAATTTAACTCACTAAAAATAAATCATTTTTATCGAAAATGGCCGATCAATGGATAGGCCGCTTGAGCCTGAAAAAGGCTTTACGCCACCGCGATAGCGGCTGAAAAACGAATGATTTTCAATCCAGCCAGGGAGGGGGATGTTTCAGCGTGAAACACGCTGAAACAAGCGTGTTTCAAATTACCGGGATGGGCGAGTCTTGGCTCAGGTAGAGCCATCATTCGGTTATGTTTGTTGCGCGTGGAATTTGCTTGAATAATAGCTTGGGTCTGGCTAAAGAGAGGTAGGGCGGTAGCGGAAGCGTAGCCCGCCGCCACATTGACTCAGCCAAGGCGGGTTACGGCTAACGCCTAACTCGCCCTACACGGTATTCATTAGTTGGGTTTCCGGCCAGACTCTAGCTCAGCTAATTCAGGCTTTGCCTTGGCCTGCTTTTAAGAGCGGGTTCATCATTTTTTAAGAACGCCATTGGGGGAAAAATGTTCAAGAATATGAAGTTAAATACGCAGCTCAGTTCCGGCTTCGCGGCGGTCATCATCTTGCTGGTCATCGTATCGGTAACGGCTTACTGGGGGCTGACGGGAGAGTTTGACGGTTTCAGCGAATACCGCCGGCTGGCCAGCGCCAACAACCGGACCAGCCTGTTTCAGGAGAACATGCTGAGCGTGCGGCTGGCGGCCAGGCGTTTTATCAGCGATCCCAGCGACCAGACAGTGCAGGACTATCGCCAGCACTTCGGCGAGATGATGATCATGGTGAAGGAGATGCAGGAGAACGTAAAAAAACCGGAGCGGGCCAAGAAAGTCACCGTACTCGCCGAGCAGGCCGCCAAATACGACACAATTTTTGTTCAGTTCGTGGCCCTGAACAAGCAGCAGGATGAGGCGACAGTGCGCCAAGGGGAAATGGGCGCTGCCCTGCGGAAGGTGGTCACCCAAATCATCGAAACCGTCGCCAAGGAGAACAACGCTGAAGCCGCTGTGCTGGCCGGCCAAATCCAGGAAAATGTAATGCTCGGGCGTCTAGCGGCGGTACGGCTCAGGCAATCGCACAAAGCAGAGGACTTTGAAACCGCCAAGAGGGAAATCCAGGTTGAAGCCGCTGATCTGGCCAAAACCCTGCGGCAAAAAACCGAAAATGGGGAAGTACAAAAATTGCTGGATCAGTTTGACAAGGATCGCAACGCCTACATCCCCCTGATCACCACCATCTTCGATCGCATTCAGAAAAGCAATGCTTCCATCGCTGCCCTGACTCAGACCGACTTAGCAGTAGCCAAGGTCACCGATGAGCTGAAAGCTGCCTACACCGAGGAGCAAAACGCCTTGGGGCTACGGGTGCAGCAGGCTAATAAACTTGCCGTTACGGTGGTGACCTGGCTGTCGGCAGGGGCGGTTCTGGCAGGCATTCTGCTGGCCTGGCTGCTGGTGCGCATTATCCAGCGCCCGATTGGCGGCGAACCGGCTGAGATGGCTGCCATCACCGAGAAGATTGCCGGCGGCGATCTGACCGTGCGCTTCACCCACACCGGCCACGAAAC
>JADLEK010000047.1 GCA_020846135.1 Gammaproteobacteria bacterium
TTCCCCCTGGCGGCCTTCGCGTGCGGGAACCACTCGACCCCTTCCCGAACTCGACCGTGAAACCGCACCGCGCCAATGATCGTGTGAGAGTACTCATGCTAAAGTAGGTCACCGCCAGGGTTTTAATCATCAAAAGCCCCCGTTTGTCGGGGGTTTTTGTTTTTCACTTTGTTCAAAAGCAAAAACTTTGCTATAAACCTGCCGATTAAGTTCATCGCGGTTGGAGATAAACCTCATGTCCAGAGTCTGTCAGGTGACCGGTAAAGGTCCGATCACCGGAAATAATGTATCCCACGCCAATAATCGCACCCGCCGCCGATTTTTGCCGAATCTGCATACCCATCGCTTCTGGATTGAAAGCCAGCAGCGGTTCGTCAGTCTGCGCGTATCGGCGCATGGAATGCGCATTATCGATAAAAAAGGTATCGACGCGGTTCTCGATGAGCTGCGCGCCCGAGGCGAAAAGTTTTAAAGGAGCCTAATCATGCGTGACAAGATCAAGCTGGTTTCCAGCGCTGGCACCGGTCATTTCTACACCACGACCAAAAACAAGCGTACTACCCCGGAAAAGCTGGAAATGAAAAAATATGATCCAGTGGTGCGCAAACACGTTCCTTATAAGGAAGCCAAAATCAAGTAGCGCTCGGTTTGAACCCCAGACGCTTAGGATGTCCAAACCCGCCTTCGAGGCGGGTTTTTTATATGTGCTGCTCGGAGTTACCGCTTCAAGCGCCGCCACCCTGTACTAAATTCATTGAGCAACTCTTGTACAAGTAATATCTAAACAAGTTCGATTCGCCCACCATGTACCTATCGCCGCCCATTACGATCTCGGCAACGAGTTCTACCGGCTGTTTCTGGATGAAACGCTGATGTACTCCTCGGCGATTTTCCGGATGCCGGGCTGCGGGAAACCCCCATCGCCAAACTCGAGCGGATTTGCCGCAAGCTGAGCTGCAACCCGATGATCACCCGCTGGAAATCGGTTCGGGCTGGGGCGGGTTTGCCCTGTATGTCGCCCAGCGCTACGGGTGCCGGGTCACGACCACCACTATTTCCCGTGACTGGATGGCGGCGCTGTGGATGGCGTTTGCAACGACCTTCAACATCTCGTTGCACTGGCTGAAACCGTGCTTGGGGCTGGCGGCGCTGCTGGGGATGATCGCCGGGCCACTGGTCTATTACGGCGGGGTGAAACTGGGCGGGGTGACGTTCAGCGAACCGCTAGCCGGTTTGATCGGCGCCGCCGGGGTCTGGACACTGGCGATGCCGCTGTTGCTGATGCTGGCGGCGCGTTGGGATGGTATGGCAGAACCCAAGCTGTGCGGCCTCGCGGGTAATGTTGTCGGGAACTTGCCGCACTGCTATCGCTTTTGCCTGGCCCGAGCCAATTATCGAACTTGCGATTTGAGCCGATTGTTGTACCATTAGCAGTTCTTTTGGGCCGTTAGCTCAGCCGGTAGAGCAGCAGACTTTTAATCTGTTGGTCGTGCGTTCGAACCGCACACGGCCCACCATAAATATCAGAGGCTTAGGCAAATAACCTAAGCCTTTTCTTTTGTCTGTTGTCCCATTGCTCTTAAAGTTAGAAAAATTTAAGCGAATGTGGGTGAGCCATCCGGATTCACAGATTCTCTGGCAAACTGCGTTGCTGTGCGGAATGTCGCTACACTAATATCTTCAGGCAGGGCGTTCGTTGCGGCGGGTTGTGGGATCGCACTGCGTCCCTGGAATTCTTGCCACCTTGCAGCTTTGGAGCGCAGCCATGCTTCCCCAGATCAAAACCATTCTGTATACGACGGCCTTGGGCAGCCACACCCGGCCGGTTTTCCGCTTTACCATTGGGCTGGCCCGGCAGCACAACGCCCGGATCGTGTTATTGCATGTCGCCGAGCCGCTGAATAATTCGGTCCGGTTTCTGATGGACTCCTATCTGTCGCCAGAGAAGGCGCAGCAACTCCATCAGGAAGCCACTACCGGCATTCTGCAGAAATTCCACCAGCGGCTGGAATCATTCTGCAAGGAAGAATTCAGCGCCACCCTTGAACAAACCGAGCTGATCTCAGAAATTCGTGTTCTCAGCGGCGTTCCCTACGAAGTGATCCTGCATGAGGCCGATCGTTGCGAAGCTGACTTGATCGTCATGGGCGTCCATTCCGGTGGTGCCCGGCGGATGGAATTTCTCGGTTCAACGACTCGTCGCGTCACGCTGCTTTCCAAACGGCCGGTGCTGATCGTTCCGGTCGCCGACACCGATAGCAATGAATGGCACAAAGCGCTTATTTAACCCGTGGTTAGGGATGGCGGCGGCCGGATGGCTCAGCGTCGCGGGCGTTGCGCTGGGTGAAGAGGGGACGGTCTACACCTGGAAAGACACCAGCGGGCGAGTGCATTACAGCAACCACCCGCCACCGGAAGGTCAGTCTGCCGCCCCAGTGGACCTGAACGCCAAGCCGGTGAAGGTGCGACCGAGCGAGCGCATCTATACCTGGACCGATGCGGAGGGCAAAATTCATTATGGCCCGCAACCGCCGCCCGAGGTTCCGGCCAAGGAACTTCGGGAGGACGACTCTTCACTGTCCACCATCCGCCCCGGTCCGCTGCGCCCCGGCGAGCAACAGCGCTTGCAGGATTTGCAGCAGCGCCCGTAATTCCACTTCAAGGCCCTTGCCATGAATCCAAATGATTATTGCCAGAACCTGGCGGCCCGGCGGGGTTCGGATTTTCACTACAGCCTGCTGGGTCAACCACCCGCATTGCGACAAACCCTGATCGCGGTGCAGGCGTTCTATCTCGAAACCACCCAAATTGCCGAGGAGTGCCACGATCCGAGTGTGGCCCGCGACAAGCTGGACTGGTGGCGAACCGAGGCCGGACATTTGTTCAACGGGGAACCGCATCACCCGGTCACTTGCGCCCTGCGCCCGCAGCTGGCGGCATTCAATCTGCCAGAAGAGTACTTCCGGGAAATACTGGATGGAGTGGCGATGGATTTGGAGTATGACGTCTACCCCAGCTTTACCGAACTGACCCTGTATCTGCACCGGCTCGGCAGTACCCCGGCCTTGTTGACGGTGGAAATTCTCGGCTATCAGGATCGGCGCAGTACCCCCCGCTTTGCCCACGAAGTCGGCGGGGCGCTGTTGCTGTTTGACCGGCTGTATGAGGCGCGGCGTTACGCGCAACTGGGCCGGTGCTACTTCCCGGAAGATGACATGCGCCGGTTCGGGGTGGGGCCGGGTGATTTGCTGGCCGCGCAGACCACCGAGCGGGTTCAGCAGTTGTTCGCCTTTCAGGCCGAACGGATTCGCGATTATGGCCGCCGGGCGCTGGAACATTTGCCGGAGGCGGAACGGCATGGCCAATCCAGCCTGCTGATCCGCCTGGAACTGGCATTGGCGCTGCTCGATGAGGTGGCCGAGGATGGCTACCGCTTGCTGGAGCAGCGCATCAGCTTGACGCCGTTGCGCAAGCTGTGGCTGGCCTGGCGGTTGCGTCGTCGTGAACAGCGCCATCATCGGCGGTTGACGGCGAAACGATCCCTTTGAGGTTTCATTCTGCGGATATCGGAGGTATCGCCATGAAGGACTATCAACCTGCCGCTCAAGCGCTGCAAGATCGAGTGATTCTGGTGACGGGCGCCGGGAACGGCATTGGCCGCGCGGTCGCCTGCAGCTTCGGCGCTCACGGCGCGACGGTGATTCTGCTGGATCGCGCCGTTCGGCCACTGGAACAGGTTTACGATCTGATTGAACAGGCCGGTGGCCCCAAGCCGGCCATTTACCCGATGAATCTGGAAGGGGCGACGCCCAAGGATTACGCCGATCTGGCGCAGGTGATCGAAACTGAATTTGGCCGGCTGGACGGGCTGCTGCACAACGCCGCACTGTTTGAGGGCTTGACCCCGATCGCCAATTATGACCTCGAACTGTGGTACCGGACCCTGCAAGTCAATCTCAACGCTCCGTTTCTGCTAACTCATGCGCTGCTGGGGCTGCTGAACCGCTCCACTGATGCCTCCATCGTTTTTACCGCCGACCAGGTTAGCGAAGAGGGGCAGGCGTATTGGGGCGCTTATGCGGTGGCCAAGGGTGGTGCAGACACCTTGATGAAAATTCTGTCCAGCGAACTGGAGACCAATACTGCGATCCGGGTCAACAGCCTCGATCCGGGCCGGGTTCGCACCGCGCTGACCCAGAAAGCCTATCCGGGGCGCAATCCGGCAGCGTGGGCTGATCCCGAAGCGGTGCTGAACGCCTACCTGTATCTGCTGGGACCGGACAGCCGGGGCGTCACCGGCCAGCGGTTCCGCGCTCAGGATGTGATTGGCGCATAGTCCACTCGTCCTGCACATTCCCGCTCACCCAAGGCTTACCATTCATGGCTCCGCCCCTGCCCTCGCATCTGCTGGTGGTTGATCTCGAAACCCGTCCGGATGCCGCCATCCTGCCCGAGGACCGCGCTCCCGAGGCGTTCCCGAAGCCGATTCAGCACGAAATTATCACGCTGGGATTTCTGCTGGCCCGGATCGAACGCGACGGCGGCTATGAGCGCTATGTGGTGCGCAAGCTTGGCTCCGCCAGTATTCTTGATCGCAGCGAACGGGAGATTCTGGCCGGGTTCTGGAGCATGGTGGATCGCCAGCGGCCCCGGCTGGTGACCTGGAACGGGCGCAGCTTCGATGCCGCCGTTCTCAAGCAGCGCTCGCTGATTCACGGCCTGACCGCGTACAACTGGCACCGCACTGATCCCCGGTTCGGCTATGACTACCGCTACGAAACCCACTGGCACTGCGATCTGATGGATGCGCTGAGCGATTATGGCGCGTCGCCCCGATTGGGACTGGATGAAGCAGCCCGTGCGCTTGGTCTGCCCGGCAAATGGAATGGTCACGGTGGCAACGTCGCGGAGCAGGCCGCCGCCGGCGACTACGCCGCGATCAACCGTTATTGCGAAGGCGATGTTCTCAACACCTATGTGCTGTATCTGCGCTGGGCTTACTTCAGCACCCGGTTGAGCGCCCACAGCCACAATGTCAGCGTCCAGAACCTGATCGATGCGCTGGAGTCCGGACGCGGGAAACATTCGCACTGGGGTGGTTTCGCCGACCGCTGGCGGGCTAGTGCGCAGCCTTGTCCGTTGCTGGTCGCCGAACCGATGGGTGAGCCCGGACTGCAACCGCAGGAAGCGCATCTGCGTAGCGAGGATGTGTTGCCTTGAACCGGCAGCGCTGCGCCTGGTGCGGAACCGACCCGCTTTATCAGGACTATCACGATCAGGAATGGGGCGTCCCGCTGCACGACGACCGGCGACTGTTCGAGATGCTGATTCTGGATGGCGCTCAGGCCGGTCTGAGCTGGCTGACCATTTTGCGCAAGCGGGAGAATTACCGCCGGGCTTTCGATCAGTTCGATCCCGAAAAAATCGCCAGTTACGACGAGGCGAAAATGGCCGAATTACTGGCCAATCCCGGGATCGTCCGCAACCGTCTCAAGATCAAATCCGCCATCGCCAATGCCCGCGCCTATCTGAGGATTCAGGAACGACCGGGCGGTTTTAGCATGCTGCTCTGGCGGCATGTCGATGGCCAACCCAAACAGAATGCTTGGCAGTCAATGGCGGAACTGCCGGCCCGGACCCCGGAATCCGAGGCCATGAGCCGGGAGTTGCAGCAGTTGGGTTTTAATTTCGTCGGACCAACCATTTGCTACGCCTTTATGCAGGCGGCTGGGATGGTCAACGATCATGTTACGGACTGTTTCCGGCATCGGGAATTAGGCGGCAAACGCGACAAGTGAGCGGGCTGCCGGCGCAGGCATTTATTCACCGGCAATTTTTTGGAATTCTCTGCTCGATATTCTTTGACAACTCCTCCAGGCGACAAAGACCATCAGGGCCATCATTCGAGCAGTGCTTGAATGCAAGCGTCAAATCATGCGCTTGTTTCGGCTCCAAACTTCGCATTTAGGCTAATTCAAGATAGAAGACTCTGGGTTTTATGTAATCGGTCTTCGTTTTGACATCGCGCCATAATTCGAAGGTGAGCACGGTGGCCGGGGCGGTCGAGTCGGGTTGACCCTCAACCCGCAGTTCCAAACCAAATACGCCGGCCATATTGGACAAGTTGGTGTCATGCCCGGCTAGCACCAGCAATTTAACGTTGTCGGCAACGACGGGATGTAGGATGACGATCTGTTTTGGCGTCGCTTCCGCGGTGACGATCGGCGCGATGACCAGACTGATCAGCATCACCCCCGACAGGGTCGTTTTTAACCGGTGAATACTGCTGCTTAATTCAGTCTTGTGCTTTGTGTTCATCAGTTCCTCCGCGAGAAACCCCGGCATGGAAGTCGGGGAGGGATGCCTTTGCGCAGATGCCGGATGCGCTGTGCTTATCCGGCCTACCCGGTTACCCATTCGCCAAACCCCGGCATGGTTTCAGCCACCGTCGGCAATCCAAACCGTTCCGGGTAGCGCACCGCCAGCAGATATAACCCCGCCGCCGGCGCTGTAACTCCGCCCTGGGTCCGGTCGCGCTGCGCCAGCACCTCCTGTACCCACTCCACCGGCCGCTCGCCCACGCCAATCGCCATCAACACCCCGGCGATGTTGCGCACCATGTGCTGCAAAAACCCATTGGCTTCCACTTCAAGGATGATCCCATTGCCGCGCCGTTGCACGGTCAATTCCCGCAATTCCCGGATCGGATGCCGAGCCTGACATTGAGCGGCGCGAAACGCGCTGAAGTCGTGTTCGCCGAGCAGCGCCTGGCCGGCCTCCGCCATCCGCGCTGCATCCAGCGGCCGGTAATGCCAGGCGGCCCGACCTTGCCACAGCGCCGAGCGGTGCGGCTGGTTGAGAATCAGATAACGGTAGCGGCGAGCCAGCGCGGTAAACCGGGCATGAAACTCATCGGGTACGGCACAGGCCCAGCTCAGACTGAGATCATCGGGCAGGTTGGCGTTGCCGCCCAGCACCCAGGCCCGATCCGAACGCACTGCGGTCGTATCGAAATGCGCAACCTGCCCAACCCCGTGGACCCCGGCATCGGTGCGCCCGGCGCAGGCCAGCCGGACCGGGTGCGCCGCAACTTTGGCCAGCGCCTGCTCCAGACAGGTCTGGACGGTGCGAACCCCCGGTTGCTGCGCCTGCCAGCCCCGGAAATGAGCGCCGTCATATTGAACGCCAACTGCGATTCGCACCCCATCAGCCCCCGCCACATTTTGCCGGATCGGCGCCATCACTCTGCGATCAGGGTAATGTGTTCGTGGGGATTGCCACCGTTCACTACCCGGGTCTGCAAGCCCTGCCAGGCTGGGGCCAATAAATCAGCAGGGGCACGGGTCAGTAGATCGTCCACTGCAAAGGTGAACAGGCTCATGCGCGGCTCCAGTTTCTGGTGACTAACGCTGCCCGCCCAGACCGGCAGATCGCCTTCCTGCAAGCGCACTCCGACATCCCAGAATCGCAACACCCAGCGACTATCCGGATCAGCACTGTAGTAGGCCAGCCGCAACTCGTCCTCGCGGCCATCGTGGATTTGCGGCAACACTGGCAACTCCAGTAATTTCACCTGCGGACTGAGCCACAGCAACATGCTCCGCATGCTTGGCGGGGCCGACCGCCAACCAGCCTCTTGCAGTCGCTGCTCCAGATCCTCGCGGGTCGCGGCCCATTGCAAAACAAAATCCTGGCGAGGATTACCCCGGAAATCCTTGCGCTGCTGCGGCAAACTTCGCCAGCTGTCCTGTTGCCATTGCTCACGGGTCAGGGTTCGCACGACGGTTTGCGGCTGATAGCGTTGCAGGTCAGTACGGAAGTTGAGACTGACATGCAGCAGATCCATCATTAGCAGGGCGATGACGCTATAGGCCAGCAGTCCCTGCCAGTGGATGGACGACGATCCGGGATGGCGGCTGTAGGCCACCCCCAGTGCGGTGACCCAGAGCAGCCCCAGACACAGCCCGGCCAAGGTATCGGTCAGCCAGTGAACGCCCAGATAGAGCCGGGCGAAGGCGATGGGGACGATGATGAACGCCGCCGCCAGATAGGCGATCCAGCGCCGGGCCAGCGGCAATTCCCGGGCGATCAGTACTGCGAGGAAGCCAAATACCAGCATGCTGAACGTGGCATGGCTGGACGGGAACGAATAGCCGGGGATCCCTTGCACGATTTGGGCGGGACTGGCGACCGGCAACAGGCCCTTGAACAGCAGGTTGGTGACCATCCCGAAGCCCAGCGCCGCCAGCCAGTGCCAGGCCGCCGATAAATTGCGTCGCCACAACAGCCAACCGAACACGGTCAAACTCACCGGCAGCATGACCTGATAGTCGCCCAGCTCGGCGGTGAAGACCATCAGTGCGTCGGCCCATGGGGTGCGCAAGCTCTGAAAGAAGTGGTAAAGGGTCAAATCCAGGCCGCTGGGCAGCTTCTGGCCGGCGGCGCTCAGACTCAGGCTGATCAGCACCACTGCGCCCAGCAACAGCACCGCCAGGGTCGCTAGCCCCCGCAGTTCACCTTGCGCGGGATCGAGCAGCGAGGCGCTGATGGGACCGATGAAGCGCCGGCCCCGGCTCCACTGGTAGAAGCGTTGCAGCCAGTCGGTGGCATGGGCCTGAAACAACCGCACCAGATGTTTGACCAGCCAGGTGGTTGTCCACAGCATCACCAGCACGATCACGATTAGCGCCGCCAGCCGCCCCGCCACCCGCGAGGCAATCTCCAGCGACGCGCCGAACGCCATCCCCGGCAGTAAATAAACCGGCGCCCACAGAATGCCCGATATGACATTAGCGATCATGAAGTTGTGCCAGGTCATATCCATCATCCCGGCTACGGTCGGAATGGTGCCGCGTACCGGGCCAAAGAAGCGCCCGAACAGCACGCTCTTGCCGCCATGCTTGCGGAAGAACTCCTCGCTGCGGGTGATCATTTCCGGGTGTTTGGTGAACGGCCAGAGCCGGCGGATGCTCTGGTGAAACACCCGGCCAATCCAGAAACTGATGGCGTCGCCAATGATCGCGCCCCAGGTCGACCACCAATAGGCGGTCCAGAAATCGACGTGACCCAGGCCAATCAACGCGCCTAGGCTGAACATGACCAACGCACCGGGAATGATCACGCCGACGATGGTCAACGACTCGGCCATCGCCGAGATGAAAATGAAGGCGCTCATCCAGCCGGGATGAGCCGCAACCCAGTCAAACAGGGCGGTGACGAATTCGGACTGCATGGGAGTTTTGGGCGTCAGTCAGGCAAAGGGTGGAATTAGGGTCGGATGCGCGCCAAGTATGGTTGCGCATCGTCGGTTATGCCACAGCACCGCCCGATTTTGCTACTGAAAAACTAAAGCTTCCTAATATCCAGGCGTCCCAACCAATCTTAAATGACGTCAATATGGGTAGGGCGGATAAGGCGTTTGCGCCGCATCCGCCGGCAGCTCGCTCTGGCAGATGCGCTACGCTGACCGCCTACTGCTGTTGGTCAATTCAGCGCAGTTGCAGCACTACCCCCTGATATAAATCAACGGCTCCAGCCGGGCCACCCGCCGCGCCAGCCCCGATTGTTCAGCGGCATCCACCACCGCGTTGGCGTCCTGGCGGGCTTCCGGCGCTTCCTTCACCAAGACTCCGTGTAGTGACGAACCGCGAATCAGGGTTCCCAGCCGTATCAACACATCCTGACCCTCCGGAACAGACTGCGAACCGGCAATCCCGCCCGGGTTCAGCGCCGGTCCCTTGCCGTGGCAGGATGATCCAAACGCGCGTTGTTGTCCCGCTAAGGTTCCGACCGTAATATAGGCAGGCGCATTCATGGCCCCGCCGATCAGGCCGGGCTGGCCGATCTCCCGCCATGCCGCCGGCAGTTCGGGATGGCCAGGCTCCAGCGCCCGGCTGGCGCCCTTGCGGTGGACATAGAGTGTGCGCATTTGGTTATCCACGGCATGGGTTTCGACCCGGCAGGCGTTGTACGACGCATCGCAGAGCGTCTCCATCCAAGACTCGGGAAAAAACCGGCTGAAAGTCTGCCGAACCCGATGGGCGATCATCTGGCGATTGGCCAAGGCGCAGTTGACGCCGGCGCGCATCGCGCCCAGATACTGCCGGCCCGTCTCCGAGTCCAGCGGTGCGCACGCTAAATCCCGGTTGGGAAAGGTAATACCATGACTTTTGGCCACGGTCGCCATGCGCTGATGCGCATCAGTCCCAATCTGTTGCCCCAGTCCCTGCGAACCGCAGTGGATGCTCACCTGGATCTCATCCAGATTGATGCCCATCGCCTCGGCGACTCTGGCGTCGTAGATTTGGGCGACCCGCTGCACGATCAGATAACTGCCGGAACCCAATGTCCCCATTTCATCGCGTTGCCGGGTTTTGGCCACCCCGGATACCTGGCTGGGATCGGCGTCCGCCATAAACCCCCGATCTTCGATCCGCTCCAGATCATCGGCGAAGCCGTACCCCATCTGGACTGCCCAGCTCGCACCGTACAGCAGCATGGCGTCCATGCCGCGCGGAGTCAGGCGCAGCGACCGGGTAGTGACCCCGACTGGAATCGCCGCGCACAACCGATCGGCCAGCGCCTCCCGCTGCGGCAACAACTCGGCCACGGTCAGACCGGTGCGCAGGGTTCGCACCCCCCAGCCGATATCGAAACCGATCCCGCCGCTGGCCACTACCCCACCCTGCTCCGGATCAAACGCCGTGATCCCGCCCCTGGGGAATCCGTATCCGCCCCCGGCATCCGGCAGCGCATAGACCGCCTTGGCAATCCCGGGCAGGGTGGCGATCTGGATAATTTGCCGGCGAACCTGGTCGCCCATGACCCGAATCAGGTCTTCGGTGGCGAAAATGATCCCCGGCACCCGCATCCCGTTGTGCTGCTCGATATGCCATTCAGTAGCCGATTTTCGAACCAGCGGATGCAATGCCGTCATGGGCTTTGCTGTTTCTCGATCCTTGGCGTCGAACAGAGACGCTGCGAAACGATTAGCCATGAATTTCTGACTCCAAAACAAAATCAGTCAGAGAGGGATGCCGACTATACAACGTCAGTCGTTTGCGTAAAGTTTCGTGATTGCGAACTTTACGCACTAGGGCTGCCAATTCGTCATCAGGGATGTAATTTAGGGACCGAATCAATTCAGCAAATAAAATAGGCCGCTGGATAATGACTTCGCGAACGTCGCCGGCGATTTTTCCCGCCAGCGCCAATAAAAAATCGGGGTCTTCTCCCAAATCAAGCGCCAGGCGTCGAATCAGCGCTTCCGAGGGTCGAGAAGCATCACCACGCTCGATTTTACTTAAATAGGCCGCCTGGATCCCAACGCGCTGTGCGGTTTGTCGAATCGAGTAACGCTTATTGGCTTCGCGGCGCCGTTCGCGAAGTTGCCGCGCATAAATGCCAAAACCCATGATGTTCACCCCTGAATGATGGTTATTATTCAAGCGTTCAAAAGCTGATGACCCATCCGGCCATTACCGGAATCAGCATGAACGGGGAAATCGCCAACTCATTCGGGTGAATGCGAAGTTCAAGCCAACTTCGATCTTCGGTTTTTTGCTCGTTGTGGAGCCGTTGCAAGAAGATTAAATGATTTTATATTCAATCAGATGAAGCGGGGACGAAAGGGGAGGCGGGGAATTGGAACCGGATTAGTTCAGGCTGGAAATGAAATTTTGAAACAAGGATGTTTCAGCGTGTTTCACGCTGAAACATCGGGATCGCTCACTGATTCTGATTGCAGGCAATAATCCTTGATGCGCCGCCAGAGCGTAGTGCGGCTCATTTTTAATGCTTCAGCAACCTCACCCAGATTACTATGGTGAAGCTCAAGCAGTCGCTTGATGTGGGCGCGCTCCAGCAGTTGTGATTTGGACAGTCCGGTTAATTCAATGAGCGAAAGCGGCAGCCATTCACCCGCTTCAATCTGCGGCCCGGTACTCAGAATCAGCGCCCGTTCGATCAGGTTTTCCAGTTCGCGCACATTGCCCGGATAGTCATAGCTGCGCAGACTTTGTAGCGCGTCATCGCTAAATCTGGTGATCTGCGGATTGAGTTTACGGGCTTGTTTAACCAGGCAGTGCCGGGCCAAGGCGGGAATATCTTCCGGTCGGTCCCGTAACGGTGGAATATGGATCGGAAACACATTGATCCGGTAATACAAATCCATCCGGAACTGCCCGGAATCGACAGCAGTCTTCAAATCCTTGTTGGTCGCGGCAATGATCCGCACATCGACCTGCCGGGTTTCATTTTCGCCCAGTCGGCGGAATTTACCTTCCTGTAAAACCTGCAACAGCTTGACTTGCAGCGCCGGACTCATTTCGCTGACTTCATCCAGCAACAGGGTTCCGCCATCGGCGGCTTCAAACAGCCCCTTGCGATCCTGAACTGCGCCGGTAAATGCGCCGCGCTTGTGACCGAACAGTTCGCTTTCGAGCAGGGCTTCAGGCAAGGTTCCACAGTTTTGTTCGATGAATAGCTGCTCTTTGCGCGGCCCGTGATGGTGGAGATAGCGGGCCAGCAGGGTTTTACCCACGCCGGTTTCTCCGGTCAGCAACACCGTGACCGGATTAGTGATCACTCGCTCCAGCAACGCGAATACCTGTTGCATCGCCTTACTTTGGCCAATAATCGCGGTATCCTGCCATTCCTTGGCGATTTCGCGCTTTAAAAAGACATTTTCATTTTTTAAGCGCAGATTAGCGGACTGGAGTTCCTGAAACAGGCGCTGATTTTCCAGAATGATCTCATAGCTATCCAGCGCCCGTTTGACAATGATCCGTAGCGCCTGGCGGTCCCAAGGCTTGGTGACGTACTGATAGATATGGCCTTGGTTAATCGCCTCAATGATCGCAGCGGTATCGGTATAGCCGGTTAGAATAATGCGGATGATGTTGGGCTGGGTTTCATAGACTTTGGCCAGCAATTCAACGCCGGTCATTTCCGGCATCCGCTGATCGGCGAGAATCAGCGAAATATCCTCGCGCGCGATAATCTCCAGCGCTTCTGTTCCGCTAGAAGTAGTGAACACTTCATAATCCTGCATGAACGTCAGAGTCAGACTGCGCAGGATTTCTTTTTCGTCATCAATAATCAGCAGGCGGTGGCGTTTCATGGCGATCCTAGTGATGGCGCACGGGCAGTTGAATCGCTAAGGTGGTTCCTTCATTAACCTGGCTGTGGACCTGTATTTTACCGCCGTGTCGCTCAATGATGCCGTAACTAATGCTCAGTCCCAGCCCGGTTCCCGATCCCACCGGCTTGGTGGTGAAAAATGGATCAAAAATCCGGGCCAGATTGATCTCAGCAATCCCGGTGCCATTATCCCGAATGCTGATCATGACTTGAGTTTCTGCTGCTTCGGTTGTAATCCAGACTTCGCCCCGACCAGGAATTGCCTGCGCCGCGTTTTGCAACAGATTCATGAACACCTGGTTAATCTGGCCGGGATAGCATTCGACGCGCGGCAAATGACCATAAGCACGGTGAACGGTAATCCGATCCCGGTATTCCTTGGCCAGCAGGTTCAGCGTCGATTCCAGCCCGTCATGCAGATCAACCGTCATCAGACCCTGATCGTCGGTGCGCGAAAAAACCCGCAAATCCAGGACGATTTTCTTGATGCGCTCGGTGCCTTCCCGGGAACTGGCGATCAACTCCCTCAGGGTTTGCAGCAGGGTTTCCACTTGAGTTGGGTTGGGTCGTCTATTTTGATCAGAAAGGCTACAGGATGTGGTGCAGACCTTGACGATTCCGGCCAGACTTTCCGCATATTCTTCGATAAATTCCAGATTACTATCGACATAACTGACCGGGTTATTCAGTTCATGGGCGACGCCAGCCACCAGCAATCCCAGTGAGGCCATTTTTTCCGACTGAATCAACTGTTCCTGAGTCTGGGTTAATTCCTGATAAGCGGTTTCCAGTTGCTGATGGCGCTGACTGAGTTGCTGATGGGTTAGGGAAAGCTCCTGAGTGCGTTCGGCGATTTTTCTTTCCAGTTCGCGGTTGTAGTCTTCCAGCATACGGCGGCGTTCCTGTTCGGCCCGATGCATCCGTACCAGCAAATGACCGCCGTACACCAGAATCAGCGCCAGAATGCCGGAAATCGCTGGTAGCCAGATACTGGTCCGGGTAAAAATCAGCAGGGCGGCGGCAAAAGAGAAGCCGGCCAAGGCCAGGGTTGTGATCAGGCCGGTTAATGGCTTGAGTCTGACCAGAATTAGACTGGCGATTGATGTGAGCGATAACAGCAGTAGCGATTGAATCGGTGGATTCAGCTCAGTCACAAAACGTCCCTCCAGCAGATTGCTGATAATATTGGCCTGAATTTCTACTCCGGCGGCCGGTTCCTGCAGTATCCACGAAAACGGGGTAAGAAAGGTGTCGCCTGACAAGCGTTGCGGTTCAGGAATTACTTCCAACGCCCGGCCAATTAGCACGATCTTGCCGGTAAAAATCCCCGGCGGCAATAGCCGTTCATAATCCAGCGCCTGATAATAGGAAACAGTTTTGACCGTTTTCGGCGGCCCCGGATAATCAATCAGCACGTCTTTTAATAATTCTTTCTGGCTGAATCGTTGCAGTTCCGGCGCGGCTTTACGGTTGGCAACGGGATGTTCCTGATAATGCCGGACGATCTGCAAGGCGAACGATGGCATATCCGGGGCTAGAATCCGGGTGCGGCGCACGATGCCATCAGCGTCAATCCGGATCAGGGGATTGCCAACCACGGCAACGTCCCGGAACACTGGCAGTGGATCAATCCGCAGCGTGTAGCGATAGAGTGGGTCGTTTTCGACCGCCAGGGCGCTGACCAGAATACTGTTGCCGGTTTCCCGCAAGGCGTCGGTCAGCGCCTGATCTTCCGCTGGTTCAGAGGGTTCGGCAAACAGGATATCAATGCCGATGACTTTGGCGCCAGCTTTATGAAGTTGCCGGATTAACTGGGCGTGCAGACTGCGCGGCCACGGCCATTGGCGCTTGATTTCAGCCATTGAGGCTTCGTCAATGGCGACAATCACGATCTGGTCGGGAGGCGCTACGGTTCCGCGCAAGGTGAACAGCAGATCGAGGTCCTTGAGTTCAATCAGCGAGAAAAAGGCCAGATTGCCAAACAGGAGCGTGATGCCGAAGGCGACTGTTGCAACTATCGCCGCCGGCGGAAGCCATGGCGTTTTGAATTTGGGCAAGGCTTTAACCTGTCTAACAGGCTACCCAAACCCACTGCCCACCTATTAATTTCAAACACATCCCGGTTGTGGTGTTGCGAAGGAGCGTTTCGTTTTCCTTGATGGCGGCGGTATTCAACCGGAGAATCTGTTTTTTCCCTGTTCGATCCACCATAACCATTAAAATGGCGTTAGACGTAATCTCAGCCGGATTATCAGATGAAGCCTCTTCTTCGAATTCAAGCGTTGTCGCTGTCAAAATTGCCATTATTCATACCCCTCTGCATCGCGTGCGGTTAAAAGTTAAGAATGAATCGAGCCAGCCAAGTCCGCTCAGGCAGAAAGCGCGGATCGGTATTATTACTCCCCGTCTGAAACCAGTAATCCTGAAACTGGAATTGCTGATTGGTCAGATTTCTGGCTTCAAGCGCAACAATTCCCCAGCGTTTGGGAAGGCGATAACCCACCGTTGCATCCAGTAAAAAGAAATGATCACTGCCGGAGGCCATTGCCGGATTAGCCTCTGGATCATAACTCACCTGCTGATCGACGTAAGTTGTGCCCACTCCCGCGAAAAAACCGGAAGGATCGAAATAGCGGATATTCAGCGGCACCGTCGTAGTTTCAAGCCGGGTTGGAAAGCTGGTTCGACGATATTGCCCATTCAGCATTTTGAATCCTTTGTACAGATACTCCGCTGTCACCGACCAGTTGCGATTCAGTAACCAGTAAACATAAGCGCGGTATAAATCTTCCTGATCCTTTTCGATCTCAAAAGGCCCCCCGATCCCGAATGGAACTTCCAAGTCGCGGCGTAAGAACTCCAGGCCACCAAACAGAGCAGGGTTCAAATGCGCGTCAAGACCAATCCCATAGTTCCTTGAAGATGTTCCATTCGTATCGTCAAAAAATTGATTAAAGCCGGCAAGTTGAGTCGGTTCAATGGTTTGATTCACGATCAGGTCCCGTTTCACCACTTCAAACAGGGCACCGCGCAATACCAGTTGATCGGTGATGCTCCACCGTAGCCCTAGTTTGGGATTTAATTGATTGAGACTGAAGTTTTGTAATTCGTAAGAATCGTAGCTCAAACCCAAGGTCCCGGTCATATTTGGGGAAAACTGGATATTGGCATAACCATAACCTGTGTTTTGTTGGCTAGGATAGTCTATAAATATCCCACAACAAGATTGCGATAAATTATTTTGAGTTCGATAAATACCAAAGCCGGCGATAGTATTAAAGTGATCCTCCTTATAAATCCATTGCGCTTCTGCTTGTCGGCTTTCTGCTTGAACAGAAAAACTAAAGTCATTGCCTTCAACAAAAAAACCGGCCAGGTCATCCCGGTCGGCATAAATTAATGAAGCGATGACGCTTGTCTTTGGCGATGGCGAATAGCGAACGCCGACTCGGGTGGTTTCCTGAGTTGTAGTATTCATTCGATCCTGCGGGGAAAAGCTGCCATCGAAATTCAGGTGTAAGTCGCCCTCGTTGCTTTCACGTCGGCGGTATTCAGCTTGCAGATTCAATTCTGGCGTCACTTCAGCCTGGACAAATAAATCATAAAGGTCATGCTGGAAATCGCTATTGGGGCGGAAGCCGTCGGTCTGGTAATGGAATTGCCCCAGACTATAGGAAAACGGCCCATTCAGCCCGGAGACCACCACTTCATCCCCCCAGGTCCCCTGATTGCCCGCCACACCAGAGGCATAAAGCTGAGTCCGGTCGCGCTCGAAGAGCGACATGTATTCGTTAAACGCCATTTTTGAAACGCCGGTGCGGGCCAGAATATTCAGGTTGGTCGCCACCAGACTCGGCTGAATCGGATTGATATTGATCGGTTGCAATAACTGGGCTTGCAGCAATTCGCTGACTTGGGCGATTTCGTAACGGGGACGCCCGGCATAGCTGTCTGAAAGAAAGCGGTGGGCGGAATAATTGGTCGGATCGAGGCTCAGCGACTGCGTCGCTTTCTCTTGCGCCAGTTGCTCAAAGCCCAGATTTTCATAAATGCCGGCTTGGCTGGCTTCGCGAGTGGCCAAATCTTCATCCAATAATAATTGGGAGCGGTAAACGGTACGATTTTGATTCAACTCAATGGAATGCTGGACACGATTCAGCGCCTCGCCGGGCCGGTTAATGCTTTGCAGCCGGATCGCGTCATACAGCCACGGCGTCGGATCGTTGGGGTCGAGTTGTTTGGCCAACTCCAGATATTTTTCGGCCCGGCGGTCATCCTTGATTTCATAAAATGCCTTGCCGAGATAGCTGCTATAGAGCGAAACCTGCGGCTCCAGCAGGGTCGCTTTGCGAATTTCGTCCACTGCTGCCCCGGTCTGATTGCGCCGGAATAGCGCGAGTCCCAAGCCCAAATGCGGCAAGCCCAGGGTTGAATCCTGGGCAATGGCGGTCTGAAACGCCTCGCGCGCGCTATCAATCCGGTTATTGGCCAGTTGCAGGAAACCCCACACGGTATTGACCATCGCATCATTCGGGGCGCGTTGTCGGGCCTGTTCCGCGACCTGCGTGGCTTCCTGCCGCCGGCCCATGCCAAACAGCAGGCTGCTCTCCTGCACCAGCGCCCGGGGATTGTTCGGCTCCAGCTCGACCGCCTTTTGCGCCGCAACCAGCGCGGCATTCAGATCAAACCCGGCCTGTTGCGCCAGACTCAGACTGAGATAGGCCGAGGAAGACGCGGGATTGGCCGCGACCGCCCGTTGGGCATCGGCCAGCGCCTCGGCGTTGCGGTTTTGCACCAGGGCGATACTGGAACGCAGGCTGTAGGCATCGGCATCGCTCGGATCGAGCGCCAGCGTCCGGTCAATCGCCTGACGGGCGGCGTTGACCCGGCCTTGCTGGAGATCGCGCTGCGCGGCCCGAATCCGGTCACGGCGGGGATCCTCGGCTTGTGGGCTGATCGGATCGGGATAGTAAAGCGACCACTGCACGGCATCGATGGGATTGAGCAGGACAGTCTTGCGCGGCGCTTCATCCCGTTTGGCGGTAGCCTGTTCATTGGCTGCGACCAGGACGCTGCCCTGGGGATTACGAAATTCGATCAGCCCAGTCAGGACGGTCAAGCGGGCCAGATCGCCGGGTTCCATCGCCAGATTAAACTCGGTGCCGCGCACCGTGGCGGTGGCGTAGACGGTTTCGATCTCCAGCGGTTCGCCGCCGCTGCGCACCCACACCTCGCCGCTGAGAATCCGCAGCAGATTTTGCAAGACCTGGGTGGCGGTCGAGAAGAAGCCTTCTTCGACCGGCGGGGCGATCTGCTTGAACTCCAGCCGACTGTTGGCGTTGAGCTTGATTTGTGCGCCATTGCTCAACTGGATCGCCATCCGGCTGCCCTCGCCGGTGCGCACGGTGTCGCCGGGGGTGAGAGTTTGTTCGGCGCTGAGCGGTTGCCAGCACCCCTCGCGCAACACTTCGGCGGTTCCCAGGACACTGACGATCTGGCCGGCGTCCTGGGCCAAGGCAGCATTGAATGGCAGCGCCAAAATCATCAGGAACAAGCTGATCCAGCTTAACCAGATGGGATAGCAACGCCACGATGCTGGATGGTTTGCCGTTAGCCGCGCCGGATGCCCGCAGATCATAAAAAGCCCATTTAAATTAGTTATCTATGTCATATTAGAGGGGGATTAGCAGGGGAAAATGACTTAACCAGCCTGTCCGCTCCGCGCAGCCCTTTTGCCCGACCCCGGGGTGTGTTGCGGATAGTATAAGGGTTCCTTTTTTTACTGCACAACTTGTTATTTTTGATAAATATTTTTCCAAATAACGACCAATAGAAACTACAATGGGACAGTTTTTCAGCCGGTTCAGAAATAGTGAATATGCACCCCCTCCTCCGTGCCTTTGGCCAACTCCACCATCCGGGCGGCGACCACTTCCGCCGGCACAAGCCGATAACGACTTAGTGGCCCCCAGGCGAACAGCGACCAGAACGGCGCCAGCTTTTTACTCCAGTCCTCGGCTGGGCGGGGTTCGGGATGTTCGCCCAGCAACAGCGAGGGACGCAGCAAGTGAACGGCTTTAAAATGCAGCTCGCTGACCGCCGCTTCGGCCCGGCCCTTCACCCGGTGGTAGAACACCGGCGAGGCCGGATCAGCGCCCACCGCCGAGACCAGAATAAACCGGGATGCGCCGCGCGCCGCCGCCAGCCGGGCCAGTTCCGCGACGTAAATATGATCGACCTTGGCGAATGCTTCCGGCGAACCGGCCGCCCGATGAGTGGTCCCCAGACAGCACAACACCGCATCGGTCTGGACCAATCCGGTGTAATCCCGCAACCGCTCAAAATCGAGGATCTGCACCGTCAATTTCGGATGGGTCTGCGTCAGGGGTCGGCGACTGAACACCGTGACCTGGCTGAACGCATCATCCGCCAGCAACGCACTCAGACAGTGACCGCCCACCAGGCCAGTCGCGCCCGCCAGTAATACGCGGATTCCCGCTGATGAATTCGCCATGTCGCCTATACTCCTCAAGTGATTTGGTCATTGCGGTCTTTACCGGAGTCAATCGTTGCTGATCAAGTTTAGCGATCCCGACAACATTCGCCTGTTCAAATCCTCCTACTGCAACCGGACTTTTATTGACCCAATATTTAAGTAGGCCGGATAAGGCAGGCGCATCGCGCCGCATCCAACGATGCCAGGATGCCGGATGCGCTACGCTTATCCGGCCTACCCGTTCTGACATCCATATAATGTTGGTCGAAGTACTACTCTCGCCTGCACGAATCCAGCCCATGCTCGAACCCACTTATCTGACTCATCAGTTCCTGATCGCCATGCCCGCGCTGGCCGATCCGAATTTTTTCCAGACCGTTATTTACATCAGCGAACACAACGCCGGCGGCGCTTTGGGTCTGGTTATCAACCGGCGGCTGGGTCTCACCATGGGCGAGTTGCTGGAACATCTGCAAATCGTTACTGATCAGTCTGTTATCACCGCATCGCCGATCTACCATGGCGGGCCGGTGCAGCCGGAGCAGGGTTTTGTCCTGCACAGTCCGCTCGGCCAGTGGGGCGCGACCTTGCGCGTGACCGACCAGATCGGCATCACTACCTCCCGCGACATTCTGCAAGCGCTGGCGGACGGCACAGGCCCGGAACAGTGGCTGGTCGCCTTGGGCTATGCCGGCTGGGGGCCAGGCCAACTGGAACGCGAAATGCTGGAAAACGCCTGGCTATCGGTTCCTGCTGATCCCAACCTGCTGTTTCATATCCCTAGCGAACAGCGCTGGCGGGCCGCCGCCGACCTGCTCGGTATTGACCTGATGCTGCTCTCCACCGATGCCGGCCACGCCTGACTGCGCCGCGCCAAAAACCCCCTCCCTCCAGACAGGGGAGTGCCGGGGTGGAGGAATCGCCCTGGGCTTTGACTTTGGCCGGGTGCGGATTGGCGTCGCCATCGGCGAGGCGGTCACCGGCTTGGCCCGACCCCTGAGCGTTTTACCCACCCGCCAGCACCAACCAGACTGGGGAGCGATCGCCCGGCTGATTCAGGACTGGCGTCCGAACTGGCTGGTTGTCGGCATCCCGCGCCACGCCGACGACAGCGCCAACGCCGTGACCGAAGCCGCCTTGCAGTTCAGCCGCCAGTTGGGCGAACGCTTCCGACTGCCGGTCGCGACTATCGACGAGCGGTTATCCTCGTGGGAAGCCGGGCAGCGGCGTATTGCAACCCCTTCAGCCAAACGCCGCCGGGCCGATCAGGCGCTGGACGCCCAAGCGGCGGCAGTGATTCTGGAAAGCTGGTTTAACCATCAACGGAGTACCGACTCATCATGGGCAACGCCGAATTCCTGATTGAAGCCCTCACCGGGCAATTACGCGAGTTATTGACCCGGCGCGGCATTACCGATCCCGCACTGGTCGGGATTCATACCGGCGGGGTCTGGATCGCCGAACGGCTGCGGCAACGGCTGGGCATTACGACGCCGCTTGGCCAGATGGACATTGCCTTCTACCGCGACGATTTCAGCCGGATCGGCGTCCATCCCCAGGTGCGGCCCTCGGAATTGCCGTTTGATGTGGATAATCGCCATATCGTGCTGGTGGACGACGTACTGTACACCGGGCGCACCATTCGCGCCGCGCTCAACGAACTGTTCGATTATGGCCGCCCGGCCTCGGTGCTGCTAGCGGTGCTGGTGGATCGGGGCGGGCGGGAAGTGCCGATTGAAGCCAATGCCGTCGGAACCCGCCTCCAGCTCCCGGCCAGCGATCAGATTGAACTCATTGGCCCTGATCACCTGCAACTGCGGATTCAAACTGTCCCATGAGCGATTATCACATCCAACTCGACCGCCAGGACCGGCTGGTGCATTTTCTGACCGTGGAAGGACTCACCCACCGCCATCTGACCGAGATTCTCGACACCGCCGAATCGTTGCGCGGGGTCGCGGAACGGCGGATCAAGAAGCTGCCGACTTTGCACGGCAAAACTGTGGTCAACCTGTTTTTCGAGGCCAGCACTCGCACCCGCACCACCTTTGAACTGGCGGCCAAACGGCTGTCAGCGGATGTGCTGAATCTCAACATCGCTACCTCGTCAGCAGTTAAGGGCGAGAGCCTGCTCGATACCCTGCGCAATATCGAAGCCATGCAGTGCGACATGTTCGTGGTGCGCCATGAGCAGAGCGGGGCGGCGGAATTCATCGCCCGCCATGTCAAGCCACATATCGCCGTCCTCAATGCCGGCGATGGCCGCCATGCCCACCCGACCCAGGCGATGCTGGACGTCTTCACCATCCGCCGCCACAAACCCGATTTTCCCAACCTGAGCGTGGCCATCGTCGGCGACATCCTGCATTCGCGGGTGGCGCGGTCGCTGATTCACGCCCTCAACATTCTTGGCGCGGGCGAAATCCGGGTGATCGCACCGCGTACCCTGCTGCCGGCCCAGGTTGAGACGCTGGGCGTTCACCCCTGCCACGATCCGCGGCAGGGATTGCGGGATGTGGATGTGGTGGTGATGCTGCGCTTGCAGCGGGAGCGGATGGAGGGCGCGTTGTTGCCCAGCGAGGCGGAATTTTTCCAGCGTTATGGTTTAACCGAGGAACGGCTAGCGCTGGCTAAACCGGACGCGATCGTCATGCACCCGGCACCGATCAATCGCGGGGTGGAAATCGACTCGCGGGTCGCCGACGGGCCGCAGTCGGTGATTCTGGAGCAGGTCACCAACGGCATTGCGGTACGCATGGCGATTATGTCGATCACGCTCGGCCACCACGCCCGGTCTACTGAGGAGAATGCCTGATGCGCACCGTGATTCAGGGGGGGCGGATTATCGACCCGGCCCGGCGTATGGACACGGTCGCTGACCTGTTCATCGCCGAAGGCAAAATCGCCGGTCTCGGCCAGACCCCGGACGGCTTTGTCGCCGATCAGGTGATTGCCGCCCACGACCGGGTAGTATGTCCCGGCCTGATCGACCTGTGCGCCCGGTTGCGCGAGCCGGGGCAGGAACACAAGGCCACCATCGCCAGCGAGAGCGCGGCGGCGGCAGCGGGTGGTATCACCACGCTGGTCTGCCCGCCCGACACCGAGCCGCCGATTGACGAACCGGCGGTCGTCGAGTGGATTCGCCGCCGGGCCAAGGCGGCCGGGCAGGCGCGGGTGTTGACCCTGGGTGCGTTGACTCACCGATTGCGCGGCGAGCGGCTGGCGGAAATGGCGGCCTTGCAGGATGTCGGTTGCATTGGTGTCAGCGACGGCGGCCACCCCATCGCCAACAGTCGGGTGTTGCGCCGGGCGCTGGAATACGCCGCCACCTTTAACCTCACCGTGTTTCTGACTCCGCTCGATCCCGATCTGGGTCACGGCCTGGCTCACGAGGGTCAGGTGGCCGCCCGGCTGGGGTTGTCCGGAATTCCGGTCGCGGCGGAAACCGGGAGCATTGCCCGCAATCTGGAACTGGTGCGCGATCTGGGGGTGCGGGTTCATTTCGGGCGGCTGTCCAGCGCCCGGGCCGTCGATCTGATCGCCCGCGCCCAGGCCGATGGTTTGCCGGTGACCGCCGATGTGGCGGTTCATCACTTGCACCTGACTGAGATCGACTTGATCGGCTTCGACAGCCGCTGCCATGTCCGGCCGCCGTTGCGTGGTCTGCGGGACAAGGACACACTGCGGACTGGAGTGGCGGCGGGCGTTATTGGGGCGATCTGCTCCGATCATCAGCCGCATGAACCGGACGCCAAACTGGCTCCATTCGGCGATACCGAACCGGGCATTTCCGGGCTGGATACGCTGTTGGCCCTGAGTCTGCGCCTGGTCCGAGACGAGGCGCTGTCCTTGCCAGCGGTGATCGAGCGGCTGACCTGGGGACCGGCGCGGATTCTGGGACTGGATCGCGGGCATCTCGGGGTGGGCGCCATCGCCGATGTCTGCATTTTCGACCCGGATGCGGAGTGGCGGCTGGAACCCGACGTTATGCGTAGCCGGGGGCAGAACAGCCCGTTTACCGGCTGGGAATTGCAGGGCCGGGTGGTACAGACCCTGCTGGAAGGGCGGAGTGTGTTTGCGGGACGCTAGTGCAAACCGCACAGAGAACCCTCGACAGACCCTGCTGGAAGGGCGGAGTGTGTTTGCGGGACGCTAGTGCAAACCGCACAGAGAACCCTCGAAGAACCCTTAGTTTTTCTCGTGATGACCGGGTTGCTGTTCCCTGGCGCCCTTGGCGCCCTGGCGGTTCCGTGGTTTTTTCGGCGCATTCGGAGTCACGCCTTCCGCCGCCTCAACCGCTACGGCCTCGCGCCGAACCAGCTCCCAGCCGCTATAGAGCAATACCAGAGCGTGCAGGCGCGCCTCCCCCAGCGCCTGTTGAACGCGGGCGTCCCCGGTATAACGACGTAGTTGTTGCCGCGCCTCGGTCAGCAATTTCCGCCGCCGCGCCGGGGTATCTTCGCTGCGGTTCATATATTTCAATTCAATCAAATAGGCGTGGCGCATGTCGGGATAGCGGAAATAGAACGGGGCCAGATACAGATCGACAAACCCGCCGCCCTGTTCCTGCTCGCTCCACACCGTGAAATACGGCGACAGATTCAGCCAGGCCAGCAGGAAGCCCTGAATCATTTTCTCCCCCTGCAGATAATCCCGGACGCTGGCCTGTTCGCCGATTTGGGCGGACAAGCTGTCGAAAAATGCTTCCCATTCTCCCCGATAGGCCATGTGATTCAGTTGGTCGGCCAACATCCAGACGTTGGGTTTGAATACCTCGGCGTCCTGATAAGCCTCACGCAGATAACCGTACATCAGTTGTTGAACGGTGCGATTGGGGATTTTCAGCAGGGGACGACCTTCTCGCTCCCCGGCAAAGGTCAGCAGGCCAACGTAGTACAGCAGCGAGATAAAATTTTCCAGCCGCAGCAGCCCCTCGACCGGGAAGCTGATCTGGACGGTACTGACCTGTTCGCCGGTCTCGATGATATTCCGCAACCGGCTGAAGTTGCCATTCAAGCGCCGGTCGATCTGCATGAGATGGCGCAGTTTGCCGTAATCAATCCGCACGTTGTGGTCAATCAGTTCCTCCGGCGGGGCCTGGTGGCGATGCAGCGCCTTCAGGTAATACAGCGCCATGTCGCTGTTGACGATCGGCTCGGTGCGCGCTTTGTGAAAGTGATAATGGTTGTACCAATCATCAATAATGGCTCGATGAACGGCGAAGTCTTGGTTGAACGCTTGGAACAGGGTCTCCATCTCGGCATGATTGAATCCCAGCAGGCCGTTAAAATCCGGATCAAGGCTGATATTGGTTCCGATGTTGAAACCACTGGTGACATCGTCCATGGTCAGCGGCGAGACCCCGGTGATGAACAACCGCGCCAGCCCGCCGTGGGTATTGCCGGCCGCGCCCTTCAACAGGGCAAAAAAGCTCTTGAAAAAACCGCCGCCGTGGGTCAGTTCCCGATACGCCTCCTGGCCCTGGCTGACCAGCAGGTTATTGGCAAAGTTGTCGTATTCATCGATGAACAGATAGAGCGATAACCCCTGTTCCGCGAGTACCGCAAATAGCCGTTGCAGGCGCTGATAACTGTTGGCTTCCCCCAGAATCGCGGTAGCCTGATCGGCAGGAATCCGCTCGACATGGCGTTGCAGAAAGCCGTTGAGACGAATCCGGACATGGTCATCGAACGAGTCGGCCAATCCATCGAGAAGATTGACCATGGAGAAATCAAACCGCAGGGCCAGATACCGGCCTTTCTCGGGCGTCGGGTGTTCCGCGATCCAGGTGTGGGCGAACAGTTCATCAGACTGCTTGACCCATTCGCTATCGTAGTAACACTCCATCATGGATTGCAGCAGGCTCTTGCCGAACCGGCGCGGACGAATCAGAAAAAGAAACCGTCCGGCCGATTCCAGCAGGGGCAGGTAGGCAGTTTTATCGACGTAGTATTCATTCCCGCGGCGCAGTTTGTAAAAATCGGCGACGCCATAGGGAATGCGCAGAGGCGATTCAGAAAGAGGCATACGGGGATTCTCCACCGGTTCACTCGACCTTCACCGTGCCCATCGCCCCCCGCCCGAACTGCCACGGTTTGTACATATCCTCCACGAATACCGCCGGTTGCCGGTAAACACCCGGCGTCACCGCCCGCGCCAGATAGGTCAGGGTGAATTTGCGCTTGGCGCCGGCTTCAATATCCAGCGCCGCGACAAACCGGTCATCGCGGAATTCAGTGTTCAGGGTCGCAGTCACATCCGGCAACCAGGCAATTTCGGTGGTCGAGGCGTTATGCGCCAGCCGCGAATTCTCGATCTCCAGCCCCGCCGGCAACAAATCGACAATCAGCGCCTGCTGCAACTCGCCGCCCTGGGCCTCGCCGGTGATGACGACCACCAGCAGATCGTTCTGGCGAATCTGGCCGGGATCGACTTCCTTGCCCATGCGGGTGTAATAGCGGCGGCTGATGGTGAAGCCTTCCCGCGCCGGCGGTTGCTGCGCCACTGGAACGCCGCTCAGGGTCATCGCCGACCAGGCCGGATCGCTGCCCTGATTGACCACGGTCAGCGCCTTCGCCAGTTGTTCCGCAGTCGGGGCCAGGTAGAACGGATCGGCGGTGGTTGCCTGTCCGTCCACCGTCAGGCGTAACGACCCGGCCTGTTTGAGCAGCGCATGGGCCGCCAGCAACAGCCAGGCCTGCTCCTGCGTGCTGGCGTAGCGGCGCTGGTTGTATTCGGCGGCGATCTGTTCGGCCAGCAGGGGAATCTGTTCCGCCAACAGCCCGCTCTCCGCCAGCAGCGCCAGCAATGCCGCCCGGTCGCGCAACGGGGTGCCGTAGTCATACACCGCCGCCCGTTGGGTGCGATTCAACGCAGCGGTAAGCGCCAGTTTGGCCCGCTCCAGTTCGCCATAGCGGGCCAGCGCCGCGCCCAGTTGCGCCTGAGCCAGCGCGGTCGGCAGCTTCTGCAGGTAGTTGTCATGCAGATAACGCAGATCGCCAATCGCCGCTTTTTGCGCCCGCGCCAGCACATACAGGTCATAAGCCCGCCAACTGAGGTCCTTTTCATCGAACGCATCGGTATTCAGTTGCTCCTGCAAATATTTCAGGCCGTGCTGATAGGCGGTTTCCGGCACCAGATACTGCTCCTGCCGGGCGCGCACCAGAAAGTCCATCGCATAAGCCGACAGCCAGTCCTCCACCTTGCTATCGGCATTCCACAAGCCAAACCCGCCGCCGGCGTCCTGCAAGGTCAGAATCCGCTGGATCGCTTCCTGCACCCGCACCCGCAACCCGGCTTCCGTCGCTTTTTGCCCAACCCAGGCTTGCGCGACCTGATTGAAGTACAGCAACGGCAGGGCGCGGCTGGTGGTTTGCTCCAGACAGCCGTAGGGATAGCGATCCAGTTCGGCCAGCAGTTCCGGGACGTTGAGATTGGGTCGGCTGCTGAAACTCAGCCTGGCCTGACCAGTGCCGGGCAGGTATTCACCCAGTAATTCGCTACCGACCCGCAACGATTCGCCGGGATGGAGCCGCCGGGCGGTACGGTGGGTCGCGATGGTCTGGGCCGGACGCACCCCGATTTCCGACTCCCGCACCAGTTGGAAGCCATTAGGCCCATCCAGATGCAACCGCACTTGACTGACGCCGGGTTTCAATCCGCGCAGGGTGAATATCCGGCTATCGCGGTTTTGCACCGCAGAATCAGCCACAGTGAAGGTCCATTCCGCTGATTCGCTGATCGCCGCCGCACCGTCAGCAGTCAGGCGCAGGCGATAATCGCCGGGCGGGGCGTTGAGATTTTGCACCGTGACCGTCACCCGGCTGTCATCCTCCGGGGCCAGGAACCGGGGCAAATAGACCCGGGCGATCAGCGGATCGCGCACCAGCGGCGCAGCCTCGGCTTTGCCAACCCGGTTGCGATCCCAGGCGACCACCATGATCCGCACCTGGCCGTTGAAATCCGGCAAGGTCAATGGAATTTTGGCTTGGCCGTTGCTATCCAGCGTGACCGGCCCGGAGAACAGCGCCAAAGTTTTCACCGTGCGTACCCCGGACCCGTCCAGTTGCCGGGAGTCGGCATCGCCGCCCACCTTGAGCTGGCCCGGCCGTCCGCCGGTTTCAATCAGCTTGCCGTACAAATCCAGCAGTTGCATCCCCAGTCGGCGCTTGCCAAGCAGATATTTCACCGGATCAGGGGTGAGGAAGTCGGTCAGTTGCAGCACACCCTCATCAACCGCCGCCACCGTCAGATAAGCCGGCTGGCCGGATTCAAGACCGGTCACGCTGATCGGCAATTCCACGGTCTGGCGGGGTTTCCATTCCGCCGGCGCGTTCAAGGCAATCGTCAAAGTGCGCGGCGCGGGATCGAGACTGGCCCAGACCAGCCCAATCGCCCGGCCTGGCCCGCGTTGCGGGGTGCTGTCTGCCGCGCCCGGTTCGCCTTTGGCCGGGGTCGGAACCCGGAACGCGGTCGCGGTGATGTAAACCCCCGGTCCCCATTCCGCCGGGATCGGGATTTCCACCGTAGTCCCCTCCTGCGTGGCGCTGACCGTCTTGCTCAGCCACAGCCGGTCGCCGACCACGTTCAGCAACACTTCGCCGGCAAACGGCGGGCGGACGAAGACTTTGGCGGTTTCGCCTGCCTCATAGCGTGGCTTGTCCAGGGTGACTTTCAACTGATCCGGGGTATCTCCTTCGCTGGGACTTTCAAACCAGCCGGCGGTAAAGCGAACGCTGGAAGCGACGCCGGTCGCTGGATCGATGACATCCAGCCGGTAATGGCCCCAATCGAGACTGCGTTGCGCGACCAGTCCCGGTTGCCCGGCGACCAGATTCAGAGTCTGACTCGACACGGGGGCGCTGTCGCGGATCACCATTTTGTAGTTCCAGCGCCCATCGTCGTGATACCAGTAATACTGATAGTCCTCGCGCACCAGTTCCGCCCGTAGCCCGGCTTTGGCCTGCGGCTGACCCAGCGGATCGAGCGCGATCACGTCGAAACCGGCTTCCTGGCCGGTGCGCACCCCGTCATCGCTGAACCGGGGCTTGATGCCAATCGCAAACGGCTGAGTGCGGTAGGGCAGATTCAGACTGCGGGTCACCGGTCGCCCGCCTGGCTCAAACAGCGACACCCGAATCCGCGCCTGCAACGGCTTGGTCGTATCCGGGATGTCCGCCAGGGTGATTTGCGCCTGCGCCTTGCCCTGGTCATCGGTGCCGGCCAGCGCCATCGCGAAGCGTTGCGCGGTCCAGTTATCCTGCGCCAGCCCGAACCGATAGCCGGGGAAGGCCGGATAGGGATTCGGATCCTCACGCAGCGTCACCTCGGCCTCGGCTTTCAGGTTGGCCGCCGGCGCGCCGTACAGGAACCGGCCGTTGATATCCACCTGGGCCGGCTCGCCCGGTTTCAGCACCGGGGCGGCGGAACTCAACTCCAGTTTCAGCCGCTGCGGCACGAAGTCTTCGACCTGAAAACTGACCTGCCCGACCGGCTCGCCCTTGGGATCGGTGTAGGCCTTGACCGTCCAGTTGCCGGTTCGGGCGTTCAGGGCCAGCGGTAATTGCGCGTGATAGCCGCCCAGCGCCGGATTGGTCGGGCGCAGTTGCGCGGTTTCGACTTCGTCCGGGCGGAACACTTTCAGAATCAGCGGTGCGTCCGGCTGGGCATAGCCCCGGCTGTCGCGGGCCAGCGCCATCAATTCCACGGTCTCCCCGGGCCGATAGATGCCGCGCTCGGTGTAAATAAACGCATCGACCGCGCCCGGCGCGGCCCGCCCGTCAACACCCCGGTCGCTGAGATCGAAGGCCGGCTTGGTCAGATCGAGAAAGTTGTAATCGCCGTTGCCGAACGCCATCAGCGCCGCCGGTTCTCGCCCGCCCGCGCCGCGCAACAGGCCCGGATCGAAGCGGACATAGCCTTGCCGGTCGGTGGTCGCCTTGCCCAGTTCGCTGTTATTGCGGGCATAAAGTTGCAATTCCACCCCGGCCAGCGGCTGGGCAGTTCCCAGCGAACGGACAAACACATGCAGCCCGTCATTGCCGCGCATCGTGAACAGCCCGAAGTCGGAAATCACCAGCCATTGCGTGGCCCGGTTTTCGTAGCTTTCCGGGTCCTGCTTGAGCGGTTCGGCGGCAACGATGTAGATACCCGGCTGCGGGTCGCGCAGCACCTCGTTAATCGGAATGGCGGTCGTCACCTCCTGATTCGGCTCGCCGGTCGCCAGGGTCAGGGTTCCGTTCCAGAGCTGTTCCCCGGAGCGGTCGGCGATGACATTGAGATCGTAGCCATCCAGCAGATTGGTAATCCGTTTATTTTCAATTTGCTGCAACAAATTCCGGTCGTTGATCCGAAACAGCCGCACCCGCGCCGCGTCCAGATTAACGCTGGTCAAGGGCAGTTGCTGACCGCCGGCTTTGGGCAACACATAAGTTGCGCCGCGAAAACCGAGGGTCGGCTTGCGATCCTCAATCTTGGCGGTGAACTCCTGAGCGGCGCGGGTTTTCTCGCCCGCCGCCGAGGGAATGCCGGGGCGGGCCTTGATCGTATAACTCTGGCCGTGGCGGACGCCCTCGATGCACAGCTGCCGCTCCCGGGCGCTGACCGTCATCGCCACGGTCGGCTGAATGACCAGATAATCCTCATAATGCAGTTGCCGATCCTTGTCCAGATCATCGGAGAATTTCAGGCAGATATTCGGAGTCGCGCTGTCAGATTCCACTTCGACGCCCTTGATCTGGAACGCATTAGCCTCGGCCAACTCCTGATAGCGCTTGGCGATGCGCGGGTTGTCCTCCAGATCCAGCGCCTCGCGCCAGGCGGCGATAGTGAGTTTTGGCTCCTTGGCACGGTCATACAGATCACCCAGCCGAAACAGGGCGCGGGCGCGTTCAAACGGGACGCGGGCTGTTTGAACCGCATTCCAGGCCGCTTGCCGGGCGCGATCCTGAGAACGGGTTGCCGCTTCGGAATTATCCGCCTGCTTCTGCTGCTCGGTCTGGGTCTGCCAGACCTGACTCAGCGCCAGCCAGGTCGCAGTCTGACCGGCGGCGGCAATGGCGGTCTCGTAGGCGGCGATCGCTGCGGTCCAGTTCTTTTGCCGCGCCTGCTGCTCGGCTTGCTGAATCAGGGTTGCGGCGGGCTGGCCGGCGGGATCGCGACCATCGCGGATCAATTGCAGATACTGGGCTGCCGGGGTCGCCAGCGCCGGATCGTCGAAAGCAAAAGCGCTGCCCGACAGCAACAGCGCCGGCAGCAACAACAGGAGAAACAGCAGGCGGCGCATCGCGGATCACTCCTATGGACGTTCGGGAAAGGGCGGTATGGTCTTGATCATAGCCGGTTGCAAAGCGTCTGTCCGGGCCTTGCCAATGGCGAAAAGCGCCGGGTTATGGAAAAATGATATGAACATTCCATTGCAGCGTATTGATTTCACCGTGATCGATTCGGAGGGGTATCGGCCCAACGTCGGCATCATCCTGTGTAATACCGAAGGACAGTTGTTTTGGGCAAAACGGATTGGCCAGCACTCCTGGCAGTTTCCCCAAGGCGGCATTCGCTGGGATGAATCGCCCGAACAGGCCATGTTTCGTGAGCTGGCTGAGGAAATCGGCCTGGGGCCTAGCCATGTCCAGGTGATCGGCAGCACCCGGGGCTGGCTGCGCTATCGCCTGCCCCGGCGATTGATCCGACCCTGTTGTAGCGACCGACCGGCCTGCATCGGCCAGAAACAGGTCTGGTTCCTGCTGCGGATGATGAGCGGCGAAGAGGCGGTGCAGCTCGACTCATCCGAGCGCCCGGAATTCGATCACTGGCAATGGGTGGATTACTGGTATCCATTACGCGCGGTCGTGCCGTTCAAGCGCCATGTCTATTGGCGGGCGCTGCGCGAACTCGCGCCGCTGGTGCGTCCCGGTCGCCCCCCGGTAGACACAGCCGCCCTGCTGCGCCATCCAGTCGAAGAAGAGTCCGGTTTGCGCCATGAACCGGACCGGACCGCGGTTAGCAAACCGCTGACCATCCTGCCGTTGCGCCCGGCGGCGGTGGGCCGTAACCCGGTTATCACTCATCGGGTGGTGGCGGCGCGGCGGGCAGCGCCCGATTCAGCGCCGGTTGGGTTATCGCCAGTCACTGTCGTTTCCTGCGAGGAGATTCGTTCGCCGTTCCCGGCAGCGCCGGATTCACGCCACGCGGCCCGACGCTGACCGCGCCCGCTGCGTCGCCTGCCTGTGGAGGATCGTTCCATGCTGGATACCCTGCGCCGCATCGTTGAAGACATCAACGCTGCCCGCGATCTGAACGAGGCTCTCCATCTCATTGTGGCCGAAGTCAAGGCCGCGCTGCATACCGATGTCTGCTCGGTATACATGACCGATCCGGTCCGGGGCGAGCATGTGCTGATGGCGACCGATGGTCTGCGCACTGGCGCAGTCGGCCAAGTGCGACTGAAAGTCGGCCAGGGACTGATCGGACTGGTCGCCAGCCGGGCGGAGCCGGTCAATATCGACGATGCGCCGGCTCATCCCGCGTTCCGCTATATCGCTGCGACTGGCGAAGCGCCGTTCCACGGTTTTGTCGGCGCGCCGATCCTGCGCCGGCGCAAGGTGTTGGGCGTGCTGGCGGCGCAGCAGCGCGACCAGCGCAAGTACAGCGACGATGAAGAAGCCTTTCTGGTGACGCTGGCGGCGCAACTGGCCGGCAGCATCACTCAGGCCGAAATCCGGCAGGCGCTGGCCCGGATCGATGACGGCCCCGCGACCGAAACCCTATTTCTGGAGGGGGTGTCCAGCGCTCCCGGCGTGGCGCTGGGCGAAGCCGTGGTGGTGTTTCCGTCGGCGGCGCTGGAGCGGGTTCCGGATCAGGATATTGCCGATCCGGAAATCGAAGCGTCGCGGTTCCGGCAAGCGGTTGCGGCGGAACTGGCCGAACTGCACCGGCTCAGTGAGCGGATGCGGTTGCTGCTGTCGGCCGGCGACCGGGCGCTGTTCGACGCCTACGCCCTGCTGCTGGGCAGCGACAGCCTGGTCAATGGCACCCTGGAGCGGATTTACGCCGGAAACTGGGCGCCGGGCGCATTACGGGCCACCGTGCTGGAATACGCCAACATCTTCACCGAGATGGACGATCCCTACTTGCGGGAACGGGCCGCCGATATTCTCGATCTGGGCCAGCGGCTGATGAATCGCCTGCAGGAAGAACAGGTGGGCCAGCGCGCTTATCCCGATCACACCATCCTGATGGGCGAGGAAGTCAGCGTTTCGCAATTTCTGGACGTACCGCCGGAAAAGCTCAAAGGCTTGGTGTCAGTACGCGGCACCGGCGCTTCCCATTTGGCGTTGCTGGCGCGGGGACTGGGGATTCCCGCAGTGTTCGGAGTCAGCAACCTGCCGCCGGGCCGGCTGAACGGTCGCGAGATCGCAGTCGACGGCTACACGATGCGGGTCTGTATCCAGCCCAGCCCGGCATTGCGGCAGGAATACGAGAAGCTGATGGCCGAAGAGGCCGAGCTGGCGCAGGGATTACAGCACCTGCGCGATCTGCCCGCCGAAACCCCGGACGGACGGACGGTGGAGCTGCACGCCAACTCCGGGCTGTTCGCCGACATCGCCGCCGCCCGCAACAGCGGGGTGCAAGGCGTGGGGCTGTACCGCTCGGAACTGCACTTTTTCCTGCGCGACCACTTTCCCGGCGAGGACGAGCAGACCACCCTCTACAGCCGGGTGTTGCGGATTATGGAACCATATCCGGTGGTATTGCGGACCCTGGACATCGGCGGCGACAAGCCCTTGCCCTATTTCCCGATCCGCGAGCAGAACCCGTTTCTGGGCTGGCGCGGCATCCGCATCAGTCTGGATCAGCCGGACCTGTTCAAAACCCAGTTGCGGGCCATGCTGCGGGCCGGGGCTGATTATCCCAATCTGGCGATTCTGTTGCCGATGATTGGCAGCGTCGGGGAGTTGAGCGAAGCGTTGGAGTTGTTGCGCTGCGCCCAGCTGGAATTGCTGGAGGATGGGTTGGCGGCGCAGACGCCCCGGGTCGGGATCATGGTCGAGGTGCCGTCGGCGGTTTATCAGATCGATGCGCTGATTCAGATGGTCGATTTCGCCTCGATTGGCAGCAACGATCTGACCCAATATCTGCTGGCGGTGGATCGCAATAACGACCGGGTGGCCAAGCTGTACGATTCGCTGCATCCGGCGGTGCTGATGGCGATCCGGCAGGTCATCCAGCGGGTCCAGGCCGTCGGCAAACCGATCAGCGTCTGCGGCGAAATGGCCGGCGACCCAGCGGCGGCCCTGCTGTTGCTGGCGATGGGCGTGGACAGCCTGAGCATGAATCTGGGCAGCCTGCTGAAAATCAAATGGCTGATTCGCACTCTTCGCTACGATGTCGCCCAGGAGACGCTGGCCGAGGCGCTGACTCTGAATACCGCTGCCGCGATCCGCGACTGCGCCAATGCCTGTCTGGAACAGCACGGTCTGGGTGGGTTGCTGCGGGTGGGGAAGTAGCGCGGTTCACTGCAAATCTACAGAACTTTCGCCCACTCCCTAAAATTCGTCATACTCGCGAAAGTGGGAATGACGAAGAGGTTGAACTTCAGCGGTAGTAGTACTGCGACGGTGGCGGCGGTTCGACAAATCCGGCTTCCTCATCATCCGGCGACGACGACGGGCGCTGGGAGACGGCTCCCACCTTGCGGCTGGACCAGCGGTCGCGGCGTTCAACCCGCGAACTGCGGTTGCACTCATTGCCCGGACCACAATTCCCGGTGAACTGGTTAACCGCCCGGTTGGCGCTGGCCAGCCCGCGCTGAATTTCCTTGCCGGTGTTGCTGGCCCAGTTGCCAACCGCCTCCGCTTCGCGCCGGAGATCCGCAGCGGCGCGGTTGGCGTCTTCGCGAAATTGCGCGACTGGATCGGTGGTGCGGACCGGTGGCCGTGCATTCCGGTTTGGTGTCGATTGCACCGGGGTAGGAGTAACTGCCGGCGGCGGCAGACGTGCAGGTGCGGGTTCAGATCGGCTCACTAGGCGAATCGGCGGCGGTTGCGGACGGCTTTCCAGTTTGATTGGCGGCAAAGCCGGTGGCGGCGAAGAGGACTGCGCTCCGGAGTGCGCTGACCGTTCAGAGCCAACATTCGGGCGATCGGGCAGCGTGGCTGGACGGGCGACAGTCTGAGCCGGCGTCCGGGAAACGCGGGTGACTCGAACCGGGGTTTTACCCGGGCGGGTCGCAGGCGCAGCCTTGACCACGGGCAAGGACTTGCGAGCAATTTCCGTGACAGGATCGGGCGATTTTGCCGCTGGTTTTGCCACCAGAGGCGCGGGCCGCTTCCCGGCCTTAGCCGCTTTCTCAACCGGTTCAATCACGGGTTTCCCGGCCTTGGTTGTTTTCTCAACCGGTTCGACGGAAGACGGCGGAGTCTTGACGGTTTTTTGAGCTGACTTCGCGCGCGCCGGTTTGGGCGGCGGTTTGTGCATAACCGGTTCCGCAACCGACGGAGCAGCGATCTCGGCAGGCGCAACGGATTCCGGGGCAACGGGCGCGGGCGCATCAGCAATCGCCGGTTCAGTGGCCCGGATAGCCGCAGGAGCAGGAGCTGGAGCTGGAGGCGGAGCCGCTACTATTGCGGGTTCCGGCTCCGGTTCCGGGGTGATCGCCGCGCTGGCGGTTGATGGTTCCGCCTGGGGTGGTTCCCATGCAGCAGGAGGCTCAGGCAGCGGCGTCTGAACCATGGCTGCCGGCGATTCAGCGGGCGGCGGTGGGGAGGCGGTAGAAGCATCCGGCAGGGCAGGCGCAATCGCCGTAACCACGGCCACCGGCGGCGCATTTGGCTGGTCGAAAAGTGCGCCAGGCTGGACGATGGCCCAGGCTACCGCGCCCGCCAGGGCCAGCAGACTGGCCAGTCCGGCGCTGCGGCGCAACCGGGGTGAAGGGTGGGTCGCTGCGCCAGTCCGACGTGGTAGGCGAGCCGGCGGTGGTGTCCAATCCAGGGCGATGTCCGCAACCACCGGTTCCGGGGGGATCACGGGCAACAGGGACTGTTCGGCGTGTACTGCGGCCAAAGCCGCCCGGATCGCGGCGCTGTTCTGAACCCGGTCCGCCGGATCGCGCGCCAACAGCCGGACAATCAGATCGGTCAGCGCCGCTGCGCTACCCCCGCCGGGGAGGGTCGAAACCGGCACCGTCCAGAACTCGATCGCGCGGCGCAGCAGAACCTGCTCCTCGTCGCTCAGGCCGCCCCATTGCTCGCAATGCTGGCTGGCGCCTTCCTGACCGTACAGCGCCAGCGTCTGACCAAGTCGGCGCTGGGCGGCGGTGGCCGGCTGTCCGGTGAGCAGGGTAAACAGCAGCAAGCCCAGCGCGTAGTAGTCGGCGCGGTAATCCACCGCATATTCACAGCCGCCGTCCGCTGCCCGGCGCACCGGCAACGCCTGTTCTGGGGCCATGGTGGCGGGGGTGCCGATGAATGAGCGGGTGCTGTCGCCGGTTTCGCGTTTAAGTGCGCCGAAATCGGCCAGCTTGAGCAAAGCGCCGTCGTCGCCAACCAGCAGGTTGCTGAATTTCAGATCGCGATAGACGAAGCCGGCGCGATGCACCACCTCCAGCCCGTCCAGCATCTGCTCGGCCCAGTCGAGAATTTGCGCCAGATCGGGTGGTGGCGCGCGATCCCGGCGGCGCTGGGCCAGCCATTGACCAAGATTAGCCTGCAAGCGTTCCAGAACCAGCACGGGCTGATCGTCCACCAGACCGGCATCGATCAGGGCGACGATGTGGCGGGATTGATCGGCGTCCAGGCCGTTCAAAAACACGATCTCCCGCTCCAAATGCGCCCGCCAGTGACTGCGCAGACTGGGATCGGCTTCAGCCATGGCCTCGGCGTTGATAAACTTGAGGGCTACCGCACGGCCAGCGTCATCGGTGGCCGCCCAAACCTGGCCGTAGTTGCCCGCTCCGGTCGACAGCACGGTCTCCAGCCGGTAGCCCCGGTCGTTAATCGTGATCCGCTCGCCGCTTTGCATGAAAGTCCTCCGCGCTGGCCTGTTCCGACAGAACTGATTCAATTCAGTAAACTAGCCGGCCATCGCTGGGTCAAGTAATTTGACCTGATCTTGCCGAAGTTCCGCAGAGAACCGGCTCTCTTGAATTTTCGATCGCAGTAGCTGACTCATGCGTGAATACCGCTTCATTATCCGGTTACCCGCCAACCAGGCGCTGGCCTACTATCAGGGTGCTATCGACACCGTCCAGGCGGTGGACGTAGAAGAGCTGTGGATCTGCTTCCCGGCCCGCCTGCTCCGATCGCATATCACCCACCTCGGGATCGAGGGTTTATTCGCGTTGCGGGTGGATGATCAGAACCGTGCGATTGATCTGCGACGTTTGGGCAATGCGCAGTAAGGACCGGTCGGGCGAGTGCGCTCTGCTGATCCGGCCCACCCGGTCCGACCTCAATTGAGGCAGTTCGGAGTACCAGGGCTTTACCCCGACCGATTCAGGCGGTATCCTTAGCAGCTTGCAATGCTCTTGTTTCGGGCATTTCCGGAGAGATGGCCGAGCGGCTGAAGGCGCTCCCCTGCTAAGGGAGTATGGGGCTTAAAACTCCATCGAGGGTTCGAATCCCTCTCTCTCCGCCAATGTGATCTGTGAAGTACGCGGTTTCCTTAAATGCGCCCGTAGCTCAGTTGGATAGAGTACTTGGCTACGAACCAAGGGGTCGGGAGTTCGAATCTCTCCGGGCGCGCCAGATAAAACAAAGGCTTGGGAAAATATTCCCAAGCCTTTTGTCGTTTCAGGACTGATTGGTGACAGGCACGGCCAAATCAGCGAACACTACCGGTTCGGTCACGTCCAACACCTGCTGTTCCCACCACTGCTGGTAGCTGGATAGAAAGAACCCGGTGCGCGAGGTAATCGCTCCCAGCATCCCACCCAGCTGTAACCACTCCAGACCGCGCTCAACAAACGCCGCCAGCAGATCATTCAGATCATTCTTGGAGTCGGGATAAGCGCGGGCCAGATAGGTCTTAGCCTCCTTGGCCGATTCCCCGAACGGCGGATTCATCACCACCACCTCAAAGCGCTGTCGGAAGACATCCTGTTGGCAACCAGATCGTAAATCTGATCCAGCCGCGCCAAGGCTCCAACCGGCTGGTATTGAAGATCACCGCCTCGGTAGGGATTTGTTCGTTGATAGCTCGTAGCAGAACCTGAATTTTGGGGTCAGGGCGCGCTGGATGACGCGCTGGATGAGCAGATCGGTGGCATGTTGGCCGAGAATGAGGCGATTGAGCAACACCAGGTATTTGGCAAAGCTCGATTTGCCGGACCCGAAAAATCCCGAAACCCAGATCCCGATCCTCTCATGCGGCTTATTCAGGGTTTCCTGGTAACGCTCCAAAATTTCCTGCAAGCGTTTTTTAATGGTGGGCGTGACCACATACTCACGCAACTCTTGTTCGAGGATGTACTCATCGGTCTGATCAACCTTGATGACTTCCTCGATATTCCGGTTGATGTCGGCGGTCATATCCTCGGCGTCCAAGCGCAGCGGTCAAGCATTCGGCCAATGATAATGAGGGTGATGCGCTTGCCGGCCTGTTCAAGGCGGGTACGCAGCAGGGCCAGTTCCTGGCGAAGAGGAAATTCCTGATCAGGCGGGCACTGGAACAGGACGTAGGGCCTATCGTGATAGGCGCTGAGTTGCCGGGCGCCGGTTGGGTTATCCGCCAGCGCTGCCTGGATATTGACTGCAACTGGCTGATCGTCCCGCCAACGCTGGAAGACAAGGCGCGTCTCCGGGATCAAGGTTCCCTTGCGCAGCAACCGGCTGGAGAACTTCATGGTAACCGATCAGCAAACCCGTGGAGCGGCGATTCCAGCGAGCGGCTGATTTTCAGCAATCCCTAGAGGCTGTTTATCCCCGCCTGTAACCAGCCGCCCGCGTCTCCCCCGGCCAATAGTTATTGATTCACCCATCCGGCTTTTTTCACGCCAACCGTCACCAGCTTCAACCGGCAGACCGACAGAATCAGGACAGAATCTAATCCCGACGCTCAAGCTGGAACATGCAGCAACCAGCCATACAGGTGGAGCAGGACGACCGCTGCACCTAGGCATTTCAACACATAGCCGGCATTCCAGCGCAGGAACGCATAGCCATCGATCCCATAGCGGCCCTGCATCATCAGGTGGAGTCCAGACAGTGGATTGGCCGGCACTCCAATGGCCCAGGCCATCAGCAGAGTGATCGCCAGCAGGTTGGGATCCGGCTGCAGGGGCGCCAACCAGACGCCGCAGACTGCGATACTGATGACGGGATGGACACCCAGCGCCGCGATCCCCACCATGAGTGTCAAGAGCAAGCCGGCTTGCGATGGCCCGAACCGGTCGAAGGGCAACCAGCCGTTAAATTGTCCGGTCAGGCTGATCAGACCCGCTGCTAGCACTCCCGCCGCCAGAAACAGAGTGAGTTCATTGACTACCCCGGCCAAGCCAATTTCGACATGCGTTCTGAGCAACAGCCAGGCCCCGCGCCGTTCCCGGGCTACCAGAATCACCGTACTTAGCACTGGTGCGCTCAGGGCGATGATCGCCAGAATCGACCAGCGCGGAATCAGCCCATGCACGATCAGCACAATGGCCACCAGCAGCCCCGGAATCCATAAGGCACCGAAATTCATGGGATAACCGATGAATAGCGCGCCTAGCTTGGGATTTTCCGGATCAATCTCGCGGGCGGTCAGCCACAGCGACAGCACGGCCATCGGCAGTCCAGCCACGACTACGACGCCCAACTGCGCGCCTGGCGCGTAAATCAGGGCGGCGGCCATGGCCGAGAAGAACGGTGACCAGAATGCGGCAGCGGCAAAACCCCGGCTGAGCGCCAACGCCCGGCGTTTGCCCAGCCGGCCGCGCGTCGCCATCCGGTCGCCGAGAATGACCACGGTCGACAGATTGATCACCGCTCCGAATAGATGGACGCCAATCAGGGTCCGCCAAAGCGCCTTCTGCCCACGAGGCAGTGGCGCATTGTCAGAAGCGGCTTCAGGGCGTGTGACCAGCCGCAGGAACGACACTGCAGCCAGCAGACTGACCAGGCCTTGATTGCCCGCCAGGATTTGCGTCAGGTTGATCATCTCACCCCGCAACGCGCCCCAGGCAATGCCGGCAATGCCGAGGCCGATCAGCCAGACGCTCTGGAGCCGTTGCCGCCGGCCCAATCGGTCGCTCAACAGCAGCGCAGCGATCCAACCGAGCGCTCCCGCCGGAAGCAACGGAACGCCCGGCGCTACCGAAGCAGCGATCATCAGGGTCAGCAGGACACCGGCCAGCGCCGTGCGGCGGGAGGGGGATCGAAGGAATGCGAACCGGGGATGAAAGACGTTCATAGCCAGGATTCGAGGCAACGACCGGTTCAGCTTGAGCGGCGACCGTGGACCGTCGCCAGATAAATGCCGGTCGCGATCAGGGCGATGCCGATACCATGAAAATCATGCAGCCGCTCGCCGAGAAAAAGCATCGACAGCACTGCGCCAAAGGCCGGCATCAGGTGCAAAAACTGGCCGGTGCGGTTAGCGCCCAGTTCAGCGACCGCCCGGTTCCAGAAGATGTAGGCCAGAATCGACGGAAACAGGGCCAGATAGCCAATGCTGGCCACGGTTGCGACATTGACGACAAAGGTCTGACCCTGCGCCAGGTCCCAGCCATACAGCGGGGTCAGCAGCGCCACGCCGATCAGCATAGTCGCCGCCTGAAAGGCGAGCGGTTTGAGTTCCGCCGGTCGCCAGCGCAGGCATACCGAATACAGCGCCCAACTGAACACCGCCGCCAGAATCCATAAATCGCCGGGATTGAACTGCCGCGCCAGCAGCGCCTCAAGGTTGCCTCGGCTAACAATGAACAGGACCCCAGCCAGCGATACGCCAATCCCCGCCGCCTGCCAGCCGGTCACGGTCTGACGCAACAACAGAAAGGACAGCGCCACAATCAGCACCGGAGTGACCGACAACATGATCACGGCGTTGGTGGCGGTCGTCGTTTGCAGTCCGATATAAACAAAAGTATTGAAGTTGACGACGCCCAGCACGCTGAGCAACAACAAAATCGGCCAGCGCCGGCGCACCAGCGGCGCTTGTCCCCGCAGCGAAGTCGCTACGAACGGCAGCAGGATGACCAGCGCCACTGCCCAGCGCCAGAAGGACAGGGTGAAGGGGGTGAAGACGGTATGCACCGCCCGGCCCAGTACAAAGTTGCCGGACCAGAACAGCGTGGTCAGCACCAGCAGGAGATAGGGCGAGGGATGCCAAGGGGGCAGAGATGGGATCATGGTCGATCAGCCGCCAATAGTGGCTTGCGAAAAATTCGAAAGGACATTGGTTCGAAAGGACATTGGGTTGGAACACCAGACAGACGACAGATCTATCCACTTGGATGAGGTTTTATTCGGGGTAATAAAAAAACCAACCTCCGCTGCCGGAGGTTGGTTTTGGCATTAAAACCCTGGCGGTGACCTACTTTAGCATGAGTACTCTCACACGATCATTGGCGCGGTGCGGTTTCACGGTCGAGTTCGGGAAGGGGTCGAGTGGTTCCCGCACGCGAAGGCCGCCAGGGGGAA
>JADLEK010000048.1 GCA_020846135.1 Gammaproteobacteria bacterium
ACCGTGATTGCGTACCTCCTCTCAAATAACATATTGATTTTTAAATTTATTGTGTTTTGCAACCTTTGTTGGCATGAAAATTAACGCGAAAATAATCAAAATCTTACGGAGGGGTGAGCAAAGTCAGCATTAACTGCATGAACACGGATTTCGAGGTTACCCAACGGCCTCTCACCAGTCCCGCCGCCCCGCAAAAGCATGCGCCAGAGTGCCACCATCCACTGAATCCAGTTCTCCGCCCAGCGGCACTCCGTGGGCGATGCGCGTGGTGCGGATCGCATGCTCACGCGCCAGTTCAGCGATATAATACGCGGTCGCCTCACCTTCCACAGTTGGATTGGTGGCAAGAATGATCTCGCGGATTTCCCCTTCAGCCAGTCGCGCCTCCAGCGTCGCCAAGCCCAGTTCCGCCGGGCCAATCCCGTCCAGCGGCGATAAATGCCCCATCAGTACGAAATAGACGCCCTGAAAGCCGGTTGCCTGCTCGACCGCCAGCACGTCCGCCGGCGTTTCAATCACGCAGAGCAACGACCGATCCCGATGCGGATTGGCGCAGACCGGACAGAACTCGGTCTCGCTCAAATCGCGGCAACTCCGACAATGACCAATGCCCTCCAGCGCCGCCTGCAAAGCCGCCGCCAGCCGTTGCCCACCGTCGCGGTTCCGTTCCAGCACATGCAAGGCCATCCGCTGCGCCGATTTTGGCCCTACGCCGGGCAGACAGCGCAGCGCCGTCATCAACTGGTTTAGCAACGGCGAAGCGGCCATGCCTATCGATCAAAATGGCATTTTGAAATCGCCCAGCATCCCGGGCGGTAAACCCATGCCGGAGGTCAACCCACCCATTTTCTCCTGCATGGTGCGCTCGACCTTGCGAACGGCATCGTTAAAGGCGGCGGCGACCAGATCTTCCAGCATGTCCTTGTCATCGCCCACCAGGCTGTCATCAATGCTGATCCGCTGCACTTCATAGCGTCCGGTGATCGTGACTTTGACCAGCCCGCCGCCGGATTCACCGCCGATTTCCATCGCCGCAATTTCGGCCTGCGCCTTTTGCAGGTTCTCCTGCATCTTCTGCGCTTGCTTCATGATGTTGCCCAAACCGCCTTTCATTCGCGTTCTCCCATATTCAATTCATTAACTTATGACTGATCCGCATCATCAAGCGGATGAATCGCCACGATCTGTGCGCCAAACGTGTCCTGCATTTCCCGTACATAGGGATCCTGAACGGCCTGCTCGGATACTGCCTGCCGCCGATCGGCCTGCTGCTGCTTCTGCTGGCTGGCCGGGGTGGCCGCCGTGACCGCGCCAGTCTGGAATTTCAGGTTGACCGGTTTACCAAGGTGCTGTTCCAACGCGGCCCGGATCCGATCCTCAACCGTTTTGGTGAGCATCTGGGCATGACCCGGCTCCAGGGTCAGCAGGAATGTATCGCCGTCCCACCCGGTCAGGACGCAATTCATCGCCACCTGTTTAGGAATGCCGACCAGCGACAGCTGCGCCACCAGCGCCCCCCACTCCGAAGTTGGCTGCACCAGCGGAACCGGGGCTACTATGGGCGCGGCCGGCGCTGGAACCGGGCGCAGGGTAGCGACGACGGATGAATGCGGCGCAGCCACCGCTACCGGCGTCCTTGCCGCGGCATCAACGGTCGCCGGACGGAAGCACAGCATCCGCAGCAACGCCATCTCAAAGCCGCCGCGCGCATCCGGATTCAACGGCAAATCGCGCCGGCCCAGCAGCGCGATCTGGTAGAACAGTTGCACATCTTCCGGCGGCAACACCCCGGCCAGCCGGCGCAGATCTTCGGGATCGGCCAGATCCTCATCCAGCGCTGCTTCGGGCGCCATCTGCGCCAGCGCCACCTGTTGCAGCAATAACAGCAAGGCCGCCAGCACCGCCGCATAGTCGGGAGACAGCTCGTCCAGTTCCGCCACCCGCTGCAACAGCGTCGGCGCATCATTGGCCACCAGCGCTTCGAGCAGCCCGACCACCCGCCGCCGGTCAATACTCCCGAGCATGGCGCTGACCGCCGCCGCCTCCACCCGCCCGCCGCCGAAAGCAATCGCCTGATCCAGCAGACTGAGCGCATCGCGCATACTGCCGTCGCCGGCGCGGGCGATCAGCCGCACTGCCTCCTCTTCGCGGGCAATCACCTCCCGCTCCAGCACCTGATTCAGGTATCCGGCGATGAGACTGGTGGGCAAGCGCTTGAGGTTAAACTGAAGACAGCGCGACAGGACGGTGACCGGGAGTTTTTGCGGATCGGTGGTCGCCAGCAGGAACTTGACGTGTGGCGGCGGTTCTTCGAGGGTTTTCAACAGCGCGTTGAAGCTGTTGCGGGAAAACATGTGGACTTCGTCGATCAGATAGACCTTGAAGCGGCCCCGGCTGGGCGCGTACTGGACGTTTTCCAGCAGTTCCCGGGTATCGTCCACACCCGTGCGGGACGCGGCATCCACCTCGATCAAATCTACGAACCGCCCGGCATCGATCTCGACACAAGCCGAGCATTCGCCGCAGGGTTTGGAAGATACGCCGGTTTCGCAATTCAGCGACTTGGCGAAGATCCGGGCGATGGTGGTTTTGCCGACCCCGCGCGTACCAGTAAACAGGAAGGCGTGATGCAGGCGCTGCTGATCGAGGGCGTTGGTCAGGGCGCGGACGACGTGTTCCTGGCCGGCCAACTGGTGAAACGTGCGCGGCCGCCATTTGCGGGCCAAAACCTGATAACTCATAACGACCCCTTGGCGGCGGCAAGGCCACGATCCTTCAGCCTTTAACCTTTAGCCTTTAGCCTTTCGTCAAAGAGGGTGGCGACCCTGACCCGCCACACCCCGGCGCCCGATGCTACTGCTGCCGCTGCTCCCTTCCGGGCCTGACGGGGTTCACAGCTTGTCGTCGCGAGGGGACTGATCCGGGTCACCATTGAAACTGGCGGAGAGAGAGGGATTCGAACCCTCGTTAGAGTCACCCCTAAACAGCATTTCCAGTGCTGCGCCTTCGACCGCTCGGCCACCTCTCCAAAACACCGCCCGGTCCCTGGCGGCAAGAATTGAAACTATACGCGAAGCGGCAACGCCAAGGCAAACCAGCATGACCGCTCCGGCTCTGAACTCAGAGACCCTTCATGGTCAGGCGGATCCGGCCCTGCTTGTCCACTTCCATCACCCGCACCTTGACCACATCGCCGACCTTCAGCTTGTCGCTGACGGCCTGCACCCGCTCCTCGCAAATCTGCGAGATGTGCACCATCCCGTCGCGGCCTGGCATAATCGCCACGAATGCGCCGAAGTCCATCAGCCGCACGACTTTGCCTTCATAGACCTGGCCGGATTCGACATCGGAGGTCAGTTGCTCGATGCGACGGCGGGCATCGTCGCCAGCGATCTTGTTCACCGAGGCAATCTTGATCACGCCATCATCGGTAATATCAATGGTCGCGCCGGTTTCCTCGGTGATCGAACGGATGGTAACGCCGCCCTTGCCGATCACATCGCGAATTTTCTCCGGGTTGATCCGCATGGTGGTGTAACGCGGCGCAAACTCGGACAGTTCCGCCCGCGATTCGGTGATGGCTCCGCTCATCTTGCCGAGAATGTGCAGCCGGCCTTCCCGCGCCTGGGCCAGCGCCTGCTCCATGATCTCGCGGGTAATGCCGTCGATCTTGATATCCATTTGCAGCGCGGTGATGCCGGTCGCAGTGCCGGCCACCTTGAAATCCATATCGCCGAGATGATCTTCATCGCCGATGATGTCGGTCAGCACCGCAAACCGCTCGCCTTCCTTGATCAGCCCCATCGCAATCCCGGCCACCGGCGCCTTGATCGGCACGCCGGCGTCCATCAGCGCCAGACTGGCCCCGCACACCGTGGCCATCGAACTGGAACCGTTGGATTCGGTGATCTCCGACACCAGCCGCACCGTGTACGGGAACTGGTCGGGCTTGGGCATGATCGCCTGCACCCCACGCTTGGCTAGCCGGCCATGGCCGATTTCGCGGCGCTTGGGACTGCCGACCTGGCCGATCTCACCCACCGAATAGGGCGGGAAGTTGTAGTGCAACATAAACGGCTGGCGGTACTCGCCTTCAATGGCGTCGATAATCTGGGCGTCGCGGTCAGTGCCGAGGGTGGTCACCACCAGCGCCTGAGTCTCGCCGCGGGTGAACAGCGCCGAGCCATGAGTGCGCGGCAATACGCCGGTGCGCACCGTAATCGGGCGCACCGTGCGGGTATCGCGCCCATCAATGCGCGGCTGACCGGCCAGCACCCGCCCCCGGACGATTTCGCTTTCCAGCGTGGCGAAAGCGGTTTCAATCACCAATCCGGTCCAACGTTCCGGGGCCTGCGCGGTCACTTGCGCGACGGTTTGCAGCCGAACCTCGCGGACCCGCTGTTGCCGGGCCAGCTTGTCGACAATTTGGTAGGCCTCGGTCAGATCCGCCTCGGCGGCGGCGCGCACTGCGTGGGCCAAAGTAGCGTCCGCCGCCGGCGCTTGCCAGTCCCAGGGCTGCACCCCAGCCTCCACCGCCAGCTCGCGAATCGCCTGAATCGCGAGCTGCATCTGTTCGTGGCCGAACATCACCGCGCCCAGCATCACCTCTTCGGACAGGCCGTCAGCTTCGGATTCCACCATCAGCACTGCGTGTCCGGTTCCGGCGACCACTAAATCCAGTTGCGAAGTTTTCAACTCGCGGCGGGTCGGATTCAGCAGATACTGACCGTCGTGATAACCAATCCGGGCTGCGCCAATCGGGCCATTGAACGGGACGCCGGACATCGCTACCGCCGCCGAAGCGCCCAGCAGCGCCGGAATTTCCGGGTCTACCTGCGGATTCAACGACATCACCGTGGCAATAATCTGGATTTCGTTGGTGAAACCTTCGGGAAACAGCGGGCGCAACGGCCGGTCGATTAACCGGGCGGTCAGGGTTTCGCCTTCAGACGGCCGGCCCTCGCGGCGGAAAAAGCCGCCGGGAATTCGACCTGCGGCGTAAGTGCGCTCCTGATAATCGACCCGCATCGGCAGAAAATCGCGGCCGGCATCTTCGCGGGCGGCCACCATCGTCACCAGCACCACGGTCTCAGCCATATTAACGATGACCGCGCCGCTGGCCTGACGGGCGATTTCGCCAGTCTCGAGAGTGACGGTGTGCTGGCCGTACTGAAAGGTTTTTTTAATAGGCGTCACGAAAGCGTCCTGTGCAACAAAAGATCAATGGAAAGTCTTACCGGCGCAAGCCGAGGCGGCTAATCAGGCTTTGGTAGCCCGACAAATCCTTCCGCTTCAGGTAGTCCAGCAATTTGCGACGCTGATTCACCATTTTCAACAGCCCGCGCCGGGAATGGTGATCCTTTTTATGAACGCCGAAATGGGGTTGCAACCCGTTAATCCGGTTCGTCAACAACGCGACTTGCACTTCCGGCGAACCGGTATCGGCAGGCGCACGCTGAAAATCCTGCACAATCTGGGTTTTTTGCTCAGTCTTCAAGGGCATTGAATCAAACTCCAATCAGATTCCAAAATGAGTCATTCACTCGTTCATTTTACCGGGTCAGGAATGTTAAGACCATCAACAAGCCAACAGCCGGCGGGGCGCTACCCGGCCATCATCGCTGATTTCGCCCAGGCCCAGAAACTCCTGTTCGCCCAGATACAACCGCACCCAGCCCTGGGTCGGGGCGCGCGGGACCAGCACCGGCTGACCCTGGCGCAGATAGAAGGCGCTGTCAGCCTGCACCCGCACCGCCGGCCATTGGGCGACGGCGCTGTCCAGCGGCAACAGCAGTTCATCCAGCGCCGCAAAACCCAGCGCCGCCCGCTCGACCAGCGTTTCCTGGGTCACCATCCGACTGGCGTCATACGGTTCCACGCCGGTGCGCCGCAAAGCCGCAATATGCGCCCCGCAGCCCAGCGCCTCGCCTAAATCAGCGGCCAGCGCCCGGACATAGGTCCCCTTGGAACAGCGCATCTCGCAGTCCAGTTCCTCGCCCTCCAGACGCAGCAGCCGCAGTTCATGAATCGTGACTTCTCGCGGCTCGCGTTCCACCTCAATTCCTTTGCGCGCCAGCTTGTACAACGGCTGACCCTGGCGTTTCAGAGCGGAATACATCGGCGGGATTTGCTGAATGACGCCGGTAAAGCGGTGCAGCGCCGCCTCAACCCCTTCGCGGCTCAACGCTCCTACCGGACGGGTAACGAGTACTTCGCCTTCAGCATCGCCGGTGGCCGTCGTGACACCCAGCCGGCAGGTGAACCGGTAGCTTTTATCGGCATTCAGCAGGAACCCGGACAACTTGGTCGCTTCGCCCAGACAGATCGGCAACAACCCACTGGCCAGGGGATCGAGGCTGCCAGTGTGGCCGGCCTTAGCCGCCTGATACAGCCGCTTGACTGCCTGCAATGCGGCATTCGAGGTCCAGTTGATCGGCTTATCCAGCAACAAAAATCCATTGACTGCACGACGAAGGGGGCGGGTCATGCCGGGTTCCCGGTGGCGGCGGGTGGCGCCGGATCATCATCATCGTGATGGCGACCCGCATCGGCGGCAACCGCCGCGTCAATCAGCGCCGAGAGCCGCGCCCCATGCTCCACCACGTCGTCGTAGCGGAACTCCAGTTTGGGAATGGTGTGCAGGTGCAGCCGCCGGCCTAGTTCCCGGCGCAGCAGCGACGCAGCCCGGTTCAGATCCGCCACCCGGTCGGCCCGATCAGCCGGATCGCCGAGCAGAGTAACGTAAACCCGGGCATAGGCCAGATCGCGGCTGACCTCGACGCTGGTCATGCAAATCAGCGTCAGGCGCGGATCGCGCAGTTCATCGCGGATGAGTTCCGCCAGATCGCGGCGAATCTGTTCGCCGATCCGGCGGGTGCGCGGGGTAGCCTTCATCATAGGGTTGCTTTGCTCCGGCGCGGCTACAGGGTCCGCTCGACCTGGACCCGCTCGAACACTTCGATATGGTCACCTTCGCGGATATCGTTGTAGTTCTTCACGCCCATCCCGCAGTCCATGCCAGCCCGCACCTCGCTCACGTCGTCCTTGAACCGCCGTAGCGAATCCAGCGCCCCTTGGAAAATCACCACGTTACTGCGCAATACCCGGATTGGATTGTTGCGTCGAACCACGCCATCCACCACCATGCAGCCCGCCACCACCCCGAACTTGGGCGAACTGAATACCTGCCGCACTTCGGCCAGCCCGATGATCGATTCCTTGAACTCCGGCTTGAGCATCCCGACCATCGCCCGCCGCACGTCATCGATCAACTCATAGATGACGCTGTAGTAATGCAGCTTCAGCCCTTCTTCTTCAGCCAGCCGCTTGGCGACGTTGTCGGCGCGGACATTGAACCCGATGATGATGGCCTTGCCGTTGCGGGCCAGATTGATGTCCGATTCGTTCAGTCCGCCGACCCCGCTGGCAATAATCTTGACCTGCACTTCGGCGGTAGACAGCCGGTTGAGGGCATCGACAATCGCTTCCGCCGAACCCTGGACATCGGCCTTGATCACCACGTTGAGGATATTGATCTGGCCGGCCTCAAACTGCTTGTTGATTTCATCGAGACCGAACACCTTGGTAACCGCTTGACTTTCGCGGTTCTTGCTCTGCCGGAACAGGGCGATTTCGCGGGCCTTGCGCTCATCAGTAACCGCGATCACTTCATCGCCCGCTTTAGGCGCGCCAGACAGACCCAACACCTCGACCGGAATCGAAGGACCCGCCTCGGTCACGCCTTGGCCGCTTTCGTTGAGCATCGCCCGCACCCGGCCATATTCCAGCCCGGTGAGGATCATATCGCCCTTGCGTAGGGTGCCGCTTTGCACCAGCACCGTCGCCACCGGCCCACGGCCTTTGTCCAGCCGCGATTCGATCACCACGCCCTTGGCTGGGCCATCCACCGGCGCTTTCAGCTCCAGCACTTCAGCCTGGACCAGAATCTGATCGAGCAGGCCGTCAATGCCCAGCCCGGATTTGGCCGATACATAGGAGAACAGGGTATCGCCACCCCATTCCTCGGAAATGACGCCTTGGGCGGACAGCTCGCTTTTAACCCGATCGATATCGGCGCTGCTCTTGTCCATCTTGTTCACTGCGACCACCAGCGGCACCCCCGCAGCGCGGGCGTGCTGAATCGCTTCAATGGTTTGCGGCATCACCCCGTCGTCCGCTGCGACTACCAGCACCACGACGTCAGTCGCCTTCGCGCCCCGCGCCCGCATAGCGGTAAACGCGGCGTGGCCCGGGGTATCAAGGAAGGTGACAACGCCCTTGGGGGTGTTCACATGGTAAGCGCCGATATGCTGGGTAATGCCACCTGCCTCGCCGGCAGCGACCCGGGTGCGGCGGATATAGTCGAGCAATGAAGTCTTACCATGATCGACGTGACCCATGATGGTCACTACCGGGGGCCGGGGCAGCGCCTCGCCACCGGTCTCGGCCGCCAGCGCTTCCTCCAGCGCATTTTCATTGAGCAGCTTGTAGGTATGACCCAGCTCTTCCACCGCCAGCGCGGCGGTCTCCTGATCGATGACCTGATTGATGGTCACCATCATCCCCATTTTGAAGAAGACCTTGATGACCTCCGGGGCCTTGACCGACATCTTCTGCGCCAGGTCGGTAATGCTGATCGATTCCGGGAGCGCCACTTCGCGCACCATCGGCCCGGTCGGCTTGGCGAAACCGTGCCGCAGCGCCGGTGATTGCAGCGCAGCTTTGCCGCCTTTGGATTTTCTCGGCTTACGGCGACTGCCGCTCTCGACGCTGTCCCCGCGGCCTTGCCGGGGAAACCGCTCTTCAGTCAGCGCCTCTTTCCGGCGCTGCCCTGCAGCATCAGGTACGCCGCGCGCCGCCGGAGGGCGGGCGGGTCCACCATCAGCGCGCTTCTTGGGCCGGGCGGCATCCGTAGTCGCCCCGACTCCAGGCGATCTTCGGGCTGGAGCGCCGGTTGCCGCCCCAGCCGGGCGCGGCGGCGCGGCACCAGTCGCTCCAGCGTAGGCTGGGCGGCGGGCAGTAGTGTCGGAAGGTCGGGTCGTCGCCGGACGGCTGGTGGCCAGGCGGTCAGAGGGGCGGTCAGAGGGGCGATCCGTCGGTGGGCGACGCGAATCGGTAGGCGGGCGTCGACGGGTTTCATCTCCAGTCTGACGCGGCGCTTCTTCGCTGGTCCGCCGACGAGTGTCCTCACCGGTTCGCCGATACGGCTCAGTGCGCGTCGAAGCCGGGGCGTCCGTCCGAGGCTGGGCGTCCGTTCGAGGCTGGGTTTCCGTTCGAGGCTGGGTTTCCGTCCGAGGCTGGGTTTCCGTCCGAGGCTGGGTTTCCGTTCGAGGCTGGGTTTCCGTCCGAGGCTGAGAGCGGGTTTCGTCCTTGGCCTGAATCGCTTCAGCTCCCCCTGCTCCTTCTACGATCCGGGCTTGAAGGTCTGATCCCGCTTGAGGCGCAGCCTCTTCCTTGACCGCTTGCGGACTCAAACCCGGTTCCCGCTCACCACCGACGGGCGCAAACGCTGCGCGCAGTTCCTGCTCGGCAGCGACAACCGGCGCGGGTGCGGGCAACGGTGCTGGAACCTCAGCTTCAACGCGGCGCGGGGTTTCTTCTTCAGCTGGCCCGCGTTTCACATAGGTCCGCTTTTTACGCACCTCGATACTGACGGTCTTAACCTGCCCGGCGGTTGCGCCGGCCATCCTGATCTCGCTGTGAGTCTTGCGTTTGAGCGTGATTTTTCTTGGCTCAGCCGCTCCTTGAACCGGCGGGTTACCATGACTCTTGCGCAGGTGCGCCAATAGATCCACTTTCTGCTTTTCCGTGATCGTCGCGTCCGCGCCGGCAACCGTGATCCCGGCTTCGGCGAACTGCTCCAACAGCCGATTTTCCGGAATGCCCACTACCGTCGCAAACTGCTTGACCGTTACATCCGCCATTATCCACCCCCAGAACGGGCCAAATTCCTACCGTCCGTTCGAAAACCAAGGCTCCCGCGCCTTCATAATCAGTTGTGCAGCCCGTTTCTCATCCAGGCCAGCGATTTCGTTCAGATCATCCACCGACAGTTCGGCCAGATCCTCCATGGTCGTAATCCCGCGCCCTGCCAATAGAAAGGCCAGCGCTTCGTCCATACCTTCCATCCCCAGCAAATCCTCGGCGGGTTGGGCGTTGCCAAGTTGCTCCTCAGCGGCAATCGCCCGGGTCAGCAGCACATCCCGCGCCCGCCCACGCAATTCATCCACAATTTCCTGATCGAACTCGGCGATTTCCAGCATCTCATGCACCGGAACATAGGCCACCTCGTCCAGACCGGCGAAGCCTTCGCGCACCAGGATCGCGGCGATTTCATCGTCCACGCCCAATTGCTCCATAAACATCTGTTGCAAGGTCTGATCTTCCTGACCACGACGATCCTGCGCCTGGGCCTTGGTCATCACGTTCAGCGTCCAGCCGGTCAGGCGGCTGGCCAGATGGACATTCTGGCCCCCCTTGCCGATCGCCTGCGCCAGTTGTTTCTCGTCGCAAACGATGATGTCCATGCTGTGCGAGTCTTCTTCGACGATGATCGATTCCACTTCCGCCGGCGACATGGCGTTCATCACGAAGCGCACCGAATCGTCATCCCAGCGCACTACATCAACCCGCTCGCCGGACAGTTCATTGGTGACGCTCTGTACTCGCGCTCCGCGCATCCCCACACAGGCGCTGATCGGATCAATCCGCGCATCCTTGCTCTTGACCGCCACTTTAGCGCGGGAGCCTGGATCGCGGGCGACAGCCTTGATCTCGATCAGCCCCTGATTGATTTCCGGCACTTCCAGGGTGAAGAGCGCAATTAAAAATTCCGGGTCGGTTCGACTGACGAACAGTTGTGGACCGCGACTCTCGGTGCGGACATCCTTCAGATGACCGCGCACCCGCTCGCCGATTCGGAAAGATTCGCGGGGGATTAAATCCTCGCCAGCGATCTTGGCTTCGACATTACCGCCCACATCCATAATGACATCGCTGCGCTCCATGCGCCGCTCCTTGTCGCGCTCCAGGCGCTTGACGACCCCGCTCAGCAACTCGCCCTTGCGGTGTAAAAAAGCGTCAACAATCTGAGCGCGCTCAGCATCCCGCACTTTCTGGACAATGACCTGCCGGGCGGTCTGGGCAGCGATCCGCCCACCGAAATCAGCATTTTCCAACGGCTTATCCACCACATCGCCGACCTGGACTTCTAGCCGAATCTGACGGGCAGAGGTAAGCTCCATTTGTCGATCGGGCGTGTCCTGCGGGACGCCATCGGCCACGACCTGCCAGCGGCGGAATGTTTCATAAACGCCGCTGCGCCGGTTGATCGTGACCTGCACATCCGGATCGCCGGAATAGCGTTTTTTTGCGGCTGAAGCCAGCGCGATCTCCAGAGCGCCAAAAATAATTTCCTTGCTGACGCCCTTTTCGTTGGCGACTGCGTCCACCACCAGCAAAATCTCTTTGTTAACATTGGCTTCTTTGCTGTCTTTGCTGTCTTTGCTGTCTTTGCGGCGCATAGCGCTCTGCCTCCTAGCCGGTTCCACACGCTGTTATCCCGTCCTAGAGCTTGGGGATCAGCCGCGCTTTCTCAATCTGATCGAGCGGCGCCCGCCATTCCCGTTCTTCGCTATCCATAATCGCCACGACGCCGTCGCGCATCCCTAGCAGGCGGCCAGTCAATTTACGCCGCCCGTCCAGCAACTCCCGCAACTGAATCCGCACTTCAGAACCAGCGAATCGTTCAAAATGCGAGGCTTCAAATAACGGACGATCAATGCCTGGCGAGGACACCTCCAGGGTATACGGCCCGGCAATGGGATCCTCGACCTCAAGAACGCCGCTCAACTGATGACTGACCCGCTGGCAGTCCTCCACGGTGATACCCTGTTCGTTATCGATGTAGATCCGCAACAACGCACTGACCCGCTGGCCGTGGAATTCGACCCCGACCAACTCATAGCCCAAAGTCGCTACCGTCGTCGCCACAATCCTTTTCAGCGTTTGAAGGTCTTGGCTCATCGTCAATCACCAAAAATCAATCACCGGAAATAAAAATGGGGGAAATAAAAAATGGGCCAATGGCCCACGGGTTCTCCCATCACGGTCAAATTTGCTTCCGGTGCTGTCTCAAGCTAAAGCCACCCCGGAAGCTGCCGCATAAAAAAAGCCCTTGAAGGGCTTCCTTGGAATTTGGTAGCGGGGGCAGGATTTGAACCTACGACCTTCGGGTTATGAGCCCGACGAGCTACCGGACTGCTCCACCCCGCATCTGAGAGAGTTAAGATAGCATGAATTATCGCAGTTGCAAACGATTTGACCACAATTCGCCACAATAAAACTCCGACCCAATCACTCACCCGACACTAAACAATTAACTCCGACCCCAGCACTGCTTGACGCTCCCAGCAACCGGTGCTTGAATTTAACGCAGTTCCCATGTCGTTGCCCAGAGCCTTGACTACGCAAATTACGTTATCTGTCGTTGCAATCCTGCTGCTGAACGCCTGTGCGGCGGCTCCGGTGCAGGAGATGAGCGATGCTCGCCAAGCGATCCGCTCTGCCGAAGCGGTAGGCGCAGAGCGGCAATCGTCAGACGCCCTCAGCGCCGCCCAGCGTTTGTTGCAGCAGGCGCAGGCGCAGCTGGAAGCGGGCGCGTACGACGATGCCCGCCGTCACGCGCTCGATGCCCGTGAACAGGCGATCCGGGCGCGGGAGCAAGCTGTGCAAAACGCCAGAACCCGGTCGGTGACGCCATGAATACGGGGGGTTTCATGAAAGCGTTGGGGTTGCGCTGCTATGTCAGCGGACGGGTTCAGGGGGTCGGTTTCCGCTACGCGACCGCTGAGAAAGCTGAGGCGCTCCGACTGACCGGTTATGTCCGTAATCTGCCGGACCGGCGCGTGGAGGTGCTGGCTAACGGCGAAGAAAGCGCCGTCCTCGCCCTGCGCAACTGGCTTTGGCAAGGTCCATCGCTGGCCCGCGTCGCTCATGTGCAGTGTGAAACCACGCCTTACCAGGATTTCCACGATTTCCGGATCGACTGATTCAAAACACCTTTTGCGCCCAGTGAAGACTTGACTTATCCACAGGCTTATGCCCGGTTCCCCATCCGCTCCACCCAGCCTGCAAAGCTGCGCAAAATTTCACCCAGATTCCAAGCCTTATGTTCAACTAATTGATCAGTAAAAACAAAAAGGGCTGGTTAAAAAGTCATCAAACCGTCATTCTGTGAGCGGTTGCACACAGTTAGCCGTCCCGCGCCAAAGTTATCCACAGACTTATCCACAGGTTTTGTGGATAACTTCGCGCTTGACGCCTGCGATAAACTCAGCCTTGCTCTATCCGGAACCGTTCCCGCAGCGCCTCCAACAACCCGTCCCGGTTGAGCAAGGTTGGCGCGGAATCGCAGCGGCCTCGATACTCGACCTGCCCGGCAGCCAGGTGGCGTTCGCTGATCACCAGCCGGTGGGGAATCCCGATCAGTTCCATATCAGCGAACATCACGCCGGGCCGGGCATCGCGGTCATCCAGCAATACTTCAATCCCGGTAGCCTGCAACTCCTGATAGAGCGTTTCCGCCGCCTCGCGCACCGCAGCGGAACGGCCAGCGCCAATCGGCAATACCGCCACCTGGAACGGGGCCATCGTCGCCGGCCAGATGATCCCGCGCTCATCGTGGTTCTGCTCAATCGCCGCCGCGACCACCCGCGAGACGCCAATCCCGTAGCAGCCCATCGCTACGATCAGCGGCTGGCCATCCTCGCCCAATACCGTGGCATTCAGTGCGGTGCTGTATTTACGCCCGAGTTGAAACACATGGCCAACCTCGATGCCCCGGGCAATGTCTAGCGATCCCTGCCCGTCCGGGCTGGGATCGCCGGTGACGACATTGCGAAGATCAGCAATCAGCGGATCCGGGCAGTCGCGGCCAAAGTTCACTCCGGTCAGATGCCAGTCGTCTTCATTAGCGCCGGCGACGAAATCGGCCAGCTTCGCCACGCTGCGATCCGCGATGACGGTCCCTTGAAAACCGACCGCGCCCAGCGAACCGGGACCAGCGCCAAACGCAGCGCGAATCGCCTCGGGACTGGCGAACAGCAGCGGCGCTTTGACCTGCGGCAATTTGGCGGCTTTGACTGCATTGACCTCGTGATCGCCGCGCACCAGCAGCAATACCGGTTGCTCATCCGCACCCTCGACGACCACGGCTTTCACGGTGCGCTCGGCGGGAATTTTCAGAAACGCGCACAGTTCGGCGATGGTTTTAACTTTGGGCGTATGGACGCGGGTCAGCGCTTCAGCCGGGGTGGGCCGCTCACCGGCGGGCGCGAGCGCCTCGGCCATTTCAACATTGGCGGCATAATCGCTGCCGGTGGAGAACGCGATGGCGTCCTCGCCGGACTCGGCCAGCACATGGAACTCATGCGAATGTGCGCCGCCGATGCTGCCGGTGTCGGCCAGCACCGCCCGGAATTTCAGACCCAACCGGCTGAAAATTCGCGAATAAGCGCTGTACATGACCTCATAGGTCTCTTGCAGCGACGCCGCATCGACATGAAAGGAATAGGCATCCTTCATCAGAAACTCCCGCGCCCGCATGACTCCGAAGCGGGGCCGGATTTCATCGCGGAACTTGGTCTGAATCTGGTAAAAGTTGATCGGCAACTGCTTGTAACTCTTGATCTCGCGGCGGAACAGGTCAGTGATCACTTCTTCGTGAGTCGGGCCGAAGCAGAACTCGCGATGATGCCGATCCTTGATGCGCAGCAGTTCCGGACCGTACTGTTGCCAGCGCCCGGATTCCTGCCACAGTTCCGCTGGCTGCACCGCCGGCATCAGCAATTCCAGCGCCCCGGCGCGGTTCATCTCCTCGCGCACCACCGCTTCGACCCGGCGCAGCACCCGCAATCCGAGCGGCAACCAGCTATAGACGCCGGCGGCGAGCTTGCGGATCAGCCCAGCCCGCAGCATGAGTTGATGACTGATCACCTCGGCGTCAGCCGGAGTTTCCTTGACGGTGCAAAGCGGAAAGCGGGAAATACGCATCAGTTATGCCTTGGCAAGCAACGGGAATCATTCAGAGATTTTAGAGAGTTCAGTGGCTTCATGGATTGCAGAAGTAATCCTGATCTTTCTGGGCTTTTTTCAACTCGGCGGCGCGCTGCTCGGCGTCAAGCGCCATTTTGTCGCCTTTGGCGTCGGTCTTGACCACCGGGCTGTCGCCTTGCAGCACCTGAACGTTCTTCTTGGCGACTTCGCAGTTCTTGGCACGCACATCTTCAGCTTCCTTCTGCGCCTGGTCCGCCTGTTCTTTCTGTTCAGCGGCTTCTTCCGCCGCTTTTTTCTCCTGCTCCTTGAGCGGATCAGGCGCATTCTGCACGACCCCGCTGCTCGGACCAGAGGGTTTGCGAACCATCTCGTAGGGCACACCAGCCGGCGGCGCCAGCTCGGAATATTTCAACTGGCCCTGAGCATCGGTCCACTTGTAGATGAACTGTTGAGCTTGAGCCGGCGCCGCGATCACGCAGCTTCCCGCCAGTACCATGCAAAACAGCGTTCTTTTCAACATGATCGGTCTCCAGACAGAGTGATTGAACGATTCCAGCACAGCGATAGGTCGCAGTTCCCCGACGATGCAGCGGGATTTTGCTTGAAAATAAATTTGGGTAGTATAGCCAGTCCGCAAAACCCGCGCCTTAGCGGGTACCGGCATTTTTCATGACGGGTTGCGCCCGCCGGATGTTACCCCCGCCGCGTGACGATGATCTCGCCCAGCGCGGCCCCGGCTCCGCCACCTGACCGACCCGGCATGATCGGCCTGTACTCCGGCGACTGTTGATTTTGCTGATGACTGTTTCTCCCAACCCCGACTCGCTATGAGGAATGAATAGCTTATGGAACTCATTACCGGTGCTGAAATTATGGTTCGTTGCCTCAAGGAGGAAGGCGTCGAATATCTGTTTGGTTATCCTGGCGGCGCGGTGCTGCACATTTACGATGCCCTGTATGTCCAGGATGATGTTAAACACATTCTGGTCCGTCATGAGCAAGCCGCCCTGCACGCGGCTGACGGCTATTCCCGCGCCTGCGGCAAGCCCGGCGTAGCGCTGGTGACTTCCGGCCCCGGTCTGACCAATGCGGTCACCGGTATTGCCAACGCCTATATGGATTCGGTGCCCTTGGTAGTGTTTTCGGGCCAGGTGCCAACCGCCCTGATCGGCAATGACGCCTTTCAGGAAGTCGACGCGATCGGGATTACCCGGCCCTGCGTCAAGCACAATTTTCTGGTCCGGGACATCAAGAACTTGGCCGAAACGATCAAAAAAGCGTTCTTTATTGCCACGACTGGCAGGCCGGGTCCGGTACTCATCGATCTGCCGAAAGATGTCACCATTGCCAAGGCCGAGTACCACTATCCCAAGAAGGTCAAGCTGCGTTCCTATAACCCGACGATTAAGGGTCACGCCGGGCAGATTCGCAAAGCGGTCGATATGATTTTGTCGGCCAAGCGCCCGATGATATATACCGGCGGCGGAGTCATTTTAAGCGACGGTTCTCCGGAACTGGTCGAGCTTACGCAACTGCTGGGCTATCCGATCACTAATACCTTGATGGGATTGGGCGCGTATCCGGCGACCGACAAGCAGTTTATCGGTATGCTGGGAATGCATGGGACCTATGAAGCCAATATGGCGATGCACGAATGCGACGTGCTGATTGCGATTGGCGCCCGCTTTGATGACCGGGTCACTGGCAAGATCGAAAAATTCTGCCCGACGGCCCGGATTGTTCATGTCGATATTGATCCTTCTTCAATCTCCAAGAATGTCCAGGTTGACATTCCCATTGTCGGGTCAGTGCCGAATGTGCTGCGGGCGATGATTAGCGTGATTCGCGATGAAAAACTCAAACCTGACGCCGATGCGCTGGGTAAATGGTGGCGGCAAATTGACGAATGGCGCGGCATCAAGTCGCTGAGTTATCGTCAGAGTAATGAAGTCATCAAGCCGCAGTTTGTGATTCAGAAGCTGTATGAAGTGACTCAGGGTCAGGCGATTATTACTTCCGATGTCGGCCAGCACCAGATGTGGGCGGCGCAGTATTATCACTTTGACCGGCCTCGGCAATGGATTAACTCCGGTGGACTCGGCACGATGGGCTTTGGTCTGCCAGCAGCGATGGGCGCCAAGTTTGCTTTCCCGGATCAGGATGTCGCCTGTGTGACCGGCGATGGCAGCATCCAGATGATGTTGCAGGAACTGGCGACCATGAAGCAGTACAACACGCCGGTTAAAATCGTCAACCTGAATAACGGTTATCTGGGCATGGTGCGGCAATGGCAGGAGTTCTTCTACCAGAAACGTTACTGCATGACCTATTTTGAATCTCTGCCGGATTTTGTGATGCTGGCTGAAGCCTACGGACACGTCGGCAAGCGCATTGAAAAACCGGGCGATGTCGAAGGGGCGTTGCGCGAAGCGTTTGCGATGAAAGATCGCACGGTATTTCTCGATTTCATTACCGATCAGACCGAAAACGTGTTCCCGATGATTCCCTCCGGTGGTGGACAGAATGAAATGCTGCTGGCGGAGCGCGATGAAATGGTGTCGACTCACGACGAAGGGATGGTGCTGCTGTGAACAACAATAACCGTCATCTGATTTCGATTCTGATGGAAAATGAAGCCGGCGCCTTGTCGCGGGTCGCTAATCTATTTTCAGCGCGGGGCTATAACATTGAAAGCCTGACCGTTGCGCCGACCGATGATCCAAGTCTGTCGCGACTAACGCTGGTCACCAGTGGCAATGAACAGGTCATTGAACAGATCGTCAAGCAACTCAACAAACTGATTGACGTAGTCAAGCTGATTGACCTGAGCGAGACGGACGCTATTGAGCGTGAGTTGATGCTGGTTAAAACCAAGGCCAGTGGTGAACAACGGGCTGAAATGAAACGGCTGGCTGATATTTTCGGCGGGCGGATTCTCGATGTGACCGACGCAACATACACCATTGAATTGACCGGCGACGGCAATCAACTGGATAACTTTCTACGGGCGATTGAGAAGGATGCCATTCTGGAAGTGGTGCGTTCCGGCGCGACCGGTATTGCTCGCGGCCAGAAAGCGTTGCACGTCTGACCTTAAACCCGTAACTTCTTACCGTCCCCGCACTGTATCCCGGTCGGGGACAATTTTTTTGACCCTTTGCAGGATAATTTCCCGATGAATATCTATTACGATAAAGACGCCGATCTGTCCCTGATCAAGGGCAAAACCGTCGCGATTATCGGCTATGGCTCACAAGGTCATGCCCATGCGCTGAATCTGCGTGATTCCGGAGTCAAGGTGATTGTCGGTTTGCGACCGGGTTCTGCTTCTGCAGTCAAGGCCGAGCAAGCCGGTCTGACTGTCCAGCCGGTTGAAGATGCGGCGGCAGCGGCGGATATAGTGATGATTCTCGCCCCCGACGAACATCAGAGTGCGATTTACCGGCAGATTGAACCCCGCTTGAAGCAGGGTGCGGCATTGGCGTTTGCCCACGGCTTTAATATCCATTTCGGCGGTGTGGTGCCACGCGCTGATCTGGATGTCATCATGATTGCGCCCAAAGGGCCGGGGCATTTGGTGCGCTCCACTTATACCCAGGGCGGCGGCGTTCCTTGTCTGATTGCGGTAGCGCAGGATGCATCGGGTGTGGCTAAGGAACTGGCCTTGTCTTATGCTTCCGCGAATGGCGGCGGGCGGGCGGGGGTGATTGAAACCAGCTTCCGTGAAGAATGCGAAACCGATTTGTTCGGTGAGCAGGTAGTGTTGTGCGGCGGCTTGACGGCGCTGATTCAGGCTGGCTTTGAAACGCTGGTTGAAGCCGGTTATGCGCCGGAAATGGCCTATTTCGAGTGTCTGCATGAAGTAAAGCTGATCGTAGATTTAATCTACGAGGGCGGCATTGCCAATATGCGTTACTCGATCTCTAATACTGCTGAATATGGTGATTTCACGCGCGGCCCGCGGATTGTCACCGAGCAAACCAAGGCCGAGATGAGCAAGATTCTCAAGGAAATTCAGACCGGTCAGTTTGCCCGGGAATTCATTCTGGAAAATCAGGCGGGCGCTCCGGTATTGCGGGCTAATCGCCGGATTAGCCGGGAACATCCGGTTGAAAAAGTGGGTGAGAAGCTGCGCGGAATGATGCCGTGGATCAAGGCGAACCGGTTGGTGGATACCACCAAGAATTGATGATCTGAATGGTGAGGCGGGGTTCATTCATCATCCGATGTTGCCCCGCCTTTTTGTTGTAAAGTCGACGGTCTATCAGCAGGCTCTTGACAATGAACTGGCAACAAGTCTGTGAACATCCCGATTTGAGAAATCTCCCGTTTAAGATTGAATTAAATGAAACAGGGCATATTTTGATGTCACCGGTTAAGGTCTATCATTCCGCTTTTCAGGGTAAAATTGCGGCATTGCTTTATTTTAATATGGATGGCGGAGAAGTTTTAGCCGAATGTGCGATCAACACCGGCATGGGCACTAAGGTTGCCGATGTCGCCTGGGCATCAAGTGATCGATTTGAAAGAGTCCGTGCCGAAGTGCAATGCTCCATTGCCCCGGAAATCTGCGTCGAAGTAATCTCCGACAGTAATACCGATCAGGAAATGAATCAGAAAAAGGCTCTTTATTTTGCAATAGGCGCTTTGGAGGTCTGGATTTGCAGTGAGCATGGCTGCATGAAGTTTTACGATACGGATGGCGAACTGGCTGCTTCGATCTTGGCACCAAACTTTCCCAGGCAAATTTAAATGACCAGCGAACAACTCCCCGAACCCCGTCGCTCACGTGGCGTTTATCTTCTGCCCAATTTGTTCACGACGGCGGCATTATTTTGTGGCTTCTATGCGATTATTGCTGCCCTGAATAACCACTTTGAACCGGCGGCTATTGCCATATTTATTGCTATGGTGCTGGACGGACTGGATGGCCGGGTTGCCCGCCTGACTCATACTGAAAGCGAATTTGGCGCACAATATGACAGTATGGCGGATCTGGTCTCTTTTGGGCTGGCGCCGGCGCTGCTGATGTACGAGTGGGCCTTGGGTGGAATGGCTGGGATGGGGCCATTTTATTCAAAACTCGGCTGGCTGACGGCGTTTTTTTACACAGTGATGGCGGCTTTGCGCCTAGCCCGGTTTAACGTGCAGATGGGCAGCGCCGACAAACGCTATTTTACGGGCTTACCGAGTCCGTCTGCAGCTGCCGTTGTAGCGGGTATGGTCTGGATTTGCACTGACCTGGGTCTGACTGGTCCGCAAATGCTGTGGCCGGCACTCCTGATTACTATTGGCGCTGGCGCACTGATGTTCAGCAACATTCTCTATTTCAGCTTCAAGCAACTGGATTTGCACAGCCGGTTTCCCTTTATTGCCGTGTTGATCATCGTACTCATTTTCGTTTTCACCTCCATGGACCCGCCGAAGATTCTGTTCTTTGGCTTTCTCACCTATGGCTTGTCGGGACCGGTATTATTTCTATGGCGCTGGTGGTTGCGTTCGCGGCGACGGAGTAAAACAGAACCGGCCCATCCTAATCCTTCAGTTAAATAGCGGCATTTCCGGCAACCCAATCCCATGAATCAAGTTAGTCTTTCTGTCGCCGCAACCATGAAACAATCAACTGTTGAGTCAGTACGTGCTGAATCAGCATTCACTGGGTGGCCTAATTACGCCTATCAGAATAAAGAACAGGGGATACGGGTTTATCAGGGCAATTGCCTTGAGTTGCTGGACGCGATTGCTGATCGCTATCCCGACGGTTGCTTTGACATGATTTTCGCTGATCCGCCCTATTTCCTTTCCAATGGCGGCATCACCTGTCATGCCGGGAAAATGGTCAAGGTAGACAAAGGTGGTTGGGATCAATCGCAAGGTGCGGAACTGAATCACGAGTTCAACCGGGAGTGGTTGCAGCGCTGTCAAAAATTGTTAAAACAAAACGGCACGATTTGGATTACCGGGACTCATCATGTCATCTTTTCCATTGGCTATGCTATGCAGCAATTAGGCTATAAAATCCTTAATGACATTGTCTGGCAAAAACCCAATCCGCCGCCTAATTTATCCTGCCGTTACTTCACTCACGCCACTGAAACAGTCATCTGGGCTGCCAAAAATTCAGCCAGCAAACATTACTTCAATTATGACTTGATGCGTGAAGCTAACGACGGCAAGCAGATGAAAACGGTATGGACTTTTACTGCGCCTGGACGGGGAGAAAAAACCTTCGGTAAACATCCTACCCAAAAGCCGCTGGCGCTGGTGGAACGCTGTTTGTTAGCGGCAACAACTGAAAATGCGCTAGTGCTGGATCCATTTCTTGGCAGCGGCACTACGGCAATTGCCTGTTTGCGGCAGCGCCGACAATGTGTCGGGATTGAACTTGATCCGGCGTTTATTGAATTGTCAATCAAACGGCTTGCCGCTGAACAGCATAGCCCCTAAGCACTCATAATAACTAGGTGAAAGTATGGAGCGTTCCCAAGCCATTGAGTTACTGCGCTTGTTGGAAAAAAAAGATTTAGTGCCTTTAGCGATTGAACATCAGGTTACGATGTGGAAAGGTGAGAAAATCAATAAAGGCTGGGCCGGGCATACCTTGGAGCGTTACTTAGGACTTCCCATTAATTCCGCGCAATCTCCTAATTTTGGATCATGGGAACTTAAGGTTGTTCCATTAAAGCGCCTAAAAAATGGTAACTTAGTTCCTAAAGAGACTATGGCTATTACCATGATTGATCCAGTTAATGTGGCTAAAACTCCTTTTGCAGGAAGTCACTTGCTAGCAAAACTTCGCAAAGCTGTTGTTTGTGCCAGAGTATTTGAATCAAAACAAGAGCGGTCTTCATTTTTAGTTAAAGTGAATGCCTTTGATTTAGATAATCCAACTATTTTTTCCCAGGTTGAAAATGATTACGAAGCAGTCAGAAAAATCATTCAAATGGATGGATTTGCACATTTAAGTGGCAGCATGGGCGTGCTGGTTCAACCACGAACTAAAGGGCCTGGTCATGGCAGTACCAGCAGGGCTTTTTATGCCAGACCCACTTTCGTCAAATATATCCTTGGCCTTTGAGTCAACACCAAAAATCGGATAATTATTATCCTGTTATGGAGCATTGAACCCATGAACAAGCTGATCATTTTCGACACGACCTTGCGCGATGGCGAACAGAGTCCCGGCGCCTCAATGACCAAGGAGGAAAAAGTCCGCATCGCCAAAATGCTGGAGCGGATGCGGGTCGATGTAATTGAGGCCGGCTTCCCCATCGCCAGCCCCGGTGATTTCGAGGCGGTGCGGGCGGTGGCGCGGGCGGTCAAGGACAGCACCGTCTGTGGATTGGCCCGCGCTGCTGATGCCGATATTGATCGGGTGGGCGAGGCGATCAAGGACGCTGCTTCCGGCCGCATTCACACCTTCATCGCCACCTCGCCGATCCACATGAAAATGAAACTGCGGCTGGAGCCGGAGCAGGTGCTGGAGCGGGCGGTTGAAGCGGTGCGGCGCGCCCGGCGCTGGACGGATGATGTCGAATTTTCCGCCGAAGATGCGGGTCGTTCCGAACTCGACTTTCTCTGCCGGATCACCGAAGCGGTGATCGCCGCTGGTGCCCGCACCATTAATATCCCCGACACGGTCGGCTACAACGTCCCCGATCAGTTCGCGCACACTATCCGTAGCCTGATCGAGCGGGTGCCGAATGCTGATCAGGCCATTTTCTCGGTGCACTGCCACAACGATCTGGGACTGGCGGTCGCCAACTCGCTGGCGGCGGTGCTGGCCGGGGCGCGGCAAGTGGAATGCACCATCAACGGTCTTGGCGAACGGGCCGGCAACGCCTCGCTGGAAGAAATCGTGATGGCGGTGCGGACCCGCCGCGACGTGTTCCAGCTTGAAACCGGGATTGACACCACCCAAATCGTCCCCGCCTCGCGACTGGTCGCCAACATCACCGGCTTTCCGGTGCAGCCCAACAAGGCCATTGTCGGCGCGAACGCTTTCGCCCACGAATCCGGCATTCATCAGGACGGCGTTCTCAAACACCGCGAAACCTATGAAATCATGCGGGCCGAAGATGTCGGCTGGAGCGCCAACCGGATGGTGATGGGCAAGCATTCCGGGCGTAACGCCTTCCGCACCCGACTGGAGGAACTGGGCGTCAGCTTCGCCTCCGAAGAGGAGCTGAACGCGGCCTTTGCCCGGTTCAAGGACCTGGCGGACAAGAAGCACGAAATTTACGACGAGGATTTGCAGGCGCTGGTGACGGACGCCAATCTGGCCGCAGTCAACGAGCGGGTGAAATTGCGCTATCTGCGGGTTTGTTCTGAAACCGGCGAAACCCCAAATGCCCAGATTACCCTGGCGGTTGATGGCGCGGAGCGTAATGCGACCGCCAGCGGCGGCGGCCCGGTGGATGCCGCGTTCAAGGCGATTGAAAGCATTTTGCAAACCGGCGCGGATTTGCTGCTGTACTCGGTCAATAACATCACCAGCGGCACCGATTCACAGGGCGAAGTCACAGTGCGGGTGGCGAAAGGCGGGCGGATTGTGAACGGTCAGGGCGCGGATACCGACATTGTCATCGCCTCGGCCAAAGCCTATGTGAACGCACTCAATAAGATGTTGCAGCCCAGCGAGCGGGCGCACCCGCAGTTGTTGTAAAGGTCTGCCATGTCCGGCGACCGTCAACGGCAGGTTCTGGCCGATCTCGACATTCCCCTGTGGTTGCCACGCCGACCACTGGCCGGGGGTCCGCATCCGCCGGACGCTTCAAATCACATTGCCTTGTCAGTAGAGCCGGAGTCGTCAAATTTTCCCACTTTGTCAGGGGAGCCGGAACCTTTGAATCTCCCCAGCGCTATGCCTCATGCCGAACCCTCGGACCACCCCGGCGCTTCGCGCCACCCCTCCTTATCCAATGAGGGGAATGATGGTGTGGAGAACGCCGATTTTGCCCCGATTGCGTCTAATCGTCGGGCAGCGGCCATCGCACAGATGGATTGGGACACCCTGGCGGCGGAAGTCCGGCAATGCACAGCCTGCGGTCTGTGTACGACCCGGACCCAAACCGTGTTTGGAATAGGCGACCGTCGGGCGGAATGGCTGGTGATTGGCGAAGCGCCCGGCGCGGATGAAGATCGGCAGGGCGAGCCATTCGTCGGGCGGGCCGGCAAACTGCTTAATCCGATGTTGCAGGCAGTGGGGTTGAAACGCGAGCAGGTTTTTATCGCAAATATTCTGAAATGCCGACCGCCGGACAATCGCGATCCAGCCCCCGCTGAGGCCGCCAGTTGCCGGCCGTTTCTGGAGCGGCAAATCGCGCTGATTCGTCCGAGCCTCATTCTGGCCGTAGGCCGGATCGCCGCCCAGAATTTGCTGGCGACTGATACCCCGATTGGTAAATTGCGCGGCCCCGTGCATCGTTTCGGGCCGGCCCGCATTCCGCTGGTGGTGACCTACCACCCGGCCTATCTGCTGCGGTCGCCGCGTGAAAAACGCAAAGCCTGGGATGATTTGCGGCTGGCGCGGCGGGCGTTGACCACGCATCCTCTGGAGTCCGGCTGGAGATCGCCCACACCATGAATCCGTTGCGGGAATCCGGCTCCGGCCAGTTCCGCCAGATGCTGCTGGCTGATGTGCGGGAGATCGCCATGATTGAGCGGCGGGCTTACCCCTTTTTCTGGACCGAAGGCATCTTTCGCGACTGTATCCGCACCGGCTATCACTGCCGGGTGCTGCAGGTCCCGCATGGAGCAATTCAGGCTTACGGCATCTTGTCAGCGGCCGTTGGCGATGCCCATATTCTCAATCTATGCGTGCGGGAAGAGTTGCAAGGCTGCGGGCTGGCAAAACAGGTGCTGAGTCATTTGCTGGACCTGGCGCGTTCGGTCCAAACCCAGACGGTGTTTCTGGAGGTACGCGCTTCCAACCAGCGCGCTATCCGGCTTTATACCGCTGCCGGGTTTTGCGAAATCGGCCTGCGATCAGGTTACTACCCAGCGGCCAAGGGCAAGGAGGATGCCGTGGTGATGGCCAAGGAACTGCCGATGGATAACGATCAGTTATCCAGAGGTCGAAATTTTTTCAACAGGCTCGGATAAATTAGCTTGCTCTGGTTAAGGCCTTCGCCTATATTGGACAGGCGTGTGATTTCCAAGTGACGAATCTGAATCGTCAGATTCTGTATCTTGACTCCCGTGCGGCTTGTTTGGGTTTCGACCCAACTGTTCTAATGCATTCAGTTTCAGGAAATACATTGAGTATGGTTACTGGCACCGTCAAATGGTTTAACGAATCGAAAGGATTCGGTTTCATCACCCCCGACAACGGCGGCGATGATTTGTTTGCGCACTTCTCCGCCATTCAGGCGCGAGGCTTCAAAACGCTCAGAGAGAACCAGAAGGTCTCCTTTGACGTGACGACTGGCCCTAAAGGCAAGCAGGCAACGAACATCAAACCGCTCGATCAGGTCTGATTTTCAGGTTCCTGATTTTGCAAAAGCCCGGCTCCGCCGGGCTTTTTGCGTATGGGCTATCCTAACTCTTCATCAACTGTCCTCTACCCGGAAGTTATTGTCTTGAGCGACCGTATTCTGATCGTGGATGACGATCCAGGCCTGCGGGAACTGCTGGCCGATTATCTGGGCCGCAATGGCTTTCGGGTGACCGGAGTCGCTGACGGGCGTGGGCTGTGGGCTGCGTTGGAGCGGGAGCCTGCGGAACTGGTTATCCTCGATCTGATGTTGCCCGGCGATGATGGCCTGACCTTGTGCCGCACCCTGCGCGCCCGTTCCGCGATTCCAATCATCATGCTGACCGCACGCGGCGATGATACCGACCGGATCGTTGGCCTGGAGATGGGCGCTGATGATTATCTGCCCAAACCCTTTAATCCCCGTGAATTACTGGCCCGGATCAAAAGCATTCTGCGCCGGTCGCGCAGCCTTCCCGCCGAGCCGGGCGAGGCGCGCCGGTTTCATTTCGCCGGCTGGACCCTGGAGATCGCCTCTCGCCAGCTGATCGCCCCGGATGGGGTCTTGATCCCGCTGGGGGCCAGTGAATACCGGTTACTGCGGGTGTTTCTGGACCATCCGCAGCGGGTGCTGGATCGCGATCAGTTGCTGGATCTGACCCAGGGCCGCGAGGCTGCGCCGTTTGACCGGAGTATTGATGTGCAGGTCAGCCGGCTGCGGCGGCGCTTGCGCGATGATCCTCGTGAAGCAGTGCTGATCAAAACGGTCCGTAACGAAGGCTATCTACTGGCGGTTCACGTCAATCTGGAATTTTGATGCATCTGCTGCCCCAATCCCTGTTTGGCCGTCTGCTGCTGTTTTTGACCGGCGGACTGGTTGCGGCCCAGTTGCTCAGCGCCGCGATCCTGCTGCAAGACCGCGATCAGGCGCTGTATCACGCGGTCGGTGGTCATGTTGCCCAGCGGATCGCCGCCATCGTCAAATTGCTCGATACCCTCGACGAGGCCGAGCGCCGGCGCCTGGTAACCGCGTTGGATTTGCCGCCGACCCGCCTCAGCCTCGATCTGCCGTGGCAAAGCGAAACGGAACCGGATGAGCGTTATCAGACCACCCTGTTTCGCGCCCTGCTGAAACGGCAGCTGGGACCGCATCGCCCATTCCAGGTGGAAATTACCGATGATTTGCCGCCGCCGCTGTTCAATGACCGCCCGCCGCGGGGCGAGCCGGTTCCGCCGATGCCACCGTCGGATGGTCACGAGCCGCGCTCGCCCCAATGGCGACGCCACGCGATGATGCTGGGACTGCGCAATTTCGTGGTGCAGGCGCGCTTGCGGGATGGTGCGGTGGCGACTTTTCAGCAGGTGTTGCCCGAGGAAGTGATCGCCTGGCCGGTTCGATTGCTATTGATCTTGTTGGTGCTGCTGGTGTCGGTAGCGGGATTGGCCGCGCTAGCGGTGCGCACCTTGACCCGGCCCTTGGCGGGGCTGGCTGATGCAGCAACTGAACTGGGCCAGGACATCCACCGGCCAGCATTGGCTGAAACCGGGCCGCTGGAAGTGCGTCGGGCCGCTCAGGCGTTCAATACCATGCAGGGCCGGCTGATTCGTTATATCCAGGATCGGGATCGGATTCTGGCGGCGGTATCACACGATCTGAAGACGCCGATCACCCGATTGCGGCTGCGCATGGAATTACTGGAGGAATCGCCGTTGCGGGAAAAATTCCAGGCGGATCTCGACGAGATGCAGCAGATGGCGCAAGCCTCGCTGGATTTTCTGCGGGGTGGGGAAACCAGCGAGCCATTGGCGACCCTGGATCTCGATGCGTTGCTGGAGTCGCTGCGGGAAGATGCCGAAGACGCGGGCCAGAAACTCCGGATTGCGGGAACCGTCCGCCAGCCATTGCGCTGCCGCCCGCTGGCGTTGAAGCGCTGTTTGACCAATCTGATCGACAATGCGCTGAAATATGGTCAACAGGCTGAGATTACGCTGATGGATGCCCCGGCTCGGTTGACGCTGACTCTCCACGATCAGGGTCCCGGCATTCCCGAAGCGGAACAGGAACGGGTATTTGAGCCATTTTACCGACTGGAAAGCTCGCGCAGTCGCGATACCGGCGGAGTGGGTCTGGGGTTGAGCATCGCCCGCAATATCGCCCGCGCCCATGGCGGCGAATTGACCCTGCGTAACCATCCCCAGGGTGGGCTGGAAGTGGTGCTGGAGATTCCACGGTGAGTAGTAACTGCTAAAGGATCTGCGGGCAAAAAAATGCCTGGATTTTTATCCAGGCATTTGATTAATTGGTGGCCAGGGACGGAATCGAACCATCGACACGCGGATTTTCAGTCCGCTGCTCTACCAACTGAGCTACCTGGCCGAAAAGAGACGCGCATTTAAACAACTTGCGCGGTAGGCGTCAAGCGACTTACGCCTTGGGCGGAACATAACCATCCGGCAGCGTCGAACCCTCGCCGAAAAAGAACAGCGTCATCTGCTCTTCCAGAAACTGGCGGGCTTTGGGTTCAAACGGCGTCAACCGGTATTCGTTGATCAACATGGTTTGCTGCCGTAGCCATTGCTGCCAGGCAGCTTTGGAGACATTCTCGAAAATCCGTTTGCCCAGATCGCCCGGATAGGGCGCCCGATCCAGCCCTTCCGACTCAACGCCGAGTTTGACGCAGTTCACCATTCGAGCCATTGGTTATTTCCTGTTCGTTCTACAGTTCATCAGTCAGCGCCGCCAGTAGTCGCCGTACTGGCGCGGCCATGCCCCGGTCATCGAAGCGGCGGCTGTTATACCAGACAAACCGTTCTCCTTCCATCACCACCCCGCCCTGTTCTACGACTTGCGCCGGCGTGGGCGTGATCTCCAGATGAAAATGGCTGAAGGTGTGCCGGAAAGTCCGCCAGGCCGGTTCAACCCGCACCGTCAATCCCAGCCGCTCCCGGCACCAGTCCGCCACATCGACCTCCAGCGGACATTCCGGGAGGCTCCACAACCCGCCCCAGATGCCCACCGGCGGACGACGCTCCAGCAAAATCTGCTCACCGGCGGACAATAACAGCATCCGCACCGCCCGTACCGGCAATTCCCGGCGCGGTTTGGGCGTCGGCAACTCCAGTTCCCGACCCTCAGCATGGGCAACGCAATCTTTCGCCAACGGACAGACTTGGCAATGCGGCCGACGCGGCGTACACACCAGCGCACCCAGATCCATGATCGCCTGGGTGTACTCGGCGACCCGTTCTACCGGCGTATAGCGATCCGCCAGCGCCCACAGTTCGGCTAAAACCTGCGTCTGTCCCGGCCAGCCATCAACGGCGGCGAACCGGACCAACACCCGCTTGACGTTGCCATCCAGAATCGGTTGGCGTTGCCCGCCGGCCAGCGCCAGAATCGCCCCGGCGGTGGAGCGGCCAATCCCCGGCAATTTCTGCAAGATCGCGCTATCCAGCGGCATGGCGCTACCGTACTGGTCGCGCAGCCGTTGCGCGGTCTGGCGTAGATGACGGGCGCGGGCGTAATAGCCCAGCCCCGCCCATAAGCGCAGCACCTCGTCCAGTTCAGCAGCGGCCAGCGCCGGCAGATCAGGAAACCGCGCCATAAATCGCTGATAATAGGGAATCACGGTCGCGGCCTGGGTCTGCTGCAACATGATCTCGGACACCCAGACCCGATACGGGGTCGGGTTCTCCTGCCAAGGCAACTGGGTGCGACCGTGCGCGTCGAACCAGTCCAGGACGCGCCGGGCAAATTCCGCCGGAGTCAACTGCCGGCTTTCGCTTTTCAAAAGAGGATTGGACATGGCTCGGATTCTGATTGCGGGGTGTGGCGATGTAGGCGCAACGCTGGGTCTGGCGCTGAATGCGGCAGGCCATGCGGTTTGGGGCCTGAAGCGCCATCCTGCTGATTTACCATCGGGTATTGAACCACTGGCCGCCGATCTGACCGATCCGGCGACCTTGAACGCGCTGCCGCCAGACCTGGACGCTGTGGTTTACAGCGCCGCCGCCGCCGGTTTCAGTGAAGTCGCTTACGAAGCCGCCTACGTCTCTGGCGTTCGCAACCTGCTGGCGGCGCTCAAACAGGCCGGTCAGCATCCACAGCGGCTGCTGTTCACCTCAAGCACCTCGGTCTATGCCCAGCATCAGGGGGAATGGGTGGACGAGGATTCCCCCGCCGAGGCCGAAGGGTTCAGCGGACGCTGCATTCGCCAAGGCGAGCAACTGCTGTGGCACAGCGCCTGGCCAGCGGTGGCGATACGGTTCGGCGGCATTTACGGCCCCGGACGCACCCGACTGATCGACAGCGTCCGCGAAGGCAGCGCGGTTCGTCCAGACGGTCCACCGCTTTACACCAACCGTATTCACCGCGACGACTGCGCCCGGGTTCTGGAACATCTGCTGAATCTGCCCGAACCTGAACGGCTCTATCTGGCGGTGGATGATGATCCGGCGCCGCTGGCTGAAGTGCTGATCTGGCTGGCCGAGCGACTGGGCCTCCCGGAGCCGCTGCTGGCGACGCAACCAGTCATCAAGCCCGGGGCGGAAACCCGCAGCAACCCAGCCTTCCGGATGCGCGCCAGCAAGCGCTGCAGTAACGCCCGACTCCGGGCCAGCGGTTTTAGCTTCCGCTATCCCGGCTATCGAGACGGCTACGGCGTGTTACTGACGGCGAACCGCTAAAACGCCCCGGTCGAGAAGTCGTAGCTCATCTCGCTGAAGGGATGCTGCAGGAAGAAGCCCTGAATCAGATCAATGCCTAGCGACCACAGGATCGGCATGGCTTGCACATCCTCGACGCCGCCGACAATGGTGGTTGCGCCCAGCGCATCCAGATTCTGGACCAGTTCCTTGAGTTGCGCCTGCTTCCTGGCGTCCTTGCCCAGATTATTGACGAAATGCATGTCCAGTTTGACGTAATCCGCACCCAGGTTCTTGAGCAGACCCAGCGAATCGGTACCCCGGCCAAACCGGTCCAGACAAAACCCGCAACCCAGCAGCTTGATCCCGCCCAGGAAGCTGAACATGTCACGCAAGCCGCGTTCGGCGCTGGATTCAGCGACTTCGAAGACGATGCACTGCGCTTCCACCCCGGTTTGCTCCAGGCGCTCGCGCAGCCAGGCGCTGAGTGTTTTGTCCTGCAAGGTCACCGGCAGCACCTTGATAAACACGGTGGTCATCGATTGGCGTTGCCGTAGCAGTTCCAGCGCATGATTGATGACCCAACGATCCAGCGCCAAGCCCATCGGGTGGTTGTAGACCACACCGAACACGCTACCCGGCACCAGTTCCTGGCCCTGATCATTGCGCAACCGCAGCAGGACTTCATAGCGTTCGTTAGCATCGCCGCGGATGCTGGCAATGGGCTGGAAAACCAGCCAGAGCCGCTCGTGGTCGATAATCTCGCGCACTTGATCCAGGACCCGCCCTCGCGACGAGGCTTCACGATCCTGCTTGACTTCAGGTACGCCTTGCTGGAGGTAAATGCGTTCGCCCTTGGCTTCACGCGCCAGCCCACACGCGGAATCCGCCCGCTGGATCAGCATCAGATGATCATTGACACGATCGGTCGCTGTCGCCAGGCCAATATTGGTCCGCAACAGCAAAGCCTGCTCCCCAACCTTGTAGAAGCCCGTCTCCAAGGCGTCGCGGATGCGCCGGGCCAGCTTGAGCAAGGGCTCGCCCTGCAGGTTGGGAGCCATGATGGTAAAGATTGCGTCGCTGAAGCGGGCTGCTGATTGTTCCGCGTTTAGCACCTGCCGCAACCGGACCGCCGCCTGCCCGATCACTTCATCGGCAGTCGCGACCCCGACCGAATCGCGAATCGAGCGCAGGTTATCGAGCATGATGAAGATCACGGCCAGCGACTGTAAGCGCAGCCCGATCGCTTCGATCGCCCGCTCCATCAGGGTCAGGAACCGCCGGCGGTTATACAGGCCGCTAATGGTATCGTTGTCGCTGAGCAGGCTGAGTTTCACTCGCATGGTTCGCGCCCGGCGCAAGCGCTGCTTAATCTCCCAGCACAGATAGCTGGCGGGAACGGGCTTGGTGAGCAGACTGGCGCCCGGCGTATCCAGGCTCATCAGGTAATGCGCCATATCGGCTGGAAAGCACAGCAGGATCATTGGCAGAATATCGCAATCCCGGTGCTGCGCGATCGCCTCGGCCAGATCAGCGCCGCTGACTTCCTTGAGGTCCAGATCGATGATCAGCAGATCAGGCCCGAACCGGTGAATATCCTGTAGGACTTGCAACGGCTGAATCACCACTCGCGGCGTGATGCCCTGTTCCTCCATAGCCCCGGCCATTTCCCAGGCCTCGGCGGGCCGGTCGTTGACGATCAGCACCCGGTAGTAGCCCTGCGAGGTTTGCGGCAACAGCAGTTCCCGCAAGGTACTCACGATCTCATCACTATCCAGGGGCTTACTGAAGTAGGCGCTGCCGCCGGCCCGCACCGTATCCAGTCGCGCCGCCATATCGTTGCGCTCGGCCAGAAACAGCACTGGCGAGCGTAAGCCCACTTCGGCGCGCAGGGTAGCGATTAGCGCTACCGCCTGGTCCGGCCCCTCGGGAAAATCCAGATCGACGATGATGGCGCTCGGAATTCGTTCATGCAGGCACTCTTCGGCGTCGGCCAGACTGTTGATGGTCCGCACCCGATAACTGGAGTCCTGGAGCTTGGCCTGTAATGGCGATTCTGCATCAGGCGCGATCAGAAAAACTTCGGGTTGTGACGCCAGCAGGGGGCGGGTACGGGGTTCATCAGCCATACCCGGCGTACTGCTGATCACCAGAATAAAGCGCAGCGCATCGATGTGCGCCATCAACCGTTGCCGGTCGGCTTCACCGATCAATCCGCCGGTGGTGGCGCAATGTCTGACGTGCTGCTCAAATTGGACGACCAGTTTAAGCAGCCGCTCATCGTCGCTTCCCTTGGCGTTCTGCGCCATATCCTGGGCCAGTCGGGCCAGCATGGCGAACGATTTGGGATTCCACTTGACGTAGTACAGCTTTTGCCACAAGTCCTCAATCAGCTTCAGGTGATTAACCAGTTTGAGATTCTGGTTATCCCGGGGAGCCTGAGCCACGGGGGCCTCCTTTTAAAAATTTGTCCACGGAAAAACGTGGAAAATACGGAAAGTTCACAAGCTCAAGGCAAAATTCCCTTTAGCCTTTAGCCTTCTCGATCTGACTGATATCGCGCACTGCGCCACGCGCGGCGCTGGTGGTCATGGCGGCGTAGGCCCGCAACGCAGCGGACACCGGACGTTGCCGACCGTCCGCCTGCCATGCCAGGGTCCCCCGCGCCTGCATCGCTGCCCGCCGCTGACCCAATTCTTCATCGCTGATCGCCAGATGCAGTCGCCGGTTGGGAATATCGATCTCAATCCGGTCGCCTTCCGCCACCAGGGCAATGACGCCGCCGTCCGCCGCTTCCGGCGATACATGGCCGATGGACAGGCCGGAGGTGCCGCCGGAGAATCGCCCATCCGTGACCAAGGCGCAGACTTTGCCCAGCCCTTTGGATTTCAGGTAGCTGGTCGGATAGAGCATTTCCTGCATGCCCGGCCCGCCCCGCGGCCCTTCGTAACGGATCAGCACGACATCGCCTGGCTGAATTCGCCCGCCAATAATCGCCGCAACCGCATCTTCCTGACTTTCAACCACGCGCGCCGGCCCCTGGAATTGGAGAATGTTCTCGTCAACTCCAGCCGTTTTAACGATGCAACCGTCTTCGGCCAGATTGCCGTACAGCACCGCCAGCCCGCCGTCCTGCGAGTAGGCATGGGCCTTAGTACGAATGCAGCCGCCGTCCCGATCCAAGTCCAGACTCGGCCAGCGGGTGTCCTGGCTGAATGCTTCCTGGGTGGGAATGCCGGCGGGTCCGGCGGAATAGCGCAGCCGGGCTTCGTCCCAGGCGGTGGGTCGGGCGATGTCCCAGCGATCCAGCGCCTCGCCCAGGGTTTCACTGTGGACGGTGCGAACCTCGCGATGCAGCAATCCGGCCCGATCCAGTTCGCCCAGAATGGCGATCACTCCACCCGCTCGATGCACATCTTCCATGTGGTAGTTCGGGGTGGCCGGCGCGACCTTGCACAGGTTCGGCACTTGCCGCGACAGCCGGTCAATGTCACGCATGGTGAAATTCACTCCGCCTTCCTCGGCGGTCGCCAGCAAATGCAGCACGGTGTTGGTCGAGCCGCCCATCGCAATATCCAGGCTGATCGCATTTTCAAACGCGGCAAAACCGGCAATGGACCGCGGTAGGATCGAATCGTCGTTGCGTTCATAATAGCGCTTGGCGAGTTCGACAATTCGCTGCCCCGCTTCCAGAAACAGCGCCCGGCGGTCGGCATGAGTCGCCAGCAGCGACCCGTTGCCGGGCAGGCTCAGACCGAGCGCCTCGGTCAGACAATTCATCGAATTGGCGGTGAACATCCCGGAACAGGACCCGCAGGTTGGACACGCGGAACGCTCATATTCGGCCACAGTGGCATCATCCATCCGGTCATCGGCGGCAGCGACCATCGCATCGACCAAATCCAGCTTATGCTCCGCCAACCGCGTTTTGCCAGCTTCCATCGGTCCACCGGAGACGAAAATCGCCGGGATGTTGAGGCGCATGGCTGCCATCAGCATTCCCGGAGTGATCTTGTCGCAATTGGAGATGCACACCAGCGCATCGGCGCAATGGGCATTGACCATGTATTCGACCGAGTCGGCAATTAACTCCCGCGAAGGCAGCGAATACAGCATCCCGCCATGACCCATCGCAATCCCGTCATCGACCGCTATCGTATTAAATTCCTTGGCGATGCCGCCGGCCTGTTCGATCTCCCGCGCCACCAGTTGCCCCAGATCTTTCAGGTGAACGTGACCGGGCACAAACTGGGTAAAGGAATTGGCAATGGCGATGATCGGCTTGCCGAAGTCGCCATCCTTGACGCCGGTGGCCCGCCACAGGGCGCGAGCGCCCGCCATGTTGCGGCCGTGGGTGGTGGTGCGGGAACGATAGTCAGGCATAAAGAAGCTCCACAAAGGCTGGAAAACGGGATCGAATGTTCAGGAAAGACCGCCTAGTTTTCTAAAGATTCTAAGCGAATTTCCGCCGCATGGAGAACCTCGGCGCCTTGGAACGTCATAAGAGTAGACAATTTTGGTCACCTCTGAAACAGAATTGTTCGGCCGGCGGCTAAAACCGGCAAAAAGAAAGGGCGAAACCTTGCGGCTCCGCCCTGGATTAATTGCGCCTTGCGGCAAATTTGAAGAGTTATAGCGCGCTGGGGCCGATTTCGCCGGTGCGAATCCGGATCGCCCGCTCTAGGTCATAGATGAAAATCTTGCCGTCGCCGATCTTGACGGTGTTGGCCGTGGAGCAAATGGCTTCCACCACCTTGTCCACCAGACTGTCATCGACAGCGATTTCCAGTTTCACCTTCGGCAGAAAATCGACCACATATTCTGCGCCCCGGTACAGCTCGGTATGGCCTTTCTGCCGGCCAAACCCCTTGACCTCGGTGACGGTGATGCCCTGCACCCCGATCCCCGACAGCGCCTCTCGCACATCGTCCAGCTTGAACGGTTTGATGATTGCAGTAACCAGTTTCATGGATGTCCTCTCGTATTCGCCTGACCCAAAATCAATTCTGCACCGGAATATAACCGAAATTCCTTGCGCTGCGGGATTGGGAACGGAACCCGGCCTTCTCCAACCGGATTCCGCCGCCCATCTTTACAGGTTGTAGCCGCGCTCGTCGTGCAGGGCGATGTCCAGACCTTCGGTTTCCTGCTCTTCAGTGACCCGCAAGCCGACCATGACATCGACGATCTTCAGAATCACGAAGCTGAGAATCCCGGAGTAGATCAGGGTAAACACCACGCCCTTGAACTGGGCGAACAGTTGACCGCCAAGGGTCATCCCTTCCACCAGACCGACGCCACCCATCAGCTTGTCCGCGCACAGCCCGGCCAGGATCGCGCCAACGATGCCGCCGATGCAGTGGACGCCAAACACATCCAGCGAATCGTCATAGCCCAGCGCCCGCTTGAGCTTGGTCGAGGCCAGGAAACACAGTACGCCCGACGCTGCGCCGATCAGCAACGCCCCCATCGGGCCGGCGGTGCCCGACGCCGGGGTGATCGCCACCAGTCCCGCAACCGCGCCGGAAGCGATGCCGAGTACACTCGGTTTGCCGTGGGTCAGCCATTCTGCGAACATCCACGCCAGCGCCGCCATCGCAGTGGCAATCTGGGTCACCGCCATCGCCATACCGGCGGAGCCATTGGCCGCGACCGCGCTGCCGGCATTGAACCCAAACCAGCCGACCCACAACATCGACGCGCCGATCAGGGTGTAGGTCAGGTTATGCGGCGGCATGGCGACCTGTGGATACCCTTTGCGCTTGCCGAGGACCAGACAGGCGACCAACCCGGCGATACCGGCATTAATATGCACCACGGTACCTCCGGCAAAATCCAGCACCTTCCAACTATCGCCAATCAGCGAACCTGGGCCGCCCCACACCATGTGGGCGACCGGCAGGTAAACCACCGTAAACCAGATTCCCATGAACAGCAGCAGCGCCGAAAATTTCATCCGGTCCGCAAACGCACCGACGATCAGCGCCGGGGTAATGATGGCGAAGGTCATCTGGAACACCATGAACACCGTTTCTGGAATGGTCAGCACCAGACTTTCAACCGTGACCCCGCTCAAAAACGCCTTGCCCAGTGCGCCGATGAACGAATTAAGGTTAATCACTCCCGCTTCCATCCCGGTCGCATCGAACGCCAGGCTGTAGCCGTACAGGGTCCACAACACTGTCACCAGTGCGGTAATCGCAAAGCACTGCATCATCACTGACAGCACGTTCTTGGCCCGCACCATGCCCGCGTAGAACAGGGCCAGGCCGGGGATGGTCATGAACAGCACCAGCGCGGTCGAAGTCAGCATCCAGGCGGTGTCGCCGGAATTCAGCACCGGGACAACGGCAGCCGGCGCGACCGTGGTCGCCGCCTCTTGGGCTAATACCAGGCCCGGAGTCAAAGCCGCCAGCAGCAGACCGCCGCTTTTCACTACTCGCATCATTCTCATCATCAGTGGATTGCTCCTGAAGGGTTGAAAAAATCGTTCACAGCGCCTCGGGTCCGGATTCGCCAGTGCGGATGCGCACCGCATTTTCCAGGTCGTAAATAAAAATCTTGCCATCGCCGACCTTACCGGTATTGGCCGCGCGGGAAATGGCCTCGACCACCCGGTCGGCTAGGTCGTCGGGAACCCCGACTTCGATCTTGATCTTGGGCAGAAAATCGACCACATACTCTGCGCCCCGGTACAACTCGGTATGGCCTTTCTGCCGACCAAACCCCTTAACCTCGGTGACGGTGATGCCCTGTGCGCCGACTTCTGAAAGCGCCTCCCGAACATCGTCCAGCTTGAACGGCTTGATAACCGCGGTGATCAGTTTCATAACTCAACATCTCCTGTGGTTCAGAACCCTGCTCTGTGGGGCGATGCGTTTCGCCGGCATTTCGGTAGATTTCAAAGACCGCACTGCCTTATGCTGTTGAGTAAAAGCACAGCGTGTGCCAATGAATTTATACTATTATAAAACAGTATGTTATAATATTTTTTATTCACAGCCCCTGCCAAATTTAGTCTTGGCTGAACTCTATGCCCATCGTTATGCGCTGTTTTGGTGCAATACCGCCAACCCGCATAAACCGGAAATTCCCGCTACACTGAATCTCTACTCTCTGAATCTTTATCACCTGCACTCTGGAGCAATGACCATGATTGATCCCCCCAATTTTGAAGATCTGACCAAGCGGTTTGTCGAAGCGCTGCCGCCGAGCGTCCGGCAATTTCAGGTTGAGATGGAAAAGAACCTCTATGCCACCCTGCAAGCGGCGGTCGCCAAGCTGGATTTGGTGACGCGGGAAGAATTTGAAGTGCAGCAGGGCGTACTGGCCCGCACTCGCGCTAAAGTCGATGAGCTGGAAAAACAGGTTGCCGAACTGGAAGGGAAACCGGCAGGCGGCAAGCGGCGCAAGGCTGCTGATAAAGCCGCCGAGCCGGAAAGTGGCGACTAATCACTGCACCAAATTAAGGCAAAACGGCTTCACTGCCGCCGCGCCACCGGCTAACCGCCTCAGGACTCGCATGTCGCTCGCTATCGTCTACACCCGTGCTCAGGTTGGCATCGACGCGCCGCTGGTCAGCGTCGAAGTCCACCTGTCTGGCGGGCTGCCAGGGCTGTTCATCGTCGGGCTGCCAGAAGCCGCTGTGAAAGAAAGCAAGGATCGGGTGCGCGGCGCGATCCTCAACAGCCAGTTTGAATTCCCGATCCGCCGCATCACTATCAACCTGGCCCCGGCCGATTTGCCCAAGGAAGGCGGGCGTTTCGATCTGCCGATTGCCCTGGGCATTCTGGCCGCATCCGGGCAAATCAACCGCGCCCGGCTGGAACAATATGAATTTCTCGGCGAACTGGCGCTCGGCGGCGAACTACGCGGGGTGCGTGGAGTCTTGCCGGCGACGCTGGCCTGTCGCGACGCCGGGCGCACCCTGCTGACCCCACAGGACAACGCCGCTGAGGCGATCCTGGTGAATAACGCCAAGGTGCTGGGTGCGGGACATCTACTGGACGTTTGCCGGCAATTGTCCACGGGAACCGCCTTGCAACCGCCGGTTCCTCAGCCGCGCGCGCCGCTGGCGGCGGTGCTGGACCGGGATTTAAGCGATGTGCGCGGTCAGCAACACGCCAAGCGGGCGCTGGAAATCGCTGCGGCGGGTGGCCACAATCTGCTGATGATCGGTCCGCCCGGCACTGGCAAAACCATGCTGGCCAGCCGGCTGCCCGGCATCATGCCGCCGCTGACCGAAAGCGAGGCGCTGGAAACCGCCGCGATTGCGTCGATCAGCGCCCAGGGACTGGACTTGAAGCAATGGGGAGTCCGGCCATTCCGCGCCCCGCATCACACTGCTTCCGGGGTGGCGCTGGTGGGTGGCGGCGGACACCCCCGTCCCGGCGAGATTTCGCTGGCCCATCACGGGGTGTTGTTTCTCGACGAGCTGCCGGAATACGACCGGCGGGTGCTGGAAGTGCTTCGGCAACCGCTGGAATCGGGCTGGATCACGATTTCCCGCGCTGCCCGGCAGGCTGATTTCCCGGCGCAATTTCAATTGGTCGCGGCGATGAATCCCTGTCCCTGCGGCTATCTGGGCGACGCCGAACGGCGCTGCGCCTGCGGCCAGGAACAGGTGCGCCGTTACCGGGCGCGGGTGTCGGGACCGCTGGCGGATCGGATCGATCTGCATATCGAAGTACCCCGGCTGGCGCACCGGGTCTTGCGCGGCGAAACCCTGGAAGAGAGCAGCGCGACGGTGCGCTCGCGGGTGTGCGTCGCCCGCGACCGGCAGTTAAATCGGACCGGCAAACCCAACAGCGCCCTCAAAACCCGCGAGATTGAGCGCCATTGCGCCCTCAATGACGCCGATCACAAACTGCTGGAGCATGCGCTGGAGCGGCTCGGTTTATCGCCCCGCGCCTATCACCGAATTTTAAAAGTCTCGCGTACCATTGCCGATCTGGCCGGCAGCGATGGGATCAAAACGCAACATCTGACCGAAGCGATCAGCTATCGCGCCCTGGATCGGATGCAGGCGCATTAATGCCTCAATGGAACCGGCTTTTGGAGAAACCAGCATGGCTATGCAACTCAAACCCCGGCTGACCCCTGAAGAGTATCTGTCCATTGAGCGCCGCGCCGAATTCAAGAGTGAATTTTTCGATGGTGAAATGTTCGCGATGAGCGGCGCCAGCGAATCGCATAATTCTGATCATGGTCAACACGATTTCGGAAATCCGCCAGCACCTCAAAAAACGCCCCTGTCCGGAACCGGAACCGGAACCGGAACCGGTTCCGGAAATTCGAGTATTACTGCACACTGGAATCCCTGGTCGAGTATGTGCTAATTACTCAGCGTCGCCCGCATATTGAATCCTGGCGACGCCAGCCTAATCAGCAATGGCTACTCACCGAAAGTAACGGTCTGGACAGCGTCCTGCGTCTAGACGCCATTGGCTGCGATCTGGCGCCGGCCGAGATTTACGACAAAGTGGAGTAACCGCCATGCCCCTTATCTGCAATCTTCCCGGTTTATTCTTCTCGCGCCTGCGCTATCTGCTGCCGGCGCTGCTCCTGCTGTGGAGCGTGGGACTTCTGGCCCAGGCCCCGATTTCCGACGCCAAGGTCGAGGCGCTGGTCGAAGCCCTGCGTCAGGCTGCGCCGCCCGCTGTTCCTGATTCCGGGCTATACAGCGACTGGCGGATCAAGCCGGACAACATCGTGCGCTGGTCCCGACGCTGCCTGAATCAGGACGTGACACCCGAGCAGTTCGCCGCCGATCCGGCGCTGGCCCGGCAGGTGCTGGTTTGCGTCATGGGGAAGGTGTTCCGCGAGGAATTCGCCGCCAGCGGCAATAACGAGATCGTCGCGGTGCAACGGGCGGCTGCCTGGTGGATGGCCGGCGATCCCGCCCAGTACCGGGACGGCCCCACCAGCGCTTACACCCTGAGGGTGCTGGAAGCCTATTTGCGGTTTTTCTGAGCGATCAGCGAGCGTAGCGGCTGATGCTGCGCGGGAAGAAGGTGCGCCGGTCGTAATCGCGGAAGCGGTAGAGCTGGGCGGGCCGTCCCGAACTCTCGCGCTGCTCGCCGGGAATTTCCTCCAGCATGTCGGCCTGAGCGACCCGGCGGCGGAAGGAACTCTTATCCAGCGCCTGTTCGAGAATAATCTCGTAGGTCCGCTGCAATTCCGGCAGGGTGAACTTTTCCGGCAACAGATGAACTGCGATGTGGGTGTATTCCAGCTTGGAGCGCAGCCGCTCCGCCGCATCGGCCAGAATCCCGGCATGATCAAACGCCAGCTCGGATTTGACCCCGTCGCCCTGCATCGGCATCCAGCGCACCGTTTCCTGATTACCCCGCAACCGCGCCGAATTCTGGGCGATCAGCGCAAAGTAAACCGTGGTCGCGGTCCAGCCACGAGGGTCCCGGTCACAAGACCCGTAGGTCTTCATCTGCTCCAGGTACGGAGCCTGGACGCCGGTTTTTTCGATCAGCCGGCGCATGGCGCAGACTTCAATCGACTCATCTCGTCCCGGCTCCAGAAACCCGCCCGGCAACGCCCAGCGCCCCTTGAACGGCGCTTCAACCCGTTTCACCAGCAAAACCTGCAAGCACTCGTCGCGGATGGTGAAAATCACCAGGTCCACGGAAAAAAACGGCTTTTCCGGTTGGGAAGCCTGGTCGCGATGCGAAACTTCCGCTTCGCTTGACGGGGTTACCGAGGTAGTCATGGTTCCAGTCACCCTCGTTCAAGTTGCTTTGACAAACACGCCCAGGCTGAGATCGTCGAAATTGAATACGCCCTGTCGGCCATATTCGATCAGGACTTGCCGCAACCGGCGCTTGATAAACCCATCGTTCGCCTCGCCAAACCCCAACAGTTCCTGCGCTACGGACAAGGCGTCCAGCCGGCTGCCGGTTTCGGCGCTGACCAGGGAATGCAGGCCATCCGTCGCCACGGCGACCGCAGTCAAAGCCGCCAGGCTGAAACTGAACACGGTAGCTGTGCTAAACGGTTCCTGCCGAAGGGTGGCGCCCGTTTCATTCAGATAATGGACGCTCTGGGCGATGGATGGATCGCCAATGGCGGACTGATAGAGATCATGGCGCTCCAGGTCGAGCAGATAACTCAGGTAATACGGCGCATTCTCGGCGTATTCAACCTGAATCACCGCAACCCCGCCATCAGCGCGGCGGGCGGCGATGCAGCCATCCCCGTAGAGATGAACGTGTACCGTGTTCTCCATGCACCAGGCCACCAGCAGGGTCGCATCCAGCACATCCTCACTCACGCCCAGGTCCCGCGCCTGGCGAGCGGCGCGGCGCACGATCCGCCGTCCCAGCCGCCAGTGTCGCTCCACCCGTTCCTCCTCATTGGTAACCGGCTGGGCAAACCAGGGCAGCAAGCGACGGGCGTTCAGCGCCAGCAATCGCGCGCCGAGATCACTGTCCGGCGCGGCGGAGCAGCCATCGGATAAAATCAGATACGGAAACGGTTCCCAGCCTTGGCAGACATAGTCCTGACAGAGCAGATGCAGCCGACCAATGGTGTAATGTGAATCCAGTGCAATCATGATGTTATGAGACTCATCCGAATTGGGACGCCCCCGCGCCAGCCATTGGAATGGTTAAGTTTAGTCTACTCCGGGATTTTTGAACTTTACCCAACCGGCCATTGACTCCGCCAATAGCCGGGTTTGGCGGTAAACTTCAAGTGTTCTTCTGGTCAACAACGTACAATTGCCATTTTTACCGGGTTCAGTAATTATGATCAAAAAAGTACTCCTCACCCTTGCCGGCTTGCTGCTTCTGATTGGAGCCTTGGCCGGAACCAAGGTATTTCAGTTCAAGACCATGTTCGCCGCCGATGCTGACGCCACGCCGCCGCCGGAGACGGTGACTACCGCCGAAGTCAAGCCGGATACTTGGCAACCAGTACTCACGGCGGTTGGCTCGGTCGCCGCTGTTCAAGGGGTGATGCTCAGCGCTGAGGAAGCCGGCACGGTCAGGAATATCGCCTTTGAATCGGGGGCGGCCGTAAAAACCGGCGAGTTGCTTCTGGATCTGGATACTTCGGTGGAACAAGCCCAACTACGTTCTGCCGTCGCCAGCGCTGATTTGGCCCGCGCCAATCTCTCCCGCGCCCGCGATTTGCGTCCCAAAAACCTGATGTCCCAGGCGGATTTTGAGGCTGCCGAAGCTCAGGCCAAGCAGGCCAACGCCCAGATCGACAATATCCGTGCGATCATCGCCAAGAAAACCCTCCGTGCGCCCTTCGCCGGTCGGACCGGGATTCGCCAGGTCAACCTCGGCCAGTTTCTGAACACCGGCGACCCGATTGTCACCCTGCAATCGCTGGATCCGGTCTATGTGGATTTCTCGCTTCCGCAGCAGCGCCTGGCTCAGCTTGAGGTCGGCATGGCGGTGCAAGTCACTACCGATGCGTTTCCTGATCAGCGCTTCGAGGGCAAGCTGGCCACCATCAACCCGGAAGTGGAGGCCGCGACCCGCAATGTCCGGCTGCGCGCCACTCTGGACAATCGCCTGGGTTTGCTGCGGCCCGGCATGTTCGTCAATGTCGCCGCCGCGCTGCCTGACGTGGAAAAGGTGCTGATGATTCCCGCCACAGCGGTGCTGTATGCGCCTTACGGCGATTCGGTGTTCATCATTGAAGAGAAAAAGGACGAGAAAACCGGAGCGGTGGGCAAAGTGCTGAACCAGAAATTCGTCCACCTGGGCAAGACCCGCGGCGATTTCGTGGTGGTGACGGATGGTCTCAGCGCCGGCCAGACCATTGTGACTACCGGCGTCTTCAAACTCCGCAACGGTATGGCGGTGGTGGTGAATAATCAATTAGCGCCTGATTTCCAGATCGCGCCCAAGCCCGCCAACTCCTGAGATCGACCTTTAACGCTTATCACGATGAAATCCTTCACCGATCTGTTTGTCACCCGTCCGGTGCTGGCGATTGTGGTCAATCTGATGATCATCATCGCCGGGCTGCAAGCCATTTTCAGCCTTAATGTCCGCCAATACCCCCGCAGCGATAACGCCAGCGTCAAAATCACGACCGTCTATGTTGGGGCCAGCGCCGATCTGGTGCGCGGCTTTATTACCACTCCACTGGAGCGGGTGATCGCCTCCGCCGACGGCATCGAATACCTGGAATCGCAAAGCGCCCAGAGCCTGTCGACCATCACCGCCCGCTTGAAGCTGAATCAGGACCCGACCAAGGCCCTGGCCGAAATCAGCTCCAAGGTCGATCAGGTGCGCGGCGACTTGCCGCCGGAAGCGGAAGTGCCGGTGCTGAATATCGAATCTGCCGATAGCGAATTCGCCTCGGCCTATATCAGCTTTGCCTCGGACGTGTTGGCGCAGAACGAAATCACCGACTATCTAGTGCGAGCGGTGCAGCCGCGCCTGTCCGCGCTGGAAGGAGTGCAACGCGCCGACATTCTCGGCGGGCGCACCTTCGCCATGAGGATCTGGCTTAAGCCGGATCGAATGGCGGCGCTCAATATCAGTCCGGTGCAAGTGCGCACCGCGCTGGCGGCTAACAACTATCTGGCTGCGCCAGGCCGCACCAAGGGCGCATTGATCAAGGTCGATCTGACTGCGAACACTGATCTGCGCTCGGTCGATGAATTCAAAAATCTGGTGATTCGTGAAAAGGACGGGGTGCTGGTCCGATTGTCGGACATCGCTGATGTGGCGCTGGGGGCCGAAGATTATGATGCTGAGGTGCGCTTCTCCGGCCAGACTGCGGTATTCATGGGCATTTTTCCGCTGCCGAATGCCAATTCGATTGATGTGATCAAGCGGGTCCGGGCCGAACTGACCGAGATTGAGCGGGAATTGCCCACTGGCCTGCGGGCGCAACTGGCGTATGACGCCACTAATTACATCAATAACGCGATCAAAGAAGTCATCAATACCCTCGGCGACACCCTGATCATTGTCGTCATCATCATCTTCCTGTTTCTTGGCTCGATCCGCTCAGTACTGGTGCCGGTGGTGGCAATCCCCATTTCGCTGATCGGCGGGATTTTCCTGATGCAGGTCTTCGGCTTCACCATTAACCTGCTGACCTTATTGGCGATTGTGCTGTCGGTCGGGCTGGTGGTGGACGATGCGATTGTGGTGGTGGAGAACGTCGAACGGCATTTGCGGGAAGGCCGCAACCCGTTCGAGGCGGCGCTGCTCAGCGGGCGCGAACTGACCGGCCCGATCATCGCCATGACCATTACCCTGATTGCCGTATACACGCCGATTGGCTTACAGGGCGGGCTGACCGGGGCGCTGTTCCGCGAGTTCGCCTTCACCCTGGCCGGGGCGGTGACCATTTCCGGGATTGTGGCGCTGACCCTGTCGCCGATGCTGGCGTCGAAATTGCTCAACGCTGAAGACGAGCAGCACTGGCTGCCCGCCCATATCAACGCCACGTTTGAACGGCTCAAGCAGCTCTATGGCCGGCGGCTGGACGAAGTGCTGAACGCCCGTCCGGCGATTTATCTGCTGTGGGGAACGCTGTCGCTGCTGATCGTGCCGATGTGGATGTTCTCTGCCGAAGAACTAGCCCCGAGCGAAGATCAGGGCGTGATTTTCGGGATTGTAGATGCCGCCGCTAATGCCACGCTTGACCAGACCAGCGCTTTTACCGCCGCCGCCAACGAAGTGTTCATGTCGATCCCGGAGACTGATTTCACCTTTCAGATCACGTTCCCGACCTCCGGGTTTGGCGGGGTGGTGGTGAAGCCCTGGGATGAGCGCAAACGGACCGTGTTTGAGATTCTGCCCGAGGTGCAGGAGAAGCTGGGCAACATCCCCGGCATCCAGATGTTCCCGGTGACTCCGCCGGCGCTGCCGGGCGGTGGGCAGTTCCCGGTCGAATTCATCATCGCCTCGACTGCCGGCACCCAGGAAATTCTCGACATCGCCAAACAGGTGCAGGAGAAAGCAGCCAGCAGCGGCATGTTCGCCTTCCCGCCGTTGATTGACGTGAAACTGGATCAGCCGCAAACCGAGGTAGTGATTGATCGGGACAAGGTCGCCATTCTCGGCCTGAATCTGCAAGAGATCGGAGCGGATTTGAGCGCGGCGGTCGGCGGTAATTTCGTCAACCGCTTCAATATCGCCGGACGCAGCTACAAGGTCATCCCGCAGATCGAGCGCACTGGACGGCTGAATCCTGACCAACTGCAAGACATCTACGTCACCGGCCCGAACAACCAGTTGTTGCCGTTAAGCGCGGTGGCCACCCTCCACAACAGCACCGGGCCGCGCACCCTTAACCGGTTTCAGCAGTTGAACTCGGTGAAAATCAGCGGGGTGGCGATTCAGCCGCTTGATCAGGCGCTGCGCTTTCTAGAAGATGAAGCCGCCAAGCTGATGCCCAAGGGCTATGTAATCGACTACACCGGCGAATCGCGGCAATTGCGGCTGGAAGGCGGCAGCCGGTTTTTCCGGACGATGGGCTTTGCCGTCATCCTGATTTTTCTGGTGCTGGCGGCTCAGTTCAACAGTTTCCGCGATCCGTTCATTATTCTGCTCGGCTCGGTGCCACTGGCGATCTTCGGGGCGCTGATTTTCACTTTCCTGAAGATGCCCAACCCGAATGTCCCGTTTCCCTTCACGGCGGACTGGACGACCACCATGAACATTTACGCCAAGGTCGGGCTGGTGACGCTGATGGGGCTGATCGCCAAGAACGGGATCCTGATCGTTGATTTCGCCAACAAGCTGCAACTGGAGGGATTGCCCAAGCTGGCGGCGGTGCGGGAAGCGTCGCTGATCCGGTTGCGGCCCATTCTGATGACCAGCGCCGCGACCATTGCCGGGCATTTGCCGCTGACCTTTGTCACCGGAGCGGGCGCGGCGGCGCGCAACTCGATTGGTCTGGTGCTGGTCGGCGGGATGGCGATTGGGACACTGTTCACCATTTTCGTGGTGCCGGCGATCTATATGCTGATCGCTAGGGATCATGCCCATGATCGCGAGGCGGAGCAGGCGGCAGCGGCAACTAGCGAGGCGGGGGAATTGCCGCACAAGCTTTGATTTAAGGGGATTTCCCGAAAAAAGATACCGGCTTTGGTGTTCACTCCAACTCAATCTAAAAATATTCGCCACAAAAAACACGGAACATACTGAAAAAAATAGTTTTCCGTGTTTTTTTGTGGCTGGGTTTTCTCAATCCTCCTTCGGTGTTTCAGCATTATTGTTCCCATTCCCTGAATCATCCGGCTCGGGGCGTTTCAATCCCTGCAAATGCTCTGAATCCTCGCGGCAAATTTCATCGCCCTTGGCGGTTTTTACCCGCTCGCAGTCCCTGGATTCGCAACCCGCCACCGCTAAAACCAGTAGCGTCATCAAGATCCACCGGCGTTTCATGACCGTTCCTTTCAAGTGCGGGCCGAGCCGGGAAAGGCATGACCCAGGATAAACAGCGCGGCGGCAGCGACCACCACCGACGGACCGGCTGGCGTATCCCAGCGCAGCGAGGCCCACAGCCCAATGCCAATCGCCGCACAGCCCAGTGCACTGGCCAGCGCCGCCATGCCTTCCGGCGAATGGGCAAACCGGCGCGCCGCCGCTGCCGGAATAATCAGTAACGACGTAATCAACAGAATCCCCACCACTTTCATCGCCACTGCAATCACGATGGCGATCAGCAGCATGAACGCCAACTGCACCGGAAAGACCGCTACGCCCTCCACCCGCGCCAGTTCCTCATGCACGGTCGCCGCCAGCAAGGGTCGCCAAAGCACGGTCAAGGTCGCCAGCGCCAGCAAGGCGCCACCCCAGATCCAGTACAGATCGACGACGCTAATCGCCAGAATGTCGCCGAACAGATAGCCGACCAGATCAATCCGCACCGTTTCCAGAAAGGCCAGACCCACCAGACCCAGCGACAACGTGGTGTGGGCGAGCAAGCCCAGCAGGGTATCCGTCGCCAGCCGGCGCTGCCGTTGCAGCAGCGCCAGCGCCAGCGCCACCACCAGGCAAATCACGGTCACGCCCCACTGCGGATTAACGCCTAACAGTGCGCCCAGCGCTACGCCCAGCAGTCCCGAATGCGCCAGTGCATCGCCGAAATAGGCCATCCGCCGCCAGACCACGAACGTCCCCAACGGTCCCGCTGCCAGCGCTACCCCGAAACCACCTGCCAGCGCGCGCGGTAGAAAATCATCCATCAGGTGTCGACCTCGCCCGCTACGACTGCGCCGTGCAGATCGTGGCGGTGGTTGTGGTGATGATGGTAGACCGCCAGCCGCCTGGCCCCATCGAGTCCGAACAGCGCCAGATAGGCCGGATCGCGGGCGACGTGATCGGGATGCCCGGAACAGCAGACATGGCGATTCAGACACAGCACCTGATCGGTCGCTGCCATCACCAGATGCAGTTCGTGGGACACCATCAGAATCCCGCAGCCGCGCCGTTGCCGCAATCCGCTGATCAGATCGTATAAATCATACTGACCGTTCAAATCAACGCCCTGAATCGGCTCGTCCAGCACCAGCAAATCCGGCTTGCGCAGCAGCGCCCGCGCCAGCAACACCCGCTGCATTTCACCGCCGGAAATTCGCTGCACCGGGGTATTCAGCACCTGATCGGCTCCGACTTCCGCCAGCACGGCTTGCACCTGCTCCCGCGATGCCGGGGAACCGAGGGTGATAAAGCGTTGCACCGTCAACGGCAGGGTATCATCGACGCTCAACCGCTGCGGCATATAGCCAATCCGCAGACCGGGTTTGCGCCAGACCCGGCCGCAATCCGGCGCGAGCAGGCCCAGCGCCACCCGCACCAGAGTCGATTTGCCCGCGCCGTTGGGGCCGATCAGGGCGACGATCTCGCTCGCCGCGACCTGCACGCTCACCTCGTGCAAAATCGAATGACCGCGAATCGCGAATCCGATATTTTCCACCCGCAGCAAGCATTCAGCCGCCATGCGCCGTTGCTCCCTGCCGGCAGTCCGGGCAACGACCCAGAATCTCTACCATTTGCGCCAGAACCTCGAAGTCGCGGGTTTCAGCTTCAATGCGCAGCAGATTCTCCACCGTCGCATTGCTCAGCTCGTCAACTTGACCACAGTCGCGGCAAATCAGGAACTGGCCGCCATGCTGGCGACCCGGCTGACGACAGACGGTGAATACGTTCAGTGAGGCCAGGCGGTGAATCAAACCCTGCTCCAGCAGAAAATCCAGCGCCCGGTAGACGGTTGGCGGCGCACCGGGTCGGCCATCGTCGCGCAGCACATCCAGGATGGCGTAAGCGCCCATCGGGGTGAGATTGTTCCAGAGGATTTCCAGTACCCGCCGGCGGAGATCGGTCAGGCGCGAACCGCGCTGCTGGCACATCGCTTCGGCCTGCGCCAAGGCGTCTTGCGCCGGGGACAACACGGGATCAGCAACATTCGAGAGAGGCGTCATGGCGATTCCGGCTTGACGGGAGTGAGCCAATGTTATCTTATAACAATGTTATTCTATAACATAACATGAAGGATATGTCATGAAGTTTAAGCCGTTCTCTCTGAAATTGCTGCAAAAAGCGCTGGCTGGGTGGCTACTACTGTTGCTGCCGCTGGCCGGCTGGGCCGCCGAACCCCGGGTAGTGGCCAGTATCAAGCCGGTGCATTCGCTGGTCGCTGGGGTCATGCAGGGGGTCGGCGAGCCGCTGCTGCTGGTTCCCGGCAGCGCATCTCCCCACGACTATAGCCTGCGGCCTTCGGATGCTCGCGCCATCAGTCAGGCTCAGGTGGTGTTCTGGATCGGGCCGGAACTGGAAAGCTTTCTGGTCAAGCTGCTGGATAACGCCAGGAGCAAGGGTCGGGCGGTCGCGCTGCTGGATGCGCCCGGGGTTGTGGCGCTGCCGCTGCGGGAAGGCGGGGTCTGGGAGTCCCATGCGCATGATCACGCCGAGTCCGGCAAACCATCGGCGAAGAGCCACAATGGTCATGACACCGACCATGATGCCGGCCATGACGCGCATATCTGGCTGGATCCGCTCAACGCTATCGCCATGGTCACGCAGATTGTCGCCACGCTGAGCGAAGCGAATCCGGCCCACCGGGCGGACTATGAACGCAACGGGGCGGCCCTGACCGAACGGCTGGAGCGCCTGAATCAGCAACTGGTCACGGAACTGGAGCCGGTCAAAATCCGGCCCTACATCGTGTTTCACGATGCCTATCAGTACTTCGAGCGGCGCTATGGCCTCAACGGGGTCGGGTCGGTGGTGCTGAACCCGGAACAGCGATCCGGCGCCAAACGGCTGGCTGAAATTCAGGCCCGGATCCGGGAATTGAACGTGCGGTGCGTATTCAGCGAACCGCAATTTCAGCCGGCGCTGGTTGAAACCGTGATCGCCGGCAGCAACGCCCGCCGGGGTGTCCTTGATCCCGAAGGCGCTGAATTACCCGCCGGCCCCGATGCCTATTTCCAGTTGTTGCAGAACCTGTCCAGCGCCTTGCGCACTTGCCTGAGCGGAACCTGAGCGGTTATCCGCACATCCGCCCTTCATTCGCGGAATTTCCTTCTAAAATATCCTGGTGTTTTATGTGCAACCGGCGGCTGGCGCCTTATTCCGGCGCCGCTCACGGTTGATTTTTGTGTTGAGCAACGACAATCAGAAGGCGGATGATCATGGCTGACCCCATCACGGAATTGGTGCCCTATCGCACGGAAGAGGGCGAGGAGTACATGAATGACCGGCAGAAAAAGCATTTCCGCGCCATCCTGCTGGCCTGGAAGCAGGAACTTATGGAGGAGGGCCGGCGCACGGTCAACAGTATGCGGGATGAACCGCTGAATCTGCCCGATCCCAATGATCGGGCCAGCCAGGAAGAGGAGTTTTCGATCAACCTGCGGGCGCGGGATCGGGAGCGCCAGTTGTTGCACAAGATCGATAAGGCCCTCAACCGATTGGCGGTTGACGATTACGGTTATTGTGAAGTCTGCGGGGTGGAAATTGGCCTGCGGCGGCTGGAAGCGCGTCCCACCGCCGAGTTGTGCATTGACTGCAAGCACCTGGAAGAACTGCGGGAAAAAAGCCAGGCGGCATGACGACCTTCAGAAAGCATGACGACCTTCAGAAATTCCGGCGTAAATCCATCCCCGCGTACAGTCCAGCCACCTGATCAGCGTAGCCATTGAACGGCAGCGTATCGCGGCGAAACAGGTCGCCAATCCGCCGCTCCTTCTTTTGGCTCCAGCGCGGATGATCCACATCGGGATTGACGTTGGCGTAAAAGCCATACTCATCGGGACCGCTGCTGGCCCAAGTAGTGCGTGGCTGGGTTTCGGTAAAGCGGATTTTGACGATGGACTTGATGCTCTTGAAGCCATACTTCCACGGCGCGATCAGTCGGAGCGGCGCACCGTTCTGGTTAGGCAATTCCTTGCCATACAGTCCGGTCGCAAGCAGGGTCAGCGGATGCATCGCCTCATCCATCCGCAAGCCCTCCAGATATGGCCAGTCCAGCAGGCGGGTCTTCTGGCCCGGCATCTGCGCTGGATCGAGCAGGGTGGTGAATTCGACATATCTGGCGCTGGCGGTGGGCTGAAATCGGGGCAGAATTTTCGCCAGCGGAATCCCCAGCCACGGCACCACCATCGACCACGCCTCGACACAGCGCAATCGGTAGATACGCTCTTCAGGTTGATGCGGGGCCAGAACATCGTCCAGCACATACTGACCCGGCTTTTCACAATGCCCCTCGACCGTCACCGTCCAGGGCTGGGTTTTCAGACTGCCTGCGTACTGCGCCGGATCGGTTTTGCTGGAGCCGAACTCGTAGAAATTGTTGTAGGAGGTCACGTCCTTATAGGGTGTTGGCTTGAGATCCTCATCCGGGGCGGCGGTCGCGGCCCGCACGTTCGGCCATAGCGCGGCTGCGCCCAGCACCGCCGCAGTTTTCAGAAACTCGCGGCGGCGAGCGTACAGTTCAGGCGGGGTAATTTCGGATGGGCGGACATCAGCAGGTTTCTGAATCAGCATGGCGCGACTCCAAGTAGTAGGTGGCATCGCACTCTGACCCGCAGGGTTATTGCGAGTTGCTGGATCGGCATCGCCGAATGAAACCGGCTGAGAATTGGAGGTTGGCGGACCAAGTCCTTTAGCCCTCTAAATTTTCCTGTGATCCGATCCCCAAGCTGGGTAGGGGTATGATGATCAAGTTTTTTATATCAATGGGTTGAAAAAGAATCGGTGGCCCATCGTTATCACAGGAAAATTTAGAGGAGGAAATTTACCGAAAAAATCCTGCTAGTCTTTGTTATTATTGATGATGTATTCAACCAGGCGGCGATAGCCGCAAAGGAGAGCGTGATGCGGTGGTTAAAAGTCCTATTGGGTGTGGTTGGCATTTCGATGGCAATGCTGGGGTGGGCGGCTTTTGAGATGACGCCGGCAGTGCAGAAGGAGTTGGACAAAACGATAGAAACGGTGAAAACCTGGGCGGCCGATCCGATTTTAGTCAGTGCGGTGGTTGCGCAGAACCAGAAAGGCCCGATAGTCGGTTTGGACAATGCCAAGTGGAAAGCGATCCGCCGCAGCGATGAGCAAATCAAGGCATTCCTCAGCAACGATGCCGGCAAATTGCTCAAGAAAAAACTCGAAGAATCAAAAGGTTTATACAGCGAGGCGTTCCTCAGCGCAAGCCAGGGCGAAAAAGTCGCGTTTGTCGATAAAACCACCTCGTATTTGCATAAAGGGCAACCCAAGTTCGACACGCCGTTTAGCACCGGCAAGCCATGGCAAGGTCAGCCGGAATTCGACGAGAGTTCCCAGACCCACCAAATCCAGGTGGCAGTTCCAGTCCTGGCCGATGGCAAAGCCATTGGGGTGCTGGTGGTTGGTGTCAATTTAACCCGACTGGGTGAGTTGACCAAGTAGTGTCTGTTCACCACGCGTCCAGCCTTAGGCTGGACGCTTTATTGGGTAGCGTTAGCAAGGAAACAACACCGTGCGCCTGAAATCGTGGGGAATTAAAGCCCGGCTGGTGATGGCCAGCCTGTTGATTGTAGTGATGGGGGCGGGGATCGGTCTCTGGAATCTGAGCAACCTCCGTTGGATAGGCGCTATGTTCCAAGTGACCAGCGAGGAAAATCTGCCGGCCATTGACTACCTGATCGAAGCTGACCGCGATCTACAGCAGGCGTTGGTGACCGAGCGCAGTCTGATGTTTGTGCGGCAGGCTTCCGAAAACGCTGGCAAGATGCGTAAGGCCCATGAGGAAAACCAGCAACAGGCCAAGGAACGCTGGCTGAAATATCAGGCAATCCCGGCCAGCGCCGAGGAACGTCAACGTTGGCCCGATTTTGAAAAAGCCTTGGCCGAGTGGGGAAAAACTTCCAAGGAGGTACTGGCGCTGCTAGCGCTGGACACCGCAGAAGACCACAAGGATGCCATTGATATTTCACTCAGCGAGGGCGAAGCCAAGTTTGAAGCAGCGCGAGACATTCTGAATCAGTTGACGGAATTGCGGCTGAAAAACGCCCAGACTTTCGATGTTCAGGTGCGGGAGGCGGTAGCACACACCACCCAGTGGACTGTAGCGTTGCTGACGGCGTTGCTGGTTGCGGGCGGGTTGCTCGGCTGGCTGCCAGCCCGCTCGATCGTCGGTGCCCTGCATCGGGTCGTGGCAGGGGCGGAACAGGCGGCAGCTGGCGATTTGACGGTGAAAATCACGGTAGAAACGCGGGATGAACTGAGCCAGATGGGCGCGGCGATCAATCAGATGCTGGAGCGATTTCAGCACAGCATGACCGAAATTCAGCAGGCGGCGTCGAAAACAACCACAGCCTCCAGCCAGTTGGCGCAAGGCAGCGAACAGTTGTCGGGCGGTGCCCAGCGGCAGGCGGCTTCACTCGAGGAAACCGCGGCGGCGCTGGAAGAAATGACCAGCACGATCAAGCAAAGCGCAGCCCACGCTGGCCAAGCTAATCAGATGGCCGTACTCGCCAAAACCAGCGCCGAACGCGGCAGCGCGGTGACGCAAGCGGTGATGGAGTCGATGCAGGCCATTACTACCTCCTCCAAAAAGATCGCGGCCATCATTACGACCATCGACGAGATCGCGTTTCAAACCAACCTGCTGGCGCTGAATGCCGCTGTCGAAGCAGCCCGTGCCGGGGAACAGGGACGGGGTTTTGCGGTAGTCGCCAGTGAGGTGCGGAAACTGGCGCAACGCAGTGCTGATGCGTCCAAGGAAATCAAGGCGCTGATTACGGATTCAAGCGCCAAGGTCGAAGCCGGTTCCGGGATGGCGCAGCAATCTGGCGCGGCGTTGAGCGAGATCGTGGACGGGGTGACCAAGGTGGCGGTACTGATCGCGGAAATCAGCGCCGCCGCGCAGGAGCAAGCGAAAGGGATTGAGCAAATTAATCAAGCAGTTATGCAGATGGATTCGGTGACACAGCAAAGCGCGTCGCAAACCGACCAGTTTTCCGCCATTGCCAGGGGTCTGGCAGAGCAGGCGGCGGAACTGCAAAATCAGGCGCATCAGTTCAAATTAAGTGGGCGCTGATTAAGCAAAAACTGACTCAACTTTGGACTTGACCGACATGAATCCGCTGATTGGCTTAATCATGGGATCGACCTCCGACTGGAGTACGCTGGAACACGCTGCGCACACGCTGGACGCGCTGGGCGTTCCCTACGAAGTCCGAGTAGTGTCTGCCCATCGCACCCCTGATCTGCTGTTTGAGTACGCCGCCGAGGCTGAGGCGCGGGGGCTAGAAATCATCATCGCCGGCGCGGGCGGCGCGGCCCATTTGCCGGGCATGGTCGCTGCAAAAACCGTGTTGCCGGTGCTGGGCGTGCCGGTGCAATCGCAGGCGCTCAATGGTCTCGATTCGCTACTATCCATTGTGCAAATGCCGGGCGGGGTTCCGGTCGGGACGCTCGCCATCGGCAAGGCCGGCGCGATCAATGCGTCCTTGCTGGCGACCGCCATGCTCGGCAACAAATATCCGGCGTTTCGGGAAGCAGTGCGCGACTTTCGCCACCGGCAGACCGCAACCGTTCTCAGTCAACCCGATCCCCGGAGCGTCAACCCATGAAAGTTGGCATTGTTGGCGGCGGGCAACTGGCGCGGATGCTGGCGCTGGCCGGTTATCCGCTCGGTGTGCAATTCCAGGTGCTTGACCCCGCTGCAGACGCCTGCGCCGGTCAGGTTGCCCCATTGATTCAGGGCGATTACCACGATGAAAACCGGTTGGCGCAACTGGCCGCATGGGCGGATGTCGCCACCTTCGATTTTGAGAATGTGCCTGCGGCGGCAGCGGCGATCCTGGAACGGCAGACTATGGTCTATCCCCCGGCTGAGGCTCTAGCGGTCGCCCAGGATCGGCTGGCGGAAAAAACCCTGTTTTGGGAACTGGGCATTCCTATTCCAGCCTTCGCCACGGTGGACAGCCTGGTGGAGCTGTACGGCGCAGTGGCGCGGGTGGAATTGCCGGCGGTGCTGAAAACCCGCCGACTCGGCTATGACGGCAAAGGTCAGTGGGTGTTGCGAACTGAAGCGGACATTGAGCAGGCCTGGCGAGTGTTGGGTAATGTGCCGTTATTGCTGGAGAGCTTTGTGCCTTTCGAGCGGGAAGTTTCGGTGCTGGCGGTGCGTGGCCGCAGCGGTGAAACCGCGTTCTATCCGCTGGTGGAGAACCAGCATCGGGACGGTATCCTGTGGCAATCGCAAGCCCCGTTTCATGCGCCGGAACTGGAGCGGCAAGGCTTCGACTACGCTCGCCGGCTGCTGGAGCGGCTGAACTACGTCGGTGTGCTGGCCGTCGAGTTTTTTGTCAGGGATGGACGATTGATTGCCAACGAAATGGCGCCCCGCGTTCACAACTCCGGGCATTGGACCATCGAGGGCGCGGTAACCAGCCAGTTTGAGAATCATCTTCGCGCTGTTCTGGGCCTGCCGCTGGGTTCTACCGCCGCCATGGGCTGCTCGGTGATGCTGAACTGCATCGGCGACCTGCCGGAACCGGCGGCGGCGCTGGCGGTTCCGGGGGCGCATTACCATGCTTACGGCAAAGCGCCACGGCCGGGCCGCAAGGTCGGGCATGTCACCCTGTGGGCCGATGATCCCGCTGCGCTACGGGCTGGACTGGATCAACTGGCGCCACTGGTCGACGCCTCGTCCGGCTGATCCGGAAGTTCGGGCGGATGGCTCACGGAAATCAGCAAGCCCTGAACAACGAGCTGGCCGTCCTCCCGCAGACACTCGAACCGGACCCGGCCGGAGCCAGTGTCTGCCAACCGGATCGTGAATCCCTGCTCCGGACGCAGCAGGGCCAGAAATTTCACACTCGGCGCACTGAGCAACCGCCTGTCGGGCCGCCAGTCCGCCGTGGCCTGGAGGATTTCGTCCAGAATCACCACGCCGGGGACAATGGGATTGCCGGAAAAGTGGCCGGCCAGCGCCGGATGATTGGCGGGAATCACCCGGCAGGTTTCAAACTGCATCGGTAGCGGACCGTCGCTCGGCAACCAGCGCTAACAGGTTCTCCCGGGCGATCTTGCCGGTCTCGTTGCGCGGCAACGCCGCCACTTTGAGCAGGGGCCGGGGCAAAAACACCGGATCAAGCCGCTCAACCAGCGCCGCCAGAATCTGGCGCTCGCTCAAGTCCGGCGCTACCACTAGCGCAATAAGCCGTTCAACCCCGGTTCCTGCATCGTCCGGTATGGCGAAGACCCCTTCCGTGACGCCTGCGATGGCGTTGATCTGGTGGTTGAGATAGGCCAAAGAACTGCGCTTACCGGCAATGTTGACCAGATCCTCGCTGCGTCCGATCAGCCTGAATTCGCTCTCGCTGCACTCTTCAACCCTGTCGCTCAACGTGATCGGTTCCGGTAGATGTGCGCCGGACAGTTGTCCGTCATGAAGGTGAAACCCGTCATACAGCCGCCAGTGGTCGCCATCCAGAGTGCGGCGGCTAGCGATGGAGCCGGCCTCGGTGCAACCATAAATTTCCAGCACCAGGGCGTTGAACGCCGCTTCAGCCTGTGCGGCCAGTTCCGGCGCGAGCGGCGCGGTGGCCGAGATCAGCAACGTCACATCCGGCCAGCGCAAACCGGCGTTGACGCAGGCCCGCAAATGTACCGGCGTAGTCACCAGAATCCGCCGATCCGGCGTTTCTAGCAGTGCAGTGCGGACATCTTCCGGGAAAAATGGTCGGCCCGCATGGACGCTGATGCCACTGGCCAGCGGAGCCATGATCGAGGTTTCCAGACCGTACATGTGCTGGGGCGGCACGGTCGCCACGATGTTCATTCCCGTTGCAAAGCCGAAGCGTTGTCGCGCCTGTTGCGCGCCATTCACCAGTTCGCCCCAGGTTTTAGGATGCGGTCTGGATTGGCCGGTGCTGCCGGAAGTAAAGGCGATAGCCGTGATCTGCGCTGCCGGCAGTTCGGGAATCGCCGGCGGCAGGTCGTCGTCAGCAGTCTCCAGCGCGAGCCACGCCGCGACCTGCGCATCAACGACCGCAGCGCTGTCGGGGTAGGCTGTCGCGAGCTGCTGCAAGTGCCGGTCAGCGCGACTGGATGGCAGCAGATTGGTCTGGCCGTTGACGCCTACCGCCGCAAACACCGCCATGAACCGATAACGGTCTTCACACAGGTTGAAAATGAACCGGGTGTTGGGTAAATGGCGGGCGATGCCGGCGACCTGACGCAGGAAGGCGGCGCAGCTGATCGGTGCGCGGTTATGCCAGACCAAAGGAGAATCCAGCGCGGTCGCCGTGGATAGCAAGGGAAGGTTGGCAGACATCATGGGCGGGGATGCACAGCGGCTGAGATGCTTAAATTTAGCAGTTCCGGCGGCTATTGCATCCAGAGACCCTCGGGAGTGGCTCCATCACGACGATTCATCCGTCAACCACGCTCGAAAGAGCGTATTCAGCGGCCCCAGCCCCAGGTGCGGAGTCGGCGTCAGCGCGGGTCCTTCCGCCAAGCGCATCAGTTCGGCTTTGATCCAGTCATTCAGCGCCGGGATGCTTGGCCCCCAGGACAGTTCCTCGCCGCCTTGCTTGAGCCTCAGCAACTGCGCGATGGCCTCGTGCAAGGCGCCGGGCGGGATCAAGGTTTCTACCAGTTCGCGGAACGGCATCGGCACCACGCCACGCCCGCTTTCCAGCCAGCCGACCGCCAATAGCGGCCGCAGTACATACAGGTATTTCTTCAACCGCACCCGGTCGCCTTGCAAATACTCCCGATAGTTGCCCCGCGCCATGTGCAGGTAGTGCCAGGCGCAGGACAGTGGCGCGTAATAATCCGGGGTTAGCGCCTGTAGCGCTTCGCAAAAACCTGGTTCCGCCCGGTAAATGATCGGTGAATGCAACCATTCGAATAACGGCGGATTGCCCTTGCCCATCAGTTGCAGGGCTTTGCGCCAGTCCCAGCCGTTGATGTCAAACACGCCTTCAATCGGACATTCAATCACATCGCGACGGTGTTCCAGATCGATGCGCAAATACTCGTCGCGGGGCCGGACATAGATAAAACGCACGTCATAATCGCTGTCCGGCGAGGCAAACCCCCAAGCCCGGCTGCCGGATTCGCAGGCGTACAGGATGCGCACCGCATGGGTTTGCTCAAGGATTGCCAAGCGCTCCAGAATGGTCGCGGTGATGGCATCGGATGGGGCAGGGTAGTTCATGGTCAGCGAAGGGTATCCCATCGTTGGGGCCGCATAATGGGTTCCTGCATTTCAAAGCGCGCTGCCATGATCGCTCAATCTCCAGTAGAAAATGTTTATTAGCATAGCAAAAGGCGTGATCACGATCGGTTTTCCGCCACAGAATGAAGTTGATCAAATTGACAGATCGCCTTGTTTTATAAATTATATTTAAGTATCATAAATATGACGAAATTTGCCAAATAGTTCCTGCCTGTAGTCCACTCACACTCGCCGATCACATGGATTCATCTACCAGTAAAATTTATCTCAACCTATTGAATATAAATTAATATTAAAATTATTAAACCGAAAGCTTGGTATGCGGAATGTCGGATGAAAATCTACCCAGAATTGAACTCACTTCAAGGAAACCCTCTTGGACGCAATGTTACCGATCCTGTTGTTGTATCTGGCGCTGGGTGCCTTTGCCGGCGTTATGGCTGGTCTGCTCGGCGTCGGTGGCGGCTTGATCATCGTGCCGGTGCTGGCCGGAATTTTTCACCACCAGCAGATCAGTGAAGCGCTCATCATGCACCTGGCAATCGGCACCTCGCTGGCGACCATTGTCGTGACTTCAATATCCTCGGTTCGCGCTCATCACCAGCGAGGCGCGGTGCTATGGTCAACGGTCTGGCGACTGACGCCCGGCATTGTCATCGGCGCCTGGGGGGGAGCGGCGGTCGCCTGGGCTTTACCCAGCGCGGCGCTGAGCAAAGTTTTTGCCGTATTCGTGTTGACTATCTCGGCGCAAATGGCGTTTGGCGCGAAGCCGGCGCCGCAGCGTGAATTGCCGGGGACCGCGGGTATGACGATCGCGGGTGGAGTCATTGGGATCGTATCGGGCATCGTCGGGATTGGCGGGGGTTCGCTGACCGTACCGTTTCTGACCTGGTGCAATATCGCCATGCGTCAGGCGGTGGCGACCTCAGCCGCTTGTGGCGTACCGATTGCCTTGGCTGGGGCGCTTGGTTTCATTGTGACCGGATTCAATGAGCCTGATCTGCCGTCCTGGAGCCTGGGCTATATCTATGGCCCGGCGCTGATCGGAGTTGCCGTTGCCAGCATGTTGACGGCGCCGTTGGGCGTAAAGTTGGCTCATACTCTGCCGACCGGTATGCTGAAAAAAGTATTTGCAGTGTTTCTGGCGGTGGTTGGCGTCAAGATGTTGCTGGGGTAGTAAAAGCATCCAGGCCGATGACGTAGAGAAAATGAGCCTTTCCGGTTATTAGCAGGATGACCAACGCAGAATAGCTGACGATGGGGAGATTGAAACTAATGTTTAAAAATCTTAAGTTACGGACTCAGTTAAACTTTGGTTTTGCAGCGGTCATTGTATTGCTAATCGTTGTGGCGGCAACCGCCGGATGGGGATTGCAGGGTGCCTCTTACGGGTTTAGCGAATACCGCATCCGGTCAGTTAATTCCGGTCGGGTCAATGCATTTCGGGATGACATGCTCAATGCCCGGCTGGCGGTCAAAAACGTCATGATCAATGCCAGTGAGTCCACCATCCATGATTATCGCGAGTACTTTGCACGGATGATGACCGCCATCAAGGAGATGCAGAGCAACATCCGGCACCCGGCGCGCTTGGCGATGATTGCCGAGGTCAGCGAACGAATGCTCCATTATGATCAAAGTGTTGATCAACTGGTCATATTGATCAAACAACGGAATGAAGCCCAGCAAAACCTGGGCGAAACCATGACCCGCATCCAGAAGATTTTAACCCGATTGAATGACGCCGTTGCGGCCAGCGATAATCAGCTCATCCTTTCACTGACTAACACCCTGCACATGCGGTTTCTGAATAGTCGATCTCTGCTATTCAAATACCTTGAATCCCACGCCCAAGCCGATTTTATACTGCTCCGCGATGAAATTAGCGGACTAGGTAAAGTGATTAACGCCTTAACTACACAGTTGGATGGCGCTTACCAAACGCACGTTGATCAATTCCGCCAGGAATACGCCAGGATCGACGCACTGGCGCCTGAGCTGAACCGGCTGATGACCCAGAGTGATGAAGTAGTGACCAACACCTTGGATCGGATTGGCCCGGAGATTGCCGAGATTACCACCCGGCTCATTCAATCCATCGTTGATGATCGAGATGTCCTTGGCGCTCAAGTGCAGAGCAATAACGCCTGGGTCATGCAAATCGTCCTCTGGGTTGCCATTGCCGCAGTATTGACCGGGATCGCCTTGGCCTGGCTGCTGGTGCGCATTATCCAGCGCCCGATTGGCGGCGAACCGGCTGAGATGGCTGCCATCACCGAGAAGATTGCCGGCGGCGATCTGACCGTGCGCTTCACCCACACCGGCCACGAAAC
>JADLEK010000049.1 GCA_020846135.1 Gammaproteobacteria bacterium
CCCAGGTTGCGGGTCTTACGCCGCAACAAGGCCGCGAGCGTATATTCGATTAGATATTTCTGGCGTTCGAGGAAGGCTGTCATTGATGAAGGCTAAATGTTGAAGGCTAAAGGCTAAAGTCTAAAGGCTAAAGGCTAAAGTCTAAAGGCTAAAGGCTAAAGGCTAAAGGCTAAATGCTAAAGGCTAAAGGCTGGAGGTTAGAGGTTGAAGGCTAAAGGCTGAAATCAACATAGTCTTATAATCTTTCCGTGTTGTTCCGTGTTGTTCCGTGTTGTTCCGTGTTGTTCCGTGGCTAAAAATTCTGATGAAAAAACTGCTGCTTTCCCTCGCATTGTTGATCAGCGGCTGCGCTACTGCGCCGCCGTCCGGGGTGACGCCGATTACCGGCTTCGAGTTGAATCGCTATCTGGGCCAATGGTACGAGATCGCTCGACTGGATCATCCCTTTGAACGCGGCTTAAGCAACATCGGCGCTCACTATAGCCTGCGCGATGATGGCGGGGTGACGGTGCTGAATCGCGGTTATAGCGATCAAGCCAAGGTCTGGAAAGAGGCGGAAGGCCGTGCCTACTTCATCGGCGATCCGACCGTGGGTTCGCTGAAAGTGTCGTTTTTCGGCCCGTTCTATGGCGGTTACCATATCATTGCTCTCGACCGTGAGCAGTATTCCTGGGCCATGATCAGTAGCTCCAATCGCGATTATCTGTGGATTCTGGCCCGGACCCGGCAATTGCCGCCGGCGGTGCTGGAACCGCTGATTCAGCAGGCCAAGGCGCGCGGTTTCGCTACTGACCAGTTGATCTGGGTCCAGCAGGATCAGGATCAAGAGAGAAGACCTGCATTATGATCGACATCATTCTTCCCGCTGGCCGGGCGGCTATCGACCTCGCCTTTTTCGTGCTGTTGCCGGTGATAGTGGTGATGCTGTCCCTGATGCGGTTGCTGGAAGCCAAGGGATTACTCGATTGGGTCGTGGCCCGACTAGCTTCGGTAGTACAGCCGTTTGGACTGACCGGACTGGGGATTTTTGCGGCGCTGCAAATCAATTTCGTCAGCTTCGCCGCCCCGGTCGCCACCTTGACGATGATGGAACAACGAGGGACTTCGGACCGGCATCTGGCGGCGACGCTGGCAATGGTATTCGCCATGGCTCAGGCCAACGCCAGCCTGCCGCTGGCGGCCTTGGGTCTGGATTGGGGGCTGACGCTGCTGTTCTCGCTGGTGGGTGGACTGGTGGCTGCTGCCGCGGTCTATCATGGTTTCGGGCGGAGCTTGTCCAGCGAGGAGCATCTCACCGATGACACCCTCCACCATCCGACCGCTGAGGGCGCCAAAGGCATACTGGACGTGATCAACCGGGCCGGGGCCGAGGCGTTCAAAATCACCATTGGCGCAATCCCGCTGCTGGTGCTGTCGCTGGTCTTCGTCACCGCCCTGCGCCAAGCCGGCGCGGTCGATGCGCTCAGCCACGGGTTGAGACCCTTGCTGGGCGCGCTGGGCATCGATCCGGCGCTGATTCTGCCCACCATCGTCAAGTATCTGGCCGGTGGCACCGCGATGCTGGGTACGGTGGATGAGATGCTGCGGCAGGGACAATTCACTACGACCCTGCTGAATCAGAGCGCCGGATTTCTGATCAATCCGCTGGATTTGCCCGGCGTGGCGATTCTGGTGTCGGCTGGCCGGCGCGTCGCCGCAGTCTGGAAGCCCGCCGCCTTGGGCGCTGGGGTGGGCATCGTTGTTCGTACCCTCGGTCACGCGCTGTTGGCGTGATGCGGATCGCTGGAGGATTTTGATATGGCAATGTTAATGAAAGGTGTTGCGCTGGCGCTGGTTTTAACGCTGCCCACTCTGCTTTGGGCGGGTCCCTACGATGCTGCAGTGGGCAACGTGCAGCGAATGCTGAATCAGTCACTTAAAAACGATGAGGCGGGTTTAAATACCACTCGGCAGCAGTTGGAGAACCTTCCGAGACCCGCGCATCAGAGCGTGAAAGAAGCCCGCGCCTTGAATCAGCAGGGCTTGGATGCCTTGAAACGCAATGATTATGCGGCGGCGGCGGTTACATTTCAAAAAGCGCAGGAACTGGATCCGGCTGATATTGAGGTGGCCGGCAATCTGGGTTACGCCAATCTGAAATCCGGCCAGTACAAACGCGCCGAGCAGCATTTGATTTATGCCATTTCACTCGCGCCGGGCCGCTCATCATCATGGTTCAACCTCGGGCAGGTTTACGGGGCGCTGGATCATATCGAAAAAGCGACCGGTGCATTCGCTATGGCTTACCGCACCTCGCAGAATCAGCCGAAGACCGCGGATTTTATTCGGCAGGCGTTGACATTGCCGGAGAATAATGAAACGACCCGCACGGCGCTGAAACGGACGCTGGAGCTATTTGGATTGCCGGTTACAGGAGGCGGGAGTTAAAAATGGCCTATCTGGATTTTAATCTGAAAAAGGTTCAGGATGCATTTCAGATCAATTTTGTTGAAAAATCAGGAATTTTCGCCGACACCGCTCCGCATCCAATCAGTGCTTATCTGCGGGAAACGCTCCAGGAAAATGTGTCTCTGGCGACCTCGATCAATATCGAAAAAGCCCGCTCCGAGTTGATTATTGCGCCGGTGCTGGTGGAAGTCCGCAAACTGCTGGATCGGAAAATCAGCCTGTTTTCCGGGATCGAGCTGAATGTGGACAAGGACCGGGATTTAAGCGGCTTCTGCGATTTCATTATCAGCGACTCGCCTGAACAGCTTTTTCTGAAAGCCCCGGTGATTACCATTGTCGAAGCCAAAAATGAAAACATGATGAGCGGGCTGGGACAATGTCTGGCGGAAATGGTGGCGGCGAGGCTTTTTAACGAACGGGAAGGCCACAGGATTGCAACCGTTTATGGCGCAGTGACTTCCGGCAATTTATGGAAATTCGTCAAGCTGGATGATGATGCCGCCCATATTGATCTCGACGATTATGCGATTAAGGAACCGGATCGCATTGTTGGAATTTTATTGGCGATGGCGACCCGAAATGCCTGACGGCCTGATTTAACGCCCTTCCAGCATTTCTCCCAAGGTGCGAGTCAATAGCCGCAAATCCTGATCCCGCGACAAGGTATGTTCGCCGTCCTTGACCAGAATCAAGCGCACATCGGGACTGGTCAGTTTCTCCATCACTTGCAGGCTGGTTCGCCACGGCACATCCGCATCAGCCATGCCGTGAATCAGCCGCACCGGGCCATTAATCTGGAGTTCTGATCGATTGAGCAACTGGTGCGTTTTGGCTTCTTCCAACAGATTCAGGGCGATGATGTACGGTTCGCCATAGGCAGACGGCAGGCTGATCACCCGCTCGCGCCGCAACCGCTCCCGCAACGGTTCGTCCAGCCGCTCCCACAGCAGATATTCGGTGAAGTCCGCCGCACAGGCCAATCCCAGCAGGCCGGCGATTCGCTCCGGTCGGGCTAGTGCGGTCAGCAGCATCAGCCACGCGCCCATCGACGATCCCACCAGCAGTTGCGGCCCTTCGGTCAACTGATCCAGCACCGCCAAGGCTTCCTGCGCCCACTGGCCAATGGTGCCGTCGGCAAAGCGGCCGCTGGAGGTGCCGTGACCGGAATAGTCAAACCGGACAAAGGCTTGGCCGCGTTCCCGACACCAGCGATCCAGGGTGGTGGCCTTGATGCCGGTCATGTCTGAGGTAAAGCCGCCCAGAAACACGACGCCTGGTTGAGCGCCCGGACTACGGTAATAGGCGAGGGTTTGCCCATCAGCCAGCGCCAGTCGCGCCGGCGGCGGGGGGAAAATCTGCATCAGGCCACCAGCCCCCAGGTTTGGGCGATCAGCGCCGGCAACACGACTCCGGCTGCGCCATTCAGGCTGAATGTGACATGGGGACTGAGCGGGGTCGGTTGCGGATTGATCTCCACCACCATCGCCCCGGCGGTCAGCGCGGTAAACGGCAGGTCGGCGGCGGGATAGACCAGCGCCGAAGTGCCGATGCTGAAGAACACCTCGGCTTGAGTTGCGGCGTGTTCCGCCGCCCGCAACACATTCGCCGGCAGCATCTCCCCGAACCACACCACATCCGGGCGCAGCAGTCCGCCGCATTGCGGACAGCGTGGCGGGATTTCCCCACTCTCCAGCGGCGGATTTTCCACCGGGCAATCCTCGCTGAAACATTTGGCCCGGAACAGATTGCCGTGTAGCTCCAGAATCTGGTGGCTGCCAGCGCGGCGATGCAGGCCATCAACGTTCTGGGTGATCAGGGTGAAGTCGGCGATCCACCGTTCCATCTCGACCAGCGCCAGATGACCGGGATTCGGCTCAGCCAGTCGCACCCGCTCCTGCCGCCAGAGATACCAGTCCCAAACCAGTTGCGGATTGCGGCGAAAGGCGTCCGGGGTCGCTAGTTCTTCCGGGTTGTATTTCGCCCACAGCCCGGTCTGGGCCTCGCGGAAGGTGGGAACGCCGCTTTCGGCGGAAATACCGGCCCCGGTGAGTACGGCTACCCGGCGGGCCGAGCGCAGGCGATGAATCAGTTCGGCGGGAATATGGGGTTCGCTCATGGCGATGGAGCCTCCGAATGGCGGGAAGTGAGTATTGAGCATAGCACCGGATCAGGCGCTGCCTGGGTTGGCAGTCAGCGGCAAAGTGCCATCATGGTTTTTGCGGTTCGGCGTTGACAGCAGCTCCGCTGCGCCATACAACCATGCAAATTGATCATTTGGAGTTATCGAAATGCATGGTTATCTGCCGCGTCGTGCCGAGGCTGGACTGAATCGCGCTTTGGCCCGTTCCCCAGATTCAGCAACCTTCCCGATGTTTCCACGTCCTGATGGGTGAATTGCAACCTGAGGTTGCTACGATCATCGCATCCGGTTGATGCGCCCTTTGAGTGGCGTCAGGGGATTTGGGCGATGGATATGGCCGCCGCGATGGCCCGATGGGGTGAGGAGTAATGCCGGATCGTAGCCCGAATCGCTTTAATAACGCCGGTCCTGTCGACGCCAAAACTGGTCATTACCACATTGAACCGCTTTACTGCAGCTTTCGGGGTTGGAGTTTCATTGAAATGAATTTGTCTGACACAGGCGCGCAGACGAAGATATTGTTCCTTCGCGGATTCCTCTACGCCTTGTTCTAATAGCGAAAAGTAGTCATCAAGAGATGGCGGATCGTAATGCAAGGCATCCCTGAACTTGATTATTGCAACGAAGGCTGCTCACCAATAGCCAGCTGATTGTGGAAAAACTGCAACAATCGTGTGGCTTGCTGTATCATGGGACGGCAGATTCTTAACATCCTGAACTATCCACAAGAGGTCCGGCGCCATGAAAATCCGAGTTATGCTGAGTTTTATCCCCCTGTTTTGCTTCACCTTAATCGCTTCCGGGGCGGAGCCGATCGTGATTCGCTTTTCTCATGTCGTCGCCGAGCAAACCCCCAAGGGCATTGGCGCGAATCGTTTTCAGCAACTGGTCGAGGAAAAGCTGACGGGGCGGGTCAAGGTAGAGGTTTTTCCTCGCGCCAGGCTGTACAACGATGACGAAGTCTTTATCGCTCTGTTGAATGGCGATGTTCAGCTTGCAGCGCCTTCGCTGTCCAAATTCAGCACGATCACGAAAGCGCTGGAACTGTATGATTTGCCTTTCCTGTTCAATGATCTGGCCGCAGTAGAGCGGTTTCAGGGCGGCGAGACCGGCCAGCGCCTGCTGCACGCGCTGGACGACAAGGGGTTTAAGGGCCTCGGGTACTGGCCGAACGGGATGCGGGTGATTTCGGCCAACAAGCCCCTGCGCAGTCCCGCAGATCTCCAGGGGCTGACTCTGCGCATCGAACCCTCCAAAGTCATCGCCGAACAGTATCAGTTCCTTGGCGCGATCCCGGTCAAACTCTCATTCGCCCATACCCGTGATGCCCTGCGTCGTGAACTGGTCGAGGGGCAGGAAAACTCCTGGAGCAACATCTATTCCCAGGGATTCCAGACCTTGCAGACCAACATCACCGAGACCAACCACAGTTTCCAGGGCTATATGCTGATCACCAGCAAAACCTTCTGGAATGGATTACCGGCAGATGTTCGGGGCGAACTGGAAACGATCCTGGCGCAGGTGACCGAAGAGGTCAAAGCGCAGGCGGCTGAACAGGCGCGGCAGGACCGGCAGGCCATCATTGCCGCCGGCAAACCCAAAGTTATCGCACTGACGGACGAAGAGCGGGGTCTCTGGCGTCAAGCCATGACCCCGGTTTGGGCATCCTTTACCCCGTCGATTGGCCCAACGGTGATTGCTGCGGCTCAGGCCGCTAATGCCGGCAGCCGCTAATCAAATCCGCAGGGCTGGAGAGTCTGTCATCGGCCCAGCATCAACGGCGGTTATGCACCCGCGTGAGCGCCGATTGCGCGCTTCAATGGCCGGAGCAACAACAGAATGATCACGCCCGCCAGCCCGGAGATGCCCGCTACCAGCAGGAAGAAGCCTTCCTTGGGCATCAGCTCCCAGAGCTGGCCGACATAGCCGGCGGCATAATTGCCGATGGCTGAGGTCATGAACCAGATGCCCATCATCATCGACACCATCCGCACCGGGGCCAGTTTGCTGACCAGCGATAGTCCTACCGGCGACAGGTACAACTCGCCGATCGTCAACACCCAGTTGAAGCCGATCAGCCAGAACATGCTGACCGGGATGCCATCAGCGGCGTATTCATCGGCCGGCGGAATCAGCACCAGATAGGCCGCGCCCAATAGAAAACAACCAATCGCCATTTTGGTCGCTGAGGACGGCTCCCAACCGCGCCGCGCCTGCCAGGCCCACAGCGCGGTAATCACCGGGGTAAACAGGAAAATGAAGGCCGGATTGAGCGCCTGGAACCAGGTCGCCGGCATTTCCCAACCGAAAATATGCCGATCAGTGTCGGCATCCGCCCACAGCGCAATGGTGTTGCCCTGTTGTTCATACGCGATCCAGAATAGCGAGGTCACCAGACAGATCGCCAATAAACCCCAGATCCGCTCCTTTTCGTGACTGGCCAGCGCCTGGGAGCCGGCGGGTTCAGACGATTCGGCTTTTTTCATTAGCAGATCCGGGGCCAGAAACTGCTGCCCCCACAGGTAAATGCCGAGTCCCAGCACCATACCGACGCCCGCTGCGCCGAAGCCATAATGCCAGCCGTAGACTTCGCCCAAAGTCCCGCAGATCAACGGCGACAGAAATGAACCGATATTGATCCCCACATAGAAGATGCTGAAGGCCCGATCCCGACGCGGATCGTCCGGGGGATAAAGCGCCCCGACCTGGGTCGAGACGTTCGGCTTGAACGCGCCATTACCGAGAATCAGCAGCGCCAGGGCCGGGAAAAACAGCGCCTCGAACGCCATCACGAAGTGGCCGACCGCCATCAGCACCCCGCCGATGATTACCGTCTTGCGTTGACCCAGCATCCGGTCAGCCAGCAGCCCGCCGAAAAACGGGGTGAGGTACACCAAGCCGGTGTACAGCCCGTAAATCTGCGAAGCGTCTGCCTGGGAATAGAGCAACTGCTTGATCATGTAGTAGATCAGCAGCGTCCGCATCCCGTAGTAGGAAAATCGCTCCCACATTTCGGTAAAAAACAGCACATACAGACCCTTGGGATGGCCCCACAAGGTATCGGTTGGCGAGTTAGTCATGGCGACTTTGCTTGGGCGGCAATGAGAATGGAGAGAGAAGAAATGCGAGCTACATCACACAACCGGTTTAGGACGGCTATACCATATGACGGCTATTCCACCGTCACCGATTTCGCCAGATTGCGTGGCTGATCCACATCAGTCCCTTTCAGAATGGCGACGTGATAGGCCAGTAATTGCAACGGCACAGTAAACACCAGCGGCGCAATCGACTCTGGCACTGCGCCGAGCGATAAAACATGCGTGTCCACGCCACTTAAACCGGCGTCTACCGCGCGGTCGGCAAACAGAAACAGCACCCCGCCGCGCGCCCGCACTTCCTGCAAATTGGACAGCACCTTTTCCAATAGCCCGTCTTTTGGCAACACGCACACCACCGGCATATCGCTGTCCACCAGCGCCAGCGGGCCGTGCTTGAGTTCGCCGGCGGGATACGCCTCGGCGTGAATGTAGGAAATTTCCTTGAGCTTGAGCGCTCCTTCCATCGCCACCGGGTATTGCGGACCGCGTCCCAGAAACAGGGCGTGATTCTTGTCGGCGAAATGCTCCGCCAGCCGCTCAATCGCGCCATTCAAGGCCAAGGCTTCCTCCAGCGCCTTCGGCAGCCGCTCCAAATCACTCACCAGCGTCGCTTCCTCCGCCGCAGCCAGGCCATGCCGCCGGCCCAGCATCAACGCCAGCAATCGTAATGCGACTAACTGCGTCATAAACGCCTTGGTCGAAGCTACGCCGATTTCCCGGCCAGCGCGGGTCAGGAGGGTCAGGGCGGCTTCCCGCACCAGCGAACTTTCGGCGACATTGCAGATCGCCAAAGTCGCTACATAGCCGCGCTCTTTCGCCGCCCGCAATGCCGCCAAGGTATCGGCGGTTTCGCCGGACTGGGAGATGCAGACGAACAGGGTTTGGGGCGGCGTCACTCCGCGCCGGTAGCGGTATTCACTGGCGACCTCAACCGTGCAGGGGACGCCCAGGTTTTCCAGCCAGTAACGGGCGACCAGCCCGGCGTGATAGCTGGTGCCGCAAGCGATAATATGAACGCCATGGACCTGATCGAACAGCGCCGCCGCGTCCGGGCCGAAACTGTCCTCCAGCACCCGGCCCTGATGAATCCGCCCCTCAAGCGTCTCGGCGACTACCGCCGGTTGCTCGAAAATTTCCTTGAGCATGAAATGCCGGTAATGACCCTTGCCAACTGCGCCGCCCGCCTGACTGGAGTAGGTCAGGGGCCGTTCCGTCACTTGCCCACGCCGGTCATAGATTGTGAAGCTTTCCCGCCGCACCTCCGCCAGATCGCCTTCTTCCAGAAACATGAAGGTTTGCGTCACCGGAGCCAGCGCGAATACATCCGAGGCGATGAAATGCTCCTCAATGCCAATCCCGACCACCAGCGGACTGCCGGCCCGCGCCGCAATCAGCCGATCCGGGTCGTCGCGGCAGATCACGCCCAGACTGTAGGCGCCAGTCAGTTGCGTCACGGTCTGTTGCACCGCAGTTAATAACTCGCCGGTTTCCCGGAAATGCCGGTCAATCAGATGGGCGATGACTTCGGTATCGGTTTCGGACTCAAAGCAATAGCCAGCAGCCAGCAGCTCGTCCTTAAGTTCCCGGTAATTTTCAATGATGCCGTTATGCACCACAGCGACCGAACCGCTACTGACATGCGGATGGGCGTTGCGCTCGCAGGGTTCGCCGTGGGTCGCCCAGCGGGTGTGGGCGATGCCCAACGGCCCGCGCACCGGTTCCTGCTGCAAGCGATCCGCCAGCATTTGCACTTTGCCGACAGTGCGCAGGCGGTGTAATTGCTGGTCGCGGGAGTCCAGCGTCACGATCCCCGCTGAGTCATAGCCGCGATATTCCAGCCGCCGCAGCCCTTCCAGCAGGATGGGAGTGACGTTGCGTTCAGCAATCGCGCCGACAATTCCGCACATGGCTCACGTTCCTAAAGTGGAAATGAATCAGCGCTCAGCCAGCGCCCGTTCAATTTTGGCGAACCAGAACAGCGCTTCGTCCTGGGTCAGCAGCAAAATCTGCCAGTTGTTGCGGAAATCCTGCCAGGATTTTTCCGCGCACTCGCTCAGCGTATCGACATAGTTATTAACCCATTGCTCGGGCGGATCGCTGATCTGCGCTTCATGCACATAATCCGCGCCATGCTGCAAACACAGCAGGTAGGTATCCAGCGCCCGACGCACTGCGCTAATGGCTCCAAGGTTCATCAATCCGGCAATCCGTAATACCGATTGCCAGATCAGTAGATTCGCCGCTTGTTGCCGCGGGAAGATCCGGTCGCTGCTCATCGTGAAATCCTCATTCGCCTGTTGTTTGTGCATCGCAACATTAATTACCGCAACCGTCAAGCACTGACTGTGGCGGCAGTAGAAAAACGGGTCAGATCGCCACCGGGGCCTTGATCGCCGGATGGGCCTGGTAGCCCACAATCTCGAAATCATCGTAACGGTAATCAGCCAGCGCTTCGGGTCGACGGTGGATCGTCAGGTGCGGCAACGGCCTAGGTTCGCGGCTCAGTTGCAGACGCGCCTGCTCCAGATGATTTAGGTAAAGGTGACAATCACCGCCAGTCCAGACAAATTCGCCGACCCGCAGATCGGTTTGTTGCGCCACCAGATGGGTCAGCAACGCATAACTGGCGATATTGAAGGGAACGCCGAGAAACAGGTCGGCGCTACGCTGATAAAGCTGGCAGGACAACTCGCCGTTGGCGACGTAAAACTGAAACAGCAGATGACAGGGCAACAGCCGCATTCGCGCTAGTTCCCCCACATTCCAGGCCGACACCATGATCCGCCGGGAATCCGGGTCGCGCCGCAACAGCTCGAGCGCGTCGGCCAGTTGATCAATGCGCCGGCCATCCACCGTTTCCCACGCCCGCCACTGTTTGCCGTAAATCGGCCCCAGATCACCGTGTTCATCCGCCCATTCATCCCAGATCGTCACCCCGTGTTCATGCAGGTAATCGAGGTGGGTGTCGCCGCATAAAAACCATAACAACTCATGAATGATCGAGCGCAGATGCAGTTTCTTAGTGGTCACCAGCGGAAATCCCGCCCGCAGATCAAACCGCAGTTGCGCGCCAAACAGGCTCAGCGTCCCGATCCCGGTCCGGTCCGATTTGCGCGCGCCCTCCGCCAGCACTCGCTGTAATAGATCAAGGTAGGCTTTCATGGTTGCGCCATTTGCCCATCCCATCGCCCGTCAAAGCGCTGGCATTTTATGCTGCAATGCAATATAGTAAACATAATCTCACGTTACATGAATGAGTTATCTGTACTCAGGACTGCCCATGATTGCCAAGGCGACTTCTTCGATTCAAGTGATAGCCCGGGCTGCCCGGTTGCTCGACGCCTTGACCGCGCATGATCAACCGGTGAGCCTCAAAATCCTGGCCGGCATTACCGGGCTGCATCCCTCCACCGCTTTCCGGATTTTGGCGTCCCTGATTGAACATAGCTTTGTGGAGCGCAGCGCCGAGGGACACTATCGGTTAGGGGCGCGGCTGCAGCAGTTGGGCCATCGCCGTGAGGCGCATCCAATCATCGAACGGTTGCGTGACTCAACCGGCGAGTCCCTCCACAGCGATTCGTAACATCCCGTTCTCACGGTTGACCAGGCAGTTCCACGATAAAGATCGCGCCTTGCCCGATCTCGCTCTCGACCCAAATCCGCCCGCCGTGGTGTTCAACAATTTTCTGACTGATCGGCAACCCTAACCCGGTGCCTTTGGGTTTACCGGCCAGACTGTCGTTGACCTGATGGAACTTCTCGAACACCAGCTTTTGCTGGTCGTGGGCGATGCCGGGACCATTGTCGATGACCTCAATACGCCAGCGATCCGCCACTCGCCGCAGCCAGATAGTGACCTCGCCAGTCTGTTCCGAACAAAACTTTACGGCGTTAGACAGCAGGTTAATCACCACCTGGGTCAAACGGTCGTGATCGCCGGTAATCAGCACCGGTTGTTCCCCCAGATTTTCATGCAACGCCACCGCTTTATCATGAAACAACTGGCTGGTTGAACTGATCGCGTCCTGAATCAGCGCCCGCAGATCCAGGTTTTCCACTGACCACTCGGTGCGCCCCGAATCCATCTTGGCCATATCTAGCACCTGATTGATCAGCCGGGTCAACCGCTCGCTTTCCTTGACGATGATGCTGAGAAATTTGCTGCGCTGTTCCACGTCCATTTCAGGATTGGCCAGCAGAATTTCCGAAAAAGCCCGAATGGACGTCAGCGGTGTGCGCAGTTCGTGGGTGACCGTGGAGATGAATTCATCTTTTAGCCGATCCAGTTCTCGCAACCGGTGATTGGCCTCGCGCAATTCGGTGGAGGCGGCTTCCAATTCTCCTGATTTTTGTTCCAACCGCCGGCTGTACTCGATGACCTGAGTGCTTTCATCGAGAATAGTCATCACTTCCTCGATGCTGAGGACTTCGCCCATCACGATGGATGAGATCATCACTCGCGCCGAAGCCGCGCCAATCGCGCCGGCCAGCAACCGCTCGGTGTAATGAATCAGCCGGGAATCCGCCTGCAACGGGTAGCCGCCATGATCGCGGGCATAGCGGTCGAAGGCTTCAGTGGCGCGGGGCGGGCCGAGGAACCGGGCCAGCAGATCGTAAAGTTCGGTGGTTTCCACCACCCCCCGCCATAACAGCGAATCACCATCATGACGGTCGCGTTCAAGGACGTTGACGAACTGGCTGCCCTGCACCTGCTCAATCGCATCGGTCCGGGTCAGCATCGATCCGAACACCAGACCGCCAACATTGGCCAACATGCTCCAGAACACGGCGTGCATGTATGGATCCATGTCGCGAAGGCCAAACAGTGCATACGGCTTGAGCAGCTCCAGCCCGAACGGACCGTGATCAACAAAGCTGGCGCTGATCCAGTCGGAGCGGGCCATCGCTGGCAGCAGCAGGGTATAGGCCCAGACCACGAACCCGCCACTCAGACCGAGCAGCGCCCCGCGCCGGTTAGCCCGTTTCCAGTACAGGCCGATCAGGATCGGCGGCGCAAACTGGGCGGCGGCAGCAAAGGAAATCAGGCCGCTGGCGACCAGCGCGTAGGATTCGCCGACGAAGCGGAAGTAGACATAGCCAAGCAGAATGATGATGGCGATCCCGGCGCGACGGATGCCCAGCAACAACCCGGACCAGTCGGCGCGTCCCGCCAGCCGGCGCGGATTGAGGCGCAGCAGGATCGGGATCACGACATCATTGCAGACCATCGTGGACAGGGCGACGGTCTCGAACAGGATCATGCTGGTCGCCGCCGATAGCCCGCCCAGAAACACCAATAGCGCCAGGTTGGGTTGATGCAGGGCCATCGGCAGGCCCAGCACGAACATGTCGGCATCGACCTCGGCGTTTACAAAGGTCAGCCGCCCGCCCAGCGCAATCGGCAATACAAACAGGTTGATCGCAAACAGATAGAGCGGGAATAGCCAGGTCGCCTTGCGGATATGGGCTTCGTTGACATTCTCCACGACCAGTACCTGAAACTGGCGCGGCAGAAACAGGAACGCCATCATTGACAGGAAGGTCAGCGACAACCAGCCGCCATAGCCGCCTGGCACCACTTCAAAGCGCATCAGCGCCGCCAGTTCGGGCCGCGCCGCCGCCTGCTGGAACAGGGTGCCGGGACCGTCAAACATGCCGAATGTAACCACCAGCCCGACCAGCACGAACACCACCAGTTTGAACAGCGACTCGAACGCCACTGCCGTGACCATGCCTTCATGGCGCTCGGTGGTGTCGATATGGCGGGTGCCGAACAGAATGGCGAACACGATCAGCACCAGCGCCACCAAAAATGTCGTGTCGGCCCAGAACGGTTGTTGGGCAGAAGAAACCGGCATAGCGACCTGGGGATATTGACGCAACAGACTGAAGCTGGTCGCAATCGCTTTCAGTTGAATGGAGATATAGGGGAGGATGCCAAGGACGACGATGACCGTCACCATGCCCGCCAGCAGGCCGCTTTTGCCGTAACGGGAAGCGGCGAAATCGGCAATCGAGGTAATGCGGTGAGCCTTGGTGATCCGCACAATCCGGCGTAACAACAGCCAAAACAGCACCGCCATCAAGGTGGGGCCAAGGTAAATCGGCAGGAAATCGATCCCGCTGGTCGCCGCCAGGCCGACGCTGCCGTAGAACGTCCAGGCGGTGCAATAAATCGCCAGCGACAGCGTATAGATATAAGGGTTGGCGATGATCGAACGTCCGGCGTCAGCACGTTGATCGCCGTAATAGGCAATGCCAAACAGTACGCCCATATAAATCAGGGCGCTGGTGATAATGACGCCATCGCTCAGCATTCAGGGCGTCTCCCCCGGATGGGTCTCGTCAGTCCGACGTCTTTCGGAAAACCCGGCGGTTGGCGATGACGGTTGCGGTTTAGGTTGCTCCGGTTCACGGACTTCCGAGTGCTGAACCACGGCGATCAGCAGGATGATCAAAATCAGCCACATCATATAAAGATAGAAGTACAGCAGCGGGATGCCGAATAACGATGCGGATCGGTCAAACAGGCCCAGCACTGGATAGTTAAGCGCCAGCGCTCCGATGATGAACAGGATGACGATGTATTCTCTGGATTGTTGGCGCATGGTTAGCCATGAAATGACACGGAAAATATGAACAGATTTAAAGGCTGGCTTTCTCCAAGCGCTGACCTTTGGCGGCGGTACAAGAGTTCAGTCGCTACCGCTGCTTAAAAACCCGATCGCCTCAAAAATTCGCCTGGGTTTTGCGAATCTCAACCATCCGATCAGAGGCTTCCAGCGTTTGACCAAGGGTGGCGACGCCTTGCGCTTCCAGCAGGTCCAGCAGTTTCAAAAACACCTGTGCAGTCACCAGCGAATCGCCTAGCGCAGTATGGCGATTCTGCACATCCACGCCCAATCGGTCAGCGATGGCGTCGAGGTTATGATCATCGGTGTAATCATGCAGGTAGCCCGACAGCAGCAAGGTATCCAGCACCGGATTGCCGAACCGCACCCCGGTTTTCTCCTCCTTGAGCTTGAGGAATTTCATGTCGAATGCCGCATTGTGCGCAACCAAAACGGTGCGATCATCGCCGACGAATGCGCGGAATTGCGGCAGCACGGTCCCTACGCCCGGCTTATCCTGCACCATCTCGTCGGTGATGCCATGAAAGCGGATTGAAGCCTTGGGAATCATCCGGCCCGGATTGACCAGTTGATCAAACGTCTCACCGGCTAGCATCCGGCGATTGACAATTCGCACCCCGGCGATCTGGATGATCTCGTCGCCCTTCGACGGCGCCAGCCCAGTCGTTTCGGTGTCGAACACCACATAGGTTAACGCGCTCAGTGGGTAGTTGACCAGGTCGCCCCATTCGGCGCTGCGATCTTCGCCCAGTGAGAAATCGTAGAACTCGGGACGCTCCGGCAGCTTCTCGGCTGGCTCTTTCCATTGCCGGGTCGAGGCGGGCAGCGGCAACCGCAGCAGGGCATAGCCGGTCCGGCGATGTGATTGACTCCACAGATCGCTGTTGTGTCGCCGCAACACCTCGCCGACCGTGGTCGCGCCCACCAGATCCTGTACATGTTCGCTTAGCCAGCCTTCCAGCTGGCTGGTAGGTAATGGATCGCCAGGCCAGATGATGTCCAGATAAACCCGGCGGTTGCCCAGCAGACACTCAATCTCGAAGGTCTGGCTGGCGACTTGTGCGGCGAGTTGCTCCAGCAGATATTCCAGCAGCAGCATGATCGAATGATTGTCGACGTTCAGCCACAGCGGCATCCCCACGATCGTGACCCGTAACCCGGTACGCTGCTCCAGATGGTGAATGACGCTGCCAATCAGGTCGGTCGAGTACACATCATTCATCGGCCAACGGCTGGCGTAGAGGTTGCGCAGGTCGAAGGCCAGATCCTGCAGGCGTTGACTCAATCGTTCGCTCTCTTCCACGATCATCCGCTGGAAAATCGTGCGCTGGGCCTGATCCATATCGGCAAAATTCAGGACGTTTTCCGCCGCCGCCCGCAGGTTAGCCAATGGCCGGCGCAGATCCTCGGTACGGGTCTTGATCAGCGAGCGTTCGGCCTGATGGGTCATATCGCGGAAGGTGACGATAAACGCTGCACCTCGGTCGCGGACTCCCGGCAACAGACTCATCCGGCAGTGAAACATGGTTTCATCGTCGACCGTGGCGCAGACGAATTCAGCATCGCCATCAGGCTGATCTTCGCCGGCGTTCTGGCGGCGGTAGTTCAGTAGTTGCAGGGTGCTTTCAATCGGAGCGCGGGTCCACAGATCATAGAGCGAACGGCCCAGCCCCAGAGTCTCGCGGTTGTCCAGCAGCTTCACCGCGACCGGGTTATAGAGCAGGATGCGGGCTGCGCCATCGCACACCAGTACGCCTTCGGACAATTCCCGCAACACAGTTTCCAGCCGGGCCTTCTGTTCCTCGATTTCCTGGGTGCCGATAGCGGTTGCGGCGCCCACTTCGCGGCGGGCCTTATGCAGCGCTTCGCCCAGTTCCAGCACCATGGCCGGAAAGTAGCCGAGCCAGTGCTGTTTAGGCAGTTCCAGCACATAGCCGGGATTACTGCGGGAGATGATCCGCGCCCCGCGCGCCAAAGCGCCTAGCGGGATGAAGCAGTGCCAGTCCAGCAGCGCCCAAATCGCGGTGAGTGCGCCGATAATGGCGAAGGCAGCCAGCGCCAGCCACAACAGGATCAAATCCCGCGCTTCCGGATCGGGAACCGCTAGGTAGATATGCCAGCCGATCCCCACCAGCGCGATCAGCGTCAGCAGGGACGGGATCAGCCATAGCAGCCAGATCCGGGTCCGGTAAGCCATGACGGTTCAGCCCGCCGCCGTCAGCAGTTCACGGACTCGTTCCACCACTTCCTGGGTCGAGAACGGTTTGGTGATGTAGTCGTCTGCGCCGAGCGCCAGCCCTTTTTCCCGTTCGACTTCGCGGCCCTTGGCGGTCAGCATGATGATACGAACCTCTTTCCAGTCAGGATTGGCCCGAATCGCCTGGCAAACTTCGTAACCGTTTTTGCGCGGCATCATCACATCGAGTAGCACCAGATCAGGCGGTTCGGAGGCTACCGCGGTGAGCGCGGCTTCCCCATCCGAAGCGGTGCGCACCTGAAACCCGGCCTGCTTCATCAGAAACTCCAACGACAGGACAATGTTGGGTTCATCGTCCACCACCAGAATTTTGTTGGCCATATCCCCTTCTCCCAGTCAACCAGCAAAGCGCATTCAGGCGGTATTATGCTTTGTCAACGCCATTGCGTATCGAGCCATTATCAGATTCTGGCGCGGGTTCAGCCTTCCGGTCGGCAAGGTCCTTGGCTTGATTGCCGCCGCTGGCCTTGGCGACGGTCTCCCAAAATTTCTGCACCATTTCCATCGAATTAAAATGGGTTGGCAACAACGGCTTCATCAAGCCCAGCGCATCAAAGTTAATCACGCCGCGCTGCATGTTGTCCCGGACCTTCTGCAAAATATCGTCGTGCAGGGGCTGAATGTTAGGAAGTCCCAGAAACTCACGCATTTCCAGGGCGGTGGCCTCAACACTGACATTGACTTTCATCGAAATTTTTCCTCGTGCTGCAAAACCGGAAGCCTCGCCGCCGCAGGCTTGGCTATGAAATTTGGGGCTGAAAAGCCAAGCATAGCAGGAACAAGGCCGGCCTTACGAACCTGGTTTGCCGCGGTCATTCTACAAACTTTGCAGAACTGGCGGAAATTCCGCATTCGGCAAAGTCCAGCCGAGGGGCTGTTTGCGCAGCACAATCAGCCGGAACCAGCCGCTGGCCAATGCCGGCTGATCGGAGACTACGGCTAGTTCCGGCGTAACCGCCAAGGCCTGCTCGAACACCACATTGGTGCGGGTCGCCAATACCCCCAGCACTGGGCTGATCAGTCGCCGTAGCGGCGCTGATTGATCGATCCGCAGAAACTTGTCGAGAATCAGGATTCGCCCACCGGGTTGCAGGACCCTGGCCGCCTCTGCCAGCACCTGTTCGGGATGAGGAGTCACCGCCAGAATGAGATGCAGCACCACTGCGTCAAAAGCCGCATCGTCATACGGCAAGCGCCGCGCATCGCCTTCATCGAGACGAATTTCCAAGCCAAGCTCGGCTGCCTTGCAGCGTGCGCGAGCCAGCATGGCCGGAGTCAAGTCCAGGCCGGTGTATTGTGGTCCCTGCGGGAGCAACGGCAAATCCAGACCACTGCCAATCCCGACCAGGAGCGCGTGGGTTGGCGGTTCTTCACCGAGCAGCGCCAAACTGCGCCGCCGGGCCGCTACGGTGAAAGATGCGACCAGAATATCGTAGATGGGCGCGAACAGCGTGTAGCTGTAGCGGAGCGACACAGCCTCATCTCCTCAATGCAGGGTGCGGGGAATGGACAGCACGAACGGTGGAATATCAGCGTCAAAGGTCACGCCATCATCAGCCAGCATCTGGTAGCTGCCTTTCATGCTGCCGACCGCTGTTTCCAGAACGGCGCCACTGGTGTACTGGAAGCCTTCGCCAGGGCGGAGATAGGGCTGTTCGCCCACCACCCCGTCGCCGCGCACTTCTTCGATCCTGCCGTTAGTATCGGTGATGATCCAATGCCGGCTGAGCAGCTTGGCGGGGATGTCGCCCTGATTCTTAATCACTATGGTGTAGGCAAACACATAGCGTTCCCGACCCGGATCGGATTGTTGCTCCAGATAAAACGACTGCGCCGTGACCTGGATGTGATAGCGGTTTTTTTGCTTTGCCATAGTCGGCGATTCCTGATGATGAGAAATTATGATGACTAAGGAGATTAGCCACAGAAGAATACGGAAACACACTGAAAAATAAAAAATTTCCGTGTTTTTTCGTGTTTTTCCGTGGCCGGTTTCTGGAATGATGATCGACGCCTGGTATGGCCTTTATGATAAATCACCTAAGTTTTGATCTCAGCCGTGATTAACCAGGCCATACCGTTTCCCGATAGATTTTATCCTGTTCAGGTCAAAAACCACCCGGTTTCGGGTCAAAAACCACTTCGTTCTCATGCCAGAATCCAGCACTCCGTTGAAGAGGCGTCCATGACTCAGCCATTTACGCTCGATCCACGGGATCGGGAACTGTTCCGTCAGACGGTCGGTCCCGTCAAACCGCTGCGCAGTGAGCGGGTTACCTTCATTCTGCCTCCTCCTGCCCCCATTCCCCGCTTTACCCTGGCTGATGAGCAGCAGGTTTTAAGCGATATGCTATCCGACTATTTTGAGCCGGCGGACCTGGATACTGGCGAAGAGCTGTACTACCGCCGCGAAGGGGTGCAGCAAGCGGTGTTGCGCAAACTGCGGCGCGGTTACTTCCAGATTGGCCCGGTGCTGGATTTGCACGGGATGACCGTAGCTATCGCCCGGGAAGCGCTGGCGGCATTTCTTCACTCGGCTCGCCGCGATGGCCTGAGTGGAGTACGGATCATTCATGGCAAGGGCAACGGTTCACGCCACCGCGGACCCGTATTAAAACAGAAGCTCAACCACTGGCTGCGCCAGCGCGACGAGGTGCTGGCGTTTTGCTCGGCGCGGCCCATGGATGGTGGCACAGGCGCGATCTATGTGCTGCTGCGGCGGCTGATCTGAAAACGGAAACCGCTTCGGCGGCGCCTACCTGGAGCGAGCGATTAGATCATCCAGTCCGATTAGATCGTCCAGTCATCGCTGACCGAATCAGTCGCGTTGGCCGGGTTGGCGGCAACATCGCCGTTGCCATTCGGGATCGCGATGGGGGGACCAGCGATATACGATAGCGCAAACGAACCCGGTCCAACATTGATGCCGCCGGCGGTGCTCATGACCGACAGCAGGACTTCAATGCCGCGCTCCCTAGCGTATTGCTCAAAATCGACAAAAGCCCGCTTGTGGCGGATCACATCCAACTCACCGGCGTAACTGGTATTGACGGTCCGGGTCGCCAGACCCTGATCAATGGCCTGCCGGGCCATCTCGAACAGCTTGATCAAGGTGCGATCAAAACTGCGTTCCTTGGCGACTACTTGGCTTTCCCCCTGATGGAAACCAATGATCGGCTTAATATCGAGCAGGGAACCAAAGTGATAGCCAATCAGACCGATGGATTTTTCACCTTTCTTGCTGGCCCGGTAGCGAATGTAGAACAGGTCGTCAGGAACCAGATGGCTGTAAATCTGTTGACTGAGTTGCTCGGCGATGCCGCGCAGTACGCCGAACGACAAATTACTGTCTTCCATCAACCGTACCGCTTCGTGAACCAGTACGCCCTCGCCGGTAAACAGGGTTTTGCTATCCAGCACGGTCAGGTAGAAGGACCCGGACATCCCGGCTTTTTGCCGCCGCTCCCGGTACTGTTTCAGGATCGCGTAAGAAGCCTCAGTGGCGTTGGCAAAAATCGGGCTGCGACTCTGAGCGATGGTGATCACCAGCACCCGGTCGTATTTCAGCACCAGATCGTCCAGAAACAGCGCCCTGATTTTCTCAACTGAAAAGGGCGCGGTTTCGGCGTCCAGGGTTTTTTCGGCCAGATATTTCCGGTAAAAAGCCTGAGTCGCTTCTGGGTCGCGGACATCCTCAAACACGTCATAACCGAAATGCAGGCTGATCGGCATGATATGAATGTCGTGTTCCTGAAGGTAGGCTTGGGGTAGATCGCAAGCCGAATCAATCACAAAGCCGGTACGCATCCACTGTCTCCTTAGCAATCGCCGTTCTGAACGTCAATGGATAAAGAGTAGCAAAAGCATAGCAAATCGTGATCAAAAAGCAGGGTGGTGAATCAACTGCTGCGATGACGGAATCCGATGGAAAATAGCGGGAAAATTCAGGGCCACAACAGCAACAGCCACACGACAGCAACATTGATCAGGGCGACAAATACAGCGGCTGAACCGATGTCTTTAGCGCGGCCCGACAGTTCGTGCCGTTCCGGACCGATACGATCGATAGCCGCTTCGATGCTGGAGTTGAGCAATTCGACGATCACCACCAGCAACAGGCTGCCGATCAGCAACACCCGCTCCACCGCATCGCCGCCGAACCACAGCGCCACCGGAACCAGCATGGCGCACAGTAACCCTTCCTGCCGGAAGGCTTCTTCGTGACGCCAGGCCGCTTGCAGTCCAGCCCAGGAGTAGCCGGCGGCGTTGCGTAACCGCCGCCAGCCTCGATGCGCCTGGTTGCCCATGTGAGTTCAGGACGCCGCAGGTCGCCAGGCCAAATCCATGTCGCGGGCGGCACGCACTTCGTCCAGTCGGCGCACCGGGCGGTGATACGGAGCGCCCTTGACCTGTTCGGGGCCGGTTTCAGCCTCCTGCTGAATCTGGCGCAGGGCGGCGACGAAACGATCCAGCTCTTCCTTGCACTCAGTTTCGGTCGGCTCAATCAGCAGACATTCCGGCACCAGCATCGGAAAGTAGGTGGTCGGGGCGTGAAAACCCAGATCCAGCAACCGCTTGGCGAAATCCATCGCGGTGACGCCGAGGGTTTTGGCCTGACGCTTGAGAGTAATGATGAATTCGTGGCTGGCGCGGCGCTGTGGGAAGGCTGGATCAAAACCGGCGTTCGCTAGCTCCGTCATGAGGTAGTTGGCGTTCAGCGTGGCGTAGTCCGCGACCCGGCCCATCCCGGCGCGCCCCAGCATCCGGGCGTAAATATAGGCGCGCAGCAACACTCCGGCGTTGCCCATGAATGCCGAGAGTCGGCCCATACTTTGCGGCCGGTCAGCTTCGGTCAGCCAGTGGTAGCGATCGCCGGCCTGACCGACGATAGGAACCGGCAGGAACGGGGCCAGTCGGGCATTGGCCGCAACCGGCCCGGCTCCGGGTCCTCCGCCGCCGTGCGGAGTGGCGAAAGTCTTGTGCAGATTCAGATGCATCACATCAAAACCCATGTCGCCGGGGCGGGTTTTGCCCAGAATGGCGTTCAGATTAGCGCCATCGTAATAGAGCAGACCGCCGGCTTCGTGGACGATAGCAGCGATTTCGGCGATCCGGCGCTCAAACACGCCCAGGGTCGAAGGGTTGGTCAACATCAACCCGGCGGTTTGCGGCCCGACCGCCTGCCGCAGAGCAGCCAGATCGACATCGCCATTGGGATCGGTGGGGATTTCCCGCACCGTGAAGCCGCACATGATGGCAGTAGCCGGATTGGTGCCATGGGCGGCGTCGGGAATCAGAACCTCCCGCCGGGCCAAATCGCCTTGGGCCACATGATAGGCGCGGATCATCGCCATCCCGGCGAACTCGCCTTGCGCTCCGGCCATCGGCGTCAGCGACACTTCAGCCATGCCCGTGATTTCCTGCAACATCGCCTGCAATTCATAGAGACAGGACAGGAAACCCTGACTGCCGCTGTCCGGGGCCAGAGGGTGACGGGCGAGAAAGCCGGGCAGCGAGGCTAATTGGTGGCAGACGCGCGGGTTGTACTTCATGGTGCAGGAGCCGAGCGGGTAAAAATGGGTATCAATGGAGAAATTTTGCTGGGACAGGCGGGTGTAATGACGCACCACTTGCAGTTCCGATACTTCCGGCAGGGGCGCAGCTTGTTTACGGCGCAGCGACTCAGGAAGATCGGACAGGGCAGAATCGGACGCAGTGGCGGGAATCACCGCCTGCCGGCCGGGACGGGAGTGGTCGAAAATGAGCATGGGCGGTTACCGGAGGTTAAAAATTACGGGTTACTCATTCGAGCCGTTTTTACCTGAACACATCGGCTAATGCTATTTCAACATTGAGTGCTGAGTCGGTCAGGACGCCCGTCGAATGAGAGAGAGGCTTATTGATGTCATTGAAGATGATAATTGTTCTAGTCGGCGGAATAACCAGCCAGCACGATTTAACGCCGGCATTAAGATAAACTTCAATTTTTTCCATCACATCAGTCACCGACTGTTTCGGCGATAAAATTTCCACCGCCAGCAACGGCTTTTCGTCCGCCTTAATCCGGTCATGCAGAAAGTCGATGGTTTTTTTATCGTAAACCGCAATATCGGGGATGTAATCAACCCCGGCGATATCCAGCGTCATTTCGATGTGAAAATTGAATCTTTCCTCCTTATCAAGAAGTTTTGCAATACGATAAGCCAGATAGGAACGGTTGTAGGAAGGAGACATGATTTAGAAGAGTCCGGCCAACGCTTCAGCATAGCGTCGCACATCACTCTCGTCTTTGGTTTCCGTCGCGCACACCAGCAGCGCATGGCCCAGTTCGGGATAGTCACTGCTTAAATCGAAGCCGCCCAGAATGCCGTGTTCCAATAAACCCTCCAGCACTTCCCGCGCCGGACGCGGCAGTTTCAATACCGTTTCGTGGAAAACGGGGCGATTAAAGACCCGGCTCACGCCCGGAATTTGCGTGACTTGTTCGACCAGGGATCGGAGATTGGCGTGGCAGGCGGCGGCGACCTGCTCCAGACCGTGCGGGCCGAGCAGGGCCAGGTACAGGGTGGCCGCGGTCACCATCAAGCCCTGATTGGTGCAGATGTTGGAGGTGGCCTTGGAGCGGCGGATGTGTTGTTCACGGGCTTGCAGGGTCAGGGTAAAGCCGGGCTTGCCATCCAGATCTACCGTGCGTCCTACCAGCCGGCCCGGAATCTGTCGCACCAGCTCCTGCCGACAACACAGGAACCCGAAGTAGGGACCGCCGGAACTGAGCGGCGCGCCCAGCGGCTGGCCGTCGCCACACACGATGTCCGCTCCGGCAGCGCCCCAGGCGCCAGGCGGGGTGAGAATTGCCAGCGCGGTCGGGTTGACCACCGCCACCGCCAGCGCGTTTTGCCGGTGCGCCCAGTCGGTCAGCGCATCCACTTCCTCCAGCACCCCGAAAAAGTTGGGCTGTGGAATCACCAGCGCGGCAAAGTCCTGCCCGGCATAGGGAGCCAGCGCCGCCTCCGGGGTCTGGCCGCCGGTCGGGTCGTAAGGCAACTCGACTAGCTCCAGCCCCTGATTGTGAATGATGGCGTGGGCCGCTCGCCGGTAGTGCGGGTGCAGGGTGCGAGGAACCAGAATCCGTTTCGATTTGGACTTGCGGTTGGCCCGCACCGCCATCAGCAACGCTTCGGCCAACGCCGATCCGCCGTCGTACAGCGAGGCGTTGGAGACCGCCATGCCGGTCAAGCCGGCCATCATGCTCTGGTATTCGTACAGGACTTGCAGGGTGCCCTGACTGGCTTCCGGCTGATACGGGGTATAGGCGCTGTAGAACTCGCCACGCCCAGCGACTTCCCAGACCGCCGCCGGAATGTGGTGTTCGTAAGCGCCCGCGCCGAGGAAACAGATCCATTGCGGATCGGCCGCCGCCCGCTCCGTCATCAGCCGGGCAATCTGCCGCTCATTCAGGGCCTCGGGCAAAGCCGGCAGATCAGCGACGCGCAGGGCCGGCGGAATCTCGGCGAACAAGGCCTCAATGCTCGGCGCGCCAATGGCGGCCAGCATGGCCCGAACATCATCCGGGGTATGGGGAATAAAGGGCATGGCGAATATCCGGCTAGACCAGGCGGGGATCAGTCAGCGAACCGCTGTCTTCGTCTTCTTCATCATCGGCGCTGGCGATGGCTTGATAGGCGGTAGCGTCCAGCAGTCCATCCAGCGTCGACGTGGTTTTGAGCTTGAAAATCCAGCCCTCGCCATAGGGGTCCTGATTGATCAGCTCCGGGTTGTCGGCCAGCAACTCGTTAACCTCGACGATGATGCCATCCAGCGGACAGTACACATCGGAAGCAGCCTTGACCGATTCGACCACTGCGCAGCCTTCAGTGGCGCTGACCACCCGGCCGATTTCCGGGAGTTCCACGAACACCAGATCGCCCAGCAACTGTTGGGCGTGGTCGGTAATGCCCACAGTCACCAGGCCATCGTCCTGGGCAAGCGCCCATTCGTGGGTTTCGGCGTAATGCAATTCGGGGAGAATGATGCTGCTCATGGTCGGTTCCTCAATGGCTCGATACAGGGTAGGGCAGGGCGGGCGGAGCAAGACGTTACCCGGTGTGGGAAACAAAGGGCGGCTTGACCGTCAGCGCCGCCAGACGTTTGCCGCGCACTTCGACCTGGCAGCGGTCGCCGGCGTCAGCCGCTACTCGAGCCAGGGCGATCCCCCGGTTCAGAGTGGGCGAGAACGCGCCGCTGGTGGTCAGGCCGATTTCGCGGTCGCCGTCATACACGGGCTGATGGCTGCGCAATACGCCACGCTGCTCCAGCACCAGGCCCACCAGGATTTGCGGAATGCCGGCAGTGCGTTGCTGCTCCAGCACAGCGCGACCAATGAACTCGCGATCCGGAGGTTGCCAGGCTATGGTCCAGCCCAGCCCGGAGACCAGCGGAGTCGTGGTTTCATCCATGTCGCTGCCGTAGAGACTCATTCCGGCTTCGAGTCGCAAGGTATCACGGGCGCCCAGGCCGCAGGGGAGAACGCCCGCAGCCAGCAACTGATCCCACAGCAGCGGCGCAGTTTCAGCCGCCGGCATGATTTCGACGCCGTCTTCACCGGTATAGCCGGTGCGGGCGATAAACAGGCCATCGTCAGCTTCGACCGCGTGAAACCGGCGACCGGCGTTGACCTTGGCCAGCGTGGCGGGGTGAAGGATTGCCGCCAGTTTGTCCAGCGCCTCCGGCCCCTGCACCGCCAGCATCGCCAAGTCGTCGCGTTCGCGCCAGGCGGTCCCGAAACGTTCGGCGATGGGCGCGATCCAGGCGAGATCTTTATCGCGGGTGGCCGCATTCAGCACCAGCCGATAACCCGCCGCGCCCCGGTCATAAACGATCAGATCGTCAATAACGCCGCCGGCTTCGTTCAACATGCAGGTGTAGAGGGCCTTGCCGGGGTAGAGACGGGCGACATCGTTGGCCAGCAAATGGCGCAACAGAGCGCGGGTGGCAACCGGGTCGGGGAAATCGACAATGGTCATGTGCGACACGTCGAACAGCCCGGCGGCGGTGCGGACCTGATGGTGTTCCTGGAGTTGCGAACCGTAATTCAGCGGCATGTCCCAGCCGCCAAAATCCACCAGCTTCGCTCCCAGGGCGAGATGGCGGGCATACAGGGGAGTGCGTTTGGCCATACCGGGAGTCCTGCTGCGATTGATGGCGCAATGTTAGCCTGAAATGGCCTGGGCGGGGTATAGCCACCGGTCGTGACTCAGCACCCATTCCGCAGCCGCCACATTCGCCTGTAAATGCACCGGATTCAGCGTCCCCACCACGATGCTGCTAACTCCCGGTTCAGCGTAAATCAGTTGCAGCGCTGCCTGCGCTGGATTGGACTCGGCTACATCCAGATGACCGCTCAGCAAACCTTTCTTGATAAGGACGCCCTTGCCGGCGGTATGGGCGGCGCGAATCACCGGCAACTCCTCGCGTTGGCGCAGGTTATAGGTCGCCATCACCAGATCGCAGCGCTCGACCGCCCGTAATCCGCCCGCAACGGTTTTAGTGGACATGCCGACCGCCCGGATCAGTCCGGCCTGTTGCAAATCGCGCAGGGTCGGCAACACCGCTTCCCGCTCCAGAATTGCCAGATCATCGCCATCGGAATGAATCAGCACTGCATCCAGCGTTTCAACGCTCAGCCGACGCAGGCTGCGCTCGACGCTGGCGCGGGTTGCAGCGGCGGAAAAGTCGAAGCGGGAAACGCCATCGTGGAATTCCTCACCGACCTTGGTCACGATGATCCAGTCCCGCCGACAGTGTCGTAACAACCGACCCAGCCGCTCCTCACTCTCGCCATAAGCCGGCGCGGTATCGAGCAGGTTAATCCCCAAATCCCAGGCCAGATTGAGCAACGCCAATGCCTCCCGGTCGGAAGGCAGCGCAAACGGGTGCGGATACTTGACGCCCTGATTGCGTCCGAATTTCACGGCGCCCAGTCCCAGCGGACTGACCTGCAAGCTGGTCGCGCCCAGCGGCCTCAACTCCATGCCAAATCCTCCCGATCCCAGGGCGAAACCGCGATCTCCGGGCGCGGCCAGTGCGCCAGTTCGTAATCCGCCAATGGCTGAGGCTGCACTGCGAGAGTTCGCAACTCGGTTTCAAGCTGCTCGACCAGCAGTGGAGCCAAGGCCAGCTTGGTCGGCCAGGCGACGATGGTCCGACCCTCGCGCCGCAGGCTGAAACTGGCCGGACGGACGCCGCCCGGTTGCCGGGCTTCAGCCCGCTGCACGGTGAAGGTGGCGAATTGCACCGCACTCCAGTCCACCCACGGTAGCAGCGCCGTCAATTCCTGCCGGGCCACCTGAATCTGTTCATCACGATCACGCCGGACCCCGGTTTCAGCCAGCCCGCCGCCCAGATACCAGTTCAACCGTCCTTTGGCGTCGCTATGACTAGTGATGGTCAGCCGGGGCGTATCGCTCACGCCAAGACAATGGGCATACAACGGGCCGGGCAGATTTGCGCCCCGCGCCATGACCATGTGCAACGGCCGCAGTTGTTGCTCCGCCCACGACAATCCCACATTGCCCGAACCGGCGGTGAAAACGATGCAAGCGGGGGCCAGCGTCAGGGGGGGGCGATCGGGATGATGCAGAGTAAGATGGCCATCGGCGGCCGGGCGGATCGGTTCCGAACTGAACAGCAGGGCGTCCCGGTAGCGGTTTGCGAAGGCCGTCAACACCGAACTGACCCCGACAATCGGCTCATCCAGCCGATAGGTCGCGCCGCGAAATTCAGGATGTTGCAAGGCCACCGGCAGATCATCGGCGACTTTTTCCATGCGGCTTCGCATCAGCTTGCTGGCGAAAAAGGCCGTGAGCCGCGAAGTTGGAGCGCAAGTCGCCCATAAATACTGATGCTCAGCCAGCAACTGCGCCTCACGCAGATCGATTTCGCCCGCACCGCTCAGGCAACGCCGCCAGAGCGCCGGCATCCCGGCAATGGCTTGGGCAGACGCGCTGAGTTGTCCATGCAGACTGTATTTGGCCCCGCCGTGAATGATGCCCTGAGCGCAAATAGTCTGGCCGGAACCGAGCCGATCGGACTCAATCAGCACCGCGCCGTAACCTTGCTCCCGCAACCGGGCCAGCAGCCATAGCCCGGCGATACCACCGCCGACAATGGCGACATCGATGTTAATGGCGGGAATGGCCGGTTTCACGGCCGTTTGAGAATGCGGGCGATCGTGCTGGTCGTGGAGCAGCCTTCGATGTAATCCATCACTACAACCTGACCGCCGCTGTCCCAGACACTGCGGTTGCCGGGAATGTTGGCCGGATCGTTGTCGCCGCCCTTGACCAGATAATCCGGCTGGACAGCGCTGATCAGCGCTTCCGGGGTGTCCTCGTGGAACGGGATCACCCAGTCCACCGCCGCCAGTCCGGCCAGCACCCGCATGCGTTGCCATAACGAGTTAACCGGACGATCCGCGCCCTTGATCTTGCGCACCGAGTCGTCATCGTTGACCGCTACGATCAAGCGGTTGCCGAGCCGCTTGGCTTGCTCGAGATAGGTCACATGGCCGGCGTGCAGAATATCGAAACAGCCGTTGGTCATCACAATGGTTTCGCCGTGCGCCTTGGCATCGCCAACCACTCGCAGCAAATCCTCGCCGCTTAGCACCCCGCGCGGCGGCTCATCATGTTCGTACAGCGCCCGCCGCAGCTCCGACGCGGTGACGCTGGCGGCGCCCAGTTTGCCGACTACAATCCCGGCGGCCAGATTGGCCAGCAGAGTCGCCGCCGGCAAGTCCAGTCCAGCGGCCATTCCAGCCGCCAACGTCGCGATCACGGTATCGCCGGCCCCGGTCACGTCATAAACCTCGCGGGCGCGCGCCGCCAGATGCAATGGCTCCATTCCGGTCCGTAACAGGGTCATGCCCTGCTCACCCCGGGTGATCAGCAGCGCTTCCAGCCCCAAGTCCCGGCGCAGCGCCTCGCCTTTGCCGACCAACTCGGCTTCATCGCGGCAGGAGCCGACCACGGCTTCGAATTCGGCGAGATTAGGGGTGATCAGCGTTGCGCCGTGGTAGCGGCGGAAATCGCGGCCCTTGGGATCGACCAGCACCGGCTTGCCAGCGGCGCGGGCCAGCCGGATCAGAATGTCGGCCTGACGCAGCGCGCCCTTGCGGTAATCGGACAGCACCACCACATCGGTTTCGGCCAGGCCAGCAGCGAACCGTTCACGCAGCGCCGCCGGATCGAGATCGGGAAAGCCATCTTCGAAATCCAGCCGCAGCAATTGCTGATTGCGGCTCAACACCCGCAGCTTGGTAATCGTGGCCTGACCGGGCAACTGAATCAGCTCACAGGTCACGCCCATCCGGTGCAACTTGGTTTCCAAAGTAGTCGCCGCTTCATCGGCTCCCGCCACGCCCAGCACCCGGACCTGACCACCGAGGGTGGCGATGTTCACCGCCACGTTAGCCGCGCCGCCGGGTCGTTCCTCAACTTCCTCGACCTTGACCACCGGGACCGGCGCTTCCGGCGAAACGCGGGCGCAGGGGCCGTACCAGTAGCGATCCAGCATCACATCGCCGGCGATTAACACCCGGGCGGATTCAAAACGGGGGATTTGCGGTTTCATGGACAGAACGCGGAGCGGTTTTTCGGAGGAGCTGGATGATAGCATGGCGTCAAACCGCTAACGGTTTGGGGCTTGCGCCAAGGATCAACCGGGTGGTCCAGGCGTTGAAAAGCAGGACTACAATCACTGAATTAAACTTAAGCTTTTGTTTAATTTGGAGCTGGCGAAGGGAATCGAACCCCCGACCCACTGCTTACAAGGCAGTTGCTCTACCGACTGAGCTACGCCAGCCAAACCGGTGTCGATGATAATCAATTTTCTCGATCTTTCCAAAAAATTGCGATTGACAGCTCCGTTTTTCGCTACCAAAATACGCGACTCGATTTTGGAGGGGTTCCCGAGCGGTCAAAGGGGTCAGACTGTAAATCTGCTGGCACAGCCTTCGAAGGTTCGAATCCTTCCCCCTCCACCAAATTCTATGAGATGCGTTGAAAGCAGTCTGTTTGGTCTGTTGGAATGGGTTGTCGGAAGCGCCAGAAACAGCTTTTGGTCCAGTAAGGCGGGTGTAGTTCAAAGGTAGAACCTCAGCCTTCCAAGCTGATGGTGTGGGTTCGATTCCCATCACCCGCTCCACAATTAAAATTAAGAAAATTTGCCCATATAGCTCAGTCGGTAGAGCGCATCCTTGGTAAGGATGAGGTCATCAGTTCAAATCTGATTATGGGCTCCAGTATTAGCATTGACGGCCCGTGGGCGGTGTAGTCCGAATCTCTAGCCTGAGCTTGATAGGGGAGTTCCAGGATGTCCAAAGAAAAGTTTGAGCGCAGCAAGCCGCATGTAAATGTGGGAACGATTGGTCACGTTGATCATGGCAAGACCACGCTGACGGCGGCGATCACCAAGGTGATGGCCCAGAAGTTTGGCGGTGA
>JADLEK010000050.1 GCA_020846135.1 Gammaproteobacteria bacterium
GGTTCCGGCGTTGCCGCTACTGGCTCTGGCTCCGATGCTACAGGTTCCGGTGCGACTACCGGCGCAGGTTCAGGAGCGGGTTCCGGCGTTGCCGCTACCGGCGCAGGTTCAGGAGCGGGTTCCGGCGCGGCTACTACGGGAGCCGGTTCTGGCGCTGGGGCTGGCGGCAGCGGAAATGCTTGTGGTTCTTCAGCGACAGTGACTTTTGCCGTTGAATCAGGAACCGGCGCATCAGGAACAGGAACCGGCGCAGGTTTGACTTCCGTCGCCTCAGCCAACCGTTTGGCGACTGGAGAACCGGTCCAATCAGCGATTTCCCGCAGAGTTGGAATTCGCAGCGTCGCGCCCATTTTCAACCCGGGGATGCCCGCCTTTGAAAAAGCCTGCGGATTAGCCCGGAATAACGCCTGCATCATCTGCTCGCGAGTAATGCCAGGATCAGGCCGGACCTTGAGCGCAATACCCCACAGGCCATCGCCGGGCATGACCGTATAGCTATCGCCCGGTGCGTAGGTTTTAACCGGCAGAGGCGGCAGCGCCGGCGCAGCGTCCGGAGCCGAGAGCGCAGACCATTCAACCGGTGGGACACCAGTATCGGGGGCAGCGGCAACGACAGTTGGCGGCGCAGGTTCTGATTCTGGCGCTGGAGCAGCGGCGGATTCCGGTCCATAAACCACGCTGGCCGGCAGTTCTATGACGGTTTTAGTCCGGCCGCTAGGTCGCTTGACCAACCGCTGCACCGGGTCAAGAAAGACCGTGAACTCGCGGAACGTCTTGCCGCGTGGCCAGCCAAATTCCAGCAACAACGCCAGCGACGGCTCACGGATCGGCTGAGTGGACATCACCCGGACATACACCTGGCCTTCCGCGTTGTACTCAACGGCAAACACCAGATTCGCCAAGGCTGGAGTCCGCTCCAGGCCAAATTCCTTGAACATCGGCGGCCCGGCCAGCTTGGCGGTAATCTTGCCCAGTTCTTCAGGCGTCAGCGTCGGCAATGGAATCCTGGCGTCAAACAACTGATTCAGGGCCGAATTGACCTGAATCTCGCCGACTTCCAGCGCCAGGGCGCAGGCCGGCCCCAGCAACAGTGTCGTCAGCCAGCAGTAGAATGATTTGCGGATCATGGATGAATCCTCGGAAGATCGGGGCGCGGCGACTAAAACCGCCGATGCGCTGCCCCTATTCTAGCTACAATCAAAAGTTAAGTTGTTGACCACTGACCCCACGCCATTGCTACCGGATCATCGCTATGCCCGTCAACCGTGATGAATTGCCGCAATCTGCTTCTCCCGTCGTCGCCGAAGAAGTCGCCGCATGCCTCCTGAATCTGTTGCGGGAACTGCTGCTGGAAATCCACCCGTCGGAACGGATCGCAACGACGCTCACGCTCGATAGCCATCTGGAGCGGGACCTCGGGCTGGACAGTCTGGCCCGCACCGAATTGCTGCAACGTATTGACCGGATATTTGCAGCGCGCTTGGGCGAGCCGGCATTGCTGGCCGAGACCCCGCACGAACTGGTGGATTTAATTCTGCGTACCAGCGGCCAACCGGTGAATCTGACCTTGGCGCGGGACTGGCGAGCGCCAGCCACTGAATCCGAATCGGCGCTGGTTGGTCTTCCGGATCGGGTGGAAACCCTGCCCGAAATGCTGGACTGGCATGAACAGGCCCACCCGGAACGGATCGCGATTCAGATTTACGGCAACGACGACCAGATTGAAACCACCTTCAGTTATGCTGGATTGCAGCAAGGGGCGCGGGCGGTAGCAACCGGCTTGCGGGAACGCGGACTGCATCCCGGCCAGACTGTCGCGATCATGCTGCCTACCGGGGCCGACTATTTCCTCAGCTTCTTCGGCATTCTGCTGGCTGGCGGGGTCCCGGTGCCAATCTACCCGCCGCTGCGGCCATCGCAACTGGAAGAGCATCTGCGCCGTCATGCCCGGCTGTTGAACAACGCCCAGACCGTGACGCTGATCACGGTGCCGGAGGCGAAACTGGTGGCGCGACTGTTGCAAACCCAGGTCGAGGGCTTGAAGCACGTCGTCACCGTCGCCGACCTGCAACAGCCTCCCGCCCTCTGGAAACCCGCCCCGGTGCGCGCCCAGGACCTGGCTTTTTTGCAATACACCTCGGGCAGCACCGGCGATCCCAAGGGGGTGATGCTCACCCACGCCAACCTGCTGGCCAACCTGCGGGCCATGGGCCGGCACATCGTCGCCAGCGCCGATGATGTCTTTATCAGTTGGCTGCCGCTCTATCACGACATGGGCCTGATCGGGGCCTGTCTGGGCGGTTTGTACCACGGTTTTCCGCTGGTGGTGATGTCGCCGCTGAACTTTCTGGCCCGTCCCTCCCGCTGGCTGTGGGCGATTCATCACCATCGCGGCACCCTGTCCGCCGCGCCCAACTTCGCGTTTGAACTCTGCCTCCGCTCGATTCCAGATGAGGAACTTGAGGGGCTGGATCTCAGTTCGTTGCGGACCTTGTGCAACGGCGCGGAACCGGTGAGTCCGGCCACGGTGGAGCGGTTTATCGCCCGATTCAGCCGCTACGGACTGCGGGCCGAGGCGCTGGCCCCAGTGTACGGGTTGGCCGAATGCTCGGTCGGGCTGGCCCTGCAACCGCCGGGGCGCGGACCGGTGTTCGATGTCATTCAACGCGATACGTTTATGGCCAGTGGCCGGGCGGAACCGGCAGAAGCCAATGATCCCGCCGCCCTGCGCTTTGCCGCCTGCGGCCAGCCAATTCCCGGTCATCAGATCCGCATTGTTGACGACCAGGGCCGGGAACTCCCGGATCGGCAGGAAGGCCGGCTGGAATTTCAGGGACCCTCGGCGACCGCTGGCTACTACCGGCATCCCGAAGCCACCCGCAAGCTGTTCCCGCATGGCGATGCCTGGCTGGATTCCGGGGATCGCGCCTATCTGACCGGCGGCGATATCTACCTGACCGGGCGGGTCAAGGATCTGATCATTCGCGGCGGGCGCAACATTTACCCCTACGAACTGGAACAGGCGGTCGGCGAAATTCCCGGGGTTCGCAAAGGCTGTGTCGCGGTCTTCGCCAGCGCTGATCCGGCAACCGGCAGTGAACGGCTGGTGGTGGCGGCGGAAACCCGCACCACGGAACCGGCCATGCTGGACCACTTGCGGCAACGGATTCAGAGCGTCGGCGTCGATTTGCTGGGGACGCCACCCGATGACGTGGCGCTGGTTCCGCCGCATAGCGTGTTGAAAACCTCCAGCGGCAAGATTCGCCGCGCGGCGATCCGGGATTTGTATGAACGCCAGGCCTTGGGACGCGGGGGACGGGCGTTGTGGCTGCAACTGACCCGGATTGGCCTGAGCAGCGGCTGGGCGCAGGCGCGGCGGTTCGGGCGCGGCATCGCTGAATATCTGTTCGCCGGCTATGGCTGGACCCTGTTCGGGTTGCTGGCCCCGACGGTCTGGCTGGGGATCATGACCCTGCCGAAACCGGGCTGGCGCTGGGCGCTGAGCCGCACTGCGACCTGGCTGTTGGCGCAACTGACCGGGACGCCGCTGACCGTGCGCGGGCTGGAGCATCTGCCGAAGAGTCCCTGCGTCCTGGTGGCCAACCACTCCAGCTATCTCGACGCCTATGTGCTGATGGCGGCGATTCCACGCCCCTTTCATTACGTTGCCAAGCGGGAACTGCTGGATAACCGCTGGATCGGTCCGCCTCTGGAGCGCATCGGCACTTTATTCGTGGAACGCTTCGATGTGCAGCGCAGCGTCGATGAATCGCGCAAGATCAGCGCAGCGGCGCAAACCGGGCAATCGCTGGGCTTTTTCCCGGAAGGCACCTTTACCCGGATGCCGGGGCTGCTGGAGTTTCGGATGGGGGCATTTGTGGCGGCGGCGCAGGCCAGTGCGCCAGTGGTTCCGGTCACCATTCGCGGGACGCGTTCGATGCTGCGGGCCGGGTCGTGGTTCCCACGCCGGGGGCGGCTGGAGGTGATCGTGGAATTGGCTATTGCGCCGGATGGCGAGGACTGGGCGGCGGCGGTGCGCCTGCGCGATGCGGCGCGGGCGGCGATTCTGCGCCATTGCGGCGAACCGGATTTGGGCGGTTAGGCGTTTTGAAGACCCCTTTTCAGGCGCGATTCAGTGCGATCCGGTAGCCTTGCCGGCAGCCTGTTTTTGCTGAATCCGCCGTTTTGCCAAATTTGAATCCCCGATGAAAACAATAAAAAACCATTTTCCCGCCTGGGTGATTGCCCTGCTGCTGTTTGCCCTGCCTCTGGCGACCTACTGGAACACCACTTTTCACGATTTCGGCCTCCGCGATGACTACGCCAACCTGCGTGAAGCGGAGGAGGAACCGGGCAAAATCGTCAAGTTCACCGCCTCCCACGCCCGCCCTATTTACGGGGTGCTGTTGCAGTACTCCTTCGCTCCCATTGACTCGATTGAACAACTCGAATGGTTGCGGCTGGCGGGCGTAGCGGGGCTGGGATTGGCCGCAGCAGCGCTATTTGGGCTGTTGCGGCGACTGGATTGGAGATTACCCGCTGCTGCATTTACTGCCGCCATGCTCCCGTTAATGCCGGCGGCGCAAATCGTGGCCGGCTGGGCAACCGCCTGGCCGTATACCATTGCGGCGTTGCTGGCGATCGGCGGATTCGCCTTGGCGGAAGGCGGTGCTGCCGAACATCGTCGCTTCCGCCAGATTGGGGCCACGCTACTGGTGGCGATTAGCGCCCTGACCTACCAACCGAACAGTCTGCTTTACCTGGTTGGCATTGTGGCGGCCTTGCCTGGGCGGCGTAATCAGTCGCTGCCGCCCAATCTGCGCTGGATCTGGACGCATCTGGTTATCGTATTGACGGGCCTCGCCATTGCGTTGGTCACCATGAAACTGCTCTACGCAATGGGCATTTTTGACGCTTCAAAACGGATCGCCTTTGAGCATGATCCAATCGGCAAGCTCGGATGGTTTCTACGGGAACCGCTGCTCAACGCCCTGAATCTGTTTGTCCTGAATGACGATGAAGCCGCAACCTGGACGGCGTACACGGTCAGCGCCGGGCTGAGTATGCTGCTGCTGGCGGCGGGTGTGGGCATTGAGGGCTGGCGACGCGGGGCGCGGGCCGGCAGTTTCTGGCTCATGGCGCTGGCCATCCTGCCTCCCGCAGCGTTTATCGCAAATCTGGCGGCGGCGGAACGATTCGCCACCTACCGCACGATTTTCGCATTGACCGCAGTGCTGCTGATTTTCCTGACGCTGTCCTGGCAAAACCTGTGCAGTCTCGCGGGGCGCAATCGCCGGTTCATTGAACTGCCGGGCTACGCCTTCCTGCTGGTCATGGCGATAATGCTGGCGCGAACCCATGCCTATGTTTTAATCGCCATACCACAGGGCGAAGAATTGCAAATCCTGGAGCGGGTCGCCGCCCGGATCGTGTTGCGCGAATGGCCCTTCCGGATCTATGTCGTACAGCCAACGCCCGCCGACAGTCCATCGCCGATCTCCTATCACGATGAATTTGGGGCCTTGTCCACCAGCGGAGCGCTGGCTTTCGGCTCGGACTGGGCGCCGAAAGAGATGTTCAAACACCTGATGCGCGAGCGCTTCCCGCAATTGCCGGACCGCGAACGGCGTTACCAGGTGCAAGCCGGGCTTAAGCCACCGCCGAAAACCGAGTCCTTCGATCTAATTATCGACTTGCGGCAGATTCGCAATTTCGGCCCACTCTACGCCGGACCGCCGGCCTCCAAAATGACCATGAAGGGCTTGGATCTGCTGCCCTGATAGCGTTTCCTGATAAAAATCATGAACCAGATGTGGCTAAAGAAAATCCGGGTGGTTGCGACGCTGGTGTTTCTGGCGTTGAGCCTGCTGTTGTTCGTGGATTTTGAACGAGTTGGCGAAACCCCCGCCGCCACTGTGGCGCTGTACCCGCAATTCGTACCCTCGCTGCTGCAATTCAGCCAAACCCTGGCCTGGGCAGCCACCGGTTTTCTGGCGGTGCTGCTCCTGACCCTGTTGGCCGGTCGGGTCTACTGCTCGACGATCTGCCCGCTCGGCGCGGTTCAGGATCTCGTGATTCATCTGGCCAACCGCTGGGGAAAACCGCGCAAGGTCAAATTCCGCTATCAAAAACCCCATAACGCGCTGCGTTATGGGCTGTTGGCCCTGACCGTGGGCTTGTTCCTGAGCGGCAGTGCACTGGCTCTGACCCTGCTCGACCCGTTCAGCAATTTTGGCCGGATCGCCGGCGATCTGCTGCGACCCCTCTATGTCGCGATTCACAACGGCATCGGGCAAGGGCTGGAAATGCTGGGCGTGAACGGACCGTTTCCATTGCATTGGCAAGCGCCGCCGCTGACCACGCTGATCTTTCCGGTGTTGTTTCTGATCGGGCTGGTCTGGCTGAGCGCCGCCAAAGGCCGGCTGTTCTGCAATACGCTCTGCCCGGTCGGGGCCTTGCTGGGTCTGGTGGCCCGGTTTGCGCTGTTCAAAATCCGGATTCCCGCCGACGCCTGCATTCTGTGCGCCCAATGTTCGATCCATTGCAAGGCCGGCTGCATCCGCCTGAAAACCAAGGAGGTGGATTTCAGCCGCTGCGTAGCCTGCTTTAACTGCATCACGGTCTGCGAGGCGCACGGCATCGGTTATGCGCGGTCAGCGCCGATTACGTTCCATCCCGCCCCGCCCACCCCGTCGCCATCCAGAGACAAGGGCATTTCCCGGCGAACCCTGCTGCAGGCGACGACCACCGCGCTGGTCGGACTGGCGGGATTGTCGGGTTCCAGCGGGAGCGAAGCCAAGCCGCATAACCGCACTCCCACTACGCTAGCGAATCACAAAGCCTGGCCGGTGGCTCCGCCCGGCGCTGGCGCCATCGCCCGGTTCAATGAGCTTTGCACCGCCTGTCATCTATGCGTCAGCGCCTGCCCGTATGGGGTTCTGCAACCGGCATTGCTGGAATACGGCCTGTCCGGGCTGTTGCAGCCGCGTCTGGATTACGCGAGCGGCTATTGCAGCTATGAATGCAACCGCTGCGGCCAGATTTGCCCGACCGGCGCGATCCGGCCGCTGGAACTAGCCACCAAGCAGACCGTGCAACTGGGAATCGCCCGGTTTGTCCGCGAGAACTGTATTGTCTACACCGACCAGACCGCCTGCGGAGCCTGTGATGAATACTGCCCGACCAAGGCGGTTCACATGGTCCCTTATCAAAATGGCCTGAGCATTCCCAGAGTGCGGGCAGGTCTGTGCGTGGGCTGCGGCGCTTGCGAAAATGCCTGCCCGGCGCGGCCGCATCGAGCCATTTATGTCGATGGACATCCGGCGCACCAACTGGCCCGGCGGCCGGTCGCCAAACCGCTGGAAACCAGGGAGCAAACCGGCTTTCCCTTTTAGGTGACCTATCATAAAGGCCATACCGGGCGTCACTCATCATTCAAAAGACCAGCCACGGAAAGACACAGAAATTTTTTGTTTTTCAGTGTATTCCGTGTTTTTTTGTGGCTAATCTTGATTTCCGATCCAACCATGAAAATTCTCTACTACGACTGTTCCGCCGGTATCAGCGGCGACATGCACCTGGCGGCCTTGCTGGATTTAGGCGTGGACTACGACGAACTGGTGCTGGAACTCACCGGGCTGGGACTGGGCGGTTATGGCGTTCAGGCCACCCGCGCCAGCCGCAAGGGCGTCACCGGCGCTCAAGTCCGGATCGTGATCGAACCGCATCAGCCGGAACACCGCAACCTGCGCCAAATCGAGGCGATCATTGGCCGTAGCAGTCTCAAAGAGGCGGTGCGGGATCGGGCGGTGGCGGTATTCCGCCGGCTAGCCGAGGCCGAAGCCCGCATCCACGACACCTCACCCGACCATATTCATTTCCACGAAGTCGGGGCGCTGGACGCCATTGTGGATATTGTCAGCGGCGCGATTGCGCTGGATCGGCTGAACGTGGACCGGATTCTGTGTTCACCGGTGGAACTAGGCAGCGGCTTTGTTCATTGCGCGCACGGGATATTGCCGGTTCCCGCGCCGGCGACTCTGGAATTGCTCAAGGGAATTCCGGTGACCTTGGGCGCAACGCCGTTCGAGACCACGACCCCGACCGGCGCAGCGCTGCTGGCGACCATCGTGGATGAATTTGTCACCCGACCGGCGCTGACCATTCACCGGGTCGGCTACGGCATTGGCCACAACGACGGCCCGATTCCCAACGTGCTGCGGGCCTGCCTCGGCGAAATGGATGCCACAGTCACCGGCGAATCCGGCGATCTGATGGTGCTGGAAGCCACCATCGACGACATGAATCCGGAATGCTATGACCTGGCGCTGGAGCGGCTGCTGGCCGCCGGGGCCAATGATGTCTGGCTGACTCCAGCGCTGATGAAGAAGAACCGGCCCGGGGTTGTGTTCAGCGTGTTGTGTCCACCGGTGCTGGCTCCGGCGCTGACCGAACTGCTGTTGATCGAAACCACCACCCTGGGGGTGCGCCGTTACGCCGTAACCCGCACCGCGCTGGTCCGGGAAACCACAACGGTTGAAACCCGTTACGGCGCAGTAGCGGTCAAGACCGCGCGGCATCATGGCCGGCCGCTGCGCTGCAAACCGGAATACGAAGATTGCAAACGGCTGGCGCTGGAGCAGGGTATCCCGATTCATGCGGTTTACGCTGCGGTACAGACGGCGCTGGCGGCCCAAGGTTTACCGGTGGAATCGGTAGTCGCAGCGCCATGACCGGCGAGGATTCGGCCTTCCAGGAATTTCGGGCAGGCTTGATCGCATTAGCTCCGCTCTTGGTAGGCGTCATCCCGTTCGGGATGATTTACGGGGCGCTGGCGCTGGCTAATGGTCTCAGTCCGGCGGCGGCGCTGGCGATGTCCACGATCCTGTTTGCCGGTTCGGCGCAATTCCTGTTTTGCCAACTGCTTGGGGTAGGCGCGCCGGCCATGGTGATCGTGGCTGAAGTTGGTCTGCTCAACCTGCGTCATGCCCTGTACAGCGCCGCCTTGGCGCCGCGCATCGTTCACCTGCCGTGCCGCTGGAAACTGGCGCTGGCCTATTTGCTGACTGATGAAGCCTTTGCCGCAATCAGCCAGCGGGAAGCGGTAGGCGAGGCTGGTCCGCAGCGACACTGGTTCTATCTGGGCGCGGGTCTGGCGTTGTGGACCGGCTGGCAACTGTCCACTGCGGCGGGAGTGGTCCTCGGCGCTCGGTTGCCGGCGCACTGGCCGCTGGATTTCGCCCTGCCCCTGACCTTTATCGCGATTGTTGCGCCGTTGATCCGGAGCCGGGCTATGGTGGGGACTGCGGCAGTCTCCGGGATGGTGGCGCTGCTGGCTGCCGGTCTCCCCTTCAAACTGGGCTTGTTGGCGGCGGCGCTGACCGGAATGGCTGCTGGCTGGTGGCTGGCGGAGACCCGGCGATGAGTGTCTGGTGGATCATGCTGGCCTGCGGGGTAGTGACCTTCGCCATTCGCCTGTCTTTCATTGCGGCCGAGGGGAAGATGACGTTTCCGAGCTGGTTCCGAACTCTGCTGCCGTTCGTGCCGGTCGCCGCCCTGACCGCGCTGGTGATCCCGGAACTGTTGATGCCGCAGGGAACCTTGTGGCTGTCGCTGAACAATTCCCGGCTGGTGGCCGGGCTGATCGCGATTGCCATCGCCGTGCAGACCCGCAGCGTGTTGTGGACGCTGGTTGGCGGCTTCGCGGCGCTGGCGCTGCTGAATGGGAGTATTGCGCCATGACCACGCCCGCATCGCCAGGCAATATCGGTTCCCGATAAATTTTATCTTTTTCAGGTCGAAAACCACCCCCCGTTCGTCATACCCGCGAAAGCAGGTATCCAGTTTTGCAGCGGCTGTCTGGATTCCCGCGTTCGCGGGTATGATGAAAAGCGAGAACCATCAATGCGAAAGCCTAACGAGAATTCGTATAACGAAACGCACCTGCTGGAACCGGGCTATCAAGGCCTACAGGCGATCTTGCGCGGCATGGAATCGGTGGCAGTGGCCTGTTCCGGCGGATTGGACAGCAGTCTGCTGCTGGCGGCGGTCCAAATAGCGCTGGGCGAGCGAGTCATAGCGCTAACCGTGGTTACGCCCTACATGGCGACCCATGAAATCGCCGGCGCGAAGGTCTTGACCTCTTTACTGGGAGTGCGGCATCGGGTGCTGGAGTTGCCCATTCCGACGGAGATTGCCCACAATCCGCCGGATCGTTGCTATCGCTGCAAACGGGCGCTGTTTGAGAAATTACAGGTGGTTGCGATTACGGAAGGCTGCGCCTGGCTGGCCGATGGCTCGAATCGAGATGACTTGCAAGATTACCGGCCCGGAATGCGCGCCTTGCAGGAACTGGGAATTCGTAGTCCGCTGCTGGAAGCCGGTTTGGGCAAGGCCGAAATTCGCCGCTATGCCCGCGCCCTGAACCTGCCGGTCTGGAATCAGCCGGCCCAGGCGTGTCTGCTGACCCGGTTGCCACACGGGACTGAAGTGAGTGAAGAACAGTTGCGGCAGGTGGAAGCGGCGGAACAGGCGTTGCGGGACCTGGGATTCCACGCAGTGCGGGTGCGCTGTCATACCGATCTGGCCCGGATCGAACTGGATCGCGCCGAGCAGGCCCGCCTGCTGGATGCGGCATTAGCTGATCAGGTCACGGCGGCAGTGCTTGGTTGTGGTTTCCGCTATGTCGCATTAGATTTACATGGTTACCGGATGGGCAGTTTCAACGCCGCGCCGGGTGGTGTTATCGGGCATTCCTGAAACTTAACTGACGATTTGACTTCGCATGTCCTACGCCAATATCACCTTTTCCGACCGGAATCCGGTCAAGCGCTGGCTTCAACAACGGCGCTTGACTGACGCACTCCAACTCACAGCCGGTATGCAGAATATCAGCACCGTGCTTGACTTTGGCGCAGGTAATGGCGAGTTGTCAAAACAATTGATTGATTTTTTCCCACAGGCGCACGTTATTTGTTATGAACCCGCTGTTCATCTTATGGCGGAAGCCCGAATAAATGCCGAGAATTTTCAGCAGATCAGCTTTGTTACTGATATTGACACAGTTAGTAAAAAATCGATCGATCTGATCTACTGTCTCGAAGTTTTCGAGCATTTGCCTAAAAAAGAAGCCGAAGTAGCGTTATCATTGATTTGCTCATTATTGCGAGAGGGCGGCTTTGCAATTATGGGCGTACCGATAGAAATCTATCTTCCAGCACTCTATAAAGGCATTTTTAGAATGACCCGACGTTTTGGGGAGTTCGATGCGACGCCAGGCAATATTCTGAAATCCAGTTTTGGCTTTCCACCCCAACATCGGCCAGTGAGTGAAATCGCTATAGGCTGGTTATATCACCATCATCATTTAGGCTTTGACTATCGGCGTTTCCGCGAGTTAATAAAAAGCAAGCCGTTGATGATCATGAAACAGTCAGCCAGTCCTATTTCAACTCTTGGAACATGGTTTAATCCGGAGGTTTACTTTGTTGTGCAGAAAGATTAATTAATCTGTGTCACTCGCTGAAATATAAAGTGTCCCGCAGCTTTTAAAGACTGAAACTGACCACGCGTAACCGTAGCAATAACAAAACCACTGATAACAAAAAAAGATCAACACTGGCCATGGCATAACTCAGCCAGTCAGGAAGAAATATCTTCCCATGGCTATACTTCTGTTCAATCACTTGCAGATAGCAAAGAACTACAAGCAACACGGCGACACCGCGTAATGCTTGAATGTTCTCAAACCTTACAGGCGCCATGGTCAGATTTTGTTCATGACTACGGTCTTCAATTCCGATTTCAGAACTTTCGCTTTCCGTTATTCCCGCATAATCAGGCTTTCAATTCAGGCTTTCAATAACGCCCGAATGGTCGATGAGGTCATCACCTTACCCTCGCCGCGATAAGCCTCGTGATTGGTCTCAATGGCATCGAGCTTGTAGAGATAATTCACCATCATCCCTGCCGACTGGTTCAACCCGTGATCCGAGGTGTCAGCCAGCCAGTTGATCCGCTCGATTCGCGCCCCGTTGGACAGATGGAATCGGGCCACCCGATCCAGCGCCGCGCTACTGTCGCGCTTCTTCTCCTTGACCAGATAGCGGGCGACCAGCCGCAACATTGGCGGCTTGAGCGCCTTGACCAGTTCTGGTTGCTGATACCAGTCGGGAGTCTGCAGCAGAGTTTTCAGCGCCACCGGTTCCTTGCCGGTTCCGGCGGCAATCGCCAGCGCCTTGCGTTCGGCGGCGGTCAACCAGTCCGCCTCCAGGTCCTTACCCGCCTCGTTCAACCGGCGCTTCAGCCACGGCCCGAAATCAGGAATAGGCGACAAGGTGGCAAAGCTCTTGAGGTTCTTGAATTCAATCGCCAATTCATCCACGACCCGCTTGATCAGGAAGTTGCCGAAACTGATGCCGCTCAGGCCATCGTGGGCGTTGGAAATCGAATAAAAAATGGCGGTATCGGCCTCAGCGGGATCCAGCACCGGCGCGGTTTCATCCAGCAGAGTCTGGACGTTGCCGGCAATGCCGTTGACCAGCGCCACCTGGACGATGATCAGCGGTTCGTTCGACATGCGGGGGTGAAAAAAGGCGAAGCAGCGCCGGTCAGCGCTGAGCCGGTTTTTCAGGTCATCCCAACTGCGGATGGGATGGACAGCTTCATAGGCGAACAGTTTTTCCAGCAGCGACGCCGGTGAATCCCAGGTAATCCGCCGCAGTTCGAGAAAGCCGACATCAAACCAGGACGCCAGCAGCGACAGCAGATCACGCTCCAATGCCGCCAGTGCCGGGTCATCCTTGCTCCAGCCCAGCAGTTCCTCGCGCAAATCCACCAGAAACAGAAACCCTTCCGGCAGGGCATTCAGTTGCGCCAGCAACCGCAACCGGGGCGGTTGCAAGACCTCGCGCAAGGCCCGTTCGGCCTTGGCGCGGTCTTTGGGGTCATCCGCTTTCTGCAAAGTCGCCACTGCTTTATCCACACTCTTGCGGTTGATGTCAAAGTCGGTGGCGAGGATGCGTAAAAACCGCTTGCGGCCTTCGGCGTTCAGCGACAGGTAGGCGCGGCCCAGATTGGCGGCGCGAGCGCGGGCCGAGACTTCGCCGCCACGCCCTTCCAGACAATCGCGCATCTGGCTTTTAATCGTCTCGGCGTCCTTGTCAGGCAGGCTGGGGCCGGGGGCGGCCGTGACCAGTCCGCCACTCCAGTCGGCGACTTCCCGCCAGGCTTCGCGGAGGTTGCTCATGGTGCGATCCAGCAAGCTGGCGCGGACAGTTTCAGGTTCTTGGATCGTCAATTCGGTCATGACAGGACACCTTTAGGTCAGTAGCTACCGCCGCTGGCGGGCAGAGCGCCGTATATCGTTCAGATATCAGTATAGAAGGCAGGCTTGATTCAGACACAAATTAAGTGGTCATTTAAATCTTTCCTTTCAGTACCCCGCCTGATCCAGTTCCTGCTGCAAAGCGCGGGCGAGATCGCCCACCGAGAGCGTTTCGTCCTCCGGCGGCGGGGGTTGCGGCAGTGGTGCCCGGGTCGCCGACTCCTCGGTCATCCCGCCCAACCGTTCCGCCAGAAAGCCGCTTAACACCTCCAGATTCGGGTAATCGAACAGCAGACTGGCGGGCAAGCGTTCGCCGACGGCTGCCGCCAGCGCGTTGCGCAATTCCACCGCCATAAGCGAATCCAGGCCGTAGTCATTCAGCGGTCGGCGCGAATCCAGCCCGGTTTCAGGCAGCGAGAGAATCGCCGCCGTTTGCCGGCGCACCAGATTAAGAATCAGCGTACTGCGCTCTCCCGCTGGAACCGCCGCCAGTTCAGCGCGTAGCCCGCTGGTTATTGGCACCGCTTGATCCCCATGAGCAGCGGATTGGGCAAGCGGCGATTCCCGGCCAGCGGTCAGCGGTTGCGGCAAGACCAGCGCCTGAACGCTATCCATGTCCAGCAAGGTTTCCAGTGCCGCCAACGCCTCGTCAGGGGGTAAAGCCGCACCACTGCGACTGGTTGCCATGCCGCCACCGGCCCACGCGCCCCAATCGACAACCAAAGCGGGCAAATCCTCAGCCCACCGCCGCCAGGCCAAGGCATCCAGGCCCGCATTAGCGGCGGCATAGGCGGTTTGGCCCGCTGAACCCAGGACGCCGGCGGCGGAAGCAAACAGGATGAAGTATTTCAGCGGCTGCTTGCGGGTCGCGGCATCAAGATGTAATGCGCCGTCCAGCTTGGGCGCGAGTACGGCGGCCAGCCGTTCCGGGGTCAAGCGCGCTGCAACGCCGTCATCCAGAATGCCAGCGGCGTGAATGATCCCGGTCAGCGGCTGATCCAGACCGGCAATCAGCCGTTCGACTTCCTCCCGACGGCTGACATCAGCCTGGATCACTTGCAGTTGAGCGCCCAGCGCAGCGAGTTGGGCTAGTGCAGCTTGAACCTGGGCATCCGGGGATCGGCGAGCGATCAGTGCGATATGCGCCGCACCCCGCTCCACCAGCCAGCGAGCGACCGCCAACCCCAACGCGCCGGTGCCGCCAGTGATCAACCAGAGACCGTCAGCGCGGAGGCGGCGGGTCAGCACGATCCGGCCAACATGGCGAGCCTGCTGCATGTGGCGATAAGCGGCTTCGGCCTGTTGCAGCGGGAAAGTGGTCACCGGCAACGGTTGCAACCGCCCCTCGGTAAATTCCGCCTGCAACGCCCGCCAGAACGCGCCCACCGTTTCCGGCTCCTGATCAATCACCTCGTCAAGGGCAATACGCTGATAGTTCACATCTGGGTGATAGGCGGCGGCGCGAGTTTCGTCCCAGATGCCGGCTTTACCCGCTTCCAGAAAACAACCGCCAGGTCGCAACAGATCAAAACCGCCTGCGATCAGTTCGCCGCTGAGGGAGTTGAGGACCAGATCGACGCCCGCGCCGCTGGTCTGGGCGCGCAGTTCCTCTACAAAGGCTAGCGAGCGGGAATCAGAAACAGTGGTAATACCCAGAGATCGAAGATAAGTGCGCTTTTCCTCGGTACCCGCAGTTGCCAGCACTTCCGCGCCGGCCGCCTGGGCAATTTGAATCGCGGCCAACCCCAATCCGCCGGTTCCGGCATGGATCAGCACTCGCTGGTCGGGCTGAATCCGACCTTGCCGACGCAAGGCCCAGGCGGCGGTGAGAAAGACTGTCGGCAATGAACCGGCCTGTTCAAAACTCCACGATGCCGGCTTCGGCAACACCAGCACGGCGCGGGCGATGACATGGCTGGCGTGGCAACCGGGCGCGACCGCCATTACCGGCTGACCGATAGCCAGATCCGTTACGTCCGGGCCGAGGGCGGAAATCAGGCCAGCGCATTCGCCGCCCAACGGGCCGGCATCGCCGGGGTAGACGCCCAGGGCATTCATCACGTCGCGGAAGTTGAGGCCACAGGCCAGTACCGCGATTTCAACTTCACCGGGACCGGGAAGCCGTCGCGACGCCGGTTTCAGCGTCAACTCAGTCAGTTGCCCACGGGTTGGTCGGTGCAGGGCAAAGCAGGCCCCGGGACCCGCCGGGCGCTGTTCCCAGTCACGCCGCCAGATCCGACCCTGCCGCACCGCCAGCACCGGGCCGGGGTGAGACAAGGCCGCGATAACGTCATCCGCCGAATCAGCGCCGGGTGGCAAGTCGATCACGGTGGGCGCGAGATCGGGATGTTCCTGCGCCAAGGCCAGCGCAAATCCCCACAGCGCGGCTGGCGCGACCGGCGGTTGGTGAGTTTCGCCGGGCAACACCGCCACGCCCTGAGTCACGATCCACAACCGGGGCGGATGAGGCAGGGTCAACAGGGTTTGGGTCAGGGTGAGAAGCGCTTCAGTAGCGGCTTCCGGCCCGGCCAGAAACAGCACGCCATCGGCCTCTGCCAGTGGAACCATGCTCAGGCGCTGGCTCAGGGCGCTGCTCAGTCGGGTATCGCCGTGCCAATGCCAGCGGGTGGGAAGCGTTTCCCCTGTAGCCTGAGAGAAATACCAGACTGGTTGATACACCTGTGCGCGCCGATTGGGAATGCGGACCGGGCGCAACAGCAACCCGTCAGCATGGGCAATGCGCAACCCATTGGAATCCAACAAATGTACATCGCCGGCCAGAGTTCCATCGGCGCGGCGGGCCAAGCGCGACCAGGCCCACAGTTCCCGTTGCCCCGGAGCGCCGGTCCAGGTGAACCGTTCCAACCCCGCCGGCAGATAATGCGCGCCGTCCGGAGTCGCATCAGCCGCTGCCCCCAGACTTTGGAAAGCGCCATCGAGCAGGGATGGATGCAGACGCATTCCCGCCTCATCCAGATCAGCGGGCAATCGCAGCCGGGCCAACGCCTCACCCGCACCCTGATAAAGCTCGACCAGCGAACGGAACGCCGGGCCATAACCCAGGCCTTGAGCGGTGAAAGCGTCATAGAACGCTGCGAGGTCAATAGCCTGCGGACAGCGTTGGCGTAATTCAGCCAGATCCGGGATCACCGCCTCCGGGAGGGTCGCTGAACTGATCTGACCATCCGCTACCCGTGACCAGTCATCGCTGGCCACTGGCGAGGCATGAATGGCAAACCCCGCTTCATCCCGTTCGGTTTGCAGCAGTTTCGGCTCGTCCAAACGCAACAACGCCCGAAACTGGATGTTTTCCAGAGTCAGCGGCACATCTGCGGGCACTGTAGCCGCAATCATCTCCAACAGCGCCGCTGCGGGCAAAACCGGATCGCCGCCCACAGCGTGATCCGCCAACCAGGGCAAGTCCTCCAGCGCCAGGCAATTTTCAAAACGGTGCATGGAACCGGGGCCACGCTGGCGGCTACCGAGCAAGGGCTGTTCCGCCAAATTCCCCTCCTTGGATAAGGAGAGGTGGCGCACAGCGCCGGGGTGGTTCGAAGGCGCCGCCGCCCGGCCATCCGTCACCCAATACCGTTGCCGTTCAAAGGGATAAACCGGCGCAGGCACGATCCGATAACCACCGCCCTCCGTAATGCCGGCCTCATGAATCGCCGCGCCTGCTGTATACCGTTCCGCTAGCGATTGCAGCCAGGCCCGTCGTTCCACCGCATTCCGGGGCGGTGCAGGCAGCCACTGAGCATCCGGGATCAGTGGCTGTGGCGGTACGAGCGCCGGCGTCGCGGTACGGAGCGCCGCCGCTGCTTCATGCGGATCATCAGCGACTATCGCAATGCGATAAGCCAGGTGCGCCCGCCCGATCAGCAGGGTATGCGCCAGATCGCCGAGCGCCGGCGCAGCGGCGGCGGTCAAGCAATCCGCAACCGCGTGAGCCAAAGTCCGGGCAGCGCTCGCGGTTGCGCCGGAAATCACCAATAGATGCACGGTCTGGGGAGCGTTGCTTACCGAGGTTAGGGGCGGCGCTTCCTCCAGCACCAGATGGGCATTGGTGCCGCTGAACCCGAACGAGCTGATGCCGGCGGCGCGTGGACCATCCAGCGCCGGCCACGGTTGGGATAAAGCCGGCAACAACACCGGAAAGCCGTCGAGCGCGATATGCGGATTCAGGGTCTGGAAATGCTGGTTCGGCGGCACGATGCCGGCGCGTAACGCCAGCACGGTCTTAATCAGGCCGGCGATACCGGCGGCAGCTTCGAGATGCCCAATGTTGGTCTTGACCGCGCCAATCGCCAGCGGTGTTTCCGGCGGGCGTCCGGGAGCGAAAATCGCTTTCAGTGCGTGCATCTCAATCGGATCGCCCAAGGCCGTGCCGGTGCCATGCGTTTCGATATAGCCGATGCGGTTTGGCTCCAGACCCGCACGGGCTAACGCGCTCCGAATCACTGCTTCCTGAGCGCGACCGCTGGGAGCCGTCAGACTCGACGAGCGGCCATCCTGATTCAGGCAGCTGCCGCGAATCACCGCCAGAATTGGGTCGCCATCGGCCTGAGCGTCGGAAAGCCGCTTCAATACCACTACCCCGCAACCCTCGCCGCGCACGAAGCCATCGCCCCGGGCGTCAAAGGCTTTGCAGCGGCCATCCGGGGCCATCATCTGCAATTCCGACAGGGCCAGGGTGGACGAAGGCGACAGGATCAGATTGACGCCGCCCGCCAGCGCCATCCGGCAATCACCGGCCAGCAGAGCGCGACAGGCCAGATGGGTCGTCACCAGCGATGACGAACAGGCGGTATCGACCACCATCGCCGGGCCTTCCAGCCCCAGAACATAGGCCAGCCGCCCGGCCACGATGCTGGGCGCGCCGCCGGTGCCAGACCAGGCATCGATCCGGCCACTGGCGACCGCGATTTGCGAATAGTCATAGTTGCACAGGCCGACGAATACCCCGGTTGCACTCCCCGCCAGCCGATCCGGCGCTTGGCCGGCGCGTTCCAAAGCATGCCACGCGGTTTCCAGCAGCAAGCGCTGTTGCGGGTCCATCGACGCTGCTTCACGCGGGGCGATACGGAAAAAGGCGGCATCGAACCGATCCACTTCTTTGAGGAAAGCGCCCCAGCGGGTGGTCAACCCCTGCGCTTCTTCAGCATTCCAGCGGTCAGTCGGGAATTCGCCGACCGCGTCAAAGCCAGCGCATAGCAATTCCCAGAACCGCTCCGGATCATCCGCCCCACCCGGAAAGCGGCAGGCCATGCCGATGATCGCAATCGGCTCTTCGCCGCGCTCCGACATCGTTACGGGAAGGCGAGCAATCCCAGTATCCGGCGCATCGCCGAGAAATTTCGCCAGCGCCGCCGGGGTTGGATGATCGAACAGCAAGGTTGAGGGCAGCGGGCGATTCAGGCGTTTTTGCAACCGGTTGCGCAGTTCCACCGCCATCAGCGAATCCAGACCGAGGTCGAACAGATTGCGGTTCGGGTCCAGCGCTTCCGGTCCCTCGGCGGCCAATACGGCGGCGGCTTCGATCAATACGGTATCGAGTACCCGCCCCGGCAACTGCCCTTGCCCCTTGGGGGAGAGGGGTTGGGGGTGAGGGGTTAGCTCCCTCTGGGAGAGGGGTTGAGGGTGAGGGGCGCTATCCACCAACTCCCGCAACACCGGCGGAACCGTACCGCCGAGCGCCTGGGCGAACGCGGTCCAGCGCACCGGCAACACGCCAATGCAGGCGGATTCAGCAGTCAACGCCCAATCCAGCACCTTGACGCCCTGCTCCGGCGGAATCACATCCATCCCGGCGCTGCGCAGCCGTTCCGCCAGTTCCGGACCCGCTGCTGAACCGATCTCGCTCCATGCGCCCCAGGCCAAACTGATTGCCGGTTGTCCCTGGGTACGACGGTGAGCAGCCAGCGCATCGAGGAAGGCATTGGCCGCAACGTGGTTGGCCTGGCCGCGACTGCCGACCAAGCCCACCGCAGATGAGTACAGCAGGAAGAAACCCAGATTTTCGGTCAAGCGGTGCAACAGCCAGGCCCCAGCCATCTTGGCGGCCAGCACCCGCTCAAAGCGTGGCCAGTCGAGTTGCGCCAGAACGCCGTCATCAAGTATGCCAGCGGCGTGAATTACTCCAGCCAGTCGTCCCGGAGCGGCAGCGAGCGCAGCCCGGACATCGGCTTCACAGGCCACATCGCCGAGGGCGAGAATCACCCGGACGCCGTTGGTTTCCAGTGTGGCAATCGCGGTTTGCGCCTGGGATGACGGCGCAGAACGCCCCATCAAAATGATCGAGCGTGCGCCGCGTTCCGCCAGCCATTGGGCGCTCCGCAATCCCAGACCGCCCAGACCGCCGGTAATGAGGTAACTGGCTTCGGCATCCAGAGTCGGGAGCGCAACCGATTCGGGCTGCTGACGGATCAGCCGGGCGGCCTGGCGCTGACCCTCGGCAGTGAGGGCAATTTGATCCTCACCGTCTCCGAATTGCAGTTCATGGGCGATGCTGGCGGCGGCTTGTTCCGGCGACAGGGCCAGGTCTAAATCAATGCGCAGCGTTGCCAGCTCCGGCAATTCCTGGGCAATGGCGCGGGCCAGACCCCAGACCGTCGCCTGTTCCGGCGCTGATTCCCGCGCCCCGCGAGTCACCACCACCAGTCGTGTACCACGTCCGACCAGTTGCACCGCCAAGCGGCGCAAAGGCTCCAGTATCCGCTGCTGATTTGCCCACAATTCGTCCAGATTGTCGGCTTCGGAAATCGCCAGCGTCCCGGTATAAACGCACATCCCCCCGACCTCAGCCGGCAGCGGATCATCGGGAGCGATGCGCGTCACGGTCTGCCCGGCATCATGCAGTTGCTTGAACAGCGTCACAGTCACCGGATCGGCGCCACCTACGATCAAACAGGAACGCCCGCGCCGTTGCCGGGCGACAAGCACCACCTGACGGGCTAGCAACCCGGCGGGATCGGTCGGTAACAAAGCCGTTGCAAAGCCGGCCTCTTCAAGAATCGCCAGCCAGCCTTGCCGGTCGGGCAACGGATAATCGGGACGCAAATCGCGGTCGGTGAACCGCCACCAGCCCTCGGTCAGGCCGAACGCCAGATCAACCCAGCCTTGCGGGCCAGCGCCTTCCAGCAGCGCTAGAAAGCCGCCGGGAACCAGTAACCGGCGCAACCGGGCAAAGGTCTGGCGCAGATCGGCGGTAGCGTGAATGACGTTAGCGGCAACGATCAGATGGTAGTGTCCGGTCACGAAGCCCTGAGCTTCCGGGTCAGCGTCCAGATCCAGCCGGCGCGGTTCAAGCCAGGGCCGATCCGCGTACCGTTCCCGCGCCTGCGCCAGCAGGGTGGGAGCGATGTCGGTAAAGGCATATTCCGCCATGCGTTCCGTCGGCAGTCGGGCCAGCAAACCATCGGTGGTGCCGCCGGTGCCCGCGCCCACTTCCAGAATGCGCAACGGTCCCTCGGTAGGGAGCGCCGCCAGCGCGACATCTTCAATGAGCCGGTTCAGCAGTTGTGAAACCGGCGAATCCCGGTAGACATTGCCTTCTTCGCGGGCGGGAAATAGCAGTTGCAGCGGGTCCTGCCGCCCACTCAACACCGCCGCCAACGGCCGGCCACACCGCCGCAGCAGGGCGATTTCGGTGGCGCTTTGCGGGTAATCCGCCGCCAAAGCATCCAGAGCGGCATCCGGATCAAGACCGCGCCCCAACTGCTGAAAACCGGTCAGGCGTTCATAGAGCGCGAGATGGCGCGGCGCAACGGCTTCACGCGGCAGTTCCGCCAGTGCGCGAGCGGCATAAGCGGCAGCGGCAGCGTCCAGCCGTTCACCCAGACCGGCCAGCGCCGCCAGTTCCGGTTTCGCGGTCGCCGTCGGCAAATCCAGCGCCAGCCGTTCAACGATCCGGGTGGGGTCGGGTGGCAGGGTCCGGGTGCGCCAGATTGGCTCCAGCAACCAGCGCCGCCAGGGATCGTCACTGGCCTGACGCGCCAACCGCAAGCCGTTCGCCCAAGCCAGCAAATGACCCTCGGCATCGACCAACCGCAGATCAGCGCTCAATTCATCGCCCACACCTTGCAAGCGAGCCTGCCCCCATAGATTGCCGGTTTCCACCTCGGCAACTTCCAGATGGAAACGGTCCAGGCTAACCGGAATCCGCATCACCCCATCGCCCTGCTCAAACGTCGCTACTGCCAGAGTTTGCAACGCGGCGTCCAGTAGCATTGGATGAAGTTGATGACCGGCGGGATCGATGGAAGTGAGGCGAGCCAGCGCGATATTGGGTCCCCGCCAGGCGGCGGCGATGCGGCGAAAGGTCGGGCCGCAGTCCAGACCGCCGTTGGACAGCCAGACATAAAGCGCGGCGGGATCAACCGGCTCCAGGCATTGTTCCGGCTGAACCGGTTCGGGTGGAACGCCGGTTTCAGCAAGCTGTGCCGCAAAATGGCGAGTCCACGCAGCGTCTTGTTCCAGCGATCGGCTATAGATGCTAATTCCGGCATTTGCCAGCACGACTTGGATTTCATGAGGAACAGCGAGGATCAACGGCGCTTCAAAGCGGATCGCCGCCAACGCCGGAGCATAACCGCAACGGGCAGCGGCATGAGCACCCGCTTCCAGCCAGGCGGCGGCTGGAACGATGGGCTGACCACCGACCCGATGTTCCATGAGATAAGCCGCGCCGGGCGCCGGCAACTGACTATGGAAAACTACCGAACCGTCGGTCAAATCCAGCCGTTCGCCCAATAGCGGATGAGCGGTAGCGCCGACCATCGGTGCTGTGGTTGCCCGCCAGTAGCGGCGGCGCTGGAAGGGGTAACTCGGCAGGGTGATCAAGCGCCGATTGCGCCTGGCATGAACCGCTCGCCAGTCGATATTCACGCCAAGTTCAAACAGCCGGCCCAGCGTTTCCATCAGCGCCTGATCATTAGCGTTATTGCGGCAGGCTGAAGCCAGCCACTCACCGCCCTGGATGCAACTCCGGCCCAGTCCCAGCAGAATCGGTTGCGGGCCGACTTCCAGGAAAACTTCGCAACCGAGCGCCGCCAGCTGACGAACACCGGGCGCAAAGGCCACCGGTTGCCGGCTGTGTCGTCGCCAGTAATGCGCATCGAAACCAACAACAGGTTCACCGGTGAGATTGCCAATCAGCGGCAGGCGCGGCGTGCGCCATTCGATTTTAATCGCCGCCTGTTCCAGATCATCGAGCATCGGGTCGAGTAACGACGAATGGAAAGCGTGGCTGACCGTCAATCGGCGACTGACGATCCCCTGAGCATCCAGCGTTGAGCAAGCCATTTCCACTGCCGATTCCGGCCCGGAGAGCGTCGCCATTTTTGGCCCATTATCCGCAGCCAGCGACAGCCGTGGATCAGCAGCCAGCACCGCAGTCAGGCGCGTGGCATCAGCCATGACCGCCGCCATCGCGCCGCCAGCGGGTAGCGCCTGCATCAACTGGCCGCGCCGGGCCACCAGCCGCAACACTTCATCCAGCGTTGCCGCTTCCGCAACCACCGCCGCCGCATATTCGCCGAGACTGTGGCCTAGCAGGGCATCCGGCTCCACGCCCCAGGCTCGCCACAACGCGGTCATGGCGATTTCGTAGGCCAGCAGCGCCGGTTGGGCAAACTCGGTGCGGTCGAGTTCGGAGCCGCCGGCGAACATCAGTTCAATCAGCGACCGACCGAGGAGCGGGTCCAGCACCGCCGCGCAACGGTCGAGGGTTTCCCGGAACACCGGTTCGGTTTCATACAGTGGGCGGCCCATCCCGGAGAACTGGCTGCCCTGGCCGGTGAACAGAAACGCGATTCGGGGCCGGCCCGTAACCAGATGGCCGGTGGTCGGGTGCGCCAGCCGTTCCCGCGCCTCATCGCCATTCGCCGCAACCACGGCCAGCCGGCATTCCATTGGACTGCGGCCCACGCCGGCGGTGAAACAGGCATTGGGGTAATCATCCAGGGCTTCCGCCCGGCTCATGCGCTCGCGGAGCGCGTCCAACGCCTTGGCGTCGCGGGCCGACAACGGCAAGACTTCTGCGGAGCGAGGTAAAAGGTCAAAGGCGAAAGGTGAAAGGGAAGCAGGGGCCATCGGCGGCGGCCCTTCCAGCACCAGATGGGCATTGGTGCCGGAGAACCCAAAGGAACTGACGCCGGCGATCCGGGTCCGGTCAGCGGGCAGATCGACCGCCGTTACCGGGACCAAAATCGGGCAAGCGCCGGGGTGAATGTGGGGATTCAGTTGGTGAAAATGCAGGCTGGGCGGGATCCGGCCATGCCGCACCACTTCCACGGCCTTGATCAAACCAGCAATCCCAGCTGCGGCTTCCAGATGACCGAGGTTGGTTTTGGCCGAACCGACATGCAGCGGCTGGGTGCGGCCAGCGGCCATCGCCTGCGCCAGGGCATTCATCTCAATCGGATCGCCGAGGACGGTGCCGGTGCCATGCGCTTCGACATAGGCGACCTCCGCCGGAGCCAGCCCGGCATTGGCCAAAGCGTCGCGCACGACCGCTTCCTGAGCCAGACCATTAGGGGCGGTCAGCCCGGCAGAACGACCGTCCTGATTCACCGCCGACCCGCGAATCACCGCCAGCACCTGGTCGCCATCGGCTATCGCATCCGCCAGCCGTTTCAGAACGACAATGCCGCAGCCTTCGCCGCGCACAAAGCCATCGGCGGCAGCGTCAAACGCTTTGCATCGCCCATCCGGGGCCATCATCCGTAGTCGTGACAGCGACACCGTGCCATCGGGCAGCAATACCAGATTGACACCCCCGGCCAGCGCCAGCCGACATTCATCTAACCGTAAACTCTGCACCGCCAAATGGGTAGCGACCAGCGACGAGGAACAGGCGGTATCCACCACCAGACTGGGGCCTTGCAAACCTAAGGTATAGGACAGACGACCGGCAGCGACTCCGCAAGCGCCGCCGGTGGCCGAGTAAGTATCGAGTGCGCTGCTATCGCCGGCGGTCTCGCCCAGTCGGGCATAGTCGCTGGTGCAGATGCCGAGGAAGACCCCGGTGCGGCTGCCGCTCAAGGACAACGGCGGCAGACCGGCGTGTTCCAGCGCCTCCCAAGCGACTTCCAGCACCAATCGCTGCTGCGGGTCCATGGAGATCGCCTCACGCGGCGAAATACCAAAGAACTCGGCATCGAAGCGATCCACCTCACGTAGAAAGCCGCCCCAGCGGGTATTCATCTTGCCGGGCGCATCGGGATCGGGGTCATACCAGGCGTTGACGTCCCAGCGGTCCGGCGGCGCTTCGGTAATGGCGTCCGTGCCGGATTCCAATAACTGCCAGAAGGCGTCCACTGAATCCGCGCCGCCAGGCAGCCGGCAACCCATGCCAATGACGGCAATCGGTTCACGGGCTTTGCGCTCGGCGGCGTCGAGCTTGGCCTGCATTTGTTTGAGCAGCAGAACAGTGCGTTGCTTGTCGGTCAGGATGGGTTCGTTCATTGAATTTTTGTCAGTCATGGCGGCTTCAAATACGCGGCGCGTAGTTCACCACCTATCAGTTTGAGCTAACTCTTTTACTGCGTCTGCATGGTTGCAAGGAACTGATCGGGTGTGGTGCAAAACGATGCAGGCTGCATAATGCGGCACGACCTTATAGCGGCATATAGGCTGCCGCAAAAGTTTTGATAGGTTTGGAAGCGTAGAGCGGATAAGCGTAGCGCATCCGCCATGTCATACCAATTCTCGGTAAGTTTTCGTACTGACGGTCGTCATTCCTGCGAATGCGGGTATGACGACAGCGCTCGCCAGGATGTGGGTTGAGCGGACCACGTCAGTTCGTCCGACATGAACTGGAAAATTGACTGGGTTGAATACAAGATACCTCCCGCCGTCCATGGAAAAGCTGGGATTAAGGCTGAGAATGATCCTCTTTCCAAGGAGTCTCCCATGCAATTTCCTTACGGTCTCAGCGAGTTCGACGCCCTGATCCAGGAAGGCTACTTCTACCAGGACCGCACCGACCGGATTCCGCAAATCGAAGACGCCGGGCGGCAACGGATCTTCATCCGCCCGCGCCGCTTTGGGAAAA
>JADLEK010000051.1 GCA_020846135.1 Gammaproteobacteria bacterium
CCAACTGGCGGAGACTATGATCATTCAGATGCATGGCTACCGTGAACTCAGTTCGGATACTCGATCGGTAAACGGCTTATCCCTCGCCGTCAACTGGGAGTCAAGGACAGGGGGGTGAACGACTACACCTGAACAACACTGGAACGGGATCACTGTGAGAGGTGGTTGCCCAAGCCAATGGCGCTGCTGGCCCCAACACCATCACCATCGACGCTGACCTGACGGGAGTGATGAACATCGAGAGACCCTGTTTGTCAACCCAATAAGTGTGCCGAACGGTATTGTGCCGCTATACTTGAGACATCCGGTAATAGACGAATATGCCGCAGTGTTGACCGGACGACTTTGGAGGTTTGACGAAATGGCACAGGCGGGAACGTACATTCGCGCATTCACACCGAACATGGCGCACCTCAACCCAGAGTTTCCGTATCCTGTCAATGTGTAAGTCCTACATTATTTCCCCTCTCTTGACCTCCCGCATCCAGCTCCTGCCGCCGCAACTGATCAGCCAGATCGCTGCCGGTGAAGTCGTCGAGCGCCCGGCTTCGGTAGTTAAGGAGCTGCTGGAAAACAGCCTGGATGCCGGCGCGAGTCGTATTGTGGTTGAAGTGGAACAGGCCGGGGTTCGGCTGATTCGGATTCGAGATAACGGCTCCGGCATCACTCCTGACGATCTCGCTTTGGCGCTGACCCGCCACGCTACCAGTAAAATCGCTAGTTTCGATGATCTCCAGCAAGTCGCCAGCCTCGGCTTTCGCGGCGAAGCATTGCCCAGCATCGCCTCGGTCTCCCGTTTGACTCTGACCTCCCGCACGGCTGGACAGGACAGTGGTTGGCGGATCAGCGGCGATGCGATGGACGAAGCTGCGCCCGTTCCGCACCCGATTGGAACCACGGTGGAAGTCCGCGATCTGTTCTTCAACGTGCCGGCCCGCCGCAAGTTTTTACGCAGCGAGCGCACCGAGTTCAGTCATATCGAAGAAGGCGTTCGCCGCTTGGCCTTGAGCCGATTCACGGTCGGTTTCAGCCTGTGGCATCACCAACGGGTGGTGTTGAATCTGGAGCCGGCGACCGATCAGATCGCGTGGGCGCAACGGGTCGCGGAACTGTGCGGGCCGGAATTCATCGCTGCCAGTGCTTTCACCGACCGTGAGGATGCCGGGCTACGGTTGTGGGGCTGGATTGGTCTGCCGGAAACCGCCCGCGCCCAGCCCGATCTGCAATACTTTTTCGTCAATGGCCGTCCGGTGCGCGACCGGGTGATCAACCATGCGTTGCGCCAGGCTTATCAGGATGTGTTGTACCGGGATCGACATCCCGCCGCTGTGCTGTATCTGGAACTTGATCCCGCCGCGCTCGATGTCAACGCGCATCCGACCAAACAGGAAGTGCGTTTCCGGGAATCATCGCCCGTTCATGACTTCATCCGCCGCACGGTCCAGACCGCACTGGCGGACATCCGGCCTGGCACAGCGCCGCCGCCGCTGATTCAGGTTGAGGGACGTAGTGGGGGATTAGTCCATCGGTTCAGCCCCCCCGGCCCGTCGGGTTTGCCCTTGCGCGGGGTACAGGAACGGATGAGCGCCTACGCGCAATTGCATCAGGCAACGCCGGCTGAATCCGATGCCGCGATGACTTCGGCTACCGCCATTGCGATCACCGAACCCGATCCCGAACCGCCGCTGGGCTATGCGCTCGGCCAGTTGCACGGGTGCTATGTGCTGGCGGAAAACCCGTCCGGGCTGGTGGTCGTGGACATGCACGCCGCCCATGAGCGCATTCTGTATGAACGGCTGAAAGCCGCTTTGGCCGAAGGCGGTCTCGCTACCCAAGCCTTGCTGGTTCCGGTCACGTTGACCGTTAATGCGTCCGAGCGGCGGCAGATTGAAGAACAAGGCAATCTGTTTGCCAAGGCGGGTTTTGAAGTGGCGTTGCTCGGGCCGGAAATCGCGGTGGTGCGGCAAATTCCGGCGCTGCTGGCCGGGGCGGACATTGCCGGACTGGTGCGCGACATGCTGGCCGATCTGGCGGCGGAGCAGGCCAGTGACCGTTCCGAGGCCGCCATTCTGGCGCTATTGGGCAGTCTGGCCTGTCATGGTGCGATCCGGGTCAACCGGCGCTTGAATCTGCTGGAAATGAACGCCCTGCTGCGCGATATGGAGCGCACCGACCACGGTGGTCAATGCAATCACGGTCGACCCACCTGGGCGCAATTGACGCTGGAAGAACTGGATCGGCTGTTCCGGCGCGGGCGATAAGCGGATGCTGTGCTGGATTGAACGTTCTGGCGGCAGTGCGCTCATCCCGGCTGGACTCTATCAAGTCCCCGCGATTAGGAGGAAAATCCACCCTTGCGATCCGGTTTCTCGGTGATTCAACCCAACCCAATGCTCAAGGAGCTTTCAATCATGCGCAGTCTTTCTCTGCTTGGCGTGGCCTTGCTAACTCTTCTAGCGTCAGCGTGCGCGACGGGGCCTGCCAGCCAGCAGCCGTCGGGACCCGCCGCCTATGCCGCGTATCTGACCTATCCTGACCGTCTGCAACCGGTACCCGGCGACGATGGCGCTTATCGCTGGATCGACCCCAGCGCCAAACTGGCCCAGTACAACCGGATTCTACTCGATCCCATTCAGGTTCAGTTGGCTAGCGATGCTGACTATAAGGCGATTGATCCGGCTCAACTGCAAACCCTGACCGACTATTTTCGGCAGTCCATCGCGAAAGCCCTTGGCAATGCCTATCCGATAGTCGCCAAGCCAGGACCGGAGGTGATGCGGGTGAAAATCGTCATCACCAATCTAGTGCCCACCAAACCGGAGATGAGCGTGGTCACGCTGGTGGTGCCTTTCGCTACGGTTCCTGATATGGCTTCGGGAGTAGCAACGGGCGGTCCGGCCGGGTCCGCGCCCTATCTTGGCCGCACCGGCATCGCCGCGCAGTTTATTAGTAGCCAGACCGGCCAAGTGCTTGCCGAGTACGCCGATACCGAAATCGGCCGGAAATATGTGGTGGATACTTCGAAAGGCGTTGGCAACGCGATTGACACCGGCGTTTCTGATTACATGAAAGCCTATTCGACCTGGGCCTATGCCGAGAAAGCCTTTGATAAGTGGGCGCAACAACTCCGGGCGTGGCTGGATAAGACTCATGGCCGGTAAGCGGCCTTTGGAAGCCAGGAAATGGCGCATTGAAGTCCCGTTGATAACCTGTGTTTGGAGATTGATCTGATGAAGAAAAACCATCAACTGTTATTGGCTGCAACGCTGGGTTGCGCATTCACGCTGCCGGCGCTGGCGGCGGACAAGGCCCCGGACGCTGATAAAGCCAGCGCGGAACTCAAGGCGGTGCTGAACCAGCACCATGAAGCTCTGAACAAGCACGACCTCAAGGCATTAATGGCGCTCTATGCCGATAATCCCAACGTCGCGCTGATGGGCACTGGTTCCGGCGAATTCTGGAAAGGCAAGGCGGCGATCGAAGAGACCTACAAGCACTTTTTTGAAACCTTCAAGGCCGGTTCGCTGACTCACCAATGTCCGGAAGCGGCCGGAGGCGAAGACGGTAACGATGCCTGGCTGATGGCGTCCTGCGTGATGAAAGACAGCGATCCGTCTGGCCAGGCCCGTGAGTTCGAGATGAATGTGTCGGCGGTGCTGAAAAAGGAAAAGGCCGGTTGGCGGGTCCAGGCTCTGCACACCTCCAACCTGGCTGAAGACAGCGGTCCGCCGCCGGAAGAGGAAGGCGCTGCGCCGGCAACTTCCGCCCCAGCAGCAGCGACGCCTGCGCCGGCTCCGGCAGCTCCTGCCAAGAAAGCCCCATAAGCGGAGAACGGCAATGACCGATCAACTTGATGGTGAAACCCGGTCTGAACCGGCTGAGGCGCTGGTCGCCGAGGAGCGGCGGACGTTTCTGCGCGGCTTGGGTAAATGGTCACAAGCTGTGATTGGTGGCGCAGTGCTGGGCGGTGCATTGACCCACGCTAACCCGGCTCAGGCCTGGGCAGCGGCTCGTGGCGCTGGTGGTTCGGCGGCCGTCCGTGGAGGCGGTGGCGGTGGTTGGGTTAACCGCTATGGCGGTGGTGGCGGCGGCTGGGTCAACCGGTCTGGCGGCGGCGGCGCTTGGGTCAATGGCGGCGGCGGCGGCTGGATCAATGGCGGCGGCGGCTGGATCAATCGCTACGGTGGTGGTGGATCGGCTTGGGTCAATCGCTGATTTCCATACCCTAAAAAAGTAAAGACCCCACGGTGTGCGCCGTGGGGTCCTGGTTAAAACAGGTCTTGGTTAAAATTAAGCGGATTTAAAATCGCCGCTTATTTCTTCAGCGCAAGAACGCTTTGATTCAACGCCTCAACCCGCTGGGTCAGCTCCTGAATGTCATTCTGGGTCGGAACACCCATCCGGTGCATGACCTGGGCGACCCGCTCCTGGAACAGCTCTTCCAGCCGGTCAAACTGCTCGTTGGCCTTGCCACGAAACTCGACCACCTTGCCTTTGGCGTCTTCAAACTGAGTTTCAGCGGCCTGCTTGGCCCGTTTCTCAACCGCCTCGCCTTCCTGCACCAGGGTCTGGAACAGCTTCTCGCTTTCCTCTTGGGTCTTGGCGAAAGCGCCCAGCCCCGCCAGCCAAATGCGATTGGCCGATTCACGGATGTTGGCGACAGCCGGGGCTTCTACGATCGTTTTCAACGCAACGCTTGCCATGATGCTTCTCCTCGACTCAAGGTCTTCTTGATTCAAAATGCCGGTTTTGATGATGACCGGCGGGTTTCAACCTATGTTGAGGCGTACTTTAGCGATGAAAATTAGAGTGAACACCCTACCTGCGTCTCAAGCGATCAATCGCCAGTACAGCATTTCCCCGGCGCGTAGCGGAATCAGCAGATCGGTGCCGAAAGGCAGCGTTTCGGGAACATAAGCCAGTTGGCGTTGCAAAGTCAGCGTTCCAACGTTGTGCGGCAGGCCGTAGAAATCCGGGCCGTAAAAACTGGCGAAGGCTTCCAGCCGCTCCAGCGCACCGGCGGCATCAAACGCCTCGGCGTACAGCTCCAGCGCGGCGTATGCGGTATAGCACCCAGCGCAACCACAGGCGGCTTCCTTGCCCTGGATCGGGTGCGGGGCGCTGTCGGTGCCGAGAAAGAACCTGGGATTGCCGCTAGTCGCTGCCCGGACTAAGGCTTGTCGATGCTGCTCGCGCTTAAGAATCGGCAGACAATAATAGTGAGGCCGGATGCCGCCCTGAAAAATGGCGTTGCGGTTATAGAGCAGATGATGAGCGGTAATCGTCGCCGCTACCGTCACTGGCGCATCCCGCACAAAGTCCGCCGCTTCCTGGGTGGTGATATGCTCCAGTACAATCTTCAAAGCGGGGAAATCCCGGATCAGCGGGATGAGAACCCGCTCGATAAACACCGCCTCCCGGTCGAAAATATCCACATCCGGATCAGTGACCTCACCGTGAACCAGCAGCGGCATTCCACCGCGCTGCATGGCTTCCAGCGCTGGGTAAATCCGGCGGATATCCGTTACCCCGGAATCCGAATTGGTCGTAGCGCCGGCGGGATACAGCTTGCTGGCGACAACGTGGCCGGATGCTTTGGCGCGGTCGATCTCGGCGGGCGGCGTCTGATCGGTCAGATACAGCGTCATCAGCGGCTGAAAATCCAACCTTGGCGGCACGGCGTCCAGGATTCGCCGCCGATAAGCCAGCGCCTGTTCGACCGTGGTCACTGGCGGGCGCAAGTTGGGCATGATAATGGCGCGAGCAAACTGGCGGGCGCTGTGGGGAACGACCGCTTGCAAGGCGGCGCCGGCGCGCAGGTGCAAATGCCAGTCGTCGGGGCGAGTCAGGGTCAGGGTATTCATGCAGGTTCCAGCGCAAGCGTTGCCAAGCTGAAGTCAGCGATACTATTCGGGCCGCAACTGCGGGAACAGCAGCACATCGCGGATTGACGGCGCGTCGGCGAACAGCATCACCAGCCGGTCGATGCCGATACCTTCGCCCGCAGTCGGCGGCAAGCCATATTCCAGCGCCCGGATGTAATCAGCATCGTAGTGCATCGCCTCGTGATCGCCCGCCGCCTTGGCCTCGGCCTGTTGACGAAACCGTTCGGCCTGATCCTCGGGATCGTTCAACTCGGAAAAGCCATTAGCGATTTCCCGTCCACCGATAAACAGTTCAAACCGGTCGGTAATCCCAGGGTCCTGATCATTGCGTCGGGCCAGTGGCGATACTTCGGTCGGATAAGCGGTAATAAAGGTCGGATCGCGCAACTGGTGTTCAACCGTCTGCTCGAAAATCTCGATTTGCACCCGGCCCAAACTGTGTTCCGGCGCTATTTTCAAGCCCAGTCCTTCCGCAATTGGCCTGGCGCTGGATAAATCATCCAAAGCGGCGGCAGTGATCGCCGGATTAAAATAAAGAATTGCCTCCCGGACCGTGAAGCGGCGGAATGGCTGGCCAAAATTACAGGTCTCGCCCTGGTAGGAAATCTGCGCATCACCGAGCAGGGTTTGCGCCATCCCGCGCAATAACTCTTCGGTTAAATTCATCAAATCATGATAGTCCGCGTAGGCCTGATAAAACTCCAGCATGGTGAATTCAGGATTATGCCGGGTCGATAAGCCTTCATTGCGGAAATTACGATTAATCTCATACACCTGCTCAAAGCCGCCAACCACCAGTCGCTTCAAGTACAGTTCCGGGGCAATCCGCAAGTACAGCGGCATATCCAGCGCGTTGTGATGAGTAATAAACGGTCGCGCCGCTGCCCCGCCAGGAATGGGTTGCATCATCGGAGTCTCGACTTCCAGAAAACCACGCTGGTTAAAAAACTCACGGATATGCGCAACAATGGCGGAACGCAACCAGAATGTGGCCCGCGTCGACTCATTCATGATCAGATCGACATAGCGTTGCCGATAACAGGTTTCCTGATCGGCCAAACCATGAAACTTCTCCGGCAAGGGCCGCAATGATTTGGTCAACAACCGCAGCCCGTCCACTTTCACCGATAATTCGCCGGTTTTGGTTTTAAACACGGTGCCTTCCGCACCAAGAATGTCGCCCAAATCCCAGCCTTTGAACTCTTCATACCGCCCATCCGGCAGGGCATTCTTCTGGATAAACAGTTGAATGTCGCCGGACTGGTCACGCAACCGGGCGAAACTGACCTTGCCCATGATCCGTTTCGCCAGCATCCGTCCGGCAACGACGACCCGTCGGGACTCCACTTCCAGTTCAACGCTACTCTTGCCGCCCTCAGTGGCCTGCACTTCCGCAGCCAGTGCGTTGCGGCGAAAGTCAGTGGGATAGGCATTGCCGCCCTGGCGCAGATCGCTGAGCTTTTGGCGGCGCAAGGCGATCAGCTTGTTTTCTTCAAGAATTTCTTCGTGGGAAGTCATGGGGTTGCTCGATTGGAGGGGCTTCAATCAGTATTCAGCTTGTTCAGCCGGGGGCGTTTTCAGCAGCGACAGGATCATGCAGCAATTCCTTTTTTGCCCGGCTTGCCCGCCAACCGGGCGCTCAATTCGACTATGATAGTTTAATCATCATCGTTTCATCACCATCGCCAACCACCTAGAGACAGAGGTTGAGAATCATGGCGCGAAGCAGAACAGTGGCCGTTTACGCTGGAGAAGAACTGGGCCGCTACGGGTTTGAGGATCATCCATTCGGCGAGGATCGCATCCACGCCTTCTGGGACGAGATGCACATCCGACAGCTCGACTATCAGGTGCGGATATTTTCGCCCGCCGTGGCCACCGAGGATCAGCTCCGACTGTTCCACACCCCCGACTATGTCGAAAAGGTCAGGATTTTTTCCGAATCCGGCGATGGTCTGCTCGATTATGGCGACACGCCCGCCTACAAGGGCGTATTCGAGGATGCGTCAGTGGTGGTCGGCACCGTGATTGACGCGGTGCGCAAGATCATGGGCAATGAGACCCGGCGGGCGTTCGTGCCGATTGCCGGCCTGCACCACAGTATGCCTGACACCGCCGCCGGGTTTTGCGTCTTCAACGATGTCGGGGTTGCGATCAAGCTGATCCAGCAAGAATACGGTCTGGAGCGGATCGCCTATGTCGATATTGACGCCCATCACGGCGACGGCCTGTTTTATCCGTTTGAATCCGACCCGACCGTGATTTTCGCCGATATTCATGAAGATGGCCGTTATAACTTCCCACAAAGCGGCTTTCCGCATGAGGTGGGCAAGGGGCCAGCCAAGGGCCGCAAGCTGAATATCCCGTTGCTGCCGCTGTCCGCCGACGATGATTTTCTGATGATGTGGGACAAGATCGAGGGCTTTGTGCGCCAGTGGGAACCGCAATTCATCTTCATGAACTGCGGCGCTGACGGCCTCGATGGCGATCCGCTGGCGCATCTGCACTACACAGCTCGCGCCCACGCCCGCGCTGCGCGGGGTTTGTGCCAGATCGCCGAGGAATTTGCCGAGGGCCGTATCCTGGGCGTCGGCGGCGGCGGTTACGATCTGCGCAATGTCGGTAAAGCCTGGGTAGCGGTGATCGACGCCTTCCTCGAAACCCCGATGCGTGCAGATGGCTGAAAATCTGCCCATCCAGACGACCTGGACGCCCGCCGGTTGGCGGCAACGACCGGCGGCGCAGTTGCCGGATTATCACGACCAGGCGGCGCTGGTCGAGGTCGAGGAACGGCTGGCGCACTCCCTGCCGCTGGTATTCGCTGGCGAAATCCGCACCCTGCGCCAGTACCTGGCTGAAGTGGCCGCCGGGCGGGCGTTTCTGTTGCAGGGCGGCGATTGCGCCGAGAGCTTCACCAATCACAGCGAACAGGCGATCACCGATACCTTTCGGGTGTTGCTGCAAATGGCGGTGGTGCTGACCTTCGCCGCCGCCTGCCCGGTGGTCAAGGTGGGACGGATGGCCGGCCAGTTCGCCAAGCCGCGCAGCGCCGCGACCGAAACCCGCAACCGCGTCACTCTGCCCAGTTACCGGGGCGACATCGTCAACGATCTCGATTTCACCGCCGAAGCGCGCCAACCCGATCCCCGTCGGCAACTGCGCGCCTATGCCCAGTCGGCAGCGACCTTGAACCTGCTGCGGGCGCTGGCTCAGGGCGGCTTTGCCGATCTGCATCGGGTGCAGCAGTGGAATCTCGACTTTCTGCGCGCCAGTCCGCAGGGCGCACGCTATCAGGACGTGTCGAACCGCATCAGCGAAACCCTGGCGTTCATGCGCGCCTGTGGACTGGATGCGGTGACCGAGCCGCAGGTGCGACAGGTCAGTTTCTACACCTCGCACGAAGCGCTGCTGCTGGGCTATGAGCAGGCGCTGACCCGGCGCGATCCCCAAACCGGCGAGTGGTATGACGGCTCGGCGCATTTTCTGTGGATTGGCGAGCGCACCCGGCAACTGGACGGCGCGCATGTCGAGTTCATGCGCGGCATCGCCAATCCCATCGGCCTGAAACTGGGACCGACTGCGGACCCCGATACCCTATTGCGCCTGCTCGATGCGCTCAATCCGGATAATCAGCCGGGGCGGTTGACGCTGATTAGCCGGATGGGCGCTGATCGGATCGCAACGGCCTTGCCGCCGCTGATTCGCGCGGTGCAGCGGGAAGGTCGGGCGGTGGTCTGGTCCTGCGATCCGATGCACGGCAATACTCAGGAGGCCGGGACCGGCTACAAAACCCGCCCGTTCGATCGCATTCTCGATGAGGTGCGACGGTTCTTCCTCATTCACCGCGCTGAGGGCAGCATTCCCGGCGGGATGCACGTTGAACTGACCGGGCAGGATGTCACCGAATGTCTGGGCGGAGCGCAGGCGATTACCGAACAGGGGTTGGCCGACCGTTATCACACCCAGTGCGACCCGCGCCTGAATGCCTCGCAAAGTCTGGAGCTGGCGTTTCTGCTGGCGGAAACGCTCAAGGATTACCGGCGGGAGTAAGTGCGGGATTTTCCAGGCCGTCCCCGGGTTATAATCCCGGCTTCTCTTTCAGTGAATAAGGCCGCCATGCTTCAGTTTCTGCGCCGCTACCTGCCCGATCCGCACGAATTACGCCAGCATCGCCACCTGCGTTTCCTCGGTGACCGCCTGCATGATCCCTGGCTCTGGCATTTCAACCGCCGTTCTACGGTGCGTGGGCTGGCCGTCGGTGCGTTTTACGCCTTCGTTCCCTTTCCCTGGCAAATGCTGCTGGTGGTCTTCACCGCCTTCTGGCTGCGGTTTAACCTGCCGATCGGAATCGCCATGGTCTGGATCACTAATCCACTGACCATGCCGCCGATTGCCTTCGTCAATTACCAGTTTGGCGCGTGGCTGCTGCAAAAACCGGCAGGAGACTGGACCTTCGAACCCTCGCTGGACTGGTTACTGGAGCGATTCGGCGACATTGGCCTGCCGCTGCTGGTCGGATCCATGGCGACTGCGGTAGTCGCCGGAATCGCAACCTTCGCCATTGCCCATCTGTTCTGGCGCTGGCGCATTATCAACCGGTTCCGCCGGCGGCGCGCTTTCGCCAGCGCAGCCTAAAACGCTGATAAAATCCATTCTGTCCCGCCTACTGCCGCCCATTCCAACCGGCCCGACCGGTCTGCTCGCTGCAAACTCCCTCTCAACCCAGGTATCGTCGTGCATGTCCTCTCCTATCGAAACATTTGAACAACTCGCCCTGTCGTCTCCGCTGCTCGCCACCATCGTGGAACTGGGCTACGAAGCCCCGTCGCCGATTCAGGCGGCCACCATTCCCTTACTGCTTGCCGGTCACGACGTGCTGGGTCAGGCGCAGACCGGCACCGGCAAAACCGCTGCTTTCGCCTTACCCATTCTGGAAAAGCTGAATCTGGCCGACCGGCAGCCGCAGGCGCTGGTGCTGACCCCGACCCGTGAACTGGCGATCCAGGTTGCGGAAGCCTTCCAGGGCTACGCCCGTCATTTGCCCGGTTTCCACGTCCTGCCGATTTATGGCGGCCAGAGCATGAGCATCCAGTTGCGCACCCTTCGGCGCGGCGTTCATGTGATTGTCGGCACCCCGGGGCGGGTCATGGATCACCTGCGCCGCGAAACCCTGTCCCTGGCGACGCTGCGCACCGTGGTGCTGGATGAAGCCGACGAAATGCTGCGGATGGGCTTCATTGACGATGTGGACTGGATTCTGGAGCAAACCCCGGCGGAAAAGCAGGTCGCACTGTTCTCGGCCACCATGCCCGAACCGATCCGCCGGGTCGCCCATCGCCATCTGCGCGATCCCAAAGAAGTCAAGATCAAGACCAGCACCAGCACTGTCTCCACCGTCCGGCAACGCTACTGGCGGGTTAGCGGCCTGCACAAGCTCGATGTGCTGACCCGGATTCTGGAAGTGGAGGATGTGGACGCGGTGCTGATCTTCGTCCGCACCAAAACCGAAACCAATGAACTGGCCGAACGGCTGGAGGCGCGGGGTTACGCCTGTGCGGCGCTGCATGGCGATATGACCCAGGCCCTGCGTGAGAAGACCATCGAGCAGTTCAAGGGCGGCGTGCTGGATATCGTGGTCGCTACCGACGTGGCGGCGCGGGGGCTGGACGTGCAGCGGATCAGCCACGTCATCAATTACGACATCCCCTACGACACCGAGGCTTATGTTCACCGGATTGGCCGCACCGCCCGGGCAGGTCGCACCGGCGACGCCATTTTATTCGTTGCGCCGCGCGAAATGCGGATGTTGCGGGCGATTGAAAAAGCCACACGTCAAACCCTGGAGCCGATGCAACCGCCGACCCGCGCCGCTATCGCCGACCGGCGCCTGACGCAGTTCAAGCAGCAGATCAGTGAGATTCTGGCCGGGCAGCAGGATCTGGATTTTTTCTACCAAGTGATCGGGGAGATCGAACAGGAACAGGAAATCAGCGCCCACGATATTGCCGCAGCCTTGACCTGGCTGGCGCAGCGCGACCGGCCGTTCCGGCTTGATGAGAAAGCCGAACAGAAAGAACTGGAAGCTGCATTGCCCGCCCGCCCGGAACGGGAACCACGAGATTCGCGAGATTCGCGGGAATCGCGGGAATCGCGGGAACCCCGTCCTGATGGGCGGCGCGAACGGCGACCGCGTGAATCAGGACGTGGCGCTGGCGATCTGGATAAGGTCCGCTACCGGATTGAAGTCGGGCGGGAACACGGCGCCACCCCGCAAAACATCGTCGGCGCGATTGCCAACGAAGCGGGCATTGACAGCCAGAATATCGGGCGCATCGAGATTTTCGATGATTACAGCACCGTGGATTTACCCGATGGGATGCCGGCGGAAATTTTCCAGCACTTGCGCCGGGTGCGGGTGCGGCAACATCCGATGAACATCAGCCGCCTTGATGGGCAGGAACCGGCCAAGAAACGGGTGGGCGCACGGACAAAACCAGCGGCGGCGACTGGCGATGACCGTCCGCCGGTCGAACGTAAACCCGCCAAGCGGCGTACCCCAAAACCAGCGGATGATCTTTGAAAGGAGCGGCTATGGTGAACCGCAAACTGCAAGGGCTATTGATGGGACTGAGCAGCGCACTGGCCTTGGCGGGGTGCGCGACCCTGTCGAAAGACCAGTGCCTGATGGGCGACTGGTACGACATCGGGATCCAGGACGGCGCGGAAGGCTATTCACCCAGCCGATTGGCGCAGCACCAGGAGGCCTGCGCCGAGTTCCGGGTTCGCCCGGATCGGGGGGCCTACCAAGCGGGCTGGGATCGGGGCATTGGCGAGTATTGCACTCCGGATCGCGGCTTCCAGGAAGGCCGGCGGGGCGCAAGCTACGCTTACGTCTGCCCGCCGCCGCTGGAATGGGCTTTTTTGGAGGGCTACCGCAACGGCCAGCAGTTATACCGGCAAGAGCAACGGCTGCGAGAAGTGGAAGCGGAGCTGGAGCGGAAGAAGAAGGAAGCCCGCAAGCGGGATGAAGATCGGCGTAAAGCCGATGAAGACCGGCGGCGGCGCGACTCCACGACGGGCGACTATCAGCGTATTCAACCAGCCTCGCCGACGCGAGACGAGCGCGCCGATCAGGAAAAGCTGCGCCGCGAGATCGAGCAATTGCAGCAGCAGATGAGACGGGTCGATGAATAACGCAAAGCAAACCGGCTCAAGGCCATGAAACTGCTGGCGCTGGATACCGCGACCGAAGCCTGCTCGGCGGCGGTCTGGATAGACGGCGCAGTGCTGGAACGCTATGAATTGGCCCCGCGCCGCCATGCCGCCCTGATTCTGCCGATGCTTCAAGCAGTGTTGGCCGAGGCCGGACTGAGCATGAAGCAACTGGACGCGATTGCGGTCGGACGCGGGCCGGGAGCGTTTACCGGGGTGCGGATCGCCATTGGCATTGCCCAAGGCATTGCTTTTGCAGCGGATCTGCCGGTAGCGCCGATCTCTACCCTGGCCGCTCTGGCCCTGGGTACGGCCCGCGAGTTTGGGCATTCACACATCGCAGCAGCGCTGGATGCCCGGATGGGCGAGGTTTACTGGGGTACTTATGCCGCAACCGGCGATACGGTGGAACTGCTCGGCGAAGAGCGGTGTTGCCCAGCCACCTTGGTCACTGCGCCGCCAGGCGACTGGTTCGGAACCGGCAGCGGCTGGCTGACCTACCCGGAGGCGCTGGCGCAACGCCTGATGGCCCAAGGCTGGCAGGGTGATCGCTATCCCCACGCCGGCGATGTCGCCTGGCTGGCGTCCGATCCAGCGCGGCGCAGCAACTGGGTCAGCGCTGACCAGGCGCTGCCGGTGTATCTTCGCAATCAGGTAGCCAAGCGGCCAGCCGTACACTCTGCATCATGCCCGTGATCATCACTTACACTCTGCATCATGCCCGTGATCATCACTGAAGTTGTAGGGTATGCACTGCGTGGAGCGCGCGATTCAGTCCAATTCAACCCGATCACTGGGAGACGACCCTATGCGATTAGTGAATCTCGACCTCTGTCACCGTATGCAAAAACCGAATTACTCGATTTTTATGAATTTTTATTGGTGAAAGCGGGTATCCAGGCTTTTCAGCGACTTACTGGATTCCTGCATCCGCAGGAATGACGGAAAACAGAGTTTGGGCGCTATGTGGCAGGCGTTGCTCGCCCTAACTTAATGGCAGTGATGCTCCGGTGGGGAGCCGGACTCCCATTGATATCTTCCCTGCACCGAAGGGCGAGGATCCCTCTGTAGAGGGTTGGCAATGATCCCATCCGGGGTTAGCATGAAGGCGTGGTCGGTCACCGCCACTGAAAAAAATGAAAAGAGTGAGCATCGGATTCACTACTCTGGAGGATAGCCCATGAACACCGCCCTGATAGCCGACTCGACTCACAGCAAGGCGTTGCCCGATCTGGTCGCCAAGCTGCTGACCGTCCGCCAGGAAAGCCTGGTGTTGTATCACAAGCTGGCGGTTTTAAAACCCTCCACGCCTGCTGGCCCGGCCCAGCATCTGCTACAACGGTTCCGGCAAACCCTGATGGATTATCTGGCGCTGGGACCCTTCGAGGTTTATCAAGCGCTGGAAGACCAGCCGGCGGATTCGCCCTACCGCCCGGCCCGCGATCTGGCCCGGCGGCTCTACGCCCGGATCGCCCGCACCACGCAGACGGCGCTGGCTTTCCATGACCGCTACGATGGCGAGTTGTCCGACCCGGCGCTGGCAGATTTAAATCAGGACCTGTCACGCCTGGGCGAGTCGCTGGCGACCCGCATTGAACTCGAAGATCGCATCGTCGCCGCCGTTCGCCACCAAAGCGCTACCTTCGCCGCCTGAGCTTTTTTAAGCACTAACGCCTATCCACTTAGCCTAGCTTTGCGCCGCCGGGCTTTTTCCGCCGCTGCCCGCGCTGCGTCGGTGGCTTTAAAGATCTCCAACTGCTCGAACTCAATCGCCTCAACCGGCGCCATCGCCACATCGGTATACGGTTCCTTATCCCGCAGCACCCGCTGCAACGTCCGCCGGTAGCGGAGGTAAATCACCAGGAACCGCACATACTTGGCGATGGTTTCCCCAATATAGCGGGCGGAGAAAACCAGCGGATTCTCCAGCGGCATTCCATAACGCCGGTCCTTGCGGTACTTGCGCCGGAATATTCCGCCCTCCAGCGGATGGACCTTTTCCAGCAGCGGCGCAGCATGGAACGACAGTAGTTTCCACATCATGTTCTGCGGATCGTAGCCCCACAGTTTCGCCCGGCGCAGCACAGTTTCCACATGCTCCGGCGTGTAATACAACTCCCACGCCCGGCGATAGACCCCAAGCAATTCCGCAGCCGACAGGCGCGGATGACGGGTGGTGACGTGAAACAGGTCGTACTGATTCAGGTCCGGCTCCATCGCGACGCCATCCAGGTAAAGCCGCTGATGATCCGCAGAACCAGGCAACGGGGTCAGGATAAAAAACTCGATGATGTCGATGGGCAATTCACGCTGGATAATCCCGATGTCGCGCTCAATCGAAGCGGGCGTGTCGTTGGGGAAGCCGAGAATGTAGGCGGCGTAAGTCAGTACGCCATGCCGATGCCAGGCTTGCAGCAACGCTCGATATTCGGTGATCTGGTTCTGGCCTTTCTTGGCCTCCTTGAGCGAGTCCGGGTTGATGTTCTCCAAGCCGATGAAGATCCGGTTGACGCCGGCCCGCGCCGCCTTCTCGATGAACCCCTTAATCTTGTGGCACATCGTATCGACCTGCGCCACGATGTAGATGTGCTGACCTTCCTCTTCGCGTAATTTGATCAGCCGATCCAGAATCGCCTCCCAGTGCTGGTTGCGGGCCAGGTTATCGTCGGTGATGAAGAAGTTATGGATACCCTGCGCCAGATTCATCCGCACAATCCGCTCGATATCGTCGGGACTGCGGCTGCGCGACTTGCGGCCCTGAACATTGATGATCGTGCAGAAGCTGCAGAGAAACGGACAGCCGCGCCCGGCGTCGAAGCTGGTGCGCATACCGCTAGTGCCGCGCACCACTGCGGCGGGCAAGAATGGGAGTGGCGTTCCCTCAATCCCCGGCAATTCTGCCATGTAGTTGTACAGCAGCTCGCTCTGCCCGGCATGGACCGCCTGCAGCAGCGGCTCAAACCGTCCCTCAGCCTCGCCTGCGAACAGAATGATGCCGAGAGCCATCGCCTCGCGCAGTTCCGGGGGAATCACCGGCAACATTGCCAGGCAACCGCTGACATGAAAGCCGCCGACGCAGACCGGAATAGCTGCCGCCCGCAGAGGCCGCGCCAGATCCATAGCGCGGGGAAACTGGTTGGTTTGGACCCCGACCAGACAGACCAGCCCGCTGCCGGCCTGAATCTCCCGAATGATCCGCTCGGGCCGAATCCGGGTGTTGGTCTCATCCAAAGCAGTGACGCGGATCTCGACTTCGTCGCCCAACACCCGGCGCTCAACGCAGTCCAGCGCAAGACCGTACAGCGTGGCGAGGGTATTAGACGGGATCGACGATTTCGCCCACTGGATCACATAGCCGTCATCGTCGTAGTGCGACGGCTTGATCAGAAACAGGGAAAATACTTTGGCGGCAACAGGATGCGCCGAGGTAGCGCGATCAGGGGCACCCGGGACGTTCCCGACATGGCCGATAGGAGCATGAGTCTTCATCGGTCTCTTCTTGCTGACATTGCGCAATCTCCATCAACGCTTTTATAGGCTTAACTTTTTGATTCATCAAAAGCGTTAGGCTGGCTGCCCGGACAGAGGCGCAGGGCGGCCGATATGGTAACCCTGCGCGCAATCCACCCCCAGTTCGCCCAGGATGTGCAGGATCGCTTCGTTTTCAACAAACTCGGCAATCACCCGCTTGCCCATGGCGTGAGAAATGTCGGTGATGGCTTTCACAAAAATCCGGTCTTCGCGATTTTCGACCAGATCGCGAATAAACGCCCCATCAATCTTGACGTCATCCACCGGCAGTTGCCGCAAATAGGCGTAGGACGCGAAGCCGCTGCCAAAATCATCCAGGGCGAATCGGCAGCCCAGTTTATGGACGCTCCGCATCAGGCGCGCCGCATCGCACAGGCTGCTGATCGCGACGGTTTCGGTGATCTCGAAAGTCACGCGATCCGGGTCCACGCACTGTCTGGAGAGTTGAGCCTCTAGGTCAGACAGCAACAAAGGATCATCTAGGGCGTTGGCGGACAGATTGACCGAAAGACGCAGACCGGGATGGGCTTGCATTATCGCAATCGCGCGCGTCAAAACCCAATGATCGATCGCCTGAATCAGGCCGGTCTGTTCCGCGACCGGAATGAATTGATTGGGGTAAACCAGTCGCCCGGCGGGGTCGCGCATCCGCAGCAGCGCTTCCATATGGCTGACCTTCCCCGCCCGGATCTCGAAAATCGGCTGGCAGTGCAGCTCAAAGCGGTTCTCAGCCAGCGCATCAGCGATTTTCTCTTTCCATAACACCCGACTATCGGCCTGTTCCCGCGCCTGATCCTCTGCCGAAAACAGATGGGCGCGGCCCCGCCCTTTGCTCTTGGCCTGATACATGGCCAGATCGGCATTGGCGATCACCTGCTCAGGCTCCTCACCGTCGTTGGGGAATAAAGCGATGCCGATGCTGGCCGAGACCTGGTGCCGCCGGTCACGCTCGTGCAGCACCACGGATCGCACGGCTTCCTGTAGCCGTTCTGCGACCGTGATGGCCTGCTCAACGCTTGCTTCGGGAATCGCCAGCACAAACTCGTCGCCGCCGAACCGGGCCAGCAGATCGCTTTTGCGGGCCATCTGCTGGAGTTTTTGCGCGATCTGTTCGAGCAGTTGATCGCCGACCGGGTGTCCGCTCGAATCATTCACATCCTTGAATTGATCCAAATCGAAAAACAGCAGTGCGCCGTACCGGTCATAACGCAAGGCCTGATCAAACACCCGGGTGAAATCGGCGTTGAATTGCCGACGATTGCAGAGTTTAGTCAACGGGTCGTGGCTGGCCAGCCAACCTAGGCGGTTTTCGGCATGCTCCCGATCCTGTTGCAATTGCTCCATGCGTTCGGTGAGACTGCCCACAGTCTCAATAATCAGGTCCATTTCATCACGGGGGATTGGCGACCTGCCGAGAATCGGCAACCGGGCGCGCAGTTGCTGATACTGATTCTCGGCCAGCAACGGCAACAACTGGGCGAGCCGGCGCAACTGCGCCAGTGGGGCCTGGATCACCAGCAACAGCAGGATTTCCGAGAGCAACAGCCCCATAAGGCCCAGCAGGAGACTATTGCGAATAGCCGCCACGACTGCCTTTTGCTGGGCAGTGACCTGATTAATCGCAAAAACTTCCACCCTCGGCACCAGCGTGGCGAGGCGAAACAGTTCGAACCAATCCCCGCCAAGGTGGATCAGCAGCGGCGCATCACCGACAAGCCTGCCGGGGTGGGTAAACCCGGCCTGGCGAAGAATGGGATCAAGCCGCTCCTGATGGGTCATTGCCGGGAAGCGGCGCTGGTTTGCAGACGTTGCCGCTGTCGGTTCGGTGCCGGACGCGATCACCACCGCATCGGCATCGGTCAACGCATTGAAAGTCAGCAGCGCATCGGCCAGCGACCGACCCAGCACCAGAGTTCCGGCAAACTGGCCCTGCTCTAACAGCGGCGCAGCCAGATACAGGCGGCATTCCTCCCCACAGGACATCAGGGACTGGGTATGTTCTGGGGCATCCCGAAATTGTGCGCTGACCTCGACCGGTAACGCTGTCGCCTCAGCGGGCCATAGCACGGTGGTCGCGCCATTGGCCTTGATCCAGTGAACCGAGCGGATATCCCATTCCAGATCGAGCATGAAACCATTAGCGCCGATGGCCCGGCGTAGCCGCGCATCGAGATCAGGATCGGAACCATCCGATCCCACCAGCGGCGCCAGGTTAGCCAGCCGCGCCATCTGGCGATAACCGTCATCCAGCAGGGCTTGAAATTGCCGGGTCTGCTGATTGCGAAGCTGCACCTGTTGCAGTTCAAACTGTCGCGCTGACTGGCGGTAGACCAGGAACGCCAATGAGCCATTAACCAGCACCAGAATAACGCTGAGGACAATCAGCGCTTTCCAGCGCAGGCTCAAATAACCGATGGGAAGGTTCAATGAATCAGCCTCGGATGTGGAGCCGGATCAAAAACGAAAGGCCGCCTGGACAGCGAACAGGCTCCAGTCTTCCTGCAACTGGCTGGGGTCGGGATTTTCCCGGGGCGACAAAATGAACGTGCCGTGGTTCCACTGATATTCGGCGCGCACCATCCAGTGGCGGTCAATGTCCCAGCGCAGGCCGGCGCTCCAGATCTTGGAGAAGCTGTTAAATGGCGGAGAAAAACCACCGGTCAAGTCCGATTGTCGGGTCCCGTCGCGGTCCTTACGGTCGCTGAAGCCTTCCTGGTAGCACAGCATCAGTTCGAGATCGGGGCGAATGCGGTAGATCCCCTGCAGATAGTAACCCTCGCCAGTGCTTTTGCGGTCTGGATTCAGTGGGCCGTAGTCATGCCATTCCAGGGATTCGCGGGCATACTCGGCGGACAGGCTCCAGTCCTCGGTGTTGTATTGAAACGATGCAATCCAGTAAATGAGATCGGTCGCGCCGGCGAGCAGCGACTGTGCGCCGGGATCGAACTGCATGGACAGCACTGCGCCGCCCAGACCGAGCTTGAGCCGATCATCCAAGGTAGCGTACCAGAGACTGACCAGTCTGGTCAGGCCATTAGGCTCGAGGTCGCCGTCAAAGTTGTTGCCGAGATAGGTCCATTCGACATTTTCATCGTTCACCGCCCGGCCCCCGCCGAAAGTCAACGACAGGTTGCCTGTCTCGCCGTAGAGATGGTCATAAAACATCAGACCATCGGAAGCGAGCATCAGGTTGCGAACCTTATCGAAGTAAACCACCTGGGGCAGAAAAATCCCGGGATGGGTGAAGGGAACGTCGCGGGTCTCGTTGTAGAGTCCCAGCGGATTCTTGATCCGCCCGACTCGCAGTCCCAGCGCGTGGGTCATGGTTGAGGCAAAGGTGACATCAGCCAGCGCGTAGTCCAAGGCTGGCGTCCCGTCGTACAGGTCGCCGGTGCGGCGGGATAGCAATTGCGCCGACAACAGGATGCTGGGGTTGAATTGCAAGGAGGCGTTGACGCCTAATTCGGTGAAGTCGAACGAGGTGTTATTGCTGTCGCCGAAGAAGCGGTTATCGCTGGTGTTCACTGCGCCCTGACTGGCGAAACCGTGAATTTGCAGACGGTCCCAGACTGATTCTTCGGCATGGAGGCCTGCCGCGCTAAACGCCGCCAGCAAAGTGATCACAAGTCGCCGGATACCCATTTCAGCGGACCTCCAGGATACGGACTTGCGGGGGATTCGATCCGGATTCCACATAACCAATTGCCCCAGGGGTCGCAGTGACCTGCTCCAGCATCTCCTGCTCGGTGGCTACGGTGATCGGCACCTGGCCGGTCCCGGAAAAGAGCTGCCGATCCCAGACCTGCCGCAACTGGTAGGGAAACAGACCGAGGATATTTTTGGCGAACCGGCGATGCAGGGGATGCTCGTCAGGGAGAACAAACACCTTGACGGGCCTCTGGTTATCCAGCAGTTTGAGCCGCAAAGTGAAGTACAGCCGGACATCGTTCCGATCCAGCGGAACCGCCGGCCAATCCTGATTCACAATCAAGTCCTGGGCGATCAGCGCCGGTGGACACAAGACAACGATGATCAGGGCGGCGGCGCTCGCGCTCAGCCACAAGCGCTGCGAATAGCGATGCACACCGTTATCGCCCGATTGCGGCGCAGATTCCTGAGCATACCGTTGGAAATAGCCCCGGTTGCAACTCAGTTTAGACATACAGGATCTTAGACATGCAGGATCGCCACTCCAGACCGGTTTCTTATCTGCGATCATTTCGCTTGATTCTGTTGATCTTCCATAATGGCGTCAACCCGATGTCACCCGGTTTGAAACGAGGCGGCATGATCATTGATGGAGCTAGTTATAGCATCCGGTGATACATCCAACCTGGGTATTTAGCTTGAATGATCACGATCCGCAATCTCGGTAAACATTACACCGAAGGCGAAACGCAACGCCTCATTTTCACCGAGCTGAATCTGGACATTGCGCGCGGCCGGTTTGTCGCTCTGCTCGGTCAGTCCGGCTCCGGCAAGTCCACCCTGCTCAATTTGTTGGCGGGCATCGATCAACCCGATACCGGGGAAATCGTCATCGCCGGCCAGACCATTACCGCCTTGCCCGAAGTTGAGCGCACCCGGTTCCGCCGCCGCCAGATCGGTTTCGTATTCCAGTTTTTCAATCTGATTCCCACCCTGACCGTTGCCGAAAACCTGCTGTTGCCACTGGAGTTGAACCGGCTGGCGACCCCGGAGCAGCGTGAGCGGGCGCTGGAACTGCTGGATAACGTCGGCTTGGGCGACCGGCGGGACAGTTTCCCGGAATGGCTGTCCGGCGGTGAACAACAACGCTTGGCGATGGCGCGAGCGGTGGTGCATCGCCCCCTGCTGTTGCTGGCCGATGAACCGACCGGCAATCTCGATGCGGCTACGGGCGGGCGGATTCTCGATTTGCTGCTGAATCTGCATCAGCAGGCCGGAACCACCATTGTCATGGTCACCCACAGCCGGGAAGTCGCCGCCCGCGCCGACCGGGTGTTGCTGCTGGATGCGGGCCGGATTCGGGAGATTGGGCCGTGACGCCGTTGCTGTGGCGGGCGTTGTGGCGGCATCCGTTGCGCCATCCGTGGCAACTGGGACTGGCGATCCTGGGCATCGCGCTCGGTGTCGCCGTCGTCGTCGCGGTGGATTTGGCGAACGTCAGCGCCCGCCGCAGTTTCGATCTGGCGATGAACCGGGTCACCGGTCAGGCCACTCACCGGATTGTCGGCGATGCGCAGGGCCTTCCCGAAGCACTTTATGTCCAGTTGCGGCTGGAGCGGGGATTGCGCCAGTCCGCGCCGGTGGTGACCGGCTACCTGCCCCGCGCCGATCAGTCGGAGCAACTGCTGCAAATCCTCGGCATTGATCCGTTTGCCGAAGCACCGTTCCGTGACTTCACGGCGACCGGTTCCGGCAGCGCTGTGGATCTGCGGGCGTTGCTGCTCAATCCCAATGCCGCATTGTTGCCGGCGGAACTGGGCGAAACGGTGACGCTGCGGCGAGGGGAACAGCGCTTGACCTTGCATCGGGCCGGGAATCTGGAAGGACCGGCGCTGGCCGGGTTGATCATCACCGACCTCAGCACGGCCCAAGCCCTGTTGGGTAAAACCGGCCGGCTTAGTCACATCGATCTGATCCTGGCGGAGGACTCTGCCAGCGAACGGCAAGCGGTGGAGTTGCGCAACGGGCTGCCGCCGGGAGTACAGCTGGAACGGCCGGCGGAACGCAATCAGGCCACTGCCGATCTCAGCGCCGCTTTTTCGCTGAATCTGACCGCGATGAGTCTGCTGGCGCTGGTGGTTGGAATATTCCTGATTTACAACGCGATCTCTTTTTCGGTGGTGCAACGCCGGGCGCTGCTAGGGTTGTTGCGGGCGCTGGGCGTCAGTCGCCGGGAGCTGTTCATTGGCATCCTCGGCGAGGCGCTGCTGCTTGGCTTGGCGGGAACCCTGCTCGGCGGGCTGCTCGGTCTATGGCTGGGCTCCGGGCTGGTGCATCTGGTTACCCGCACCATCAATGATCTGTATTACGTCCTCAGCGTCCGCGAATTTTTCCTCGATCCCGGATCGCTGGCCAAAGGCGCCGCCTTGGGGGTGTTGGCGACGCTGGCGGCGGCTTGGCTGCCCGCGCGGGAAGCGGCTGATATTCCGCCCGGGCTGGCCTTGAGCCGCGCTCATCTGGAAAGCCGCTGGCAGGCGGCGCTGCCCCGACTGATGATGGCAGGTCTGGCCTTGCTGGTTGCGGGCGGCTTGACCGTGACGTTTTCCCATTCGTTACCGGGCGGATTCGCCGGCCTGTTTTTGCTGATCATCGGCTGTGCGGCGCTCACCCCGCCGGTGGTGGCCGGACTGGTCCAGTTGAATCAGCCGCTGGCTGGTCGCCTCGGCTTATTGGCGCGGATGGCCAACCGCGATGTCGCTCGCCACCTGAGCCGCACCGGGATTGCGGTCGCAGCATTGATGGCGGCGCTGGCAACGACGGTTGGGGTTGGGGTGATGGTAGACAGCTTCCGGGGCGGAGTAGCGATCTGGATTAACGATCTCCTGAACGCCGATTTATACATCGCTCCACCGGCGCTTGCCGATGGCAGCGACCGGGTGGAATTGCTGGATCCGACGGCGCTGACTGCAATCCGCAATACCCCGGAGATAGCCGCAGTCTCGACTTACCGGGGGAGCCGGATTGATCTGGAAGGCCGCCCCATCACCTTGATCGCGGTTAATCTCGCGCCGCAGTCCCAAGCTGGTTATCGCCTGCTCGACGGCGAGCCGGCGACCCTCTGGCCGGCGTTTCAGACCGGTGAAGCAGTGCTGATTTCCGAACCGCTGGCTTATCGGCGGCGCTTGCAAACCGGCGACCGGTTGGAATTACCGACGCCTTCCGGGCCAAAGTCCTATGCGATTGCCGGAATCTTTTTGGACTACGGTTCTGAACATGGGCGGATTCTGCTGCATCGGTCCGGCTATGAACGCGACTGGCATGATGCGGGGATTGGCTCGGCTGCGGTGTTTATTGCTATCGGGCAGAATTTGGCTAATGTGCGGGAACAGTTGCAGGAGCGCTTGGGACCGATTCAGCCGCTGGTGATTCGCGCCAACCGCGACATTCAGCAATTCACCTTGGATATTTTTGACCGCACGTTTGTGATTACTCAGGTCTTGCGGCTATTGGCGATCTTGGTCGCAGTTGTTGGCATTTTAAGCGCCTTGCTGGCTTTGCAACTGGAGCGGGCGCGGGAGTTTGCGGTATTGCGGGCTACTGGAATGACTACGATGGAAGTCGGCGGACTGGCCTCGCTGCAAACCGGCTTGATGGGCGCCGCTGCCGGATTGCTGGCGATTCCGACCGGACTGTTATTAGCCGCTGTCCTGATTTTTGTGATTAACCGCCGGGCGTTTGGCTGGAGCCTGCCATTTGAAATCAATCCACTCTTGCTGTTGGAAACCTTGGGCCTGGCGATCAGTACGGCGTTATTGGCTGGCCTGTATCCGATTTGGCGAATGGCCCGCGCCCGGCCCGCCGATGCGCTAAGAATGGAATGAAGCTGCTCATGATTTCATACCGACACTGGATGGGTTGGCTGTTAATCGCCGGTTTCAGCCTCAGCCTGACGGCCTATCTGTTCTGGCCCCGCACCCAACTAGCGGGAAACAGCATCGCGGTCAATGCCGCCTTAGGCAGCGGCGATAACACCGGTTATCAGCGGGCTGAGCAACCGCGCCCCTTCCAGTTTCCCGCAGATCATGGGCCGCACCCGCAATTTCGCAACGAATGGTGGTACGCGACCGGCAATCTGACCGACGCGGCAGGCCGGCAGTTTGGCTATCAACTGACGCTGTTCCGCATTGCGCTGACTCCCACTACGCCGGTTGCTGATTCCGCTTGGCGGACCGCGCAGATCTACATGGGCCATTTTGCGCTAACCGATGTGGCCGATCAGCGGCATTATGGCTTTGAACGCTTCAGCCGGGGCGCGCTGGGACTGGCCGGAGCGCAGTCTGAACCATTCCGGGTCTGGCTGGAAAACTGGGAACTGTCGGGTGGCGAGTCTGAACTTTGGCCGATGCGGATTCGCGCTCAGGAAGAGGTCATTGCCGTTGACCTGACGCTAAATCCCGGCAAGCCGCTGGTTTTGCAAGGCGACCGGGGCTTGAGTCAGAAAAGCGCCGAACCGGGCAATGCGTCCTATTACTACTCTTACCCACGGCTGCCGACTGAGGGGACGATTCAAATCAGCGGCCAGACGTTTACCGTCAATGGGGCTAGTTGGCTGGATCGGGAATGGAGCACCAGTGCGCTGGGGTCGGAACAAAGCGGTTGGGACTGGTTTGCGCTACAACTGGATGATGGGCGGGAGCTGATGTTTTATCGGTTGCGGCGCAAGGACGGCGGCACGGATCGTTTTAGCCAAGGCGTACTGGTTGCCACCGATGGCCAGACCCAGCTATTGCGCTTCGATGAAGTGGATTTGCAACCGCTGGGTGAATGGCAAAGTCCGCAGACTAGCGACCGTTATCCCGCCAGTTGGCGATTGAGAGTACCCGCCGAAACGCTGGATTTAACTGTGACGCCCAAAGCCGCCGATCAGGAAATGCGGCTCACGGTGCGGTATTGGGAAGGCGCGGTTACCGTGAGTGGTCGCGCCGGCGATCAGAAAATAACCGGGCAGGGTTATCTGGAGATGACGCGGGAGGAATCCACACATCCTTAACCAGCCTGCCCCGATTAATCTTCAAGGCCGCAAATAATCGGGCTGGTCGTAACCGCGCTGAGAGGGTCGATCCCGGTTACCGCGATCCTGGTGAGTTGCCCGCCAAATATCGCGGACATTGACGTACCAGACCCCATTTTGGAACTCGCCTACGTCGCGTAAATTGACCCGGCCCCAGTCATCGCCAACCTTGATCTTGTAGCTCGACCGCACTTTGATCCGGACGTCGCGGTATTCTAGAAACGCCGTTTCCCCCGGACTGAGCGTCCAGTATTCGCCAATCCGCTCGCGATCACTGGTCCACATGGTGAGCTTGACCTCATCGCGCCAGTCATTAGTGACCTGAATCGTCCCACGCCGGCCACCCTCGCCACGGTAATACTCTTGGGCAGCTACCCAAGCCGGGGCTGTCAGCAACAGCACCGCCAGCATTCCGCCTACTTTCAACCACTGTGCATTCATTGAAATAACCCTCCTCAAGGGGTCTGGAAAAGTAACCATTGCCAACTATAGACGGCGAATCATGACTGCTCAATCCTGGCGATCCACCGATTTTAATGTCCAAAACCGCGTTGCCGCCGGGCCTCGAACAGAAAGACGCCCGCCGCCACCGACACGTTCAGGCTCTCCACCCCGCCCGCAGCCAGCGGAATTTGCGCCAGCCGGTCGCACACCTCGCGGGTCAAGCGCCGCAGACCTTTCTCTTCTGCCCCCAGCACGATGACAGTCGGCAGGGTGAAATCGACGGCGTAAAGACCAGCTTCCGCCTCACCCGCCGCGCCGATGATCCAGACGCCTTGATCCTTTAAATCGCGCAGCGCCCGCGCCAGATTAGTGACGGGAATAAAGGGTGTAATTTCCGCTGCTCCGCAAGCCACCTTGCGCACCGTTGCATTCAAACCGACCGCCCGATCCACCGGCGCAATCACTGCGTGAACTCCCGCCGCCGCTGCGCTCCGCAAACAGGCCCCCAGATTATGCGGGTCCTGCACCCCGTCCAACGCCAGCAGCAGCGCCGGTTCCACAGTCGCCGCCAGCAATGCCGGCAAATCGGCTTCGCTATAGGTGCGCTGCTGAACCGCCAGCCGGGCCATCACCCCCTGATGCCGGATGCCGCCACTGAGCCGATCCAGTTCCGCCCGGTCGGTCAGACGAACCTGCGTCCCGTGGGTGGCGGCGACATCCAGCAACGCCTGAATCCGTCCATCCCGGCGCTGCCGCTCCACCAACAGTTCCTGCACTTGCTCCGGCTCGTAGCGCAGCGCCGCCGCGACTGCATGAAGTCCGTAAATCCGTTGTTCAGCCACGGACGTTATTCCTTCCGCCGCCGCCGGGGAGAACGGGCGCACCGCTCCTTATCCTTTCCCTTGTCCTTACCCCCGGCTTCAATCGGCTCGAAATCGATCTTGCGCTCATCCAGATCGACTCGAGTCACCCGCACCCGGATGCTGTCGCCGAGCCGGTAAACCTGCCCTGAACGCTCGCCGTGCAGACGATGACCAACCGGATCGAAATGGTAGTAGTCATTGCGCAGCGAGGTCACATGAATCAACCCTTCCACAAACACGTTCCGCAATTCCACGAACAGCCCGAACCCGGTCACGCCGGTAATAATCCCGTCGAAAGTCTGCCCGACCTTGTCCTGCATGAACTCGCACTTGAGCCACTCGATGGCATCGCGCACCGCCTCATCGGCCCGCCGCTCGGTCATCGAACAATGCTCGCCCAGCCCGGCCAGATCAACCTGAGTGTGGGAGAAATCCGCCGCCTTGCCGCCGGTGAGAATGTGGCGAATGGCGCGATGGACCTGCAAGTCGGGATAACGGCGAATCGGCGAAGTGAAGTGGGCGTAAGCCTCCAGCGCCAGCCCGAAATGGCCGGCATTGCCGGGGCTGTAGACCGCCTGCGACAGCGAACGTAGCATCACAGTTTGAATCAGATGGGCATCGGGCCGGTCGTGGATCTGCTCCAGCACCCGGGTGTAATCGAGCGGCGCGGGTTTGTCGCCACCGCCCAGTCCCAGGCCCAACTCGCCCAGAAAAGCCCGCAGCTTTTTCAAGCGATCTTCCGCCGGCCCCTCATGAACCCGGTACAGACCGGGAATTTTATGGCGCTGGAGGAACCGCGCCGCCGCCACATTCGCCAGAATCATGCACTCCTCAATCAGGCGGTGGGCGTCATTGCGTTCGGTCGGCAGAATCCGCTCAATCTTGCGATCCGCCCCATACTCGATCACCGTCTCCTGGGTGTCGAAATCCATCGCCCCGCGCTGTTCCCGGGTCGCCCGCAATAGTTGATACACCTCATGCAACCGATCCAGATGCGGAACCAGAGCAGCATATTCGGCCCGGAGTTGCGGATTGCGATCCGCGACGATGGCTGCCGCAGTGTCGTAGGTCAGCCGGGCATGGGAGCGCATCACCGCTTCAACGAACCGCGACCGGATCAGACGACCCGCGCCGTTCAGGGTCATCTCGCAAACCAGACACAGCCGATCCACGTCGGGCTTCAGTGAACACAGGCCGTTGGAGAGCGCCTCCGGCAGCATCGGAATCGCCCGATCCGGGAAATAGACCGAATTGCCGCGCTTGCGGGCTTCCCGATCCAGCGCCATATCCGGGCGCACATACCAGGACACGTCAGCGATGGCGACCAGCAGCCGCCAATTGTGGCCGCGCTTCTCGCAATACACCGCATCGTCGAAATCGCGGGCGGTGATCCCGTCAATCGTCACCAACGGGATCCCGCGTAAATCCAGGCGACCCTGTAGCGCGGCTTCCGGCACGGTTTCGCCGAAATCCTGCGCTTCTTCGATCGCCGCCTCCGGCCAATCCACCGGAATCCCGTGACTGGCGATGGCGATGCGGATCTCCATGCCCGGGGCCATGTGTTCGCCGAGGACTTCCTTAACCCGGCCCAGCGGACGATTTTTGGCGTTAGGCTGTTCGATCAGCTCAACGATGACGATCTGCCCAGCCTGGGCTTCGCCACGGCCCTCGGGCGGGATCATGATGTCTTGATTGATCCGCTTGTTGTCGGGAGTAACGAAGCAAGCCCCGCGCTCCTCGCTGAAGCGCCCGACCACAGTCACGGTGTTGCGCTCCAGCACCTCGACCACCGAACCCTCGCGGCGACCCCGGTAATCCACCCCGATGACCCGCACGACTGCCCGGTCGCCGTGCAGCAGTTTCCGCATCTGCCGGGGCGACAGGAACAGATTGTCGCCGCCTTCATCGGGAATCAGGAAGCCGTGACCCTCGGGATGACCGATGACCCGGCCCGTGACCAGGTCCATTCTGGACACCAGCCCATAGCCTTCGCGGCGATTGCGGATTAGTTGCCCGTCGCGCTCCATCGCCCGCAACCGGCGGGACAAGGCTTCGATTTCCCAGTCGTCGTCCATTTGCCATTCGGCGCACAGATCGGTCAGGGTGATCGGCATCCCTCGCTGTTCTAGGTAATCCAGAATGAATTCACGGCTGGGCGAAGCGCGGCCGTATTTTTCCTGTTCCCGGGCCAGAAACGGGTCAAGCTGACGCCAGGAACTGCGTTTTTTATTGGTCATTGATTCACTTGCAGGTTGGAAAAGAGGAAAGTTTGATTAGATTGACAGGCCGGGAGGCGATCCGTATAGTGCGCTCCGGTCGCTGCCGCACTCGGCGCGACGCTCAGGCCGAAGTGGCGGAACTGGTAGACGCGCTAGGTTCAGGTCTTAGTTGGGGTAACCCAGTGGAGGTTCGAGTCCTCTCTTCGGCACCAGATTCACAGAAAAGCCCGGTTAACGCCGGGCTTTTTTGCATTTGGGTGGTCAGAATCTCTCCTCACAGGACAATGCGCCGGATATTCAGATTCTCCAAATCCTTGCGCCCAACGCCCATTTCGCCAGCGATGCGGATGTAGTCCACAGCATCCGGCTCCAGCCCAAACAGTTTGGCCGCCGCCGCGTCCACCGTCACCAGATCGGTTGAGAGCAACTGCGATTGCAGGTTGGCGACATCGGCGGTGGATACCCCGCGCGGCCCGTGACGCTGCAACACATTGTAGGCGTCCACGATGTTCAAATCCGGCTTGCGATGGGTAGCGAAATCGGCAATGCACTGGTGCAAATCGCTGGCATGCCACTCGCCGCGATCCCAGACAATCCCCATCAGGTTTTTCATCGCCACGGTCAGTTTCGCCCCGCCGTGGCTTTTCAGCACCGGCACATTGATGAAGACGTCCGATTGCAGGATCAGCTCATGCTCCTTGGCCTCGTGCAACCGCCGGCCTTTGCCCACTGCAATGGTCTGGAAATAGCCCTCGCTATTGCCCGGCGCGAGTTTGCCGCCGGCGTCTTTCACGGCCTGCTCAATGCCGCTGGTGCGGTAACTGTCGCGCCAGGCATCGCAGGTATGATCGAACACATGGACTTCTTTCGCCCCGGCTTGCAGGCAATGCTCGATGATGCGGCGCACCAGGCGCGGATTGGTGTTGGCGGCGCGTTCCGGCGGCACGTTCCAGCCGATGTTGGGCTTGACCACCACGGTCTGACCCTTTTTGACAAAGCGGCCCATCCCGCCCAGCGCCTCAATGCCACGATCAAACAACGCCTCGGGTTCGCCATGTTTGACCGCGACCAGATCAGGCATTGCCGCGGCGGATTCAGCAGCGGACAACCGGGCAGCGCGACTGGTCAAGGCCAGACCGGCGCTCGCGCCCAAGGCTTGCAGAAAAGTTCTACGGTGCATGGTGACAACCTCCACGGACTCAATGGCTTGATCAGGCATCGGGTTGATCAGGCATCCGGGGCCTGGAACCTGGAGCCTCCTTCAGTCAGATCGAGATACGCCAGCCAGTAGCGCGACAGCCCATTGATGCACTCAATCCGGGAAGTCAGCGCACCGAGATCCACTTTCAGACGCTCGACATCGGGCAGCAGAATCATCAGTTTGCTGTCGAACGCGCTGAGTTGCCGGGCCTGATTTGAAGCGATCAGGGCCAGTCGGGTGGTCAGCAAGCGCACCCGCAGATACAACAGATCGCCCGGCAAGCTGGTCTGCCGATGTTGCTGTTGCTCGCTCCCTTCCGGAAAGGCTTCTTCCTGCCGGCCCAGCAGATGCGCTTCCAAACCCTCCAGCCGGCCCAGCATCATATTGAGGTGATTGAGGCTGGAGGTGCGATGCGCCAGGGTTTCCAGCGCGATGATCTTTTCCTCCAAGGCGCGCCGCTGTTCCTGAACGCCAATCCGCAACCGGTCAATGGCGCATTCCAACGCAATCAACTGCGGATTCACTTCATACAGTTCAGTATCCAGTTCATCGAGAAATTCACGAAGCTGTCCGGACAGAATCCGCTCCAGGGTTAACATGATGAAGCGCTCCCAGAGGGTGTCGGTCTGGGAGCGCAGTTCCTCCAGACGCTGACGCACCGCCGAGAACTGCTCGGCGATGTTCTGAATGTGCTGTTCACACTCGGTGCGATCCTGGACCGTCCAGACCTGGGCGAGCTGTTCCTCCTCCCGGCGCAGGTAGGACAGGCTGGTCATCGCGCCATCAACGGTTTCGGCAGGCGTTTCCATGCGGCGGGTTTCCAAAGCAGGTCGCAAATTTCAGTCCTGGTAGATCCAGCCAGCGGGGTGATCATGGATCAACTCATGGACGTCGTACACGCATAAATCCTGAGTAGGCAACTGAGGAAACAGCGCCTGGGCCTGGATCTCCGCCTGTTGCTCGGTTTCGGCCTGAAGGATGGCGACATTGATCAGTTTATCGGAACTGGGGTCTTCCACGATCACAAGATAGGGCTTCATAACAGTTCTCCTGAGGTTGCTTCAGACATGCGCCGGCAACCGGCGATTCTTTAACTCTAACTCTTTAACTATAGGACACTGGAAGTGGGTGAAATGACCACTCCGACCCGGCGAAATCACGAATAGCGATGAATGCGAAACTGGTTTTCCGGTTCACTGATGATATCGCCGACATGCAGGGTGAAAGCGCCCGCCCGACGCTCGGCGAAATACTGGCGCAGGGTTTCATGAACGACGGTGAAGGCGATCTGATCCCAGGGAATCTCGTCCTCGGTATACAGCCGGGTTTCCAGACTTTCCTCGCCGGGGCTGGCGTAGCCATCGCGAAGCTGGCCGCGAAACATCAGGTAGACCTGACTGACATGGAGCAGCGAGTACAGGCCATACAGGGTTAGGTTGTCAACAACCGCGTTGGCTTCCTCCAGCGCCTCGCGGGCTGCCGCCGTCACTGCCGACTCGCTGTTTTCCATGAATCCCGCCGGCAAGGTCCACAGCCCATAACGCGGCTCGATCGCCCGCCGGCACAGCAGAATCCGGCCCTGCCATTCCGGGATACAGCCAGCGACGATTTTCGGATTCTGATAGTGAATGACGCCACAGGCATCGCAGACATGCCGGGGCCGGTTATCGCCGGGGGGAATGCTCAACGTGACGGGAGCGCCGCACTGGCTGCAAAATCTCATTGAAATAAGGATTCCTTGAAGGCTGTTCGCAACTGGAGCATAGCGCCACGCCAGGGGTTACCCGTGGCGGCAGACACACCGTGTACTCACCAGAAATTGCTTTTAACCCCCGACCCGGAATGCGCCCAGCGTCCCACCCTGGCCGTAGGCAAAGACCACGTTGCCGGCGACAATCGGCGGGGCGATGATCGGCGTACCTGCTGCCCGAACCCGCCCGACAATCCGCCCGCTGTCCTTGCTCAGCCAGTGCAGATAACCCTCGAAATCGCCGACGACCACATAGTCCTCGGTCGCCGCTGGAGCCGACAGCCGCCGCCCGGTCAACTCCGGCTGTTTCCAGAGCGTCCCGCCGCTGCGCCGTTCCAGCGCCACCACCGCATCGGTATCGTCGCTGACGTAGACCTGCCCGGCGTCCACATCCAGACCGGCGTAGCTGGAAACATCGCGGGTCCAAATCAGATTCCCGCCGCGCATGTCAATCGCGGCGACGCTGCCGCGATAGGCCGCCAGATAGAGCGTGTCGCCGACCACCTTGGGTTCCGAGTCGATATCGATCATCCGTTCAATTTCGGTGCGGCCACGGGGCGCAGCCACGGTCTTTTCGGTCAGCGGCAAACCCTTGTCGATCGATAGCACCAGCAATTTGCCGGTATCCAGCCCGGCCACGACCAACCCTTGCACCACCAGCGGCGGGGCGCTGCCGCGCAGGCTCAGGGTAGGAATGGCGTGAACATAGACCCAGCGGCGCTCACCGGTGCGCGCATCAAGGCCGGTGAATTTGCCGTCGCCGGAACGCACTACCACGATGCCGCTACCAGCGCGGGGCGCAGCCAGCACCTCGCTGGAGACTTGCGCTCGCCATGCTTCCTGACCGTTCTCCTGGCGAAACGCGACCACCTGACCCTCGCCGCCGCCGACCAGCACCAGTCCGGTATCGCTCAGCCCGACGCCGCCGGTGATCGGCAATTGCGCGTTGGTTTCCCACAGCCGCTGACCGCTAAGCGCATCGAGCGCCATGACCACGCCATCGGCGCTGGCTGCATAAATCCGTCCGTCCGCCAATGCCGGAGCCAGCCGAATGAACTGGTCTTTTGCCCCCGCCCCTACTTTGGTTTCCCAAAGCTGCTGGACTCCAACTGGCTGGGCGACGGTTTTCAACTCGGCGGGTGGGATGGAATTATCGGAACTGAACCAGCCGCCGATCGTGCTACAACCGGCGCTTAGAACCAGAGTCAGAAGCAGAAAAGTGCGGCGAATCATGATCATTGTCCTGATGGGTTAGGCATGGGCGGCGGAGCAGTAACCGGTTCTGCCGGAGTCGAAACGGGTTCTGTTGCTGCCGGTTCTGCGGGCACCGGGGCGGGTTCAACCGGCGCTGGAACTGGGGCGGGTTCAACCGGCGCTGGAACTGGGGCGGGTTCTGTTGCTGCGGGTTCTGCCAGAGCCGGGGTTGATTCAACCGGAGCCGGGGCGGGTTCTGTTGCTGCGGGTTCTGCCAGAGCCGGGGTTGATTCAACCGGAGCCGGGGCGGGTTCTGTTGCTGCGGGTTCTGCCGGAGCCGGGGCGGGTTCAGCCGGAGTCGGAGCCGATTCGGGTTGAACCTCCGGCGGCGGCGGAACTGGCGCGGTGATGACAATCAAGTCGGCGGTTGGGGCGGTTAAATTGTCGATTTTCAGTTGCAGCAACCCTTGGCTGCCACCCGCGGCCATGGCTGCAGCATAGGCGGTTCTGGCTTTAGCGGGTTCATTACCGGCCAGATAGAGATCGCCTCGCAATTCCTCACGTTCGGCGTTCAGACTGGCAGTCGTCACGCTATCCAGCAGTTTTCCGGCCTCGGCCAGTTGCCCGGCGGCCAACTGCGCCCGCGCCAGCCGCAACCGAGCGATGTCCTTGATCTCATCGAGTTGGGCGTTGGCGATGACCCATTCCAGTTGTTGCGCGGTAGCCGCTGCATCGCCACTGTCCATCGCCAGTTTGGCCAGCCGCAACGCCGCCAGCGCCGCATAAGGCGACTTCGGAAAATCGGTCACCACCGCCTGGCCGCGTTGCCGGGCTTGCTCGGCATCAGGCTTTTCCGCCGCCGCCACGAATGCCTCATAGGCCTGCGAGACTTGTTCCGCTTGGGCATCACGGTAAGAACGCCAGTATTGCCAGCCAAAAATCGCCAGCACCCCCAGCGCGATGCCCATCAGAATGCTGGCCCCATTATCTTTCCACCAGTTCTTCAGGTCCTCGACCCGTTCGTCGTCGGTGTATTGCTCCATCTGCTTAGATCCTCAGCGATTTATTCCGGTGGGTTAGGGGGTTTGTTCCAAGACCGCGCTCCGCAGCCAGGCGGCAGCCTGATCCTGCGACAGGGTGATTTGTTCCGCCTGGGCTTCGCGCAAGGGTTTGATAGCGACCGTCCCGGTTTCGGCTTCCGCTTCGCCGAGAATCAGCGCAAACCGGGCACTGCTGTGATCGGCGCGGCGAAACTGGGACTTGAAGCTGCCGCCGCCGCAATTCAGCCGCAAGCGCAACGCCGGCCACTGATCGCGCCACTGCTCCGCCAAGGCCAGCCCGAGACGCTGGGCAGCGGCGCCGACCGTGATCAGATAGGCGTGTGGCGTCAAATCAGCGCCCGGTTGCCCGGCGGCAGCCAGCATCGCCACCAGCCGCTCCAGGCCCATCGCAAAGCCGATCCCGCCGGTGGCCGAACCGCCCAGTTCCGTGATCAGCCCGTCATAGCGACCTCCGGCGCAGATCGCGCCCTGTGCGCCGAGGGTATCGGTCACCCACTCGAACACGGTCTGGCTGTAGTAATCCAGCCCGCGCACCAGCCGGGGATTGACCTGATAGGCGATCCCGGCAGAGTCCAGCAAGGCTTTCAACTCCTCGAAATGCGCCAGCGACTCTGGATCGAGATGATCCAGCAGCGCCGGCGCTTCAGCGATCACCGCCTGCATGGTCGGGTTCTTGCTGTCCAGAATCCGCAGCGGATTGGTCTGCAACCGCCGCCGGCTGTCTTCGTCGAGTTCGCTCAGCCGTGCGGTGAAATAGCCGACCAGTTGTTCCCGGTAGGCAGCGCGGGCAGCGCTGGAGCCAAGGGTATTGAGTTGCAGACTGACCTCCGGCAATCCCAGCCGCCGCCACAGCCGGGCGCTCAGGCAGATCAGTTCGGCGTCAATATCCGGTCCGGCCATCCCGTAAGCCTCAGCCCCGACCTGATGGAACTGGCGATAGCGGCCTTTTTGCGGCTTTTCGTAACGAAACATTGGCCCGGCGTACCACAGCCGCCGGGTCTGGTTATGCAGCAACCCATGCTCCAGACAGGCCCGCACACAGCCGGCGGTGCCTTCGGGACGCAGGGTCAGACTGTCGCCGTTGCGGTCGGCGAAGGTATACATCTCCTTTTCAACGATGTCAGTCACTTCGCCAATGGATCGGGCGAACAACTCGGTTTTCTCCACCAGCGGCAGGCGGATTTCCTGATAGTCGTAGGCAGCGAGAACCTCGCGCACCGTCGTTTCGAGGCGCTGCCACTGCGCTGCTTCCGCAGGCAGGATGTCGTTCATGCCGCGAATGGCTTGAAACTGCTTGGCCATGAATGGGGAGTCCAGAGGATGAGCGAAAGCCGCCGCACCGGCGATGAGAACCGACGCAGCGCGGGGGAATCAGGGCTGGTCGCCGCGATCCAGGGTGAAGCGGCTGACGGTGCCGCGGCGGGGAACATAGACCGTGGTATCGACCAGCCGGTCATCAAAGATGATCCGGGCGGCAGGGGCGTTGCCCAGCGTGACCTTGAACGGCGTCGCCCCGGACAGGGTGCGGGCGGTGTTGGCGCGCATCATGCCGCTGGCCAGGATGTTGCCTTGGGCGTCTTTCACTTCGACCCAGCAATCATTGCTGAATTCGAGCAACAGCTTGGCGCCGGCCTCGCTGTCCGGGGAGGTGTTATTGACAGACAGCGTAGGCGCAGCCGGCGCAGTGCCTACCCCTGACACTGCCAGAATCGGCGCAGGCTCCGGGGTGGAGACCGGCGGCTGCCACACTGCAATGGCTGGAGCCAGATCAGGATCGGGAAGGGAAGGAGAGGGCGCGGGTTCAGCCGCGGGCGGCGCTTGGTTTGGCGTCAGCGGTTCGCTGCTCGCTTCACTCGGTTGGGTCTGAAAAGGATACTGCACTTGCGACGCAGCGGTGGTCGGTGCAGCCATGGTCTGGCTGCTGTTCTGCGGCTTGCCCGTCCACAGCGCCGTCAGCCGGCTGGGATTCAAGTCGTCCAGATGCTCTACCGCCGCCCAGCCAATCCCGCCCAGGACCAGCAGGTAGAGCAGGCCACGCAAATCCCGCACCCGGGTCTGGCGCTGGATCGGCAACACCACTTTCAGCGTTGGCGCCTGGGTGTCATTGAGCTGCTGGCGATAACGATCCAGCACCTCGGTTTCGGGCAACTCCAGCAATTGGGCGTAACGGCTCAGGTAGCCGCGCACGAACACCGACGCCCCCAGTCGAGCAAAATCATCCGCTTCGATCGCCTGGATGATGGTGGGATTCAGGCGCAGTTGTCGGGCAACCTCGCGGAGTTCGAGGCCATTGCTAGCGCGAACCTCAGCCAACCAGGCGCCCAAGGATTCCGGATAAGCGCCAATGACTCCGGGCGGTGGGGTGAAAGCAGCAGTGATAGGTGTGGTGTGCATACTCATTCCGGTTACTCTCATTCCGGTTTATTCAGGCGGCGAGTTTCGTCGGTATTAGGAAATTGGGATCGGAGCAACCTGGCGTATTCCTGACGCAATTGCGGGTCGCCGTCCGGGGCGCTTTCAATCAGGACGCCCAGCGCCAGGCTTTGCGCGGTGGGCCGGGTCTGGGCGTGATAGCGTTGTAGAAAAGCACGGGCCGACAAGGTGTTGTTCTGGTTCTGGCTGATCTGGGCCAGTTCGTACAGGGCGGCGGTATTGCCGGAATTACTCTCCAGCGCCTTGCGCAACCAGGTCTCAGCCTGAGCGGGATCATTGCGCTGGCGGGCGCACAAGGCCAGCCCCACATAAGCGTCAGCGGCAGTCGCGCCGGCACTGGCCGGATCCGTGGCGATTTTCTGAAATTCAGCTTCGCCCTCGGGAATGCGGGCCGGTTGGCGATTGCACAGGAACCGGGCGTAATTGATTTTGGCCAGGGCGTAGTCAGATTTGAGTTCAATCGCCCGCTTATAGTGGGTTTCGGCGGAACTGTATTCGCGGATTTCCTCATAAAGAACGCCGATAGCATTATGCGCTTCGGGGTTTTCATCATTAAATTGCAACGATTTGAGCAACTTTTCGGTGGCAACCTGGAGATGGCCGGACTGCATATAGCCAATGCCCAGCTTGAAATTGGCCTCGGCAGCGCTTCTCTTCATTTCCTGTTCCTGGGTATTGGCGCAGGCCGCCAGCCACAGCATCAGGGAACACAGGGACAGGATCGAAACTGGCCGCATCAGCCGGCGCTCCCTGCGGCCAGTTGCAGTACCTGAACCGGGCGGCGACCCCGGGCCAGCACCTGGCCGGCGAGTTGTCCACAGGCGGCGGCAATGTCGTCGCCCCGGGTTTTGCGGATCACCGTGGTCAGGCCATGGTCGATGAGAATAGCCTGGAATCGGGCGATCACCACCGGGCTGGAACGACGATAGCGGGTATCGGGAAACGGGTTGAACGGAATCAGATTGACCTTGGACGGGATGCGCCGAATCAGCCCGGCCAAGGCATGGGCGTGGGCATCGCTATCGTTCACTCCGTCCAGCAGCACATATTCCCAGGTAATCCGCCGATGCGGCTTGCCGGCGATGTACGCCTGACAGGCCGCCAGCAGTTCAGCAATCGGGTATTTACGGTTCAGCGGCACCAGTTGATTCCGCAACGCATCGGTCGGGGCATGCAGCGACACCGCCAGACTGACTTCGGAGACTTCGCGCAACCGGTACAGCGCCGGCACGACCCCGGCGGTGCTGAGCGTGACCCGGCGCTTGGAAATACCAAAGGCCAGATCGTCCTGCATCAGGTCGGTGGCCTTGACCACATTGGCGAAGTTCAACAGCGGTTCACCCATCCCCATCAGCACGATATTGGTGATCCGGCGCTCACCGTTGCGGGCATCGCCCAGTGCCTGACTGGCCTGCCAGACCTGGCCGATGATTTCAGCAACGGTGAGGTTGCGGTTGAAGCCTTGCTGGGCAGTGGCGCAAAACGAGCAATCCAGCGGGCAGCCGATTTGCGAGGATACGCACAAGGTGCCGCGATCGGGTTCGGGGATAAATACGGTTTCGATGCTGTTGCCGCTGTCGAGCCGAATCAGCCACTTGTGAGATCCATCCTGGGATGCCTGATCCAGAACGATTTCCGGCAGGCGGATTTCGGCACATTCCGCCAGCCGCTCGCGCAGCGCCTTGCTCAGATTGGTCATCGCGGCAAAGTCGGTGACCCGCTCGTGATAGATCCACTTCATGATCTGCACAGCGCGGAACGGCTTTTCGCCCAGTTCGGCGAAAAAAGCCTCCAGATCGCGGCGATCCAGATCGAGCAGATTAATTTTGCCGGCGGACGCAGTCACAGCGGGCGGGTTTCCCTTGGACAGGCTTAGAGGGTACTCGGGCACAGGCCATCCTGGCCGAAGAAGAAGGCGATTTCGACCGCGGCGGTCTCCGGAGCATCGGAACCGTGGACCGCATTGCGGGTAATGCTTTCGGCGAATTCGGCGCGGAGGGTACCGGACGCGGCTTTTTTGGGATCGGTTGCGCCCATGATTTCACGATTCATGGCAATCGCGTCATCGCCTTCCAGCACCTGCACCATGACCGGACCCGAGGTCATGTAGGCGACCAGTTCCGGATAAAAGGGCCGCTCGCGGTGGATTTCGTAGAACTGCTCAGCCTGGGCGCGGCTCAGGTGCAGCATCCGGGCGGCAATGATCCGCAGGCCCCGGCTTTCAAAACGGCTGTAAATTTTGCCGATGACGTTTTGCGCGACGGCATCGGGTTTAATAATGGACAGAGTGCGTTCCACGGCCATGCAAGACTCCAAGTGAGAATGGGGTTGGTCTGCGAATGATAGGCTAGACCGGTTAAAGTTTAGCGGCATTCTAACCATACCGGCAACGAAGCGCAGTCAGACCATCTTTTTGAGTTCGTATTCGAGAATGCCTTGAGCGCCGGCAGCGATGAGTCGGGGCAGCAAATCCCGCACCTGTTCGTTATCGACTACGGTTTCCAGCGCCAGCCAGTCGCGATCATACAAAGGACTGACGGTGGGCGCGTGCAGGCTGGGCAGCAGTTGCACGACCTCGTCGAGGCGCGCCGTCGGCACGTTCATTTTCAACGCGACCTTGTGGCGGGCGGCCAGCGCGGCGCGGGTCAGCAACGCGATCTGCTCGATCTTGGCCTTTTTCCACGGATCGGCCAGCGCGGCGGGATTGGCGATCAGGCGGGTAGTGGTGTGCAGCAGGTCGCACACAATCCGCAGACCGTGGGCGCGAATGGTGCTGCCGGTCTCGGTGATTTCTACTGCCGCATCGACCAGACCCTCGACGACTTTGGCTTCGGTCGCGCCCCAGGAAAATTCCACCGTCGCGGTAATCCCGCGTTCGTCCAGATAGCGCTGGGTGAAACCGACCAGTTCGGTCGCGATGCGCTTGCCGGCCAGGTCTTCCACGGTACGGATCGGGGAGTCGCCGTTCACGATCAACACCCAGCGGGCCGGCTGATCCGAGCTTTTCGAGTAGCTCAGTTCAGCGATTTCGACCACGTCGGCGGCGGTTTCCAGAATCCAGTCCCGCCCGGTCAACCCGGCGTCGAGCGTGCCGTTGGCGACGTAGGGAGCCATTTCCTGAGAACGCACCAGGGCACAGCGCATTTCCGGGTCATTGATGGTCGGGAAGTAGTTGCGACTGTGGGCGCTGATGGTCCAGCCGGCCTGGCCGAACAGGGCGATGGTGGCAGCTTCCAGGCTGCCTTTGGGAATGCCAAGTTTAAGTTGCCGCATGAGGTAACCGATCCGAAACAGGGTAGGGGGAGAGAGGGTAGGCGTTGCGCAGGAATTGGGCTACGGCAACAGCCCGGCATTGGCCGGCGGTCGGCTCCAGAACAGGGCGTGCAATCGCAGCAGGGTTTCCGGATCGGCGATCAGATCGCGGCGTTGCGCCGGACTCAGGCTGTCCGGCCCCTCCTCTTCAAGCTGGTGAATCAGCCCTTCCAGATAATGCTGACGGCGTTTGCCCGGCGGTTCGCGTTCCGGCAACAGCGACCGATGCAGCGCATTGACGTAAGGATCGGTCAGCGCTTGGATGAACCGGTTGACTGGAGTTCCCTGCAACGCTGGCAACACCGGTTCACTTTCCTGCAGGTTTTCGTCGAGATAGCGCAACACCGCCGGCGGCTCGCTTTCCTCCGGGGTCAGAAACAGGCCGAGTTGCCGCGACTGGCGACCCAGAGCCATGCTGCTAGACAGGATTGAGACCGGGATCGCCAGCATCAAACCGAGCAGCACCGGGGTAAACCACCAGAAGAACGCCGGCACATAAATGTAGCTCAGGACCCCGGCGATGACGCCGAGCAGAGTCTGAAACCCATGGGTCAGGGCGGCTTCGCGGAAGCTGGTCATGTGATCGCCGCGCTGTTGCGGTGGCCAACCCACGGCCCGGCGCATCAGGATCGCTACGACAAACTTGGTCTGGAACAGCATCAGCACCGGCGCGGTCAGCACTGAAAACGCGGTTTCCAACGCTACGCTCAGGCTGGCCCCAACCAGTCCTCCGTAAGCCCGCAACAACCGGCCATCCTTGAGCAGCAGTAACAAGGCCAGCAGTTTGGGCAGAAACAGCATGGTCAGGGTGACCAGCAGCACGGTGGTCATTTCGACCGCAAACGACACCGGCCAGACCGGAATCCAGTTTTCCCCAAAGAAATAAACCTGGCGGTGCTGCGCCTGGATGAAGGCTTCAACCCCGGTGGCGATCAGGAACAGCAACCACAGTGGCGAAGCGGCGTAGGACATGACGCCCATCAGGAAATGCAGCCGGCTCAGGGCGTTGAACCCGTGGGAAAAGGCCAGCCGCAAGTGCTGAAGATTGCCCTGGCACCAGCGCCGATCCCGCTTGGCGTAGTCGATCAGGGTCGGCGGAATTTCCTCGTAACTCCCTTCCAGGTCATAGGCCAGCCACACTTCCCAGCCGGCCCGTCGCAGCAGCGCCGCCTCGACGAAATCATGGCTAAGAATGTCGCCGCCGAACGGCTCGCGTCCGGGCAGTTTTGGCAAACCGCAATGATCCAGAAATGGCTGGATGCGGATGATGGCGTTATGGCCCCAGTAATTGCTCTCGCCCAGTTGCCAGTAATTCAGGCCGGCGGTGAACATCCGCCCGTAGATGCTGCTGGCGAATTGCAGGATGCGGGCGAACAGCGACTCGCGGTTGACCGGGATCGGCGGGGTCTGGATCAGCGCGACCTTGGGATGCAGTTCCATGAGCCGCACCATCTCGACCAGGGTGGCGCCCTGCATCAAGCTGTCGGCGTCCAGCACGATCATGTAGCGGTAATGACCGCCCCAGCGGGTGCAGAAGTCTTCCAGATTGCCGCTCTTGCGGCTGGTGTTCTCCGGGCGGTTGCGATAGAAAATCCGGCCCTTGCCGTCCAGCGCCCGCACCATGTCCTGCCAGCGCAGTTCTTCCTCGACCCAGACTTCCGGATCGCGGGTGTCGCTGAGGATGAAGAAATCGAAGCCGTCCAGTTGACCGGTATCGGCCAGTGACTGGTGAATGGCCCGCAGTCCGGCGAATACCCGTTCCGAATCCTCGTTGTAGATCGGCATCAGGATCGCGGTGCGCGGCAGCGGCGCAGTGGGATCGGGCGGAGTCCCCGGCTGGCGGGAAATCGCCCAGCGGTCACGGCCCAGCAGGATCGCGATAAAGCCCATGAACGCAGTCCAGAACGACACGCAGATCCAGGAAAACAGGATCGCGTACAGCAGCAGCAGCAAAAACTCCATCGGACTCAGGCCGTTGCTATGAAAGGCGCTGGCCATCAGCCCCAGCGCGATCAGCGTGGTCAGCGTCACCAGCAGGAAAAACACGGCTCGCCGCAGGGTATGCCCCAGGATCGGGGTTGGAACGGTTTGGGTCATGGAGGGAGGTTGGAGGCTAAAGGCTAAAGTTTAAAGGTTGAACATTAGGTTGATTGGGGGCTGGATTCTGTTTCACGCCATCCAACCGAGTCCTATGAATTTCTCGAATAATCGAATTAGGGGTCATCGCCGTAACCAGCCAAGTAGCGAAAACAGTTCGATCCGTTGCGCGGGCATAACCCCTGGATACGGCTCTGGGGCCGGTTCAGCGATTGCGGAACGCAAGGTTTCCAGCGCGGTTTCCGCGACGCCGGGAGGCGCAAACAGCGCCGCCGGCCAGTCCGGAGCCGCACCACTCAACAGCGCCGCCCGCGCCGCCGCCAGATCCGGCGCTGAGCGGGGCAGTTCCAGCGCCCGCGCCAGCCAGTCGTCCAGCACTTCGCCCGCCGCGGCAATAGCGCGCGCCAAGGTGTCCAGGCCCGGAATCTCCGGCAATTCAGCCGCTCGCCGCAAGGCCTGCTCGCTCAGCGCCGCCGCCTGATCCGGGTCGCTGACGCCCATGGCCTGCCAGTAAGCCTGGAGCCGATGCTGCAAGTGTGTAATGGAGGACACAGCCGTCGGGTGGGGCAGATACGGTGCCGCCGCGCTTACTTTGCTGCGGTCCACTGATAGCTCCAGGTTTCGGTTAGGACATGATCGCCCAGCTTAAGAAAGCAGCGTAAATCAACCGGATCGTCGTTTTTCGGCAACAGCTCGAACGAGACCCGCCAGCCGTTGGTGTAGGTGTTCCGGTGGGCTACGACGTTTTCCACCTGGCCGTTGGAAGCGCTAACTACCGCTTGCGCCGGCGCGTCCTCCGCCAACTTGGACAGAGCTTCGCCGCCAAAATCAATGACGAACCGCCGCCTTTCGGAATTTGGCTCGCCAGCGCCGCCCGCCCCAACCCGGCTAGACAAGGTCCGCCCGCCCGGCGACAGGCTGGGCTGTTCGAGGAAGAAGGACAATCGGTAGTTGTATTCCAGAGGTTGACCCGGCTCGACCGGCTTTTCCGGAGTCCAGAAGGCGGCGATATTGTCATAACGCTCGGCATCGCTTGGAATTTCAATGAGCTGCACTGAACCTTTGCCCCAGTCGCCCTGCGGCTCAATCCAGACCCCCGGCCGGCGGTGATAATGCGCCTCGAGATCCTGGTAGTTGTCAAAAGCGCGGTCGCGCTGCAACAGCCCGAAACCACGTGGGTTATTGTCCTGGAAGGCACTGATTCGCAGCCGGGTCGGATTGTTTAACGGCCGCCAGATCCATTCGCCATTGCCGGTCGCCATCAGCAGGCCATCTGTGTCATGCACCTGCGGGCGGAAATCATCGAAAAACCGCTCGTTCATGGAGCCGTGATAGAACATGCTGGTCAGCGGCGCCAGGCCGATTTTCTGGACCTTGTCGCGGAAGAACAGGCTGGCCTTGACCTCCATCTGGGTCGCAACCCCCGGCTTGATCACGAAGCGGTAAGCGCCAGCCAGGCTTTGACTGTCGAGCAGCGCGTAGACCGTCAGTTCGGTCGCGTCCTTGGCCGGCTTTTCCAGCCAGAATTCGCGGAACCAGGGAAATTCCTCGGGTTTGGGCAGGCCGGTATCAACCGCCAAGCCCCGCGCCGACAGGCCATAGCCCTGATTCTGGCCGATGGCGCGGAAATAGCTGGCGCCCAAAAAGACTGCGACTTCGTCGTACTTACTGTCGGTATGCAGCGGGTACAGCACCTTGAACCCGGCGAAACCGAGGTCCTTGGGCAGGTTGTCGGGGATTTTGTTAGCGCCGTAATCGAACAGATCGTTAGCATATTCAACCGGTTTGCCGCCGCCATCCGCGATGACGTTGATGGTCACCTGCCGATCGAACAGGAAACCCAGCGGGGCGAACTGGATTTCAAACGGCAGTCCGGCTTCCCGCCACAGGCTTTTGTCAGCCCGGAAGCGAATATCCCGGTACTGGTCGTAGTCCAGGTTCTTGAAAAAATCGGGCAAGCTGTTGCTGGGCGTCTGGAACGGCTGGGTCGCCAACATTTCGGCGCGGCGGCGCACATCGGCGAAATTGAAGCGCTTGGGCGGCGGCGTCGCCGCCGGGGTGGCTTCAGGGGTAGTGGGCGCGCTCAGACTCGCCATTGGACTGGCGCAGACGATGCCCGCCAGCAGAACAACACTCAGCAACATTCGGCGTTTCACAGCGGTACGGCTCCGTTGACGATTCGGTTCAGTAAGATTCAGTGGCGGAATTCAAGGGGCTTTGGGCAAGCACTCAGGCTTGGTATTGTATTGTGGTTTGGGTATTCCGACTATCCGCTTTCAGGATCAAACAGAATCGACTATGACTCCCGCCCTCGCCATTATCGGCGGCACCGGCCTCGCCGCTCTGGACACTCTGACCATCATCCGCCGGGAAACCGTTTCTACGCCCTATGGCGAACCCTCCAGTCCGCTGCTCTACGGCCAGTGGGGCGAGCGCGTCGTGGTGTTTCTGGCCCGGCATGGCTTGCAGCATACCCTGCCGCCCCATCGGATTAACTATCGGGCCAATCTCTGGGCGCTGCATCGGATCGGGGTGAAACAGATCATTGCGGCGGCGGCGGTGGGGGGGATTCGCGCTGATATGGAACCGGGAGCGCTGGCCTTCCCGGACCAGATCATCGATTACACTTGGGGCCGACCTTGCACCTTTTTCGAGGACAATCTCAGCCAGGTCACCCATATTGATTTCACTGAACCCTATTGCCCGGCATTGCGGCAATCGTTGATTGAAGCGGCCCGCGCCTTGAAGCTGAATGCCCGAGAGTCGTGTACTTATGCCGCGATGCAGGGGCCGCGGCTGGAAACTGCGGTGGAGATTCGCAAGCTGGAACGGGATGGTTGCGACATCGTCGGCATGACCGGGATGCCGGAAGCGGCGCTGGCGCGGGAACTGGGCTTGCGTTACGCCACCTGCGCGGTCGTCGCCAACTGGGCGGCGGGCAAGGCCGCCGGCGAAATCACGATGGCCGACATTGAGCGGAATCTGGCTGGCGGCATGGAACGGCTCAAGGCGCTACTGGCGCAGGTGATTCCGACGCTGGAATCGATCTAAATTTAACCCGCCTGAATTCAACCACTCCGCACGATCTGTCCGGTGCGCAAATCCCGAATCGCGGTCGGTTTCAGTGCGCCGCCGGTTGGACCGGGCAGCAGATGATCAAGACTTCGGCCCAGTTGCCGCCGCACCGCCAGCGCAATACGGGCTGGAGGCCGACCGCTGCGGTTGGCGCTGGTGGACACCAGCGGATGCCCACACGCTCGGCATAGCGCCGCCGCCAGCGGATGAGCCGTGACCCGTACCGCCAACGTGTCGTACCGACCACGCAGCCAGCGCGGGGTCGTAGTTCGGGCCGGAATCAGCCAGGTTTGTGGCCCCGGCCAAGTCGCTGCCAGTCGGGCGCGATCCGGCGGAGCCAGCGGTTGCAGGAACGGTTCAAGCTGGGCGAAATCGGCCGCAATCAGAATCAGGCCCTTTCGGATTGACCGGCGTTTCAGGGCCAGCAACCGCTTTACCGCCCCTTCATTGCGCGGATCGCAACCCAGTCCATACACCGCCTCGGTCGGGTAGGCGATCAGACCGCCGGCGCGGACTGCCCGGGCGGCGATTCGCACCCGTGGCCCGTTCATACTTTTAACCACTCGCAGCCTGTTTCGGGGTTGCTTTGGCTTTGGTGGTCGCTTTGGCTTTAGTCGTCGTCTTGGCGTTAATCGTCGCCTTAGCGTTAGCCGTCGTCTTGGCGTTAGTCGTCGTCTTGGTTTTAGCCGAAGTAGTAGCGCGACCGGCCACCGGTTTTTTCTTCTTCTCCGGGGCTTCGCGCACCAGGGTTTCGCATTCCGCCAGACTCAGACTGGCCGGTTCGCGCCCCTTGGGTACCCGGACATTTTTCTGGCCATCAGTGATATAGGGGCCGAACCGACCATTGAGAATCTGAATCGCCGATCCGGGAAATGCCTGTAGCAACTTGTTCGCGGCGGCCAACTGGTGTTCGGCAATCAGTTCCAGCGCCCGCTCGCGGCTCACCGTGTAAGGATCTTCCTGCTTGAGCGAGACGTAGTTTTTGCCGTAGCGCACATACGGTCCGTATCGACCGATGTTGGCCTGCATCGGTTCGCCGGCCTCGGTCGTTCCCAGATCGCGCGGCAACTGGAACAGCGCCAGGGCTTGATCGAGGGTAATGGTGGCCATGCGCTGATCCGAGCGCAGGCTGGCAAAGCGCGGCTTGTCTGGATCATCTTTAACCCCAATCTGGGCGAACGGTCCAAACCGGCCCAACCGCACCGACACCGGCTTGCCGGTTTTAGGATCGTTGCCCAGTTCGTGGCTTTGCACCGCCTCCTGCCTCGACACTGTCTCGGTTTTTTCGGTCACCCGTTGCTGAAACGGCTCCCAGAAACTCCGCAGCAGCGGCAACCATTCCTGTTCGCCACGCGCCACCGCATCCAGATCGTCTTCGAGCCGGGCGGTGAATTCATAATCCACATATTGCGTGAAGTGTTGGGTCAGAAAGCGGTTGACGATCCGGCCAATATCAGTCGGCTTGAAGCGGCGGTTGTCCAGCACCGCATATTCCCGGGCCAGCAGGGTCGAGATAATCGCCGCATACGTTGAAGGCCGGCCAATGCCATATTCCTCCAGGGTCTTGACCAGACTGGCTTCGGAATAACGCGGCGGCGGTTCGGTGGAATGCTGTTCCGGGCGCAGCGCCAGCAGGTCGATCCACTCGCCTTCCCGCAGCGGCGGCAGCACCCGGTGGTCCTCATCCGCATCGGCCTGATCGTCCACATCTTCCCGGTAAACCGCCATGAAGCCGGGTTCGGCCACGGTTGAACCGGTGGCGCGAAACAGCCCGCCCGCACCACAGGCTAGATCGGCGGCAACCGTGTTCAGAACGGCGGAAATCATCTGGCAGGCGACGGTCCGCTTCCAGATCAGCTCATACAGCGCATACTGATCGGGGTTCAGATGGGCGCGCAGCGTATCCGGGATCACGGTAATCACGGTCGGGCGGATAGCTTCATGGGCTTCCTGGGCATTCTTGGCCTTGGTCTTGAACAGGCGAGGACTGGCCGGCAGGCTGTTAGCCCCGTAGCGCTGGGCAATCAGCGCCCGAATCTCGGTCATCGCATCCTGCGAGAGATTCACCGAGTCGGTGCGCATGTAGGTAATCAGCCCCACCGCGCCGGCCCCGGTGTCAATTCCCTCGTAGAGCTGCTGGGCGACCCGCATGGTGCGTTGAGTGGTAAAACCGAGCTTGCGCGATGCTTCCTGTTGCAGGGTCGAGGTCGTGAACGGCGCGGATGGATTGCGCTTGCGCTGCTTGCGTTCGACCTTGGCGACCCGCAGCCGGCCGATCACCGGGTCAGGCGCTGCCTTTCCGGATTCAGCGATCTGGGCCTGGGCGGCAGTCAGCAAGGCCTGTTCCAGGCCCTGCGCCTGCTCGCTACTGGTAATGCTGAACAGGGTGAGTTTCTCGCCAGCATACTCGGCCAGCCGGGCGATAAAGGGTTGGCCGGTTTTGGCGGAATCGGCTTCCATCGTCCAGTATTCGCGGGTCTGGAACCGTTCGATTTCTTCCTCGCGCTCCACAATCATCCGCAAGGCCGGCGATTGCACCCGCCCGGCAGACAGGCCCGTCCGGATCTTTTTCCACAGCAAGGGCGACAGGTTGAACCCGACCAGATAGTCCAGCGCCCGCCGGGCCTGTTGGGCGTTGACCAGGTCCAGGGACAGATCGCGGGGATGGGCCACAGCATCAACAATCGCCCGCTGGGTGACTTCGTGGAACGCAACCCGCTTCACCGGCTTGTCCTTGAGCAAACCGCGCTCGCGCAACAGTTCGTACAAATGCCAGGAAATGGCCTCGCCTTCGCGATCCGGGTCAGTGGCCAGATACAGCGCATCGGCCTTGTCAATCGCCTTGACGATGGCTTCGACATGGCGCTCATTCTTGTCGATGACTTGGTACTTCATCGCAAAGTCGTGGGCCGGATCGACCGCGCCTTCCTTGGGCACCAGATCGCGCACATGGCCGTAGGAGGCCAGCACCTCGAAGTCCTTGCCCAGATATTTCTTGATGGTTTTCGCCTTGGCCGGCGATTCGACGATGACCAGGTTTTTGCTCATGAGGGTAATCGGGAAAATCTGAAAGTGGGGGCAGGGTTCGGAGGCGCGTCGCCCGCTGAGAACCGCCGGCGCGCCGAGCATTCAGGAGCAGCGGAAACAGGCGGCGCCATTTTCCAGGTTAATGGAGGCGGCCGTTCGAATCTCCGTCGAACGCCCATTTTTCCAGCCAGGCGCAGGCGTCTTCCGGATCAAGCTGGTTAAACAGCGTCATCAGAATGATCAATTTCAAATGGTCAAGACCGATCTCGCCGGTTTCCGGCATCATGGCCTGGTCGATAACCTGTTCGCGGGTTTCCGGATTCAGGATGCCGCTCTGCTCTAGCGCCAGTAGGAAGCCGCGACATTCCACGTTTAATCGGCCCAGTTCCGGCGCGGCGTAAATGCGGCAGGCGTAGGTATGGATTGGCAGCCCGGATGGACGATCAGCCAGGCGATCAAACCATGCTAAAGCCTGCTGAATTTGCTGTGACGGAAAGCTGGCGGCCAGCCATTTGCTAGGAATAGGGTCCCCGGCGAGGTCGATCTGTGCATCATCGTCCATCCCGTCCTGAAACAGGTTGATCAGTACGTCCAGCAGGTTTTCTTTCATTCCGGGATTCGCCTTGGGAACACAAAAAACCCCCGTGATGAACGGGGGCGATCGGCTTTTCAAAGTTTGATACGGCAGTACAAGCCGCCGGGGACTGCGGCGACGTAACCTTCAAGTTCCATGATCAACAGCATGGAGGAAACCGCTTCAACCGTCAATCCGCACCGGTCCACCAGATCATCGATGCCGGTCGGTTCCGAACCGATTGCGGTCAGCAGTTGCCGGTAGTCATGATCCAGGTCATCCATTACTGAAGGGGTGACCTGGGTTAATGCTGGCCCGACGCTCCCGGCGGCAGCCAGCGAACCCAGTTCTTCGAGGATGTCATCTGCGGTTTCCACCAGTTTGGCGCCCTGGCGAATCAGCGCATGACAGCCCTTGGCCAACGGGTTGTGGATGGAGCCGGGAATGGCGAAGACCTCCCGACCCTGTTCATTAGCCAACCGGGCGGTGATCAGCGACCCGCTGCGGGTCGCGGCTTCCACCACCAGCACCCCCAGCGCCAGACCGCTGATCAGCCGGTTGCGGCGCGGAAAGTTCTCCGCCGTGACTGTGGTGCCGGCGGGCAATTCCGAGACCAGTGCGCCGCGTTCCGCGATGGCGTGGGCCAGCTCACGATGTTTGGCGGGATAGACCCGATCCAGCCCGGTGCCCATGACCGCGATGGTCAGGCCACCACTGCTGCTTAAAGCGCCTTGGTGGGCGGCGGCGTCAATGCCAAAGGCCAGCCCGCTGGTGACCACCATTCCGGCTCCGGCCAGATGGGCGGCGAACAGGTGCGCGGTTTCCCGACCGAGCGGAGTCGGGTTGCGGCTGCCGACGATCGCCAGTTGCGGCAACCTCAGGCAGTCTGGATCGCCGCAGACAAACAGCAGGGGCGGCGGATAAGGAATGTGCCGCAGCAGCGTCGGGTAGCGGGGATCGTCGAGGCTGAGCAGGTGATGCCGGTCGGACTGCGCCAGCCACGCCAAATCCTGTTCGACCAGCCGCCAGTCGGGCGCGGCGAGGTAATTCAACGCAGGGTTGGGTAAATCAAGAGGTTCCAGCTCGGCGCGGCTGGCCGCGAACGCCGCCGCCGCCGAACCGAAGCGGTCAATCAGCCGGGCGAAGCGAACCGACCCGACGCCTGGCGCTCGCAGCAGCGCCAGCAACCAGGCAGGATCGGTCGCTGAAGAGGGGCCAATGAGGTTCAGGGCGTCGTAACCCGGTCTTGCAGGCGAATGGCGCGTTCCGCCTGCATCACCAGCGCATAGCTGACCAAATCATGGACCTTGTAGACCATGACCAGTCCGGAGCGCTCGCCCGGCAGGGTCACGCTCCCACCCCGCACCGGATCATCAATCGTGCGACTCTTGCCATAGATCGCCAGCACATGGCCGGGTTCCAAGCCTTCCTGAGCGCCCAGATTGATGATCACGCTGCTGTACTGGGTGATCTGGGTCACGTCGGGATTGAGCTGGGTGATGATGAAGCCCTCGGTGTCCGGGGGCACGGGGTGCGGTTCGAAACTGTACAGCTCACGCTCGGCCTCAATCTCGAACAACCGGTCGCCGGCGCGCACCGGAGCGACCGCGTTCACCAACTGGAAAGTGGCCGGATCGTCGTTCTTTTCCAGCATCGCCTCGCCCAGATAAGTGCCGGCGGTGCCAAGATAACGGCCAGAACCCGGCTCACGCAGTTCATCCTTGACGCGGAACACCTGATAACGCGGCTGGTCGAAATCCCTGCCTCGGGCATAAACCCGATCGCGGTCGGCATAGATGACCTGGTTATCATCGTCGGCCACGATATAGGGCGCACTCTTCCACTCGCCTTCACTCAGGATCAGCGCACGGGTCAGGAAGGACTCAACGGCATCGCGGGGTACGGGCGGAATCGGCTGGGTCAGGGTTTCCACCCGGATTTGCGGCTCCAGCTTGAGTAACGGGACTTCCTGCCGTTCCGCCACGGTCAACTGTGGTTTGCCTGCGGCGTCATAGCTGAACTGGAGGACGTCGCCCGGATAAATCCGGTTCGGATTGCGGATTTGCGGGTTCTGCCGCCAGATCTGGCGCCACTGCCAGGGATTGCTTAGGAATCGCCCGGCGATGCTCCACAAGGTGTCGCCTGGAACCACGGTATAGGTCTGAGGGTGGTCGGGGCGCAGCGGGATGTCGGCAGGTCCGGCAATATTCTGGGCTGACGGGGCGGCTGAAGGCGGTTCGCCGGCAGCCGGACCGGATTCAGGCGATAAAGGCGATTGGGCGCACGCCGCGAGCAGGATCGCCGTGGTCAGCGACAGGGCGGCTCCGAAGCGCCTGGAAGAACGGATGCTGTTCATAGTCCTGGCTCATCCTTTGGGAAAACGGGCGGGAGTGTAGCGGTTCGCTCCCATTGCGCAAAGTATAGTCTATAGCCCAAACCCGGCGGTTTCTCGTATGATTTCCGCCCCGAGCGATAGAAGTGAACAAGATTAGAAGGCATTTTGGAGCAGTCATGGCGCAACTCACCATTTTGCATTACCCCGATTCCCGACTGCGTAAGTCGGCGCTGCCGGTGGAAACGGTGGATGAAAGTATCCGCAGTCTGGTCGCTGATATGCTGGAGACCATGTATGCAGCGCCGGGCATCGGTTTGGCCGCGACCCAGATCAATGTCCAGAAACGGGTGATTGTTATGGACGTGTCCGAGTACAAGGATCAGCCGCTGGTGTTGATTAACCCGGCGATCCTGGCGCGGGGCGGCGAAGAAGAAATGGATGAAGGCTGTTTATCAGTGCCGGGTTTTTACGAGACGGTCCGCCGCGCCGAATGGGTGCAGGTCAGCGCGCTGGATCGCGAGGGGGAACCGTTTGAACTGGAAACAGGCGGGCTGCTGGCGGTGTGCATCCAGCACGAGATTGATCATCTGGATGGTAAGCTGTTCGTGGATTATTTATCGGCGCTGAAACGCGACCGCATTCGCAAAAAGCTGGAGAAACAGGCTCGGCTTGAACTGCGTCCGTGAGGGAACAAAATTGATAACGAGCATAACCTTGGGCGATTTCCTGAAAAGTGACATCCGCTTTGGTATTCACCCATACCAAACCTAAGGATATTAACCACGGAAAACCACGGAAAACCACGGAAAATTTTTATTTTTCAGTATATTCCGTGTTTTTCCGTGTCCGGTTTCTGGAATGATGATCGACGCTCGGCATGGCCTTTATGAGAAATCACCTTGTAACTCCCTCATTTCTGACCAGCCACGCTCTGCTCCCCTCCTAACTTTTCTTGCAAGGCTCCTCGCGCATGACCACTGCTCCGCCGCGCCTGATTTTCGCCGGCTCGCCTGAATTCGCTGTTCCCGCTCTGCATGCGTTGCTGACCGCTGGTCATCGGCCGGTTGCTGCGTATACCCAGCCGGATCGACCGGCTGGCCGTGGTCGCCGGCTGCGCCCCAGTCCAGTCAAACTCCATGCGCTGGCTTCTGGTATTCCAGTCTATCAGCCGGCGACTTTGCGCGATCCCGCTACGCAGGCCGAACTGGCGGCGCTAGAGCCGGATCTGCTGATCGTCGCTGCCTATGGCCTGATTCTGCCGCCGGCGGTGCTGGCGATTCCCCGGCTGGGCTGCGTCAATATTCATGCATCGCTGTTGCCGCGCTGGCGGGGCGCAGCGCCGATCCAGCGGGCCATTCTCGCCGGCGATGCCGAAACCGGGGTCTGTCTGATGCAGATGGAAGCTGGTCTCGATACCGGGCCGGTTTATGTTCGCGCTGCTATTCCGATTGCGCGCGGCATGACCGGCGGCGAATTGCATGGCCAGTTGGCGGCGCTAGGCGCGGCGACCTTGCAGGCGGCGCTGCCCAACTTGCTGGCCGGGCGGCTGACCCCGGAGCCACAGAATGATGCTGGCGCTACCTATGCGGCCAAGCTGGACAAAGCTGAGGCTGAACTGGACTGGAGCCGCCCGGCGATTGACCTGGAGCGGCAAGTGCTGGCCTTCAATCCGTACCCGGTGACGCAAACCCGACTGGATGAGTACACCCTGCGGGTCTGGCGAGCGGTCGCTGAGACGGAAAGCTCCACCGCGCCGCCGGGAACCGTGCTGGGCGAAGGGCCAGAGGGCATCGTGGTCGCTGCCGGCGCTGGCCGGTTGCGGTTGATCGAAGTGCAGTTACCCGGCGGTAAACCGCAGGCGGCGGTGGCGTTTCTCAACGCGCGGCAGTTGGCTGGCCGCCGGCTGGGGATGGCATGAAGGTTCGCGCCCTCGCGGCTCAAACGCTGGATCAGATTCTCAGCGAGGGTCGGTCATTGTCGTCGGCATTGCCGCCAGCGCTGGCCCAAATCGCCCCCCAAAATCGCAGCTTGTTGCAGGAGTTGTGCTATGGCGCATGCCGCTGGCAACCACAATTGCAAGCGGTGCTGAATCGCTTGCTACAACGGCCGCTGCCGGTCAGCGAGCGCCCGGTTCCGGCGCTGCTGCTGATCGGTCTCTACCAGTTATGGCATTTGCGGATTCCTGATCACGCCGCCGTCGCCGAGACGGTCGCGGCGGTTCGGGTGCTGCGCAAACCGCGGCTGGCGGGGTTGGTGAATGCAGTATTGCGCAACGCCCTGCGCCGACGAGCGGAACTGACCACTTTCATCGCCACCGACCCGGAAGCCAAAACCGCGCATCCCCGCTGGCTACTCAACCGCCTGCAACAGGACTGGCCTGACGACTGGCCGGCCATCATCGCCGCCAACAACGCCCGTCCACCCTTCACCCTGCGCGTCAACCGCTTGCAATCGGAGCAGGACGATTACCGGCAACGCTTAGCGGCGCTGGGGAAAACCTCCGAGCGGTCTGCCCTGAGCCAAACCGCATTGACCCTGGCCGATCCGGTGGAACCCGCCACATTGCCGGGGTTCGCCGAGGGTTGGGTGTCGGTGCAAGATGCCGCCGCGCAGTTGGCTGCGCCATTGCTGGAGGTTCAACCCGGGATGCGGGTGCTGGATGCCTGCGCCGCGCCCGGCGGCAAAACCGGCCACCTGCTGGAATCGGTCCCGGACATTGATCTCACCGCGCTGGATCAGGATGCCAACCGATTGGCGCGGGTGCGGGATAACCTGCAACGCTTGCGGCTGACCGCCCGCTTGATTGTCGGCGATGCCCGCTGCCCGGATGACTGGTGGGACGGTGTTCCCTATGACCGGATTCTGCTGGATGCGCCCTGTTCAGGAACCGGAGTGATCCGCCGCCATCCTGACATCAAGTTGCTGCGTCGGACAGGCGATCTCGCGGCGCTGGCCGGTCAGCAGCGGGCCTTGCTCGAAAGTCTCTGGCCGCTGCTCAAGCCGGGTGGACGGCTGTTGTACGCCACCTGCTCGGTGTTGCAGCAGGAAAATGCGGCAGTCATCGCCCATTGCCTTGCGACCCATGCCGATGCCGGCGAGCCGCCGATCGCCGCCGACTGGGGCCGCGCACTGGCCCATGGTCGGCAGCTTTTGCCCGGCGAATACGGTGCAGACGGCTTCTATTACGCCGTACTCAGCAAAGCGCCGGTCGGCGGACCAGGAGCCTCATGTTCGCCGACCTAACCCTGACTTCCTGCGGCGCTGCGGGCTGGCGACTGGGAATCCTGCTCTGGGCGCTGCTGTGGATGACCGGGGCTGGCGCGTCCGGGTTTGACATCATCAACGTCTCGACCCGGCTGGAAGGCGACGTTTATCGCCTGAACGCCCGCATCGACTACCGGTTCAGCGGACCGGCGCTGGAAGCCCTGCAAAACGGAGTGCCGCTAACCGTGGATCTGGAAATGGAGGTCCGGCGGCGACGCTCCTGGCTATGGGACGAAACGGTCTATGCCCTGACTCAGCGGTTTCGGCTGGAATACCACGCCCTCAGCCGGCAATACCTGGTCAACAACCTCAACAGTGGTGAGCGGCGCGGCTTTCCGACCCGCAGCGGCGCGGTGCAGTTCATGGGGCAAATCAACGATTTTCCATTTTTGGACAAAGGCTTGCTCGAAAAAGATGTGCGTTATGAAGGGGCGTTGCGGGTCCAACTGGATCGGGAAACGCTGCCCGCGCCGTTGCGGCTGGTGGCCTACCTGTCCGATGACTGGCGATTGGCCAGCGAGTGGTTTACATGGCCGCTCTGATCCGGCGCTTGGCCAGCGGCGAAGGCCTGGCCCCGACTTTGTTGCTGCTGGGCACGCTGGTGGTCATTCTGGCGCTGATGGGTCGCGCCACCACCAATTCCGCTCAGTTTGGGCAAATGTATTTCTGGCTGCTGCTGGTCAGCGCCATTGGGCTGGGCGCACTGGCGGCGCTGATTCTCTACAACCTGTTCGGGCTGATCCGGCTGTACCGCCGCCGGACCCCCGGAGCGCGGCTGACCTTGCGCCTGGCGGGCATCTTCGCCGCGCTGGCGATCACCCCGGTGGCGCTGGTCTACGGCTTCTCCCTGCACTTCCTGCAACGCGGGATTGATAGCTGGTTCAATGTCCAGGTGGATCGCGGCCTCCAGGATGCGCTCGAACTCAGCCGCACTGCGCTGGATTTACGGATGCGCGAAGTCCTCCGGCAAACCAGCCGGATTGCCGAGCGGGTCGCCGAGAGCGATGGCGACCAGGCCGGGCGACGGCTGGATGAACTGCTCGATCTGGGCGAGGCCTCCGAGTTGACCCTGTTCGGCCACGGCGGGCGAATCATCGCCACCGCGACGCTGGACCCGGCCGTGATTCTGCCGGTCCCGCCGCCGGACGCGGTGATTCTGCAAGTCCGGCAGGGCCGCAATTACGTCGGGTTGGAGCCGATCCGTGATGCCGGGTTTCACATCCGGGTGGTGGTATCGACTGCCGCGCTGGCTAATGAAGAGCGGTTATTGCAGGCGCTGTATCCGGTCACCGATCGGCTGAGCCTGCTGGCCGACGCGGTGCAAGCCGCCTTTGACAGCTACAAGGAACTGATTTTCCTGCGAGCGCCGCTCAAGGCCGGCTTTACCCTGACCCTGTCGCTGGCGCTGCTGCTGGCGGTGCTGGCGGCCTTCTGGGCGGCGTTTTATACCGCCCGCCGGCTGGTGCAGCCGCTGCGCGAACTGGCCGATGGCACCGAGGCGGTCGCCGCCGGCCAGTTTGACCGGCAACTCACCCTCTCCGGCAGCGATGAACTGGGCTTTCTGGTGGCGTCCTTCAACCAGATGACCCGCAATCTGGCCCAGGCCAGCGATGCCGCCCAGCGCAGTCAAGCCCAGGTGGAAAGTCAGCGGGCCTATCTCGAAACCGTGCTGGCGCGGCTTTCCTCCGGAGTGCTGACGATTGATTACGCGGGTCGGCTGCAAACCGGCAACGCCGCCGCAGGCCAGATCCTAGGCGTCGATCTCCAGGCGCTGACGGGTAGCGATAGCCGACAAATCGCTGCCGCTTACCCGGCGCTGCGGGAATTGATTGAGGCCATCAGCCCGCACTTCAATCAGACCGGCGACTGGCGGCAGGAAATTGCCTGGTTCAGCGGCAGTGGCCGGCGCATTCTGATGTGTCGTGGCAGCTCGTTGCCAGATGCAGTGGGGCTGCGCGGCGGCCATGTCATCGTTTTCGACGACATTACCCACCTGATGCAGGCCGAACGCGCTGCCGCCTGGGGCGAAGTGGCCCGGCGACTGGCCCACGAAATCAAGAATCCGCTGACTCCCATTCAACTGGCCGCCGAGCGCATCCGCCACAAGTACCTCAAGCAGTTTGATGAGGAGCAGGGTAAAGTGCTGGACCGTGGCACCCACACCATTGTCCAGCAGGTTCAGGCGATGAAAGAGATGGTGGACGCCTTCAACGAATACGCCCGCTCGCCGCACCTGCAACTGGCCTTGCTGGAGCTGAATGAATTTGTTGCCGAGGTCCTCTATCTCTACCGCGACTATCCCGCTGGAGTCGAAATCAAGCTGGAGCTGGCCGAGGAACCGCTGTGGGTCAAGGCCGATCAGGGCCGCTTGCGGCAATTGCTGCATAATCTGGTCAAGAATGCGATTGAGGCGATCCGGAGCGGCCACGGTTCCGCGCTGTGGATCAGCTCCCGCCGCGACCGCGCCGCCGGGGCTGATTGCGTCGAGTTGAACGTGCGCGATGACGGGCCGGGTTTTCCCGATCACATTCTGGCCAGCGCTTTTGAGCCGTATGTGACTACCAAACCCAAGGGAACCGGACTAGGATTGGCAATTGTCAAAAAAATCGTTGAAGAGCATGGCGGCTGGATTCAGGTGGAAAATGCCCCGGAAGGCGGCGCCCGGATCGCGATCCGGCTCCCGATCCAGCGCGATGCCGCTGACTCGTCAACCCCGCCTGCTGTTCCCGCCACACTGTTGAACCCCGCTAAGGAGGCTGGATGAGCGCGCCTTATATTCTGGTCGTTGATGATGAACCGGATATCCGCGACCTGGTAAGGGACATTCTGGAAGATGAAGGCTATGTGGTCGCGATTGCCGAAAACGCCGCTGCAGCTCGCGAGGCCCGCCGCGCCCAGCGTCCCGATTTGATCCTGCTGGATATCTGGATGCCGGACACTGACGGCATCAGCCTGCTCAAGGAATGGAGCGAGGGCGATCATCTGCCCTGTCCGATTATCATGATGTCCGGGCATGGCACGGTGGAAACTGCGGTGGAAGCGACCCGGCTGGGCGCTTACGACTTCATCGAGAAACCGCTGTCCATGGCCAAGCTGCTGCTGACCGTAGAGCGGGCGCTGGATGCTGACCGGCTGGCGCGGGAAAACCAGAACCTGCGCCGCCAGCAGCGGGTGGTCATCGAGCCGATTGGCCGCAGCGAAGTTTTGCAACGATTGCGCGCCCAGGTGTTGCGGGTCGCCCAGCATGATGCGCCGGTGCTGATTTTTGGCGAACCGGGCACCGGCAAGGAAGTCTACGCCCGCTTCCTGCACGCCCACAGCCCGCGCCGCGCCGGGCCGTTCATCGATGTCGGGGTGGGTTCCATCGCCCGCGAGAACGCCAGCCTGGAACTGTTCGGCTCCGAGCAGGGCGAGCGGATTCACTATGGCCGGCTGGAGCAGGCCAGTGGCGGCACCCTGTTTCTGGATGAGCTGGCCGACATGGACCTCGAAGCCCAGACCAAGCTGGCCAGCACCCTGGAGAGCGGCTCGTTCCTGCGAATCGGTGGCAAAGAACCGGTCCGGGTCAACGTCCGGGTCGCCGCCGCCACTCACCGCGATTTGGAACAGGAAATCGCCACCGGGCGCTTTCGCGAAGATCTGTACTATCAGCTCAACGTGGTGCCAATCAAGTTGCCGCCGTTGCGCGATCACATTGAGGATGTGCCCGAATTGCTGAATTACTACGTCAGCTATTTTGTGGACCAGGAAAGCCTGACTTACCGCCATTTCACCCTGGCTGCCCAGAACCGGCTGCGTAATTACGGCTGGCCAGGCAATATCCGCGAACTGAAAAACCTGGTGCAGCGCCTGCTGATTCTGGGCGGTGAGGAAGAAATTTCGGTGGAGGAGGTCGATGCGGCGGTGCGCGGCCCGACCAGCGCCAAAGCCCACGATCCCGGCAGCATTCCCCTGAATCTGCCCTTGCGGGAAGCGCGGGAGCAGTTTGAGCGAACCTACCTGATGCAGCAATTTCGCGAGTGTGAGGGTAACGTAGCGCGACTGGCTGACCGGGTCGGCATGGAGCGCACCAACCTCTATCGCAAACTGCGGGCGCTGGGCATCGATCCCAAGAAGGCGATGGATGAGTGAGATCGACACATGAAAATCGTGATTCTGGGAGCCGGGCAGGTGGGTGGTTCGGTGGCGCACATTCTGGCCAGCGAAGCGAACGACGTCACGGTGGTGGATGTCAGCGCCGAACGCCTGCAAGCGCTCCAGGATCGACTTGATCTGCGGACCGTCTGTGGTCATGCCTGTTATCCGGGGATACTGGAGCAGGCCGGGGTGGCTGATGCCGAGATGCTGATTGCGTTGACCGATAACGACGAGGTCAACATGATTGCCTGCCAGATCGCCTACACCCTGTTCAACACCCCGACCAAGATCGCCCGGGTCCGGGCCGGCGGCTACATCACTTACCAGGATCGGCTGTTCAAGGACGACGCCCTCCCAATCGATGTGCTGATCAGCCCGGAACAACTGGTCACCGACTACATCAGCCGCATCATCGAGCATCCCGGCGCCTTGCAGGTGCTGGATTTCGCCGAGGGCCAGGTGCGACTGGTCGGCGTCAAGGCTTACGAGGGCAGCACCCTGGTCGGTCAGGCGCTGCGCACCCTGCCGGATCGGATGCCGGGCATTGAGACCCGGGTGGCGGCGATCTTCCGCCAGGGCAGTCCGATCATTCCGGAAGGCAATACCCTGATTGAAGCCGACGATGAAGTGTTCTTTATCGCCGCCCGCAAGAACACCCGCGCCATTATCGGCGAGCTGCGCAAGCTGGATCGGATGGTCAAGCGGCTGATCATCGCCGGCGGCGGCCATATTGGCGCCCGGCTGGCCCAGGCGCTGGAGGAACGGTTTCAGGTCAAGGTCATTGAACGCGATCCCAGCATGGCCCGGCGACTGTCCGAGCAACTCAGTCGAGCCATCGTGTTGCAGGGCGACGCCGCCGACGAGAATCTGCTGCGCCAGGAAAATATCGATCAGATGGACGTCTTCTGCGCAGTGACCAACGACGACGAGGCCAATATCCTGTCGGCGATGCTGGCCAAGCGGATGGGCGCGCGCAAGGTCATGGCGCTGATCAACCTGGTGTCCTATGTGGACCTGGTGGAGTCATCGGGCATTATTGACGTCGCCATCTCGCCGCAGCAGGCGACCATTGGCAGTCTGCTGACCCACGTCCGGCGCGGCCATGTCGCCAAGGTTCATTCGCTGCGACGCGGGGCCGCCGAGGCCATTGAAGCCATCGCCCACGGCGATTACAAGACCTCAAAAGTAGTGGGCCGGCGCATCGAGGAAATTCGCCTGCCGCCCGGCGCTACCATCGGCGCGATCGCCCGCAGCGACGAAGTGATTATTTGCCACCATGACACCGTGATTGAAGCGGATGATCATGTCATCCTATTTCTGGTGGACAAAAAGCGGGTTCCCGAAGTCGAGCGGCTGTTTTCGGTAGGAGCAACCTTCCTGTAACCCGCGCCGCGCTAAAAACCCTTGTGCTAGAATCAGCGGGTTTTCGATCCCCGCGTTGACAGGACCTCGAACATGACCGCATTTAACTTTGAACTGGCTCGCCACAACCTGATTGAGCAGCAGATCCGGCCTTGGGACGTGCTGGATCAGCGGGTGCTGGACACCCTCGCCCAAGTCCCGCGTGAGGACTTCGTTCCGGAGCGTTACCGCAACCTGGCGTTCGGCGATATCGCCATTCCGCTGGGCCAGGGCGAGTTCATGCTCAAGCCCAATCTCGAGGCCCGAATCCTCCAGGCGCTGGCGATGCAATCCACCGACAATGTCCTGGAGATTGGGACCGGCAGCGGCTATCTGACCGCCTGTCTGGCGCGGTTGGCCAGCCATGTGGTCAGCGTTGACCTCATACCGGCGTTTATCGACGCGGCCCGGGGCAAGCTCAAGGCGCATGGCGCAGGCAATGTAGCGCTACATGTGGGCGATGCCAGCCAGGGCTGGGGCCAGCACCGGTTCCAGGCCATCGCGGTCACCGGTTCGGTTCCCAGCGTCGCCGAGGTCTGGCGGCAAAGCCTGAGTCTGGGCGGACGCTTGTTCATCGTGGTGGGTCAAGCGCCAGCGATGCAAGCGCTGTTGATCACCCGGCTTGGCGAGCAGGAGTGGGCGCAAGAAAGCTTGTTCGAGACCTGTCTGCCGCCGTTGCGTAACGTGGCGGCACCCAAAACCTTTGAATTCTGAGTCCTTCCGATGTCCAGAGCGCGTCTTTTACGGTGGGTTGGATTGCTGGCGGTCCTCAGCGGCCAACCGGCTGGGGCGGAAAATCTGCTTCAGGTCTACCAGGAGGCATTGGACAGCGATCCGGTGCTTAAATCCGCCGCCGCCAACCGGCAAGCCTCACAGGAAGCCAAGCCTCAGGCCCGCGCTTTGTTGCTGCCGAATGTGAACGCCTCGCTCACCCGTGGCAACGTCTCGGGCATCGTCGGTCCGACACTGAAAGATTCGTCCTATGACACCCATAATTACACGATCCAGTTGACGCAGCCGATCTATAACCGGGGCAACCAGGTGCAGCAACGGTTGGCGGATGCGGTGGTGAGCCAATCGGATGTCGACTTCCATAACGCCCAGAATCAGTTGATTCTGCGGGTGTCGCAAGGCTACTTTGGCGTATTGGCGGCACTGGACAATCTGACCTACGCCACCGCCGAGAAGAATGCTTTTGCGCGCCAGCTTGAACAGGCCAATCGGCGATTTGAAGTCGGTCTGGCGACGATTACCGATGTTTACGATGCCCAAGCGCGGTTTGACGGCGCGGTTTCCCAGGAAATCGACGCGATCAACAAGCTGGCTGACGCCCGCGAACTGTTACGGCAATTGACCGGACAGGAATATACCCAGCTCAATCTGCTCAGTGAACGAATGCCGTTGTCATTGCCCAAGCCGAGCGATCCCGAGGAGTGGGTGCGAATGGCGCTGGACAGCAATCTGGCCTTGCGCAGCGCGGGGTTCGGGGTGGATCAGGCGCGGGAAAATATTCAGTTCCAGAAAGCCGGTCATTATCCGACCCTGAATCTGAATACCAGCCGCACCATGTTTGATATTGGCAGCGGCACACTCGGCGAAACCGATGTCAAGCTGCAATTGAGCATTCCACTGTACAGCGGCGGCACGGTGTCCTCGCAGTCCCGCCAGGCGGCGTACAACTACGAGGCTTCCCGGCAGGCGCTGGAAAACCAGCAACGCGACACCATCCGCACCGTGCGCAATGCCTATCGTGGTCAGGAGACCGCCATCAGCCAGATCAAGGCGCTGGATCAAACCCGGATTTCTACCCGCAGCGCCCTGGAAGCCAATCAGGCCGGTTACGAAGTCGGTACCCGGACCATCGTGGATGTGCTGGACGCTGAGCGTAATGTGTACCTGGCCGCACGGAATTACGCCTCTGCCCGTTATTCCTACATCAGCAATTATCTGACCTTGCGTCAGGCAGCGGGTCAGTTGTCGGACGAAGATGTGGCGGAGATTAACGGCTGGCTGGGTAGTCCGAGGCCCACTTCCGGCGCGGCGACGGTGGTAGCGGCTGACAAGGAGTCCGCTAAGGCTGGTTCCGGCAAGGACAAGAAAGACAAGAAAGACAAGAAAGATAAGAATCAGAATAAGAGTAAATCGGCTCCGACCAAGTCAGCCAGACCGGAACCGGCATCTTTGGCAATCCCTCCTTCCGCAACACCCGGCAATCCAGCGACGGCCAATTAGCCGTTTTCGGCATCGCGCGCGCCTTCTCTCATGCCTGAATCGCCTCTGGCTGGACAGACCCCGGCGGGTCTGCCGCGCCGGCTGGCGGCGGTGGTTTATGACAGCTTATTGTTAGCCGGAGTGCTGGTGGTTGCCACCGCACTGGCGGTGGGGCTGACCGTTGCGGTGATCGGCAGCGCTGCGTTCCAGGCGCACAATCCCCTGCCGGGCAATCCCTTCTTCCGTACTTATCTCCTGCTGGTCTGCTTCTTTTTCTATGCCGGGTTCTGGGTTTACGGTGGCCAGACTTTGGGACTGCGTGCTTGGCGCTTGCGGATTCAGCAGCGCGACGGTCGGGGGATCCGTTGGCAACAGGCATTGCTCCGATTTTTAATCGGTGGCCTGTGGCTGATTCCTACCTTCTATCTGCATCAGGCGTTGAAACTCGGGGTCGGTTCCAGTCTGGGCGCGGGCTTCGTGGCGCTGCTGCTGCTGCTGGCGCTGCGCTTGCCGGATCAGGTTTCAGAAACCGAATTGGTATCAAGTAATACCCATTCCCGGTAGGTTTTCGGTAAGCGTTCAGTCCCCTTTCCTGCTTCCAGGAAGAGTCTCCCATGCAATTTCCTTATGGTCTCAGCGAGTTCGACGCCCTGATCCAGGAAGGCTACTTCTACCAGGACCGCACCGACCGGATTCCGCAAATCGAAGACGCCGGGCGGCAACGGATCTTCATCCGCCCGCGCCGCTTTGGGAAAA
>JADLEK010000052.1 GCA_020846135.1 Gammaproteobacteria bacterium
AACAAAAGTCAACCTGATAAAGCTGACAAACGCGGGGGCCAAACAGCTTGAGGATCTTGATCCGTAATGCAGTGAGTCCTTCAATCGTGATTCGTTTCACCCCTGCGAGAGAGGTGGTGACAACCCGATGAATACCATCAAGCATCTGAAAAATCCATCGCAGTGTAGGAGTCGCCGTCGGTTGATTAATTTGGTTAGGCAGTGTCTCCTGTTGCTCTTTTAATTGTGGTTCATCGCGGGTTGTTGTGGAATTTGCCCTGTAAAGCCGGTTTTACCCCATCAAGAGGGTTGAAATTCACACTTTGACATTGCCAATCAATAGGTTAGCTAGATCACCTCGCTGAGGTGGGACTGGTTCCACAACAAACCACGATGAACCCAAAAAGTTATATATATTGAAAAAAGCTTGGTGGGGGGTTGCTCAATGTTAGTTTTATAAAAAGCTTACCCAATTTTCTTAACCCTCTTCCCAGTGAACGGGCGAGAGGGCACTGAACACTGGGTTGGAAAGCGCGAAATAATGTGCCACGCAACACTTGCCCTCCTGGTTTTCTCCGCTACACTTCATCTCGTTGATGGCTTCGACGCTGCGTTTTTGCAATAAAACAACAGTTATTGCGATATGGCAAAAAAGATAACTTTTCAAACAACAAAATTCCTGGTAATCACCCTTGCAACTAGTTGTTTTAAAAGATTTTATAGCGCCGAGGCTTTCAGCACCTTGCCCTGATTAAGAAGGGATTAAGACATCGTCGCAGGGTAGTATGCGAACGATAAGTTATTTTCAGCACCTTGCCCTGATTAAGAAGGGATTAAGACGCGGCAATCGTGTCATCAGGGATAGAGTCTTTATTCTTTCAGCACCTTGCCCTGATTAAGAAGGGATTAAGACCCTTATTGCCGTTATAGTATTGATTCGCAATATCTTTCAGCACCTTGCCCTGATTAAGAAGGGATTAAGACTCAGGATAGTACTTAAGATGCAATGCAAAGAACGATTTCAGCACCTTGCCCTGATTAAGAAGGGATTAAGACGCAATAGCCGCAGCGGCCTTGCCGGTCAGCTTGCTTTCAGCACCTTGCCCTGATTAAGAAGGGATTAAGACAACCAGCCCGGCATCTTTCAGGTAGCTGCCATGCATTTCAGCACCTTGCCCTGATTAAGAAGGGATTAAGACGGGCATCCTGCGGCCATGCCGCAGGATGCGTGTTTTCAGCACCTTGCCCTGATTAAGAAGGGATTAAGACCTGACATTCTTCAGGGAAGTCAGGCCGGCGGCGGTTTCAGCACCTTGCCCTGATTAAGAAGGGATTAAGACAAAGCCTTTCGGCTCAAGAGGATTTTTTAGCATCGTTTCAGCACCTTGCCCTGATTAAGAAGGGATTAAGACCCGCGATCATTTCCTCCTGTTCGACATAGGCTTCGTTTCAGCACCTTGCCCTGATTAAGAAGGGATTAAGACAGTCGGGAGGGCGTTTCATGCGGCTTGTTGATGGGTTTTCAGCACCTTGCCCTGATTAAGAAGGGATTAAGACCGCTAAAAAGAACCTGACGCTGCCCTGTATTGCTTTCAGCACCTTGCCCTGATTAAGAAGGGATTAAGACGGCGGTGTGTTCGGGGATGCCCGGCGAACCGGGCACTTTCAGCACCTTGCCCTGATTAAGAAGGGATTAAGACGGCGGGCGTGAACTGCGGGTCCGGCTCCTGGTGGAGTTTCAGCACCTTGCCCTGATTAAGAAGGGATTAAGACCGGGGCGGTGTGTTCGGGGATGCCCGGCGAACCGGGCTTTCAGCACCTTGCCCTGATTAAGAAGGGATTAAGACCCTGTATTGCTCAGGGCGTTGCCGTTTTTTAATCCTTTCAGCACCTTGCCCTGATTAAGAAGGGATTAAGACCTCGCGCCCGGCCCCACTCCCGCTGGCCGGAAATTTCAGCACCTTGCCCTGATTAAGAAGGGATTAAGACGCACAGAGCGCGTTCAAGGTACGACTGGTTTCAGCTTTCAGCACCTTGCCCTGATTAAGAAGGGATTAAGACTCGGATTCCCAATCATAGAAATTTTCAGGACTGCTTTCAGCACCTTGCCCTGATTAAGAAGGGATTAAGACCCGTCCGGCTGCTCGTAGCGCTTGACCTCGACATGTTTCAGCACCTTGCCCTGATTAAGAAGGGATTAAGACAGGCAGCGAAGGTGGTTTTGCCGACCCCATGCGGGTTTCAGCACCTTGCCCTGATTAAGAAGGGATTAAGACCGAGTCCCAAAAGATAGAAATGCCGGGAGTAAATTTTCAGCACCTTGCCCTGATTAAGAAGGGATTAAGACTCTACTTCGTTGTGGGATTGATTTATTACAACTCTTTTTCAGCACCTTGCCCTGATTAAGAAGGGATTAAGACTCCAACTCCTCAACACAATTGAACAAATTTTTGTTTCAGCACCTTGCCCTGATTAAGAAGGGATTAAGACATCTTTCTTGGAGGTGAACTCCGTGTGATCAATTTTCAGCACCTTGCCCTGATTAAGAAGGGATTAAGACGATATAGCAGGGCATTGGATGTTCTCCAGGTGTTTCAGCACCTTGCCCTGATTAAGAAGGGATTAAGACACAAGGATTGAAACAGATGACCCGTGCCAAAGTTGTTTCAGCACCTTGCCCTGATTAAGAAGGGATTAAGACGGGCGAGTCGCCAACAAAAGAAAAAGCTCGGTGTGTTTCAGCACCTTGCCCTGATTAAGAAGGGATTAAGACGCCGCGTAAATCGGCGAGTCGAATACCGCTTCGGTTTCAGCACCTTGCCCTGATTAAGAAGGGATTAAGACGTGTTCCTCAATAGAGGTTATTAAGGATAAATCCATTTCAGCACCTTGCCCTGATTAAGAAGGGATTAAGACGGAGAACTCATCTCCATATCGTTGTCGAGGATCCTTTCAGCACCTTGCCCTGATTAAGAAGGGATTAAGACACATGCCAATAATGGTGTTGTGCATCACAACCGCTTTCAGCACCTTGCCCTGATTAAGAAGGGATTAAGACATCATGCTGGCGTCGTGAATAGTGATGCTGCCGTCTTTTCAGCACCTTGCCCTGATTAAGAAGGGATTAAGACCGTTGCCGCCTGAGCATCCTTGCTCACTGTAACCAGTTTCAGCACCTTGCCCTGATTAAGAAGGGATTAAGACCCAAAAGAAAAATCTAGTCTTTCAGCTCCTGTAATTTCAGCACCTTGCCCTGATTAAGAAGGGATTAAGACCGTCCGTTTCGGGGTCTATTCCGCCGGAGGGTTCGGTTTCAGCACCTTGCCCTGATTAAGAAGGGATTAAGACCGTCCACATGGACGGCAATCTGCTCGCCCGCATGGTTTCAGCACCTTGCCCTGATTAAGAAGGGATTAAGACAATACCGCTTCGGCCCAGCGGGAATGTTTTTTCACTTTCAGCACCTTGCCCTGATTAAGAAGGGATTAAGACATAGGGGAATTCGGACATTTAAAGATCCAAGTGGTTTCAGCACCTTGCCCTGATTAAGAAGGGATTAAGACCTAAATCCACCAAACCCATATTCCTCAATAGTTTCAGCACCTTGCCCTGATTAAGAAGGGATTAAGACCTACGATCGACGGTCCAGCTTTGGCGTTTCATTGGTTTCAGCACCTTGCCCTGATTAAGAAGGGATTAAGACGTGATTGGCGTCGCAACCGCCCCCACGGGGGCCCTTTCAGCACCTTGCCCTGATTAAGAAGGGATTAAGACACGCCGGACAGACCTACTGAAACCCCAGGGAAAGTTTCAGCACCTTGCCCTGATTAAGAAGGGATTAAGACATGTATAATAAAACACATGCCAACGGTGATGGGTATTTCAGCACCTTGCCCTGATTAAGAAGGGATTAAGACCCAGCCGTACTGCTCTCTCTCGTCCGTGAGCGGTTTCAGCACCTTGCCCTGATTAAGAAGGGATTAAGACTCGTTGTCGAGGGTCCGCTTGATGATCAGCAACGTTTCAGCACCTTGCCCTGATTAAGAAGGGATTAAGACACCACATCGACATCGCATTCTACAACGTCGATGGCTTTCAGCACCTTGCCCTGATTAAGAAGGGATTAAGACGGACGAATCCAGCGGAAAATCGAGACCCTCTTCATGTTTCAGCACCTTGCCCTGATTAAGAAGGGATTAAGACGCGACAAGCGCGGCTGCATCTGTTTCAAAAAGGCCTTTCAGCACCTTGCCCTGATTAAGAAGGGATTAAGACATCTCGTGGATCTGTTACAAAGTTTGACCTGCCCTTTCAGCACCTTGCCCTGATTAAGAAGTGATTAAGACCAAGATTCAAATGGACATAACCAAAGATCACAGTTTCAGCACCTTGCCCTGATTAAGAAGGGATTAAGACGCCGGCCCTGCTCGACATGGGAGCACCTCGAGGTGTTTCAGCACCTTGCCCTGATTAAGAAGGGATTAAGACGCAACCCAAAAGTCATCATCTTTAACCCTCCTACTGTTTCAGCACCTTGCCCTGATTAAGAAGGGATTAAGACGGGGTAAACGTCTGAGTGTTGATCTTGCTAACCATTTCAGCACCTTGCCCTGATTAAGAAGGGATTAAGACTCCCGCTATATCCCAAGCGTCAGCCAACGGCTGACTTTTCAGCACCTTGCCCTGATTAAGAAGGGATTAAGACGGTAACCGGCGTTGCGTACTCCTCGCCGAGTTCGGCTTTCAGCACCTTGCCCTGATTAAGAAGGGATTAAGACCGTGGCTCCTGCCAAGAAACGCCCACCCGGCAGTTTCAGCACCTTGCCCTGATTAAGAAGGGATTAAGACTACGGGGTTGAAGATCATTGTTTTCTCCAACAAAATTTCAGCACCTTGCCCTGATTAAGAAGGGATTAAGACGAAGTTCCCGTCTCCACCAACTACATCCTGTGTTTCAGCACCTTGCCCTGATTAAGAAGGGATTAAGACGGCTTGATTCGCGGGAAGGTTCAGCTTCCCGTCGGTTTCAGCACCTTGCCCTGATTAAGAAGGGATTAAGACGGGCGGCGATAACCTTGATCAGCGCGTTGTCGAACGTTTCAGCACCTTGCCCTGATTAAGAAGGGATTAAGACGTGCTGCCAGACAGTGATGTCCGGCGCGTTCGGCGTTTCAGCACCTTGCCCTGATTAAGAAGGGATTAAGACTGTTCAGCCGATTCCACATTCACCACCGCGCCATTTCAGCACCTTGCCCTGATTAAGAAGGGATTAAGACGCCATCATGCTGCCGACTTGCGCGACGCTAAAGCCGTTTCAGCACCTTGCCCTGATTAAGAAGGGATTAAGACCGGTAGTCTTTACGGCCATTGCAATTCTCCGGTTTTTTCAGCACCTTGCCCTGATTAAGAAGGGATTAAGACGTGGCGGCACCTGGACGGTGCCGCGGTCCGGCTTTCAGCACCTTGCCCTGATTAAGAAGGGATTAAGACATTATGTCCTCCTTTTGTTAAAAATGCTCGCTTTCAGCACCTTGCCCTGATTAAGAAGGGATTAAGACCTTTGGGCATACTGTAACTGCCACCACGCATCATCTTTCAGCACCTTGCCCTGATTAAGAAGGGATTAAGACACTGATAGTCCCCTGCACCGCACCCCCTGCCTTGCTTTCAGCACCTTGCCCTGATTAAGAAGGGATTAAGACTTCTGGCATATTGCAGTTTACCAGCCCAGTATTCCTTTCAGCACCTTGCCCTGATTAAGAAGGGATTAAGACACCCTTCAATCCTAAAGTCTTGCGGGCAGCGGCTTTTCAGCACCTTGCCCTGATTAAGAAGGGATTAAGACTGACCACCCTTGCTTCCAAGGTTGCGGTAAGACGTTTTTCAGCACCTTGCCCTGATTAAGAAGGGATTAAGACTCCACGCCGGGAAGCAGCGGCCAGGGAAGGAATATTTCAGCACCTTGCCCTGATTAAGAAGGGATTAAGACTCTTTATGCTGCGTCATGAATAATCTTAATTAAGGCGAGTGGGATCGCTGGCGCTCACCCTATGACGGCGATCCCACAGCCATCGCCCGGCATTCGCTAGTTGCTCGCGGAGTAGAGGCCAGTTTTCCTGTTGCTTGCGCTGTTCCAGACAGCGCAGGAACCGCACCCGATACGCCTCGTCCTGCCGGGCGATGATGGCCGACCACAACACATCGTCCACATTGTAAATCCGCCCTTCCGCCAGACACACCGGAATCGCGTCCGCTGCGGGAACCGTCAAATCCGCCGCCACCGCTTCTACCGCCGCCCGGATGGTCGCCGCTTTGCCGCTCTGGGAATTGAGCAGATCATAGGGTGGTTGCCATTCCCGCTGCGGGCGCAACTGATCAATATGGCTGACTGCGACCAGAATCGGCGGCGGACGATGATCCGGACGAGCCGCGAACACTGCCCGTAACTGATCCAGCCGTTGCCGATCTGGTTGCCGATCAGCGCGATGCGCTGCGCACACCCAGAGGATCAAGTCCGCCTTAACCGCCACTTTCAGCAACGCCTTTTCACTCAACACGCCGGAATCGCAACCCGGCGCATCGAAAATCAGGGCGGCGGTCAACCCCTCGCGCTCTAGCGGATAGGCGGTCAGGCCAGGCGTGGTCTCCGGCAACACATCAGTCACCGCCGTCAACCGGCCAAACAGCGCGTTAATCAGGCTCGATTTGCCCGCATTCGCCCGGCCCAGAATCAGAATTTGCAACGGTTCATTAAGCGGCGGCGTGGGAGTCTCAGGCATCGGTTCAACGAATTCGCCCTCGGTCAAAGTCAACCGGCCGCTGTACAACGCAATCGCGTAATAACCCACCTTGCGGACATATTCGCGCAACAGCCAGCGGTGCGTTTCGGTCCAGGCTGCGCCATAAGCCTGACCGCGCAAATGCCCCCAGGCTTCGCTCAGCAGCGCATCCGCAGGATTGAACAACAGCCGCCCAGCCCGATAGACATTCAGCAACCGTTCGGCGGACGCTTTCCACTGCCAGACCCGGGTCAGATCGCCAATGGTCAGACGATGGCTGAATGGAATCTGCTGCGTGACCGTGGCCCGCAAATCGCGGCTGGCCCGTTCGATGATCAGCAGGGTATGCGGCACCGTCAGCTCCAGCAGCGGCCGATCCACTTTTGGATGGTAATACCGGGCGACGATTTCCAAGGTTTGCTGGCCAAGGGTCCACAATCGGCCACCCTCGTTCAGCGGCCAATCCTCCGGTTTCACCGCTTCGGCATACTGTGCAACCGCCGTCCAGGCCAGATCCGCTCGCACCGGCCAGTGCGGATCGGGACCGGTCGCCGCCTCGACCAGCAACCGCCGATCCCGGCGCAGCAGCAGGTATTGCAACCCGTAGCCGGCGGCGCTGCACACCACCATCGCCAGCAGCCACCACGACAGCGCCCTGGCCTGCCACAGCCAGAACCCACCCAGCGGCAGCAGCGCGATCACCGGCAAGGCCCATAACAACAGCGCTATCAGTCGCCAGCGGTCAAGACGGGTGAAGATCGTGGTCATGGCTGCGGTGTTCCCGATGGTGTTTTCAGCAAATCCGCACCGCTGTTCAGCGCCTCGGCGTAAATCCGCCGCAGCGCCGCCGAATCGACTGAACCGCCCTGTTTAAGTCTCGCAAAGTAGTAAGCGGCGGACTTACCGAGGGCATAAGTCGTGACGCTGCCGGCGGTCGCGCCCCACATCGCCCCCAGTGTCTGGCCCCAGCCGGGAACCAGCTTGATCGCTTCCCGGCCTAGCAGTCGCGCCACATAGCCGACCCCGATGCCCGCGCCGAGCAGACCGAGAAACTCGGCCACCATCCGCCGATCCCAGTTCTGGCCGTACAGCGTCGCCAGACTGTGCAGCAGCTTGGCCTGCACCGCCGGCACCCCAACCAGATCGATCAGCGGCATCGCGCCGATTCCTCCCGCGATCAGGGCATGACCAACGATATGCGGATGAGCGGCGCGGGCGTAGGCGTCGCGTACACCCGGATCGCCTTGCAGCAACGCCTGCAAGCCCAGGGTCGAGGCCGCGCTGATCGCCGCCCACAGCGCCTCCAGGCCATAATTCACCGGCTCCCAGCCGTCCTCCGGAAAGGTCAGGTCAATGGCGACCCAGAGTACCGGGGCTGAACCGGGCAAGGTGCCCAGCCGTTCCCGTTGCGCGATCAACGCCCGGTTCAAATCACCAGGAACCTGTGGTGGCAGCGGTTGCTGGTGGTAGGGATAGGGTTGCAGATGGTCGGCATCAGACGGATAGGCTTCATGCAGACCGGTTTGGGCAATCAGCATCGGCCATTCGGGATGGCGCTTGCGGACCTGACGCAACACCGTGAACACCGCATCCTGGCGAATATCGGTCGCTTTCACCACCGCCAGCATCAGGTGCGCCTGTGCTTCGCAGTAGTGAATGTCCTCGGCGGGATCGTAGGCGACTTCGCCCAGTCCCCGGGTATCGAGAAACCGGACCACCGGCGCTTCAGCAGGAAAGTCGTAAAACCGGGCGGTGCGGGTGCAAGGCTGGAAACCATTGCCGATCTCGGCGGTTTCGCTGCCGGTCAGGGCGCGGATGATCGAGGTCTTGCCAGCCTGGGCCTTGCCGATTAGCCACAGCACCGGCAAGGGTTGCTGGTCCCGCGCCTCGCGCAACGCCTCATCCAGTTTGACCGGATCGATCTGTGGATTCAGCAACGCTTCGCGCAGTCGCCGCCAGTAATCCAGGTTCCAGAGCGCCATGGGCGACGTCCTTAATAGTGCGTTTGGCAAAAAATCGCCCCCCTTGGATTTCAAGGAGGGCGATGGTTCAAACCGGATGATGAGCAAACCGCTACTGCTTTAGCGCCAGCTCTCACCCTGGTAAGGAGCAGAATGCGGTGGTGGTGGCGTGTAATCGTTATTGTCATCCCAGAGCCGGTTGCCACGCGGTGGGCGAGGATTATCGCCACAATCAATCACACCCTGCCGGCAGAGCGTCTCGCGCCAGGCGTACTTGAGGAGAAACTTGGCAAACGGTTGCCGCTCGGCCTCAAACTCCACCTTGCGCGAGGGCGAGTATTCAGTCTCGCCGTAACCAGTACCGGGTGCGGGTGCGGATTGCATCCGTGGCGCTGCACCGGCAGACGGTGCGGCGGATTCAGCCGATGACTGAGGCTTGCGCAACCCACGTTGATCGCCATAACCGGGACCGTCCTGACTCCAGGATTGCTGCGGCCGATTTTCCCGGAACGCCGCCACCGCGACCACCCCCATCGCTGAATAATCGCCCCAGGCTCCGGCGTAGGAATCGCCCTCTTCGGTGAAGTAAAAGCGGTTAACCCGATCCTTGCCGGTGCGCCAGCCTTCATAAGTTTCCTGCTGATACGGCCCCAGCACATACATCCGCTCGCTGGAGCTAAGATTGGAGCGGTCGCCACTGATGATGTTGCGCCCGTCCACTGCGATCACAACCCCGATCCGCTCACTGCTGCGGTTGCGAACCTGCACTGAATAATTACGGCCGCGGGTGGCTTCGACGTAAGCCTTGTAAACCGCGCCCCGGCTCTCGCCCCGCACCGGGTATTCCCGCAAGGCCCGGCCCCGGTCGTCGACGATATTGACGTCCAGATTGCTGGTGTTATACCGCTGCGCCCAGACTGCGGTTGGCCCCAGCGCCATCAGCGCTACTATCAACCCCGCCTGCCATTTGCTTGTCATTGCCGCTGCTCCTGATGGATGATTGTGATCCGCGCTGATGAAATACGCGGTTTTAATTCTGCGATTCAGCCTATGAGCGACCGGCTGAATCCCTACTGAATCCCGGCTCCACCGTTGAATACCACAAAATACGCCATGATTCAGGACGGATTCATGCTCAATTCGATAGCTTGTATGCTTCTTTCATAGCCAAGCAGAACTTCCCCGTCATGTCCCACAGCTTACAGCGATGGTGGCGATCGATAGCGGTGGCGCTGGCCGGGTTGCTGGTCGCCGCTGGCGTCGAAGCCCAGTCCGGGCGGCCACCCCGGGAGGGTGGCTATGCGCCGCCGCCTCGGCAGTTCGCCGATCCCGACCGGGCCGCCAACGCCGCCCGCGAAGCGACCGGCGGACGGGTGCTGGGGGTCCAGGGCGCGGATCAGAACGGCCAGCCCGGCTATCGGGTGCGGATTCTGGAGCAGAATGGCCGGGTGCGCAGTCTGCATTTTGACCCCGCCAGCGGCAAGATGCGGGATTAATCTCATCGCCTTCCGACCGGACCTCCGACCATGCGTATTCTGATTATTGAAGATGAAGCCCCGTTGCGGGAACAGGTGGTTGCCCAGTTACGGGAGCAGGGCTACGCGGTGGACGCCGCCGCCGATGGCCGCACCGGCCTGTATCTCGGCCAGGAATACCCACTGGATGCCGCGATTGTCGATCTCGGCCTGCCCGATCTGCCGGGAATCGAGGTGATCCGGCGCTGGCGAACGGGGGGCCGCGCCTTTCCGATCCTGATTCTGACCGCCCGGGGGCGCTGGCAGGACAAGGTCGAAGGACTAGAGGCCGGGGCTGACGATTATCTGGTCAAGCCGTTTCATACCGAAGAGCTGCTGGCGCGATTGCGGGCGCTGATTCGCCGCACCGGCGGCTGGACCCAGGCAGTGCTAGCCTGCGGACCCATCGCGCTGGACACCGGTGCGCAACAGGTCACTCTCGCCGGGCAAAAAGTCGAGCTGACCGCCTACGAATACAAGCTGCTGGAATATCTGATGCTGCGGGCCGGCACGGTCATTTCCAAGACCGAGTTGACCGAGCATCTCTATCAGGAAGATGAGGATCGGGACAGCAACGTGCTGGAGGTGCTGATTGGCCGGTTGCGCCGCAAACTCGATCCCGACCGGACCCTGAATCCCATCGAAACCCTGCGCGGGCGCGGCTACCGGATTGGTCTGGAGCGCTCTGCAAGCTGAGCGCTCTTGGACTCTCTTAACCGTCGCCTGCTGATCGCCGCCAGTCTCGTCTTGGCCGCCTTTCTCGGCCTGACCGGTCTGACCCTGGATCGGGCGTTCCGCGACAGCGCAGTGGAAGCGGTGCAGGACCGGCTGCAAGCCCAGGTCTACATGCTGCTGGGCGCGGTCGAGGTAGACGGATTAAACCGGCTAACCTTGCCCCAGGCGCTGCCTGAAGTCCGCTTCTCTCTCCCCGACTCCGGCCTGTACGCCGATGTCATGGACAGTCAGGGCAATATCGTCTGGCATTCGTCATCCCTGCTGGGCTTGGCGCTGCCCTTTTTCCCTGCGGTCCGCACGTCCGGCGATACCCAGTTCGCCGCCCTGGAATCCGCTGACGACACGCCATTGTTCATGCTGGCGTTTACGGTCAGTTGGGAAATGGCCCCCAACCGCTATCAGCTCTACACCTTCCGGGTGGCCGAAACCCAGACTGATTTCCGCGATCAGCTCTGGAGTTTCCGGCGCAGCCTGTGGGGCTGGCTGCTGGCGGCCAGTGCGGTGCTGCTGGCGGCACAGGGCTTGATCCTGCGCTGGAGTTTGAAGCCGCTGCGCCGGGTTGCGGCGGAAGTGACTGATATTGAAGCCGGTCGGCGCATTGAACTCGGTCATGACTACCCCGAAGAACTGCAACCCCTGACCACTAATCTGAATGTGCTGATCCGCCAGGGTCACGCCCATCTGGAACGCTACCGGAACGCGTTGGGCGATCTGGCGCATAGTCTGAAAACGCCGCTGGCGGTGCTGCGCGGCGAACTGGACCGCCATGCGCCGCCGGAGGAATTACGCCAGACTCTGGCCGAGCAGGTGGAACGGATGAACCGCACCGTGGACTATCAGTTGCAGCGGGCGGCGGCGGCTGGACGGATTGCCCTGAGCGCACCGCTGCCGGTCGCGCCTATCGCCCGCAAGATTCTCGATTCGCTGGCCAAGGTCTACGCCGATCGCGGCTTGCAACTGCATTGCGAAGTCGCGCCAGGCACGGTGTTTTATGGCGATGAAGGCGATCTGCTGGAAATTCTCGGTAATCTGGCCGACAACGCCTGCAAATGGAGTCGGTGGCAGGTGGTGGTGCGGGCCTATCCTGCCGAGCATGGCGGACGGGCTGAACTGGTGGTGGAAGTCGAAGATGATGGCCCCGGCATTCCCCCCGAACAAGCGCCGCTGTTGCTGAATCGCGGTCAACGGGCCGATCCGACCGTGGCGGGTCACGGTATCGGTCTGGCTGTGGTGCGGGATCTGGTCGAGGAAGTTTACTATGGTCGGCTGGATCTCAGCCGGGGTAAACCGGGCGGAGCGCTGGTGCGGGCGCGGCTGCGGTTTCAGTCGGGCGGCGGCTAAAATCCGCTGGAGAACGTTGTCGCTGCCTGGGTTGGAGGCATTACCGGCGATAAACCGGTAATGCGCGATGAGCGCCAAGGATTCGCGAGGATGTACAACCTGGATTCAGGCTCCTCTGGCTTCCTTCTTGACTTTCTTTTCGGCCTTCTTCTCCTTCATGGTCTTGGCCGGTTTTTTCTTGGGTTCCTTCTTGATATCCACGCTTTTGCTCATGGTTTGCACTCCTCTTTGGTTGTCCGGGTCAGTCCATGCTCAGGCGCGGCCTGTCGACGAAAAACCGGCGGTGAGCGAGTAGAAGAATAATCCAATCGGCTCTGTGGTGGCTATGTCTCGCCACCGATTAGCGACAACTCCCCATAGAGGGAAATAGCTCCTCGCCGTGCGCAGATGAGGAGCTGAATCACTTGCTTCTTGCAACACGGCAAATGATCGAGTATTTAGCCATGCTATGGCTAGACAAAATAAATCAACATACCCGGATGCCTCCCAGCGCTTCGGAGAGTGGCTTCGAAGCATACGCGAGTCTCAACAGTTGCCATTGAGAGTCGTTGCCGCTGCCGCCGAGATGGACCAGGCACACCTCAGCAAGGTCGAGTTGGGGCAGCGTTTGTTGACTATCGCGCAGGCAAGCGCAATCGCGAGGTTTTTCGAAATCGATCCCATCGAGATCGAGGCGCGTCGAATTGTTGAGAAGTTTCGCCTTGAGTACGCTGATAACCCTGCCGCTGCACAAGCAATCAACATGCTTCATGAAAATCCAGTCATCTATGGAGTGAAGCAGTGAGCCTGCTAAAGTCAAAAGTTCACTCTCTTTCAAATGGCATCTCTCGAACAAAAGCAGGTTCTAATGAACTTCATTGAATTTGAGTCTGAGCAAAAACTCCGTGGCGGTTTCTACACGGATCTTGCAATTGCCTCATTTTTGGCAAGATGGATCAAATCATCAGAGCCACAATCGCTTCTCGAACCCAGTTGTGGCGATGGCGCATTCCTTAAAGCCATTGAAGAAGCTCAGATCAGTAGCCTGAAACGAATTACGGCTTGCGAACTTAATGAACAGGAAGCCGATAAAGCAGCAAGCCGAACTCATCTTTCCGTTCAAATTCAGAATACCGATTTCCTGCGCTGGTCTCTTTTTTGTGGACAAAATGAGGAAGGTTTTGATGCCGTTGTCGGCAACCCTCCATTCATCCGTTATCAGTATTTGCCGACCAAGCAGCAACTATTAGCAGAGAAGATATTCAGTCAGCTCAATTTACCTTTCACAAAACACACGAATGCATGGGTGCCCTTTGTTTTAGCCGCAATCCGATTGCTTAAACCCGGAGGACGGCTTGCGATGGTGATTCCATCGGAAATTTTTCATATTCCACATGCCCAGTCTTTGCGCCGTTACTTGACCGAACAATGTTCAAAAATCCTTATTCTTGATCCCGAAGAAATTTGGTTCGGTGATACCCTGCAGGGAACAGTGCTACTGATGACCGAGAAAAAACGGGCGGTATCTGAAAAGGGGATGGGCGTCGCTATTATTCCAGTTAAATCTCGACAAGCGCTAAATGATGACCCGGAGGATTACTTCCAGAGGGCCACATATACCAATGGCGTCACGATTGAAGGAAAGTGGATGCCGGTGTTCCTTTCGCTCAATGAGCGAGAATTGCTTGCTAAACTTAAGGCTCGCGATGATATTAAAAAATTTGGAGATATTGCTTCCGTGGACGTGGGAATCGTAACCGGAGCTAATAAATTTTTTCTTGTCCCTGACGCAATTGTTGAAAAATTCGCTTTGCAGCGCTGGGCGCACCCCATGTTTGGGCGAAGCGACCATGTGAAAGGACTGGTTTATTCCGACATAGACCACGAAGCGAATAAGGAAAACGGACTGCCAGCAAATTTCTTGTGGTTTGAAGAAGATCAAATAGAAAGTCTTCCAAAAAACGTGAGAAATTATCTGCAAATCGGCCTGAACCAACAACTTCACACCCGTTTTAAATGCCGGACGCGGAAAACGTGGTACAAGGTTCCCTCAGTTTATTCCGCACCGGTCGCGATGCTAAAAAGGGCGCACCATTATCCGCGACTGGTGCTGAACCATGCAGATGCGTACACGACGGATACGGCTTACCGGATTCAGCCACTGGGCATCAAGCCGGAGGCATTAGTACTGGGTTTTGTGAATAGCCTGACTTGTCTGACCGCAGAAATGGAAGGCAGGCACTACGGAGGCGGTGTTCTCGAACTGGTTCCTTCAGAAATTGAACGGCTCCTTATTCCGGTTATTCAGGCGACTACCGCGGAGCTTAAAGCCGCAGACGGAAGATTTCGCAGCGCAAAAAGTGGCTCGGATTTTTTGCGTATGCAGGACGCTCTAGTATTGGGAAAGCTCGGCATCAGCCAAGAGGATCAGGAATCGCTGCATGGCGCTTGGCTGAAACTACGCGACCGCCGCCATCGTGTTTCGTCTTCGGATGAGGCGGAATTGATAGCTGACGCAATTTAAGTGGTCCCTATTAATCAGCATCAGTGATTTCTATTAGGAAGTCAGCATTGGGTTCCGCCGTCTCATAGAGAGATAGCACAGTTCCAGTCAGGTTCTCCACCAAGACCGTCGGACTAAACTCACGGCCCCATCTCAAGATGGTTGTGTAGTTTGCTTGGCCCGCTTCGCCAGAAGGTTTGTGGCTGATTTCAAAGTTCCGAATGCCGTAGTCATGGCCGCGGATGACGATCCGAATAGGCACAAAAGCGTGCTCTTGGTCATGATGGCGGCCCGATTCATGCTCCCACCGATAGTCAGCAAAGATTTGGCGAAAGTAAGTCGTCTGGTCTATTCGCTGACCGGAAGGGTTCTCGAACTGCGCCTGGGTCAACCGGACGCCCCCAACAGGATGAGTACCCGGATTGACTTGCAATGCATCGGACTGACGAAGGGTTTTTCGCCACACTAATACGCCCGCAGGGCGTGGTGAAACAGGTCGCAAAGGCTGTTCTTCGGGTTGCGCGGGTTGTGGTTGCGCGTTTCCATCGGTCTGCGCGGGTAGTTGCCGTTCTTCACGCTCAGGTTCTTCTTTTCTTAAAACCTTGGATAGCAATGGCGGCAGCGGAACCGAGACAGGAGCAAATGGACTTGCGGGGACAGAAGCGCTACCGCGCCGCCGGGCTTGAACCTGATCCCGCTGACGTTGCCGAGCTTCTGCTTCCGAGGGTAATTCACCTCGATCCACGAGTGTTTGAATCAAGCACAAATCGAGTCTTCGAACGATCACTCCCTGTGGCTCGATCAGCGGCGTTAGCGGCTCTAACAGTCGTTTGTACTCATCCGCATCGGCGGGCAATTCAAAATCGCAGTGCGTAGCTGCTTCGTAGTTCGTGTAAAAGCCGCCATCCGTAAGGTTGTTTGAACCCACGAAAAGGTTTGCCGTCGTTGCGCTCTCGAAGAGGTAAATTTTGGGGTGGAAAGTAGCTCGTGGAATGGTGTTATGAAACACAAAGGTCTCGCAATTCCATCGCAAAAGTTCTTCCAAAACTTCACGGCTGGTTCCTCCAAGATCAATCCCGATGGTGAAGCACAGATATGCCCCGGCTTCCATCTGCGCCAAAAGACGCTCACGCAGACGCAGGATCGTTCGCAAAGCAACGAACGCTGACACAAAAACGATCCGCAGATAGACAACGTCCTCGTTCAGGAGTCTGTCGATTTGACTGCCAAGCTGTACTTCAGGCTGCGAGATAGCGCTAATCTTCATGTGAGGCCATTTGCAGTAAAAAACGCGAAGGATATAGCACTGTTAGCAGGCGTCGCTACACGTTATGAATGGATAAGGACGCCCGCTTTCAATACATGCTCACGGCCCCGCCAACTGCCCCTGCATTTCCGCTGCATACTGATCGGCATTCAGGCCAACGATCAGATGCAGAGTCTGATTGTCCAGCCGCATCACGCCGGTCACGCCCGCCGCCTGTAATGCGCCCTCATCGACCGAACCTTCATTCCCGACCACCAGCCGCAACCGGGTCTCGGCGCAGGCATCGACCCGCTGAATGTTGCCCACTCCACCCAACGCCGCGATCACCTGCCGCGCCTTGTCCGCCGCCTCCGGGTCGCGCAGTTTCGACACGATGCCGGCAGGCGGCGGCGCGGTCACCGGCGACGGTTCTTCCACGGCATCGGCTTCCGGCCCGGCAGTGCGCAGATATTCCTCCATGTCGGTCTTCAGGTTCTCCGACTGGGTGCCGAAAATCGCCTGCATGTTATTGCCGACTACGATCACGCCCGCTGCGCCCAGCGTCTTGAGCTTGGCGGCGCTGGCTTTGCCTACATCGCCCAATTCCACCCGCAATCGGGTAATGCAGGCATCGAGATTTTTGATGTTACTGCGTCCGCCAAAGGCCAGCGTCAGTTGTTTGGCGAAGCTGAACGCGACATCGGATTGGGCGTCGGCCAGCGAAACCGCTTCTTCCACTTCCCGACCGGGGGTCTTGAGGTCGAATTTCAGAATCACGATGCGAAACACCGTGTAATACAGCAGCGCCCACAACGGCCCCAGCACCAGCAGCCACAGGGCATGAGTCGATTGGGGGAACAGCAGGATGTAGTCAATCGTGCCGTGCGAGAAGGTCATGCCGTGCTTGATGCCGACCTCAATGCACAGGAAATAGGCCACCCCGGCCAACAATGCATGAATCAGATACAGCACCGGTGCGACGAACATGAAGGCGAATTCAATCGGTTCGGTGATCCCGGTCAGCCACGCGGTCAGGGCGGCGGAAATCATGATCCCGCCGATTTTGGCGCGGTTTTCGGGCAGGGCGCAGTGCCAGATCGCAATCGCCGCCGCCGGTAAACCCCACATCTTGAACAGATAGCCGCCAGCCATATTGCCTGCGGTCGGATCGCCAGCAATGTAGCGCTGAATCTCGCCGGTGATGACCTTGCCGGTATTCGGGTCCAGATAGTTGCCGACCTCGAAAAAGAACGGCACATTCCAGATATGGTGCAGGCCAAACGGGATCAGCAACCGTTCAATCACCCCGTAAATGCTGAACGCCAGCGCCGGATTGCTTTCCGCCGCCCAGTGCGAGAAGGCTTTGATCCCGGCGCCAATCGGCGGCCATAAAAAGCTGAGGACGATCCCAGTCCCGATGGCGGCAAAGGCGGTAATGATTGGCACGAAGCGTTTGCCAGCGAAAAAACCGAGATACGACGGCAATTCGATCCGGTAATAGCGGTTGAACAGCGCCGCCGCGATCCCGCCGATCACAATGCCGCCGAATACCCCGGTATCGATGGACATAATGCCCATCAGGTTTTTCGATTCAACGCCCAGCGCCTTGGCCATGACGCCCAGGGTCGCCAGCAGCACCACATAGCCGACTACTGCCGCCAGGGCTGAAACCCCGTCGTTGTGGGTCAGACCCAGCGCGACGCCAATGGCGAAGATGATCGCCAGACTGCCGAAAATCGCTCCGCCGGACTGGGCCATGATGTCGGAGGCCAGCTCGGGAATCAGGCCAAAGTGGGCGCTGCCGATGCCCAGCAGAATGCCGGCGACCGGCAACACCGACACTGGCAGCATCAGCGCCTTACCGATTTTTTGCAGGAAAGTGAACATGGATTGCCACATGACGGTTAGCTCCGGGCCGGTTCAGCAGATTCGGTGAAAGGATCGGGACACAGCGCCCGCACTTCAGCGCCGGTTTCCAGGGTCAGCGCCCGTTGCGCCAGTGCCTGACACTCGCTCAGGCGCAGGTTGCGAATCTGGGCCTTGATGCCGGGAATGGTCGGCAGGCTGGCGCTCAGTTCGTCAACGCCCATCCCGATCAGCAAGGGCACGGCTTGCGGGTCGCTGGCAATCCCGCCGCAGACCCCGACCCATTTACCCTCGGCGTGAGCGGCTTGCACCGTCCAGGCGATCAGCCGCAATACCCCCGGATTCAGCCCATCGACTTTCGGCGCGAGTTTGGGATGACCGCGATCCATCGCCAGGGTGTACTGGGTCAGGTCATTGGTGCCAATGGAGAAAAAGTCGGCTTCGCGGGCGAACTGCGCCGCCATCACCGCCGCGACCGGAATCTCCACCATGATCCCAATCGGGATCGGAGCGACGTTCAACTGTTGCCGCTCCTCCTCCAGCATCGCCTTGGCGTCGCGCAATTCCGACAGCAGCCCGACCATCGGGAACATGATCAGCACCTTGCCAAAGGCGGCGGCGCGGAGAATCGCCCGCAACTGGGTCCGCAGCATCTCAGGGCGATCCAGCCCGACCCGCAGGCCGCGCTCGCCCAGAAACGGGTTGTCCTCTTTGGGAATCGGCAGATAGGACAAGGGTTTGTCGCCGCCCACATCCAGAGTGCGGATGATCAGCGGCCGCTCCGGTCCCAGCGCCTCGGCAATGGCTTTGTAGGCTTCAAACTGCTCGTCTTCACTGGGCGCGGTGTTGCGTTCCATGAACAAAAACTCGGAACGCAACAGCCCGACGCCTTCGCCGCCCAGCGCCGGAATCTGCTCGGCATCGGCCAGCCCGCCGATATTACCGACCACTTCGACCCGCTGTCCGTCGAGGGTGATCGCCGGTTGATGGGCCGCCGCCAGATCGATTTGCCGCCGATCCGCCCACTGGTCCTGAGTCTGGCGAATCCGGGCGATTTCTTCCGGGCTGGGGTTCAACCGCAGCGTCCCCTTGCCGCCGTCGAGGATGACCGGAGTGCCGTTGGGTAATTCCAGCGCCCGTGGCTCAATCCCGGCCACGGCGGGAATATCCAGCGACCGGGCCAGAATCGCGACATGGGACGTTGCGCCGCCGAGGGTGGTGCAAAAGCCGCGCACCCGGTTGCGATCCAGACTGGCGGTATCGGAGGGCGTCAGTTCTTCCGCGACCAGAATGGCGTTGATCGATGGTTCCTGGCGTTCCGGTTCCGCGCCGGTCAACAGGGTCAACACCCGCCGACCCACATCGCGCAGATCATTGGCCCGCGCTGCCAGCAACTCATTGCGCAGACTGGCCAGCCGGTCGGCGTGGGTACTGAACGCCCGTTGCCAGGCAAACGCCGCGCTCTTGCCTTTGGCCAGCGCCGAATAAGCGATGTCCAGCAGGTCGGGATCGTCGAGCAATTCCTGATGCGCGGCGAAAATCGCGGCCTTGTCCGCCGCCCGTTCGCCGTGCAAGCGCGCCTGCAACGCCTCCAACTGGCTGCGGGCCTGTCCGACCGCTTCCTCCAGCCGGGCGCGTTCCTGTTGTGGATCGCCCTCGGCGGCTTCAGTGACCTGCAGCTCGGTATGGCGCACCTGAAACACTTCGCCGACCGCCAGTCCGGGCGAAGCCGCCACGCCAATCACCAGATTGGGATCATCGGAACGGGGTTTAGGGGCAGGCGCGGCGCTGGCGGCAGTCACAAAGCTGGCCGGAGCCGGAGCCGGGGCGTAACCCTCATCGCCCAAGCCTTCCCACAGCAACGGGGTCAGGGTGCTAATCGCGGCGTCGGCGTCCTCGCCTTTGGCGATTAGCACCACCTTGTCGCTGCATCCCACTTCCAACCCCATGATCGCCACCACACTCTTGGCGTTGGCCTGATCGTCGCCCTTTTGCAAACGAATTTCGGCCTTGAACTTCTTGGCGAGATTGGCCAGCACCGCCGCCGGTCGGGCGTGCAGTCCGGTCGGATTGGGAATCAGGATCGCCTCGGAGGTCACGGTTTTCACCGAGTCAGTCGCCGCCGCCGCAGTTTGGCCATCGATCAGCGTCAGTTCCAGAATCACATCCTGCCCGGCGATCACTGAGCCGGAGTGGGGGGTGAAAACCGCGACCCGCTCACTGTTGGTAATCACAATCTGGGTCAGCAGACTTTTGGCGTGAGTGGCGATGTAATCGGCGTCGAATTCGATCAGCGCCTCGCCGGTTTGCACGGTATCGCCAACCTTGACCTTGGGGGTGAAGCCCGCGCCTTTGAGGCCCACGGTATCGAGGCCGATGTGCATCAGCACTTCAATCCCTTGCGGGGTGGCGATGGTGACGGCGTGTCCGGCGGGATGCAGTTGCACGATCTGGCCGGCGCAAGGCGCAAGCAGGCATTGATCCAGCGGGTCAATGGAAATGCCGTCGCCGACCATTTTCTGGGCGAAAACCGGATCGGGAACCCGCTCAATCGGCAGCAACGGGCCGGAGAGCGGCGCGGTCAGGACAAGTTTCGGGGAAGCAGAGGAAGGGTTCATTGCTATACTCGGACGCTCGGGAGTTTGAGTTAAAGCATAGGCGATATTGACTGGAGCGGCTCTTCCCGGAGCATGAACAGGACTTCCGATCGCCTCATCACCGGAATCCGGTTTCATCAAACGTTATCAGCATCGTTCCCGTTCTCATCCCACCGTTACCACACCAGCCGTTCCAGACCGATACACACTATCGCATGAGTCCGTAGCTTCAATGTCCCGCCCGCCTCCTGCTCCAGCGTCGCTCGGTAGACGCTCAGTTGCGTTTCTGCTTCTGCCAGTTGCTCCGCAATCACCGGCAAGGCCCGCAATTCCGCCTAGGTCTTTTCTTGCAGCGCTTAGCTGGTCAGCCCAACCGCTTTATGACTCACGGCCTTGAATTCCAGCAGGTGATCCCACAGCGCGTATTGGCGCATATCCGGACGCACCTGCAGCAGTAAATCCGCATAGCGCCGCCCCAGCGCCGGTTCCGAGTCCATCAGGTAAAACGCATCGTTGAACAGCGTCACCAGAAATGCGGTCTTGACCACCAACTCATTGCTCCAGCGCAGATCCCGGTTGTCGAACACTTTGAAATAATGCTGTTCCAGAAACGCGCACAGCGGCCCCAGTTCGCCGGTCGCGTAGGATGTTTCAGCCAGGGAGCGTAACGTGCGACCACGGTTTCCAGTTGGGTATTGAATCGGCAATGCCGTAGGGAAAGCGCATGGGGATGACCTTGTAGAACAAACAGAACGCAGTTTTCTCTTTTCCACGCTGCGGGGCGCCAGTTCATTGTTAATGAGTCTCTCAGCGGTTAGTTCCCTCCCCTCACCGCCACGAAAAAAGCCCCGCCGAAGCGGGGCTTTTTCATTCAGAACTCAGCAGGCGCGGGCTGCGCTTACATCATATCGCCCATGCCACCCATGCCACCCATGCCGCCCATGCCGCCCATGCCGCCACCCATACCGCCGCCCGACTCCTTCTTAGGCAGTTCGGCGATCATCGCCTCGGTGGTGATCAGCAGCGCCGCAACCGAGGCCGCGTTCTGCAGGGCATAACGGGTAACCTTGGTCGGGTCCAGCACGCCCATTTCGACCATGTCGCCATATTCGCCGGTCGCCGCGTTGTAACCGAAGTTGCCCGAACCCTGAGCAATCCGGTTCATGACGACTGACGGCTCTTCGCCGGCATTGGCGACGATCTGGCGCAGCGGCTCTTCCATCGCACACAGGGCAATCGCGATGCCCCGGTCCTGATCGGGATTGCCGCTCTTCAGGCCCTTGATCGCTTGCAGCGCCCGGATCAGCGCGACACCGCCGCCCGGCACCACACCTTCTTCGACCGCCGCACGGGTCGCGTGCAGGGCGTCTTCGACGCGGGCTTTCTTTTCCTTCATTTCGATTTCGGTCGCCGCACCGACCTTGATGACTGCGACGCCGCCGGCCAGCTTGGCCACCCGCTCCTGCAACTTCTCCTTGTCGTAATCGGAAGTGGCTTCTTCGATCTGGCGGCGAATTTGCTCGACCCGACCCTGAATTTCTTCGGTCTTGCCAGAACCATCAATAATCGTGGTGTTTTCCTTGGCGATCACGATCTTGCGGGCGGTGCCCAGATCGGCCAGGGTGGTCTTCTCCAGGCTCAGACCAACTTCATCGGAAATCACCTGGCCGCCGGTCAGAATGGCGATGTCCTGTAACATGGCCTTGCGCCGGTCGCCGAAGCCGGGGGCTTTGACTGCCGCGACCTTGACGATACCGCGAATGGTGTTGACCACCAGCGTCGCCAGCGCCTCGCCTTCGACATCTTCGGCGACGATCAGCAGCGGCTTGCTGGCCTTGGCCACGCCTTCCAGCACCGGGAGCAGGTCGCGGACATTGGAAATTTTCTTGTCGTACAGCAGCACATACGGGGCTTCCAGCTCCGCGCTCATGTTCTGCTGGTTGTTGATGAAGTAGGGGGAGATATAGCCGCGATCAAACTGCATCCCTTCGACCACATCCAGCTCGTTGTCCAGGCTCTTGCCTTCTTCAACGGTGATCACGCCTTCCTTGCCGACCTTCTTCATCGCATCAGCGATGATCCGGCCAATATTCTCGTCAGCATTGGCGGAAATGGTGCCGACCTGGGCAATGGCCTTGTCGTCGGTGCAGGGCTTGGAGAGCTTCTTCAATTCTTCGACGGTGGCGGTGACTGCCTTGTCGATGCCGCGCTTGAGGTCCATCGGGTTCATGCCGGCGGCGATAGCCTTCATGCCTTCGCGGACAATGGCCTGAGCCAGCACGGTGGCGGTGGTGGTGCCATCGCCGGCCACGTCCGAGGTCTTGGAGGCGACTTCCTTGACCATCTGCGCGCCCATATTCTCGAACTTGTCTTCCAGCTCGATTTCCTTGGCGACCGAAACGCCGTCCTTGGTCACGGTGGGGGCGCCGAACGACTTGTCCAGCAGCACGTTACGACCACGCGGGCCGAGCGTCACCTTGACGGCGTTAGCCAGAACATTAATGCCGCGCACCATGCGCGAACGGGCGTCATCGCCAAACTTGACATCTTTTGCAGCCATTGGGGTAATTCCTCTGAAATTCGGGGTGAAAGGCGGGAAGTGAAGGACTGGAGCGGGCGCTGCTTAGTCGATGATCGCCATGATCTCGTCTTCGCGCATCACGATCAGCTCATCGCCATCGACCTTGACTTCGCTGCCCGAATACTTGCCGAACAGGACCTGATCGCCGACCTTGACATCCAGGGGCCGCACATCGCCGTTTTCCAGCAACTTGCCGCGTCCTACCGCTTTCACGGTGCCGCGCGAAGGCTTCTCGGCAGCAGCGCCCGGCAGCACGATGCCGCCCGGGCTTTTGGTTTCTTCTTCAACACGCTTGACCAGCACGCGATCATGCAGGGGTCGAATACTCATGGGTAAAACTCCTTAAAGTGAATGGCTTAGGTTGGTTGACCTGAGGTTAGCGCTGGTGGTGTTAGCACTCGCCGTTAGTGAGTGCCAATCATAGTCAGCGGCAACACCCTGTCAAGGGCTGACCACGAAGTAGGGGACGATGGGGAAATTTCAAGGGGCGGCGCAAGAAAAAGGGCAAGGCAGGGTCTATGGTCTGTCCGCAACCACACGGTCGAAATTCGCCCAATGTCACCTACTGCAAGAGGAATCGGTCATGGAGAGTCAAGCACTGGCGGTGTATTGCACCTGCCCGGATCAGGTCGTCGCCGAGCGCATCGCCGAGGCCGTGGTGAGTGAACGGTTGGCGGCCTGCGTCAACCTGGTTCCCGACGTGACCTCTATTTATCGCTGGCAGGGCGAAATCCAGCGCGATGCCGAACTGCTGCTAATCATCAAGACCCGCCGCACGGTTTATCCGCAACTGGAAGCCCGGATCATTGAACTGCATCCGTATCAGGTCCCGGAAATCATTGCTCTGCCGATTCAGGCCGGATCGGCGGCTTATCTGGCCTGGATTGCCGACAATACGGGAAGTGTGGAATGAAGAGTTATAGGCAGGTATGGCTGTGGCTACTGTTGGCGCTGGCGACGGGAACGGCGACGGGCGGGTTGTTCGACCGGTTCGGCGATTCCGGAAAGCAACACATTCTCGATGCCGATCAGGCGTTTCAAGTCATCGTCAATGTGCTGGATCCGCTGACGCTGGAGGTGCGCTGGACCATTGCGCCCGGCTATTACCTGTACCGCGACAAGTTCCGATTAAGCGTTCTCGATGCGCCGGGCGTTAGTATTACCAGTCTGGAGATTCCGCCCGGCGAACCGAAGGATGATCCCTACTTTGGCCCGCAGCAGGTGTTCCATCAGACTGCGGTGATCGCGGCCTGGCTGAATCGCGAATCGTTCGCCGAACAGGAAGTGCGGATCAAGGTGGACTATCAGGGTTGCGCCGAGATCGGGGTCTGCTATCCGCCGCTGAGTCAGACTGTGCCGGTGACCTTGCCGGTTTCTTCTCCGTCTAGGGAATCTCAAATCACCCCGGCGCTTCGCGCAGTCCCGGCTGATTCAAAGCCTGGCGAGCTTCAAACCACCCCGGCGCTTCGCGCCACCCCTCCTTATCCAAATCCAAGGAGGGGAGAAGGACAAATTGAACCGGAACAGGATCGGTTGGCCCGGTTGCTCGGCGAACAACAATTTTGGGCGATTCCGGCCTTTTTCGGCTTCGGCTTGCTGCTGGCGTTTACCCCGTGCGTGTTTCCGATGATCCCGATCCTGTCGAGCCTGATCGCCGGTCAGGGCGCTAATCTGACCCGGCGGCGGGCGCTGCTGTTGTCGCTAACCTATGTGCTGGCGATGGCCGCGACCTACACCATTGTCGGGATGCTGGCGGCGCTGCTGGGGCAGAACCTGCAAATCTGGTTTCAAAATTCCTGGGTACTGGCGGCGTTCAGCGCGCTGTTCGTGGCGCTGTCACTGTCGATGTTCGGCCTGTATGAGTTGCAATTGCCGTCCGCCTTGCAAAACCGGCTGGTGGACTGGAGCAATCGCCAACGGGGCGGCCATCATATTGGCGTCGCGGTAATGGGCTTGTTGTCGGCGCTGATCGTGGGTCCCTGCGTTGCCCCGCCGCTGATCGGCGTTCTGACCTTCATTGCGGTCACCGGCGATCTGACGCTGGGCGCAGCGGCGCTCTTCGCGTTAAGTCTGGGCATGGGCGCACCGCTGTTGCTGATTGGCGCGTCTGCCGGTCACTGGCTACCCCATGCCGGGCACTGGATGGAGCGCGTTAAAGCGGTGTTCGGGGTATTGCTCTTGGCTGTGGCGCTGTGGCTGCTGGATCGGATTCTGCCGGCGGCGGCGAGCATGGCGTTGTGGGCGACGCTGCTGATTGTGACCGCAACCTATATGGGCGTACTGCAGCCGGTGGCGCATGGCGCGCCCGCCTGGCGCACGCTGGTCAAGGGCCTGGGTTTGGTGTTGCTGATTTACGGGATTCTATTGCTGGTTGGAGTCGCAGCGGGTGGGCGCGATCCGTGGCAGCCCTTGCGCGGAATCCGGTTGGTTGCGGCGGCGGCGACTGAACTTCCTGAGTCCGGGTTTCGCCCGGTAAAAACGGTGGCTGATGTTAAGCAGGCGGTGCAAGCGGCGAATGGGCAGCCAGTGGTGCTGGATTTTTATGCTGACTGGTGCGTGACCTGCCGGGAACTGGAGCGCGAGACTTTCGCTGATTCGTCGGTGCGGGCGACCTTGGCGCAGATCACGGCATTGCAGGCGGATGTGACCGCTAATAATGACGATGATCAGGCGTTATTGCGGCAGTTCGGGATTGTTGGTCCGCCAGCTTTGCTATTTTTCGGCCCGGATGGGAAAGAGCGCAGCGAATACCGGATCGTCGGTTTTGTTGATGCGGCGCAGTTTAATCAGCAGGTGCAGCGGTTGCGGCAAGTACGGAATTGATGTACCTGTTCACTCCCCTCGCCCGCTGGCCGGAGAGGGGACGAAACGCTTAAACCGGCACCCCCAATACCAGCACCGCATCCATTTCGATCTGTGCCCCGCGTGGCAATGCCGCAACGCCAATCGCCGCCCGGGCCGGATAGGGTTCCTTGAAATACTCCGCCATGACCTGATTCAGCAAGGCGAAATGGCCGAGATCGATCAGAAACACATGGAGCTTGACCGTATCGGCCAGACTGCCGCCGGCAGCGCAAGCCACCGCCGCCAGGTTGTCGAACACCCGGCGAATCTGGATCTCCATCCCGCCTTCAACCATCTGCATGGTGGCCGGGTCCAGCGGAATCTGGCCGGACAGATAGACGGTATCGCCGACCTTGACGGCCTGGGAATAAGCGCCAATCGCGGCGGGGGCTTGATCGGTGCTGATGATCTCACGAGGCATCTTGAATACTCCTTGGCTAAATTTTCCAGAGATAAGGAGGGGGAAAGACTACCGCGCCCGCTGCAAGCTGTTGACTGCCGGGCAGTCCGCTGATCCAGCCTGGGTAATAAAATCTGGATCGAGCGGATCGTTTTCGCGCCCGGCGTAAGGCTCCACCCGGATGCACCGGCATTCACCCTGAGCCAGGGTCGTATTTTTGACCAGGTACTCCGGGACCACTGAATGATCCAGCACTACTTTGGCCGACATCGGCGCGTAGTTGTCATACGTCTTGACTGACAGACCCAATCCGCTGAACTCCTGATAAATCCCGTAACGGTTCTTGAGAACATTGACCACGTCGGGATTGGCAAACAGTTGCACCGCGACTTCCAGCGCCGGATAAATGCTGTCGACTGAAACCGTGGATGGCGTGTCCTGATAATTACTGATCAGACAGTACAGCGCATTTTCCCCGGATCCCGGCGGCGCGGGACAGGCATAACCATGATTGCCGAAGTCGGTTTTGATCAGCGCATAGACATTTGGCCAACTCGCCAGAACGGGTTCCAGCGCGGCGCTATCACGGGGCTGGCAGCGGATCGCATACAGCGTTTTGTCAGCGCGGTAGGTGAGTCCCGGATACTGGGGAACCTGGCTGACCGGCAATGGCGGCTGGTAAAACCGGGTTGGTCCCGCCAGAGCATAGACCGCCGCCGGCTGGCCTAACAGACCGCTGAATGGTTGATTGGGAAACAGAAAAATCAGGCGCAGAAAATCATTGAACCGATCCGGTCGCTTGGCGACATCGTTGATGATCGCCGGCGGCTCGGCGCTTACGCCGCAATCCTGGCAGTCATCCTCGTTATTGCACCCGACCATCGTCAGCAATCCAGTGAACAACACCAACAAGGCGGCTATTCTTGAACGGTCGGGCATAATGACGCCTCCTTAAATTGCGCGTTGAAAGTGGTGGTTCATTCAAACCCCGCCAAGCATAGCCTTTTCCCGGAGCCTTCGCTGCATGAGCGACCCCCCTGTTTCCCCGAACCCGTTATCCGAACCGGTCCGCACCGCTTTACGGTTGCTGCTGGTAGGCGTCCTGCTGATCGCCGTCCTCCAACTGTTGCGGCCGTTCTTGGCCAGCATGTTGTGGAGCGCCTTCATCGTGATCACCGCCTGGCCGGGTTTGGCCTGGCTGCAACAACGGTGGCGCTGGACCCGGACCGCCTGCGCCCTGCTGCTGGTCGTGGCGCTGGGCGGCTTCGTGATCGGGCCGTTGCTGGCTGGCGTCTCCACTCTGGCCGCGCATGGCGATAACCTGTTTCAGGATGCCCGGGCGGCGATCGAACGGATTCCCGCCGAACCGCCGGCCTGGTTGGAAAACCTGCCGCTGATCGGAACCAGCCTGACCGAAACCTGGCGGGATGCAGTCAGCGACGGCGATAGTTTTCGGGCGCGCCTGGGGCCGGCGATCCAGGCCGGTGGGCGCTGGCTGCTTTATCAGGCCGGGGCCATCGGTGAGCTGTTCCTGCAATTTCTGATGGTGATCGTATTTTCGCTGGTGTTCTACCTGAATGGCGAAGCGATCAACGACCTGATCCGGAGACTGGCGGATCGGATCGGCGGCGAGCGGGTGCTGGAAGCCCGCGCTCAGGCGCAGCAGGCGATTCGCGCCGTGGCGCTGGGTGTGGTGCTGACCGCGCTATTGCAAGCTGGTCTGGCGCTGGCCGGGCTGCTGATCGCTAAGGTCCCGCTGGCGACCCTGCTGACCTTTGTCTGCTTCCTGCTGGCTATCGCGCAAGTGGGGGCGGCGTTTCCGATCCTGGGTGCAGCGGTCTGGCTGTACTGGCAGGATCAAACCGGCTGGGCGATCTTTCTGGCGATCTGGGGTCTGCTGGTGGTCGGCGGCGTGGACAACATCGTGCGACCCATGCTGATCACCCGGGGCATGAGTATGCCGCTGGTGGTGGTCTTCGCCGGGGTGATCGGCGGGTTGTTGGCCTATGGCCTGATAGGGGTGTTCCTTGGCCCGACCCTGATGGCGATTGCCTACACCCTGCTGCTGACCTGGCTCAAGGAAGTCGAGCCGGTTGATCCGCCTGTGGCTGGTTCCGGATGAGCCGGCTCGATCGGCAGCCAGCGCTGACCGAGGAGCCGGTCTGGGCGCTGCTCCTGGCCCTCCGGCAGATACGGCGACAGTGGGAAGTTATGCCGGATCGGCTGGGTCTGGGATTTGATGCCGAGGGGCAACCGCTGATGGTTGCAGCGACCGATCCCGCAACCTGGATCGAGGTCGCCGCTAGCGGTCGCTGGATCGCCAAAGCGCCGATCAACGCCGCCGGTACGAAACTGCTGGATTTGTATCTGCCGATGGCGCTGGCTTGCCGCGCCCAGCCGCTGATCATTGCCCATCTCGGGCAAAGCCTGGACGGGCGGATCGCGACCTTGTCCGGCGCATCCCGCACCCTCAACGGTCCCGAAAACCTGACCCATCTGCACCGGATTCGGGCGCTGTGCGACGCCATTGTGGTCGGTGCGAATACAGTGGAATGCGATAATCCGCAATTGACCACGCGGTTGGTTGTCGGTACGAATCCGGCGCGGGTCATTCTCGATCCTCGCCGCCGGCTGGCCGCTGACTACCAGATCTTTCAGGATCAGGCCGCGCCAACCTGGCTGGCGTGCGTTGAGGAACGGGTTGGTGAACCGGGACCGGGTCACGCCCAAACCATGGGCGTTCCTGGCGTGGCTGGACAGCTCGATTTAGCAGCGCTGGCGCAGCGATTGCGCGACCATGGTCTGTTCGGGATTTTCGTCGAGGGCGGCGGTTTGACCGTGTCGGCTTTTCTGGAGCAGGGGCTGCTGGATCGGTTGCAAATCGCCATTGCGCCACTGATCATCGGTTCCGGGCGGATGGGCGTCAGCTTGCCGCCGCTGTGCGATCTGTCCCAGAGCTTGCGTCCCCGATGCCGTCGTTATGTGATGGGTGAGGATGTGCTGTTTGATTGTTGGTTATGAACAATGCAATCACCTTTGCGGTTTCGCCGATGACCCCACCACTCAGTCCTTCACGTCCTTGTGAGAGGACGCCGGCGCTGCCGGGCGTACCACTGTCGTAAGTGTCGTAGTCGTTGCCGTTCCACACCCAGTAGCCGGGGTCGATGTAAACATTGTCGGGGGTGTCCAAGGCGACCCCGCTGAGGTCCTGGGTCGTGCCGGAAGCGCGGGCGGTCCAGGTTGTGCCGTTGGGGCTGGTCAAGATGGCACCGCTTACGCCGACCGCAACCAGTTGATCGCCCGACCATGCGACGCCAAGCAGGTCTTGGGTTCCGACCGTGGCCGCAGTCCAGGCCGCGCCGGTGGGGCTGGTCAGAATCCCGCTGCCGACCGCAACCCACTGGCTGCCGGCCCAGGTGACCGCGAACAGGGTTGCGCTGCTCTGGGCGGTCCAGTTCAGCCCATCCGCGCTGGTGAGAATCACTCCGTCGCCCACCGCGACGAACTGAGCGCCTGACCAGGCAATGCCGGCTCGAACGATCGCGGTATCCAGATTAAATCCGGCGTTGACGGTGCAGTTGGCGGTAATCGCATTCGTCGTGAAAGCGGTTCCGACCAGCGTCCCGCCGCAGGTGCCGCCGACGCTGAGCGTCGCCGGTTGCGGGGTGGCCGGGCTGATGTCACTCGCGCCGGCGCTACATATTGCGGCGCTAGATGCCGCTCAAATCCATGATTCCCTGGCTCAGGCCATCACCCGCGAGCATTGGCAGGAGCAAATGCCGACTAATGCCCTGCTGATTTCAGGCCCGTCCAAAACCGCCGATATTGAATTGGTATTAACCTTCGGCGTGCATGGCCCTAAGGAATTGATTGTGCTGATTCTGGATGATTCATTTCCGCAGTAGCGCAAAAAATAGCGCACCGCTTTATCCGGTGTGCGCACCACCAAACTGAGGATTAATGACCCATGCTATCGAAAATGCATGAACAACTACACCGTGATCTCCAGCAATTCATTCCTGGATCACGACTGGTGAGCGATCCACTGCGGACGCTCGCTTATGGCACTGATGCCAGTCTGTACCGGCTGATTCCGCAATTGGTAGTGCGGGTCGAGAATGAAGCAGAGATGCAGCGGATTCTGGGCCTAGCGCATACTCACAGTACGCCGGTGACGTTTCGCGCTGCCGGCACCAGCCTGTCCGGGCAAGCCGTCACCGACTCGGTGTTGCTGCAATTGGGCGAGGGCTGGCGCAATTGGCGAATCGGTGATGAGGCAGCAACGATTAGCTTGCAGCCGGGAATCATTGGCGGTCATGCCAACGGTTATCTGGCGCCTTATCAGCGCAAGATTGGCCCTGATCCGGCCTCAATTAATACCTGCTGGATCGGCGGGATCGCGGCCAATAACGCCAGCGGGATGTGTTGCGGCATCGCTCAGAACAGCTATCAGACGCTGAAAACCATGCGAGTCATGCTGGCCGATGGCGCAGTGTTGGACACCGGCGATCCCGCCAGTCGGGAAGCCTTCCGCGCCAGTCACGGCCCCTTGCTGGCTCAACTCGCCCAACTCGGTCAGCGCACCCGTACTGATGCCGTATTGGCCGAGCGGATTCGCACCAAGTTCAAAATCAAGAACACCTGTGGTTATAGCCTCAATGCGTTGGTGGATTACGAAGATCCCTTTGAAATTCTCCAGCACTTGATGATCGGCTCTGAGGGTACGCTTGGTTTTATCGCCGAGATTACTTATCACACGGTCGAAGAGCATAGCCACAAAGCCACGGCCTTGATGATTTTCCCGGAGATTAAAACCGCCTGCGAAGCGGTCGCAGTGCTGAAAAATCAGCCCGTCGCCGCAGTAGAACTGATGGATCGGGCATCGATCCGTTCGGTGGAAAACAAGGCGGGAATGCCGGCCTATTTCAAGGAACTGCCGGAAGCTGCTACTGCGCTGCTGGTAGAAACCCGGGCGCAAAATCCGGTGAATCTGACGGCTCAGGTTGCAGTGATTACTGACTCCATCGCGGCAATGCCAACCCTGTTTCCCTTTCAATTCACCGACCGGCCTGAAGAATTTACCCAGTTATGGGCGATCCGCCAAGGCTTGTTCCCCTCGGTGGGTTCAGCGCGAGCCACCGGCACCACCGTGATCATTGAAGATGTCGCAGTTCCAGTACCCCAACTGGCGGCGATGGCCTTGGATTTACAACGATTATTCGACAAACACGGCTATACCGGATCGATCATTTTCGGCCATGCGCTGGAAGGCAATCTGCATTTCGTGATTACCCCAGACTTTTCCAAACCGGCGGAAACCCAGCGCTATAAACAGTTCATGGCTGACGTGTGCGGTATGATCGTCCATCAATACGACGGTTCGCTGAAAGCCGAACATGGCACGGGCCGCAATATCGCGCCGTTCGTCGAACTGGAATGGGGCCGGCAGGCGTATCAACTGATGCAGGAGATTAAGGCGCTGTTCGATCCGCGCCATTTGCTCAATCCTGGCGTTATTCTCAATGACGATCCGGAGGCGCATCTTAAACATATCAAGCCGATGGCCGCGGTTGATCCGCTGATAGACAAGTGCGTCGAGTGCGGCTTTTGCGAGCCGAATTGTCCCTCACGCGCGCTGACGCTATCGCCGCGCCAGCGCATTGTCGGGTTGCGGGAAATCGCCCGATTACAAGCGGCGGGCGAAGACGCCAGCCGCTTGCAAGTTATTCACGAAGCGTATCAATACCAGGGAGTGGAAACCTGCGCCGCGGACAGCTTGTGTTCTCTGACTTGTCCGGTCGGCATTAATACCAGCGCGATGATGCTGAAGGTTCGTAGCCAGCAGCGCGGTAAAACCGCGCAATGGATCGGCGGTCTGGCGGCGAATCATTTTACCGGCGTCACTGCCGCGACCCGGTTTAGTCTGAGTGCCGCGCATCTTGGTCAAAAGATATTGGGCAACACGCTACAAGGCGGCATTGCCAACGGTCTTCGCAAACTGTCCGGCGCCCGGATTCCGCTATGGAATCGCTATATGCCCGGCGCCGGCGCCATGCCCAAGCCGGAGGCGAACGGCACCCCGGATCGGCCACGGGTGGTTTATTTCCCCAGTTGCGCCAGTCGCACCATGGGACCGGCCCAGGGTGATCCGGAAACCGAGGCGTTGCCGGTGAAAACCGCAGCGTTGCTGCGCAAGGCCGGTTTTGAAGTGATCCTGCCTGACGCCAGCGCCGCCCTGTGTTGCGGTCAACCGTTTGAGAGTAAGGGCCTGCCGGAACAGGCTGACGCCAAGCGGCGGGAAGTCGAACAGGCGTTGCTCAAGGCCAGCCGCAACGGCCAGGCTCCCATTGTGTTCGATACCACACCCTGCGCGTTGCGGGTCAGGAAAGGCCAGGAGCCGACGTCGCACAACCCGCTCAAGCTGTATGACATCACTGAATTTCTGCACGACGTGGTGCTGGAACGGCTGACGATTCACCGGCAACCAGAAACCGTCGCCATTCATCCGACCTGCAGCAATATCAACATGGGTTTGCAGGCTAAGCTCAAAGCCATTGCCGAGGCCTGTGTAGAAAAGGTCATCGTTCCCGACCGGGTATCCTGCTGTGGCTGGGCCGGCGATAAAGGCTTTACCCACCCGGAATTGAATGCCAGCGCCTTGCGGGAGTTAAAAGCGGCGCTGCCGGAGGAGTGCCAGACCGGTTATTCCACCAGCCGCACCTGCGAAATCGGTTTGTCGCTACACAGCGGTCGTTATTACCGCTCCATCGTCTATCTGGTGGATCGCTGCTCGCAGGCTAAAACCGGCTGACGCCCATCATAAAATAAGTTGCCCAATTGATGGAGGTCCACGTCGCGTGTTGGGCGGATACCCACTGTGTGGCCGGATCTTCAGGGAAGAAGTTTTCGTGAGCAACCCTGGGCGGGTCTCCTGACGATTCCGGTTTCGAGGTTGTTCATTCCCCTTTGTCTCACTTCCACCTGAGCCAGTTCAAAGCCTGGCTACCCTACAGCCGGATCGGCCTGATTCTGGTCGCGACGCGCATTCCCGAATTGAGCCTCAAGAGCTCCCTGGCCGCGCAAACGCTGGTTTTCAAAAATATCCTCGGCTATCAGTCGGTTATTCCGTTTTTCAGCGGCTGCCTGGATTCCCGCATTCGCAGGAATAACGAAACTGGTGGTGGTGTGACGGCAGGCAAAAAAACGGCGGAGCCAGCGATGAGCTGACCCCGCCGTAGTAATGGCTAAGGATTAGAAGCGCATCCCGACGTTCAGACCAAATACCCACGGGTCAATGGCGACGGTGCCGAGGTTGCCAAGGCCGCTCACGCTGGCTTTGCTGTCAATATCGATGTAGCTGAGATCCGCATTCACGAACCAGTTAGGTGCAACGTCGAAGTCGATACCCGCCTGCCCGGCAACGCCCCAGGATGAATCCAGACTCAAGTTGGCTCCGGACAACGGACCGGTGGTGTCCTCGCTGAAGAAAAAGGTGTAGTTCAGACCCACCCCGACATAGGGGTGAATCGTGCCTTGCGGCATGAAGTGATACTGCACAAAAACCGTCGGCGGCAACTGATAGGTGCTGGCGACCTTGGTGCCACCCAGCTCAATGTTATGTTTGAACGGCAGGGCGCCGAGCAACTCGATGCCAATGTTGGAGGTCGCCATGTAGGTGATGTTGAACCCCAGGCTGTAGCCGTCCTCAACATTGATCATCCCCAGTGGAGTGCCGAGATTGTCGGATTTGGGGAATACACCCCACGCGCCGATTCGCCCGATCCAGTTGCCGGCCTCATACGCCTGGGCGGTTCCAGCCAGCAGACCGGCAGCCAGCGCCGCAGCCACCGCACTTTTCAGCATCTTTGAAGACATCGCGCACTCCTTAAACCAGTAGATTGTGTTGATCGTTGGGACAGTGAATAACTGCATAAAATTTATTGTATATCAAGCACAACAAATTAGTCAAAAACCATGATCTGTATCAATAAAACAAAATTCCGGCTATCAAGAAGCTAACGGAGGCAAAATCGGCGCTACCTCCTCGAAGGTGGTTAAGCCGGCGGCGATTTGCAGGGCCGCACTGACCCGCAGTGGCCGCATCCCCTGGTCAAAGGCGGCGCGGCGCAAGCGCTCCTCGTCCATGTCGGCCTGAAACAGGCGACGCAGTTCCGGCGTCACCGTCAGCAACTCATACAATCCGACCCGGCCCAGGTAGCCGGTGTTGCGGCACTCCGGGCAACCCTGCGCCGCGCCGACCCGTTGCGGTTTTGGTAGCGACAGCGGTTGAATCAGCGCTGTCCACAGCGCCTCATCCATCGGTTCCCAACCCTTGCAATGCGGACACAGGGTGCGCACCAGCCGTTGCGCCATCACCCCAATCAGCACATTCTGGATCAGATAATGGGGAACGCCGAGATCGAGCAACCGGGTAATCGCTGAAGCGGCATCGTTGGTGTGCAGGGTCGATAACACCAGATGGCCGGTTAGCGCCGCCTGCACTGCCATCTGTGCGGTTTCCAGATCACGGATTTCGCCGACCATGATGATGTCCGGGTCTTGCCGCAACAGGGTGCGAATTCCCTGGGCGAAGGTGAGATCAATCGCCAGTTGCACCTGCATCTGGTTGAGTTCCGGCACCACCATTTCAATCGGATCCTCAACCGTGCAGACGTTGACTTCCGGGGTCGCCAGATGCTTGAGGGTGGTGTACAGCGTGGTGGTCTTGCCGGAGCCGGTCGGGCCGGTGACCAGCACAATGCCATGCGGCTGGGTGATCATCGCCCGCCAGATCGCTTCCTCAGCGGGGGCAAAACCGAGCTGGCTGAAATTCTTGGCGACAGTGTCCGGGTCGAAAATCCGCAGGACGCATTTCTCGCCGAAAGCGGTCGGCATGGTGGACAAGCGCAGCTCAATTTCCCGGCCGGCCGGGGTGCGGGTCTTGATCCGGCCATCCTGCGGACGGCGTTTCTCGGCTACATCCATTCGCCCCAGAATCTTGATCCGGCTGGTGACCGCGCTCATCACCGACGGCGGTAACTGGTAGATCGCGTTCAACACCCCATCAATGCGGAAGCGGATCTGACCTTGGTCGCGGCGCGGCTCCAGATGGATGTCGCTGGCCCGCTGGGAAAAGGCGTATTGCAGCAGCCAGTCCACGATTTGGACGATCGGCCGTTCGTCGGCGCTCAACTCGCCGCGCCGGCCCAGTTCCAGCAGTTGCTCGAAATTGAGTATTCCGGAAACCGGCTCCACCGTCCCTTTCAGCGCCCCGCGCACTGAGCGCGATACCCCGTAGAACTCCAGTTGATAGCGGCTGATATCGAGAGGATTGGCAATGACCCGCTCGATCTCGCGATGCAGGGTCTGGCGCAACACCTCCTGCCACTCGCTCAGATACGGCTCAGTCGTGGCGAACACGACGCGAACCCCGTCCGTAGCAACCGGCAGAATCTGGTAGCGGGCGGCGTAATCGTAGGAGACGAAAGGCAACAGGCGTTCGACGGCGGCGATGTCGAGCTTGAGTGGATCGATGCGCAGGTACGGTAACCCGGCCTTGCCTGCCAGCCATTCGGTCAGCAATTCTAGGCTCAGAACCTGATGCGGTGGATGCAAGCGGCGCAATTGCTTGTTGGCGATGACCACCAGGGGATGCAATTCGCCGCGTTCGGGCCGAAATCCTGCCAGCGCCCGCTCCGCCTCGCCCGGGTCGATCCAGCCGTCGGCAGTGAGTTCATCCAGAACTTCCTTGACGGTCAGCCGGTGTTCGGGCAGGCGCGGTCGGGTGGAGGGGATGGAACGGGGATTGCCGTTGTTCAGGTTGATTCGGATCAGGGACGCCGCTGGAATCGCTGGAATCACAGTTTTTCCAGTTTGGCGTAAGCGACCACCAGCCATTTGGAACCGCCCGCTTGCGGGAATTCAACCCGCGCCCGCAACTGATAACCGACGCCTTCCACCTCCAGCACCACGCCTTCGCCGAATTGGGGATGACGCACCCGCTGACGGGGCTTCAAACCGGTCGGTGCAGCAGGCGTTGGAACCACGGCGGATCGGGTTGAAGCCGGCGGCTTGGGGCGCTTGACCTTGGCGCGGACCTCGTGGGTCAGCTCTTCGGGGATTTCGCCGACAAAGCGGGACGGTGACGGGTTATTTTCGCGGCCGTACAGGGTGCGTTTTTCGGCATGGCAAAGATACAGTTGCCGGCGGGCGCGGGTGACGCCGACATAGGCCAGCCGCCGTTCTTCTTCCAGTTGCTTCGGTTCCAGCGTCGAGCGGCTGTGCGGGAACAGGCCTTCTTCCAGCCCGACCAGGAACACCACCGGGAACTCCAGCCCCTTGGCCATGTGCATGGTCATCAGTTGTACGCAATCATCGCCGGGCGATCCCTGGCCCTGGCCGGATTCCAGCACCGCGTGGGCGAGAAAGGCGTTCAGCCAGTCCGGTTCATCGGGATCGGTTCCCACCACGACCGGATCGGTGTGAGTGATGAAGTCGCCGCAGGCGCTGACCAGTTCCTCCAGATTCTCGACCCGCATCTCGCCCTTGTCGTCCTTGGCCTGTTCGTACATGGCGCGCAAGCCGCTGTGGACGATGACGTGATCGGCCCGACCCGGCAACGGTTGCTCGCGGCTGTTGTGGTCCAGCCCCTCGATCAGGTTCAGGAACCCTCGGACCGCCGCCGCCGATCGCCCACTCAATCCGCCGGTGGTCAGCAATTGCACGGCGGCCTGCCACAGTGAACCGCCTTGGGTGCGGGCAGTTTCGCGCAAAATGTCGACCGTGCGTTCACCGATGGCCCGAGGCGGATTGTTCACCACCCGCTCGAAGGAAGGATCGTCGTCGCGGTTGGCGACCAGCCGTAAATAGGCCAGGGCATCCTTAATTTCGGCGCGTTCGAAGAAGCGCAGCCCGCCGTAAATCCGGTAGCGGATCGCCGCACCGATCAGGATTTCCTCGAAAAGCCGCGACTGGGCATTAGAACGGTACAGAATCGCGGCATCGCGGCGCTGCCCGCCCGCCTCCACCCATTGCCGGATCCGCTCAATCACGAAGCGGGCTTCATCGCTTTCGTTAAAGGCGCGGTAAATCTGAATCGGTTCACCATCGCCGGCGTCCGTCCACAGGTTCTTGCCCAAGCGGGCAGTGTTGTTGGCAATCAGCGCATTGGCGGCCTTGAGAATAGCGCCGGTGGAGCGGTAGTTCTGTTCGAGGCGGATGGTTTCCGTACCGGGGAAGTCATCAGCGAATTTCTGAATGTTTTCGACCTTCGATCCGCGCCACCCGTACACGCATTGATCGTCATCTCCAACAATGAACACATCGCCACCGCCCCCGGCCAGCAGCCGCACCCACTGATATTGAATGGTGTTGGTATCCTGAAATTCATCGACCAGGACGTGCTGGAACCGCTCGTGGTAATGAGCTAGCAAATCAGGATGATCGCGCCACAGTTCATAGGCGCGCAGCAACAGTTCGCCGAAGTCGACCAGTCCGCCGCGCTCGCATTCCTGCTGATAGGCGGCGTAAATGCGCTGGTTCTGGCGTTTGACCGGATTGCCGTCGTCGCTCAGATCGGCGGGGCGCTGGCCCTCATCCTTGCAGCGGTTAATGAAGCTGGCGCACTGGGCGGGCGGCCATTTTTTCTCGTCGATATTCAGCCTGCGCAACACCCGTTTCAGCAGTCGGGCCTGATCGTCACTGTCGAGAATCTGGAAAGAGCGGGGCAAGCGGGCTTCCTGCCAGTGTTGGCGCAACAGGCGGTGAGCGATGCCGTGAAAGGTGCCGATCCACAGTCCGCCCAGCGGTTGATCCATCTGCGCTTCGACCCGGCTGCGCATTTCAGCGGCGGCCTTGTTGGTGAAGGTGACGGCCAGAATCGACCAGGGCGAGGTGCGTTCGACCGCCAGCAGCCAGGCGATGCGCCGGGTCAGCACCTTGGTTTTGCCGCTGCCAGCCCCGGCTAATACCCGTAAAGGCCCCAAAGGCGCAGTGACGGCAGCGCGTTGGGGATCGTTGAGATCATTGAGAATCCAGGAAATGTCCATAGCCGGCGATTCTAGCAGAATCGCGGGCGTTCACCCGTGGTCAGCGTCCGTTCAACTTGGGCCGCAACTGGTCGAGGACGCCCCGGAACGCCTCCTGGTTACGGGGGTTGAGGTCGCTCAGGGTTTGATGGGCGTCAAAGACGATCCGGGTCAATTCATCCTTACAGGGGCCATCGGTAGCCAGGGGCTGCAAGGTCGCGGTGATCGCCGCCCTGGTGTCGCAGACGGCGAAGACCTCGTAAAACCCCATCGTCTCCAGGATTTGATTGACATCAGGGTTGGTCGATAACAGGGTGGTCTGGCGAGCGAAGCGGCGATGGTTGAAGTTGGCGATCTTGGCCAGCAGCCCCAGACTGGTGCTGTCGATGGAGTGGACTTCGGTCAGATCGACCATGATGTCGTCGTAGTCGGTGCGGGCGAACAGACTATCCAGAAAATCCCCCAGCGCACAGCCCATGGTGTAGCGGATCTCGCCCACCAGCTTGAGAATGTAGACATTCCCCTGCTTGACATAGAACGCCGCGCCGCTGTCCATCTCACTCCGCCTTCTGGACCAGCAACAAGGTGATGTCATCCGGCAACAGGCCGGTTTGGTCCAAACCCAGTTCCTGGATCAGGTTCTCAATGGTCAAATCAATGCCGCCGGTCAGGTCGAGCAGAAACGCCTGCTTATCGCGGAGCGTGGTCTGCGGCAAGGTTTCCAGAATCCCGTCCGAAATCAGCGCCAGCGTAAAGCGCGGCGGTAACTGGAGGGTTTCGGTCTGATAGCTGGCGAAGTCGAACAGGCCAATCGGCAGGCTTTTCTTGCCGACATAGCAGGACTGCTCGCCATCGAACAGAATCGGGAACGGGAACTGGCCGCCGCTGCTATACCGCAACAGGTTGCTCGGCCAGTGGATCACCCCGTAAAACATGGTCAGGTACTTGTCCATGTGGCAACTGAAGATTTCCCGGTTCAGCCGGCCCAGCGTTTCCGCCGGATTTAGAATGCCCCGGTCGCGGTTCTGCCGGTGCAACTCGCGGTAACGCCCGATATAGCTCTTAAGCATTACCGTGACGAAGGCTGACGACACGCCGTGGCCGGACACGTCGGCGATGTAAAAGCCAAGATGATCGCCGTCAATGGCGAAGTAATCGACGAAATCGCCGCTCAGGTATTGCGAGGTCAGCAGATGGCGGCTGAACCGGTACTGGCGAAACTGCTTGTCGTTTTCCGGCAGCAACTGGAACTGGATGCGTCGCGCCGCCGCCTCGTCTTCCTGCAACCGCCGCACGGTTTGCTGGAGCTGTTCGTTGACCACTTCCAGATGTTCGCGATGTTCACGGTTTTCCCGCAACAACCGGGCGCGCTCCAAGGCATTGGCGATCGCGTGCTCCAGCACCGCCATGTCTTCAATCGGCTTGGTCACATAGTCCCAGGCCCCCAGTTTGAGCGCCTGGATCGCGTCGCTGATCCCGCCCATCCCAGAGACCACCAGAATCGGCAGATCCGGGAATTCACGGGTCACCGCCGCCAGCACCTGCAAGCCGTCCATGCCTGGCATTCGTAAATCGCACAGCACCAAATCCGGTTGCTCGCTGCGAATCAGCCCGATACCGGTCCGGCCATCGCCGGCCTGAATCACCTCAAAGCCGCTGTCTTCCATGTAGGCAGTCAGAATCTCGCGGACCATCGGTTCATCTTCGATGGTCAGGATCCGGGCCGGAGTGGCGCTCATGGCTGGCCCTCCCCCGGCAACAGCCGCGCCCGCACCGCCGTCGCCAGCGGTCCCATATCGGTGAGCGGTTTATGGTAGACGCAGCGCTCGTCCAGACCCATCGCCCGCAAATCATCCGGCAGGCTGTAGCTGGACGATCCGGTATGAATCAGGAATGCCATCTGCGGGTAGCGCTGGTGCAGGATCCGAATGGCGGAGTTGCCGTCCATGTCCGGCAGGCGCATGTCCATGATGCACACCCGGCAAGGGCTGCGCTCGCCCAGCCAGTCCAGCGCCGGGGTCACCGCCTCGAACGCTGCGACCCGCAGGCCCTCGTCTTCCAGATACGCCTTGAGGTTTTCCCGAATCATGGCTTCGTCATCAACGATCAACACCCAGTCCAGCATGGTCACCATCACGATAACGCCTCCCGCCGCGAAGGCAGGCGAATGCTGAAGCGGGTGCCCTGGCCCGGCTTCGAGGTTGCGGCCAACCGGCCATGATGCTGTTCGGTCACAATGAAATAGGAGACCGACAGTCCCAGGCCCGTCCCGGCGCCAACATCCTTGGTGGTGAAAAACGGCTCGAAAATCCGCTTGAGGGTTTTTTCGTCCATGCCGGGGCCGTTGTCAATCACTTCAATCAGAATAAAGTCCGTTTCGCGATGGGTGCGCAAGGTAATCGCCGGGGCCAAAGTCTCGTCATCGGTCATGGCCTGGGCTGCATTTTTGAGCAGGTTCAGGATCACCTGCTCGATTTCAGTCTTGTCGCAGTAGATCAGGCGCAGCGCCGGGTCATAGTCGCGGTTAATCTGGATCCGCTTGAAATCGTATTTCTTTTTCAAATCATAGTCACTGGCGGCCAGGCGCAGCACCGTTTCCAGCATGTCCTCCAGGTCGACCGGCGCGAAATGCGATTCGCTGCCCCGGCTGAACGACAGCATATCGGCGACGATTTTAGCCGCCCGCACCCCGGCTTCCCGAATCCCTTCCAGAAAATGGCGAATGCCGCGCTGTTCCAGATAGCGGTTGAGGCGCTCCAGATCGATGCCGATCGCCGCCGCGACGGCGAGATTCTGCGGCATGTCCAGAGCGATGCGCCGCTGGATGTTCTGGCTGCCTTGCAAAATCGCACCGAGCGGGTTGTTGATTTCATGGGCCATCCCGGCGGCCAGCCCACCGACGGAGAGCATTTTTTCGGTCTGCACCATCATCGATTCAATTCGGACCCGGGCGGTGACGTCGTCCAGCCGGATCACCGCTCCGCTCGCCCCGTCCGCCATCAAAGGATAGACCATGACATCGGCATAATGCAGTTCGCTGTCGACTTCAAGGGTCATGCGCGGGGTCTTGATCGGCTGACCGAGGCGGATGGCCTGCCGCACCTGCTCGAACTGGCCTTCCAGTTGCGGGAACACATCGCCGAAAAACCGGCCCTGTGCGACTTCCCAGCTCAGATTGCCGACCTGTTCCGCAGGTTGATTCAGGACGGTGATGTAGCCCCAGGGATCGACGCCGATCAGCACCGAAGGCATGGAGTCGATAATGTTCTTGAGATAAAGCCGCATCCGCGCCACTTCTTCCTTGGCGAGTTTCTGCTCGGTGATGTTGATCGATACCCCCAGCACCGCAGTTTCGCTGAGGCCGGGGGCGGTGAAGGGGATCTTGATGGTCTGCATGGTGTGGGTATGGCCGTTGTGGTCGGTGAAGGTCTCCTCAGCGATGAACTTGGAGGCCCCGCTTTCAATCACGGCCAGGTTATCCGCCCGCATTCGTTCGGCCTCCTCATCCACGCCATGCGTGACGCGATGCGAACCGTTGACCAGTTCAGCCACGGTCAGGCCAAACGCCTCGGCGGTCGCCTGGTTGGCCAGCAGAAAGTGGCCGTAGCGGTCTTTGGCGAAAATCATGTGCGGGACCAGATCAATGATCTGGCGCAACCGCAATTCGCTTTCCTGCAGCGCGGTTTCCGCCTTGACCTGTTCGGTGATGTCGGTGCCGATCCCGCGATAACCCTGGAACTGGCCGGCGCTGTCGAGAATCGGTTTGCCGCTCACTTTCAGGTAACGGCCCTCGCCGTGGTGGTCGCCAATCCCGGTCTGGTAGACAAAGTCGCGGAAGGGCAGTCGCTGCTCCAAGACTTCCCGATGCTGACGCCATTTTTCCCGTTCGGCGGGCGAGGCGTTGCCCACCAGCTCCCAGCGAGTGCGGCCCAGGACATGCTGCGGGGCGATCCCGGTCAGGGCGTAAAACCGCTCCGACAGATAGGTGAAGCGCAGGTTTTCATCCATCTCCCAGATCCAGTCGCTGGCCGCCTCGGTGACGTCGCGAAACCGCGCTTCGCTTTCCCGCAGCGCCAGTTCCACCTGGCGGCGTTCGCTCAGCTCGCGCCGCAACTGCCGAGTGCGCTGCGCCACTCGCCGCCCTAGCAGCCAGGACCATAACAGGGCGGCAACGGCAATTACGGTGACGGCGATCAGCGCCCAGAACACATAGCGCACCATCACCGTAAATCCGGCAGTTTCCGGCGGCGCTGGGCTGAATCCGTCGGAATGAGCGCTGGCGAGGCTAACCGTCAGCGCCGACAGCATCAACCACGCCACCCACCCCAGGCGGCGAAACCAGGAGTGATGGGGACTGAATCGGGGCAATGGCGGACGCATGATGATTTTTTCAACTGGCGATTAGCGGATGAGTGGCTATCATAGTCATTTTCAATGTAAACCGATTGAATCCAAATCGACTGAGGCAGGAGCGAATCATGACGCTGGGACCGGTGATGCTGGGGCTGGATGGCGGGGAACTGACTGCAGCCGAGCGCGAGTTGTTGCGCCATCCACTGGTGGGGGGCGTCATTCTGTTTGCCCGCAACTACCACTCGCCGCAGCAGATTACGGCGCTCGCCAGTGCGATTCACGCGCTGCGTCAGCCGCGTCTGCTGATTGCCGTGGATCACGAGGGCGGACGGGTACAGCGGTTCCGCGACGGGTTTACCCGATTGCCGGCCGTGCGACAGCTTGGCGAGGTTTATGACCAGGATCGGATGCGGGCCAAGCAGTTGGCGCGGGTCAGCGGCTGGCTGATGGCGGCTGAATTGCGGGCGGTCGGGGTCGATCTGAGCTTTGCGCCGGTGCTGGATCTGGATCACGGGGTTAGCGGAATCATCGGCGACCGGGCGTTTCATCACCATCCTGAAGTCGTGGCGGATCTGGCCCACGCCTATATGAGCGGGATGCAGAAGGCCGGGATGGAAGCAGTGGGCAAGCATTTTCCCGGGCACGGCGGGATTGCTGCGGATTCCCATCTGGAGTTGCCCATCGATCCACGCTCTTACGATGAACTGGCTGGAACGGATCTGCTGGCGTTTGAGCGGATGATTCATTACGGGCTGGCGGCGCTGATGCCGGCCCATGTCGTTTATCCGCAAGTCGATGTCCACCCGGCCGGGTTTTCGGCCCGCTGGCTGAAAGAGATTCTGCGCCGGCGTCTGGAGTTTCAGGGGGTGATTTTCAGCGATGATCTGGACATGGCCGGCGCTCAGCAAGCCGGATCGCCGCCGGATCGGGCGCTGGCGGCTCTGGCGGCCGGTTGCGACATGGTGCTGGCCTGCAATGACCGCCAGGCCGCAGTGGCGATCCTGGACCACTTGCGCTATACCCCGGACCCGGTCTCGCAAGTGCGATTGATTCGCCTGCACGGGCGCGGTCATCTGACCCTGGATCGCTTGCAGCGCAGTCCCAACTGGCAGCGCGCCAGTCAACTGGTTCACGATTACGACGCCTTTCCCCTGCTGGAAATGGATATCTGAACAGCGTTATTTCATTTGAGGAAATCGCCTGAATGTCCGCCATCACTGCCGAGCAGGCCCTCACCGTCCTGCGCCAGGCCGAATTGCTTTGCACCCCGGCGCAGATTGCCGCCGCTTACGATCAACTGGCGACCGCCATCACCGCTGAGCTGGAACACCGCGATCCGCTGGCGCTGATCGTGATGAACGGGGCGTTTATTCCCGCCGCGCAACTGCTCTCCCGCCTGAAGTTCCCGCTGCGGGTTGGCTATCTGCACGCGACCCGTTATCGCAGCGGCACCCGGGGCGGCGACCTGGACTGGATCGCGCTGCCCTGCCCGGATGTCGCCGACCGGGTGGTGCTGGTCATCGATGATATTTTCGATGAGGGCGACACTCTGAAAGCAATCCTGGCCGAGGTGCGCCGGCAGGGCGCAGCGGCGGTCTACAGCGCGGTGCTGGTCAACAAGCGTCATGACCGCAAAGTTGCTGGGTTCAGCGTGGATTTTGTCGGTCTTGAAGTGCCGGATCGCTACGTCTTTGGCTGCGGCATGGATTACTGCGAATACTGGCGCAATCTGCCGGCCATCTACGCGGCTGCGGACTGATTCCGCGCCGCCCGTCGCCGCCGGGTTGCCGCCAGGTTCAGCGCCTCGACCCCGACTGAGAAGGCGATAGCGAAGTAGAGATAGCCCTTGGGAATATGGAAGCCCGCGCCATCGGCCAGTAGCGCCACCCCGACCAGGATCAGGAAGCTCAGCGCCAGCATCTTCACCGACACATGGGTGTTGATGAAATGGCTGAGCGGTTCAGCGGCGAACATCATGATCCCGACCGCGATGATGATGGCGGCGGCCATGACCGACAGATGCTGGGCCATGCCGACTGCGGTAATCACGCTGTCGAGTGAAAACACGATATCCAGAATCATGATCTGGAGGATCACCGCGACGAAACTGGCGGCCTTGGCCTGTTTCATTTCCTCTTCCACGCCGTCCACCGTGGCGTGAATTTCGGTGGTGCCTTTGGCCAGCAGGAACAGACCGCCGCTCAGCAGGATCAGATCGCGTATCGACACCGGATGGTCGAAGAGGCTGAACAGCGGCGCGGTGGCCTTGGCCAGCCAGAAGATGCTGGCCAGCAGCAGCAGGCGGGTAATCACCGCCAGCGCCAGCCCGCTGCGCCGCGCCGCCTTCTGCTGATGTTCGGGCAGTTTGTTGGACAGGATCGCGATGAACAGCAGATTATCGATGCCCAGCACCACTTCCAGGGCGGTCAGGGTCAGCAGGCTGGCCCAGGTTTGCGGGTCGAGAAGAAAATCCATGCGCTGGAACTCCGGTCGAGGTTAAGGGGATCGTCCAATGAGGAGTGTAGCCAAGGGCAGGCCGGGGGACTACGGGGGCGTGGTCAGTTTCTCGTTTGGCAGCAGACGCAATAGAAAAACGATGAGTTTGCGCCTATCACAGAAACCACATTGGCATCGCGAACTACGCATGAAGATCAGTCCAATGCTTGTTATTGGTCAGCGTTGGGCGAAAGGCAGCCGATGGCTAACCCGCTAATGCGCTGGGCGGCAACTCCCACGCTGGTCGAGCCTTGGCTGCGGCGTATCGTTACCGCGCTCCAGCTTGTTATGCATCTGCGGCGCAGCAGCGATGCTGCATAACCGATTTTTGGAGTTATGGAGCCTGCCTGCATTACGTTGCATCACACCATGGTCAGGACGCTCCCGGAAAGCCCTGTTGCCGCCAGGCCTCATAAACCGCAATAGCGACCGTATTGGCCAGATTCAGGCTGCGGCCAGCGGTGAGCATCGGGATCCGCACTTGCCGCTCTTGTGGAATCTCAGCCAGCACTCGCGCCGGTAAGCCCCGGGTTTCCGGGCCGAACAGCAGGACATCATCGGGTTGATAAGTGACGGTGTGATAGCCGCGCTGGCCTTTGGTGGTGAACGCGAACAGCCGGGCCGGATGGATTTCAGCGAGGAAAGCGGCCAGATCGGCGTGCAGTTGCACCGTGGCCCAATCGTGATAATCCAGCCCGGCCCGGCGCAAGCGCCGGTCGTCGATCTGGAAACCCAGCGGGTGGATTAGATGTAGCCGTGCGTCGGTATTGGCGCACAGCCGGATGATGTTGCCGGTATTGGGCGGAATTTCCGGCTCGTATAAAGCGACGTGAAACATTAATCCGTTATCCTGCCTCTGTTGCTACTTTTTGTGGGACTGTGCTGGAATTTGTGCGAACCAGTCTCTGTAGTTCCAAACCCACCAAAACGCACATGGCGAAGTCAGTGAATGATGCCGGTTGGGCCATTTTTATATTTCCCCCTTACACGCCCGTTTCAGCAATAGAGGCCGCCATCAAAATGAAGGCTTCTCCGGCTATTCAAAGCGCAGGATTAAGCGAGCGGGACGACATCAATTTGCTGGTTTTTATGAATGCGGAGAACATTCAGATTGTCGTAGCGGTTCCGCGCCAAGTGATCGACTTTTCTGTGGACAAGGCGGTTCAGCCGCTCACTCGAGCAGTGCGGTGTTTAAAAAAGGGGGCGTCGGCCAGCCGTTGGTCATGGCCAGCGGTTGACGGGCTGTCGCCTGGCGGGTATCTCCCTACAGTTAATGGCATAATTCCGCTAAAGAGACTATCCCGATGAGCCGATGAGTTCTACCAATTCTCAATAGATTTTCGTCATTCCCGCGAAGGCGGGAATTTAGGCAGCTGCTGAAAAACTGGATACCCGCATTCGCGGGTATGACGAACCAGGCAACTTTTGATCTGAATAAAGATAAAATCCATCGGGAAACGGTATGACACCATGTGTCTGATTTTAATTGCCTATCGTTGTTATCCCGGCATTGCGTTGCTGGTCGCGGCCAACCGTGATGAGTTTCATGATCGGCCTACCGCGCCACTGGCGTTCTGGGACGATGCGCCGCAGGTGCTGGCCGGACGCGATCTCCAGCACGGCGGGACCTGGCTAGGCGTGACGCAATCCGGCCGGTTTGCCGCGTTGACCAACTACCGCGATCCCCGGCAAGTGCGTCCGGATGCGCCATCGCGGGGGCAGTTGGTCAGCGCCTACCTGCAAGGCGCAGAGCCGGCGCTGGATTACCTCGCCCGACTGGCTACACAGTCCAGCGCTTACAATGGCTTTAACCTGTTGCTGGGCGATGCGGCGGGTCTGCATTACTACTCGAATCGCGGCGCGGCGCCTCAAACTCTGTCGCCCGGCTGGTATGGCCTCAGCAATCATTTGTTGAATACGCCCTGGCCGAAGTTGCAGCGTGGCCTGGCGCTGGCTCAAGACGTCCTCGCGCGGCAACCCGATCCGGTTCCCGATGATTGGCTGCAAGCCTTGGCGGACCGCGTTCCCGTGCCTGACGCCGACTTGCCTAATACCGGCGTTCCGCTGGAGTGGGAGCGCTGGTTGTCGCCGATCTTCATTGATGCGCCGGGCTACGGCACCCGTTCCTCAACCGTGCTGTTGGCGAAAGAGAGCGGTCCGGCTTCCCTGGTTGAGACCACATGGGGTGACGGTGGACGGTGTGAGTTCACCCTGAACGGGTGGACAAAACCCGGTGGCGGCGACTGGCCTTGAGTGAACCAGCCGTCATCCGCTATGCTTGATGGCGATGCTCAGGGAATCGGTCGTCGGCTGTTGGTTTTCCTGGCAACTCCCGCCTTGTTTAGCCCCGATAGCTCAGTTGGATAGAGCGCACCCCTCCTAAGGGTGAGGTCACAGGTTCAACTCCTGTTCGGGGCGCTCCCTAAGACTTACGCGCTCATATCGGCAAATGGATGAAGTTCCAAGGAGGGTGAGACGAACCTCATAGAGGTTGCGATACCCTTCCAAAATCCAGAGCACCGTAGGGAGCAAATGTCTTTACGGGTACCGTCTGGGCCGGTACCTACGACTCCTGCGCAAAAATCATTCTGATTCTGCGAGGATTTACCCAAGGGATCCGCCCGGAACCAATGGCGTATTCCCGCTCCAGAGCGCGGTCGCCATTGACCACTCGATGCAGGGGCGGCAAACAATAAATGACGGTCGGACTGAACCGGGTCTTCAGTGTTGAAAAAGCGCATGGCGGGACTCCAAATTAAAATACTGATTAATCAACTGCATCCAGAGGTTCCAGCCGAATCCGCGTCACCGGGGCGCGAATGCTGTCCAGCGCCTCAATCGCTGCGATCGCGTCGTTCATGCGCTGTTCCTGAACCTCATGCGTCAGCAGAATGATCGGGACATCGCCGGCGCCGGGCAGCGGCTCCTTTTGCAAGATCGCTTCGATGCTGATGGCGCGGTCGGCCAGAATCCGGGTCACGTCGGCTAATACGCCAGGCCGATCCTGCGCTTGCAAGCGCAGGTAACAGGCGGTTTCGACTTCGGTCATCGGCAATACCGGCAGGTCGGAGAGCGCATCGGGCTGGAAGGCCAGATGCGGCACCCGGTTTTCCGGGTCGGCGGTCAAGGTTCGCACCACGTCGATAATGTCCGCCACCACCGCTGAAGCGGTCGGTTCCGCGCCCGCCCCCGCGCCGTAAAACAGGCTTTGCCCGACCGCATCGCCCTTGACCAGCACCGCGTTCATCACCCCATTCACATTGGCCAGCAGATGCCGTTGCGGAATCAGGGTCGGATGGACGCGCAACTGCACACCGTTTACCCCGCGGCGGGCAATGCCCAGATGCTTGACCCGGTAGCCGAGTTGTTCGGCATAGGCCACGTCTTCACGGGTAATCCGGCTAATCCCCTCGATGTAGACCTGATCGAATTGCAGCGGAATCCCGAAGGTGATCGAGGCGAGAATGGTCAGCTTGTGGGCGGCGTCAATGCCTTCCACGTCAAAGGTCGGATCGGCCTCGGCATAGCCCAGCGCCTGCGCCTCGGCCAGCACTTCGGGAAAGTCGCGGCACTTGTCGCGCATTTCGCTCAGGATGAAATTGGCGGTGCCATTGATGATGCCGGCCACCCATGCCAGTCGGTTACCGGCCAGCCCTTCGCGGATCGCCTTGATGATTGGAATCCCGCCCGCGACCGCCGCTTCAAACCCGACCATCCTTGCCGCTGCGCTGGCGGCGGCGAAAATTTCGTTGCCGTGCCGGGCGATCAGCGCCTTGTTGGCGGTGACGACATGCTTGCCATTAGCTAGGGCGCGTAAAACCAGACTCCGCGCCGGTTCGTAGCCGCCCATCAGCTCGACGAGGATCGAGACTTCGGGATCGTCCACGACCTCCAGCGCCTCGCCGGTCAGTTTCAATCCGGCCAGATCCGCAGTGGTGGTATCAAGATTGCGGGCGGCGGCATGGGTAATCACGATTTCGCGGCCGGCGCGCCGGCTGATTTCTTCAGCGTTGCGGGTGAGTACCCGGGTCACGCCACCGCCGACCGTGCCCAGACCAAGCAGGCCGATTTTGACCGGAGGATAAGCGTTGGCGCTCATGACGCTACCGCCAGCATGATGATCTTGAAGATATAGAGCGGCAGACGTTTGATGCATTGAAAGTCGGTGTTCACGGTGGGTTTTCCAAAGGCTGAGGCAGAGTTGCGCGGACAAGCATGGTTCAGTCAGTCTAGCGACAAGCGCCGCAATCGTTCAACCCGTAATCAAGGCCCACCTTCCGACCCGCCGGACCAGGTTATTACCCGCTGGAAAATCATGCCTATTGCTGTGCTATTTTGTCTTTGATCCGGCCGCCTGTGTGCGCCATCCGTCCGGTAGACGCTCCCATCGATTGAGGAGTAGCCGCTGGTGTACATCGCCAATCCGAATCTATGACACCATATTCAAATTTCTGCTGGAAGATAACGCGCTGGCTTATACCGAAGCGCCGATGATCCGAGTGCAGCGACAGTGTACCGATCTGGCGACCGGGGAACCGCTGGCGCAGAAGGAGCCGTTCATTGAAAGCTTGACTCATGACAGCTACATCATCCAGATTCCGCAGTTGCATGGACAGCATCGGACCGAGGTCGAGGCGATGTTGCAGCTCTTTGATCAGAATCGGATTAGCGGAGATCGGTATCGGCTGGTGATTGAGGAAGCCGAGATTCCCGAACGCTATCGGCCGCTGTTGCGGCGCTTGCAACGGGTGGTAGCCGAACCTGCGATTGCCGATGCGATGGATCTGGAGGACGAGGTGTTGCAGGAACTGCAGGATAGGGAACGCACGATAGAGCGCGAGCGGGCAGAAAAGGAAAAGGAACGGGAGCAGGCGGACCAGGGACGGGCCGAGAAGGAGCGCCTGTTAGTCTTGCTCAAATAGGCGGGCATCGATCCTGGGGCGTGATCTCCTCTGGTTTCAGCGATCGATCCTACTCGGTTGGATCAACGGGATCGGCAGCCAGCATCACCGCCTGTACCTGGTTGCGTCCCAGGCGTTTAGCCTGGTACAGACATTCATCCGCCTGTTTAATCAGAGTATTCGGATCGGTTCCAGGGCTGGGAATCATCTCGGCGACTCCCAAGCTAACGGTGACATAGGGGCTGATGTCGCTCACTTCGTGGGGAATCGCCTGTTTTTCCACCTCGATCCGAATTTTTTCCGCCAGGTACGCGGCGCTATTGAGAGAGGTATCAGGCAGGGCGACAATGAACTCTTCACCGCCGTAGCGCGCCACAATATCGCCGGGCCGAGCCATCATCTTCTTGATCGCCGCCGCAATTTGCTTCAGGCAATCATCGCCGCCCAAGTGTCCGTAGTGGTCATTGAAGGTTTTGAACCGATCCACATCCAGCATGAGCAGGGCGATCGGTTTTTTACCCCGCACCGCCCTGGCCCATTCTTCGTGATACCGCTCGTTGAAATAGCGCCGGTTGGCCAAGCCGGTGAGTCCGTCCAGATTGGCTAACTGCAACAATTCCATATTGAGTTCTTCAAGCCGAATCTGGCTGGCCCGCAGCGCCCGATAAGCTTCATCGCGCTGCAACTTGTTGATATATGAGCTGGAGTGGTAGCGCAACCGGGCGATGAGTTCGAGTTTCTCCGGGGGCTTGACCAGATAGTCATTAGCGCCAGCCGCGAAGGCCTGGGCCTTGACCGCCGCGTCTTCGGTGCTGGACAGCATGACGATCGGCAGATCGCGCACGGTAGGTTGATTGCGGAACAGCCGGCACAGCATCAACCCGTCAATGTCGGGCATGACCAGATCGAGCAGCACCACGGTAGGGCCGATTTTTTCAGCGGTGCTGATCGCCTCAGCCGGATTGATGCAGTAATGAAAGTTGATGTCGTGTTCGCTGATCAACTGGCGGCGAATAATCTCGGCCACAAACGGTTGGTCGTCCACCAGCATCACCATGAGCAGACGCTCGGGGTAAGGCGATAGGACCGAGTCATGGGCGGTGCTAAGAGGTGTGGTCATGTTTGCCTGCGTATGCTCAACTTGCGCCAATGGAATGTTATAGGAGTCCGCGCCGGGATTAGCAGCATCAGTAAATTTTCCGGCGATAAGGGAGCCGCAGCGTGGACACCGGATCGTGCTTCTTGATCCAAGAAGCTGTTTTTGCCTTGATAAGCGCCATTTTTCATCCAGCCCACGATTCCGGTCACAGGAAAGGTTTATTCTGGCGCTCTGGCCTCGATTTTACAGGATCATACCGAAATGCTTTCCCTTAACGGATATATGGCGCTCGAGATGATTTACGAGAGCGATCACAGCCAAGTGTTCCGTGGCCAGCGCGAGTGTGATGGACTACCAGTTATCATCAAAACTCCGACGTCCCGAACCTTTTCCGTGCGGGAAAACCTGCGCTATCAAAACGAATACAACCTGCTCGCTGCTCTGTCGTTGAGCCGGATCATCCGGGTGTATGACCTGGTGCAGTACCACGCCGGGTTTGCCATTATTGAGGAGGATTATGGCGCTTGCGATCTGGCCGAGTGGCTGAATGGGAATCCTATGACCGTTGCCGGGTTCCTGCCGGTGGCGATCCAGATGGCGGAAGGTTTGGCGCAGATGCACGGGCAGCGCATCATCCACAAGGATTTGAACCCGGCCAATGTGTTGATCCATCCGGAAACAGTAGTGGTAAAACTGACCGATTTCGGGTTGTCCACCCTGATCGGCGTCGAAACCCCGGAGGTCTGCGTCCCGGAACTCATTGAAGGCACATTGCCCTATGTGTCGCCCGAACAGACCGGGCGGATGAACCGAATGCTGGATTACCGCACCGATCTCTACTCGCTGGGGGTGTGCTACTACCAGATGCTGACCGGAACGCTACCTTTTGTCACCGCGGACCCGCTGGAGATGGTGCATTGCCATATCGCCCGGTTGCCGGTGCCGCCGCAGGTGCTGAACGCGGCGATTCCCCCGTTGCTGTCCGATCTGGTGATGAAGCTGCTGGAAAAGAAAGCCGAGGATCGTTACCAGAGCGCGGGCGGGGTGCAATGCGACCTGGAAGCGCTCCAGTCTGGTGCCGCTGCGCCATCATTTACCCTGAAGTTGGGGCAACAGGACGTGTCCAATCATTTTCAGGTGGCCTACCGGCTCTATGGCCGGGACCCGGAAATCGCTCAGTTGTTGGAAGCCTTTGACCGAGCCGCGGCCGGGCGTTCCGAGTTGTTGCTGGTGGCAGGTTATTCCGGCATCGGTAAAACGTCGCTGGTCAACGAAGTGCAAAAGTCGCTGGTGCGCCAGCGCGGCTATTTCATCGCCGGTAAACACGATCAATTTCAGCGGGATATTCCATTTTCCGCGCTGATTCAGGCCTTTCGTCGCTTGGTTAATCAGTTGCTGACCGAGCAGGAAACCCGGATTCAACACTGGCGGCAGGCGTTGCTGGACGCTCTGGGTCCCAATATCCGGGTCATTATCGACATGATTCCCGAAGTAGCCTGGATAACTGGCCCCCAACCGCCGGTGCCGGAACTGGGGGCGACCGAAGCGCAGAATCGCTTCAGCCGGTCGTTTCAGCACTTCATCGCGGTCTTTGCCCGTCCCGAGCATCCGCTGGTGGTGTTTGTCGATGACCTGCAATGGGCTGACACGCCATCACTGGCGCTGATGGAAGTGCTGTGCGCGGACCCGGACAGCCGCAGTTTGCTGATGATCGGCGCTTATCGGGATAACGAAGTTTCCGCCTCGCACCCGCTGATCTTGACGCTCCACCGGCTCCGCGAGGCTGGTGCCCGGCTCCACACCGTACTGTTGGGGCCGCTGACGCTGGACGATTTGAATCGACTGGTTGCTGACACGCTCCATCAATCCACCGAGGCAACCGGGGAACTGGCGGGCCTGCTGCTGGAGAAAACCGGCGGCAATCCGTTTTTCGTCACCCAGTTCCTCCGCGAACTCCATGCCCGGGGGCTGTTCCGGCTGGACTCCACCCGACGGCGCTGGCAGTGGGATTTGGCGCAGATTCAGGCCGTCGGTATGACCGATAATGTGGTGGACCTCATGGTCGGCAAAATCAGCCGCCTGAGTCCCACCACCCAGCAGGCGCTGCAACTGGCCGCCTGTCTAGGCAATCGCTTCGCCCTGACGGTGCTGGCGACCATTTATGGCAAAAGCGCCCGTGACACCGGCAGCGATCTGTGGGAGGCGATTCAGGAAGGGTTGGTGGTGACCGCCCAAACCGAATTTCGCTTTCTGCATGACCGGGTGCAACAGGCGGCCTATTCGCTGATTGCCCCGGAAGCGCTCGGGCGGTTGCACCGGCAAATCGGTCGGCAACTCTGGCATCACGCCAGTCCCGCCGAACTGGAGGACCGCATTTTCGACATTACCGGGCATTTGAATGCGGCGCTGGGACTGCTCGATGACCCGGATGAGCGCTTCCAGTTGTCCCTGCTCAATCTTCAGGCTGGACGCAAGGCCAAGGCGTCGACCGCCTATGAACCGGCCCTGCGACATTTTCAGGCGGCCGCCGATCTGCTGACCGCTGACGCCTGGACCGCGCACTACCGGCATACCCTCGATATTTACCGGGAACGGGCGGATGCCGCCTATCTGCTCGGTCAGTTTGCCGCCGCCGAAGCGGATATTGACGAAGCCCTGGCTCATGCCGCCGACCGCTATGATCAGGCGGAAATCTATCTGCAAAAAATCATCCAGTACAACAAGTTGGGCAAATACAACGAACTGGTGGACGTGGCCCGCGCCGCTCTGCAACTGTTTGGCGCAACCCTGCCGGACGCCCATGACGCCGCCGGGTTGGAGGCGCATCTGGTCGAACATCTAGCCGACTACGACCGACTGCTCAACGGTCGCCCGATTGGCGAGTTGATTGCCCTGGCGGATGTCGCGGATCGGGACCAGGATCAGATCATTCGGCTGATGGCCATTCTGACCGATGGGACCTACATCGCCATTCCCAGTCTGTTTCCCTATATCGTCATGGAAGTGGTCAACCGTTCGATGCGCTATGGCCACAACGCCATGTCGGCCATTGGTTTCGCCTGGGCCACGGTCATCATCGTCCAGCAATTCCGCAACTACCAGGATGCCTATGCGCTGGGTGGATTAGCGATGCGCCTGAATGAACGCTATCCCAATCCCCGCATTCGCGCCCAGGTCACGTTCCTGTACGCGGTCTGCGCCCTGCACTGGGTGGAACCGCTGACCGGGCAGATTGCCGTCTACCAGCAGGCATATCAGTACGGGATCGAGAATGGCAATCGGGTATTCGCCGGCTACGCCCGCACCATGATTCCCAAAACCACGCTGGCGGCGCAGACCGTGGACAAGGCGCTGGACGAGTGCGCGATCAGCCTGGCTTTTTACGCCCCGACCGGTTCGCCGTTTCTGATGAGCGAACGGTTCTGCTACCTGTTTTTGCAACGGCTCAAGGGTGAAGGTGCGGACCTGACCTCGCTCAGTACCCCGGACATTGACGAACACGCCTGGCTGGAGCGCTGGCAGCAACCCGAAACCCGGTTTGGCCACGGCTTGGCCTATTTCCTCAACTTCAAGCTGCAACTGCTCTATCTGTTTGGCCAGTGGCGGGCGGCCTGGGATTTCGCCACCGCCCACGCCGACTGGATGCAATACATTCCAATTCTGTACGAAACCACCGTGTTTAGCTTTTACCGGGCGCTGGCCGGCGCTACGGTTCATGCCCAGGCGAATGGGGCAGAGCAGGCTGTCATCGTCGCGACCCTGCGCGAGGCCATTGCCAACTTTGCCCAATGGACCGCGCACTGTCCCGACAACTTTGCCTGGCAGGAGCAACTGCTCCGGGCCGAGGCGGCGCGGTTGGAGCAGCGCCTGGACGACGCTTTCAGCCGGTACGATCAAGCGGCCGCCCTGGCCGACCAGTATCACTGTCCGCAGGGTATTGCCCTCAGCCGGGAACGGGCCGGGCGTCTTCATTTGGCACAAGACGCCCGGACGCCCGCCAAGCCGGTGCTGGAAGAAGCGGTCTTCCACTATTACCAGTGGGGCGCGACGGGCAAGGCCCAAGCGCTGAATCAGGAATTTTCCCGACTGTTGACTGAGGTGCGGATACCCTCGAACCGCCCTTCCAGTAACCTGTCCACAGCCACCCTCTCCACGCACAAGCTGGACCTGGATACCGTGCTCAAGGCGTCATTGGCGCTGTCCAGCGAGATTCAACTGGACAGCCTGTTGCAGAAACTGATGGCGATTGTGATTGAAAACGCCGGCGCTGATCGGGGCTATCTACTGCTGCCCGGCCCGGAGGACTGGCTGATCGTGGCCCAGGCCAGTGTTCTAAACGCCGAAGCCCGTCTGGAGCAGGTTCCGCTGGCGTCAGCCACCACGGTGGGCGCGACCCTGATCCGCTACGTCATTCGTACCCGGCTGGCGCTGGCGCTGGACGACGCCTGCCAGGACCCGGTATTTGGCCGCGACCCCGAAGTGACACGACGCGAGGTGCATTCGGTGTTGTGTTTGCCGTTGCTGACGCAGAGCCGTCTGAGCGGGGTGCTGTATCTGGAAAATGATCTGCTGGCCGGGGCGTTTGCGCCGGAGCGCATTCAGATTCTGCAAATGCTCCTGGCGCAGGCCGCGATTTCCATCGAAAACGCCCGGCTCTATGAAAATCTGGAGCGGCAGGTAGCGGAGCGCACCCAGGAATTGTCCGAGGCTAATCGCCAGTTGCAACAACTCAGCGAATGCGATGGACTAACCGGCATCGCTAACCGGCGCAAATTCGACACGGTCTGGGCCGCTGAATGGAAACGGGCATCGCGTCAGGGATTGTCGCTGGCCGTCGCCATGCTGGATGTCGATCATTTCAAGGCCTACAACGATCACTATGGGCATCAGGCCGGGGATGACTGTCTGCGGCAGGTCGCCCAAGCCCTGGCCGGGGTGGTGCAACGGGCTGGCGATCTGGTCGCCCGTTATGGCGGTGAGGAATTCGTGGTGGTGTTGCCCGGATTAACCGGGCCAGAAGGGGTCGAGGTTGCGGAGAAACTCCGGGCAGCGGTGGCAGCCTGCCGGATTCCCCATGCCCATAACACCGCCGCCTCGGTCGTGACCGTCAGTATTGGCGTCGCCGCTATGCCGCCGGAACCGGAGGCTTCGCTGGAACGGTTGCTGGCGGCCGCCGACGCCGGTCTCTATGAAGCCAAAAATGCCGGTCGCAACCGGATCAGGCTGGCGGGCGTTTGAGCAAACGGTTGGTGTCTACGTCTGCAGCAAAGTCGGCTTGCGGCGATAAAACACCGTCCGCAGATAACGGTGTGGTTCAAATTCCGGACACAGGTTGGCGATGGATTCGGTCGCGCCAATGATCAAGGCCCCCTCCCGGTCCAGCGTGCGCCCCAGGTTTTTGAACAGCCGAATCTTGTCCGCTTCAGTGAAGTAAATGGCGACATTGCGGCAGAAGATCAGGTCGAAGGGCGCTGGAAATGAGAACGGCTCCAGCAGATTCAGCCGGCGAAAGGAGGCGATGGCCCGTAATTCATCGCGGATCTTCCAGCGATCCCCGACCGGTTCAAAATACCGGCTCCATTGACTCAGCGTCAAGCCGCGCTCCAGGTCCAGGCGGTTGAAATGGGCATAGCTGGCCTGGGCAATCGCCTGATCGGAGATGTCGGTGCCGAGGATGCGGATGTCATAGCCGCTAAAGTCGCCCAGCATTTCCTTGAGAACGATGACCGTGCTGTAGGCTTCCTGGCCGGTCGAACAGGCAGCGCTCCAGATCCGGATCGGGGCCGGGCGCACGTTGCTCCGGCGACGGCGTTCGAGCAGTTCGGGAAGCAGCTTGTTGCGCAACAGGTCAAACGGCGCGGCATCCCGGAAAAAGGAGGTTTCGTTGGTGGTGATGGCGTCAATGACCTTACAGCGCAAGGCTTGGCTGAGGTCGGACCGGACCTTGACCAGCAATTCGCTAAACCCGACCGAGCAGGTCTCGCGCAGCAACTCGCCCAGGCGGGCCTCGATCAGGTAGCCCTTGGAGTCATCCAGGAACACCCCGCAGATTTCATGAATGTAGCGACTCCAGTCGGTTAATTCGTTACGGCTGAGGATCGGTCCGCTCATCGGGTTCCGCCCTGGACCGCCGCGATAATCCGTGCGGCAATCGCCTCCAGCGGCAACACTTCGTCCACGACCCCGGCATCAACCGCCGCCTTGGGCATGCCGTAGACGACGCAGCTGAGTTCGTGTTGCGCGATCACAAAACAGCCGTGTCGCTTCAACAGACGCAAGCCGATCGTCCCGTCATTGCCCATGCCGGTCAAAATAACCGCCATCGCCTTCCCGGCAAACTGGTTGGCGACCGAGCGGAACAAGTAGTCCACCGCTGGCCGACAGTTATTTTCCGGCGGGTCGTCGGTAATCTGAATGATCCTGCGCCTGTCGCGCTCCGGGGCCAGCCGCATGTGCCGGCCGCCGGGGGCGATGTAAATCATGTTGGGTTCCAGACTGACGCCGTGGGTTGCCTCACAGACCCGCAACGCACATTTGCCGGCCAGGTTTTCCGCCAGCGACTGGGTGAACAGCGGCGGCATGTGCTGGACGATGAGGACCGGAACGCCCAGATTGCCCGGCAGCGCCGGCAGCAGCCCGGCCAGCGCGTTCGGCCCGCCGGTGGAGACCCCGATCAGGACCATTTCCGGTTTAATCGTCCCCACCGGGCGGGGTGTGCAGGTACTGATCGCCACCGGTGGGGCGGGGCGGGGCGGGGCTGCTGCCGGGCTGGGCGGTAGCGCAGGATGCAGAATGTTGCGGACTTTGCAGCGCAGCAACTGGGCCTTGATCCGGGGAGCCAGCGCGACGCGCAACGCCTCGTAGCTTTGCTCAAAGCTGCTCAGGTCCGGCTTGGTGATGAAATCAAAGGCCCCCTTTTGCAAGGCCTGGATGGTCAGCCGTCCGCCCTGACTGGTGAAGGCGCTGACCACCAGCACCGCGACCGATTCCCTGGATTTTTGCAGGGCGTCCAGCACCTCCAGACCACTCAGTTCCGGCATCTCCATATCGAGGGTCAGCAGGTCAGGGGTCAATTCCCGCACCCGTTGCAACGCCTGTCTGCCGTTGACCGCCTGGCCGACCACTTCGACCTCGGGCAATGACGCCAAGGCTTCGGCAATCAGGCGGCGGAACACCACCGAATCATCAGCGACCACAACCCGCATGTCGCGCTCCTGGTCTCATGGTTTTGCGCCGATCCCGGTCTCGTCCCAGCGGAACAGCGCTGACGGGTCGAGGATGGCGATCAGCCGGTCGCCTTCGCGCCAGATGCCATGCAGATTGGCCCGCAGCGCCGGATCAATGCTGGCCGGCGGCGGGGCGATCCGGTCTTCGCTGACCACCATCGCGTCGGTCACGGCATCCACCAGAAACCCAATCGGTTCGCCTTGCCATTCCATGATCAGCAGCCGGGCATCGGGACTCAGAGTAGCGCAGCCCAGCTCCAGCCGCACCGCCAGATCGACCACCGTCACGATCCGGCCGCGCAGGTTGCGAATCCCGGCTACTGCCGCCGGCGCATGATGAACGCAGGTGAGGTTGCCGACCTTCACCACTTCCTGCACCAGTCGGGCGTTCACCCCAAAGGTGGCGTCACCCAGCATGAACGCGGTGATCAGCAGCCCTTCATCGAGGTCTTCATCATCGTGCATCACAGTTCTCCTGGATCTTCTCCGAAAATGCCTCCGGCCACCCGCCATATCACCAGATGACTGAGAATCCGCCGCAACACCACCATCGGCAGTGTCTTCTTCTCGAACTCGATAAAGAAAATCCCCCACGGCTGACCACTGGACAAGGGCCGGAGTTGATAAATCGCCCGCACCTTGGCCGCTTCCTTAATCCAGCAATCCCAGTTCCTCCAGCGCATACTCAAACGTCAAATCTTTAAAGCCGTATTACTCCAGCGGCCGATCAAGCTCAGCCTCCAGATACCGCACCAGTTGCTCGAAGGTTTTAATCTGACACAGATTTTCAGCGGTAGGCATGGTGGATTTTCCAAAGGGGGTGGGAGGAATTGAACTATAAATCTCAAATCTCGTTCCTATCCTGGAACATCCACTGCCATTAAGTCAGGGCGAGCAACGCTAGCTACATGGCACCCAAACTTAATGGCAGTGATGCCGGAACATGGGAGCGAGACAAAAATAAAATGTATCGTCTTCCCAATAGTGATTCGGACATGGTCGCCGACCACTTTTAGCTTATTTGTTTAAAAACAAGTTGTTATTGATTGGATGTGTCCGGCTCTGTATTGGGACCACGATAACTAAGGCTCCATAATAGAAATATCAAACTCTCAATTGGATTAAGGGGCTATACGGAAATAACCTAATCAAAACTTAATTGCATTAATTGTAAAATACAGACACTTGCAATTTAGTAGACACATGGGTTATTTGCAAACGAGTCCTTACAGTTTTTGTCATGTACGGAGCTAAAACGCTAAAACCTTAAATCAAGGTCAGAAAACTACTTTTCATAATACCTTGTTTAAAAGGAACTTTTCAAGAGACCGGGAATTGCTGCTTCCTTACCCGACTCGCCGCTGGACCTGCATCCTTCCGGGCCTCTCGCAGGTGAGTCCAGACCTGACATGATGACAAATACCATAGTGATTCAGCAGGGCCAGGGCGGCTTTCAGCTAAGCCAGCCAGTCACCATCGTCATCGCCCATCAGGCGGATGAGGTCATTCCGGCGCTGCAGGCGATTGAAGCGGCGGTGAATCAGCACCGCCTGTACGCGGCCGGGTTCCTCTGTTACGAAGCTGCTGCAGCCTATGATCTGGCCGGCCATGCTCCGTTCCCGGAAGTGCCGCTGCTCTGGTTTGGCCTGTATGAGCAGGCAACGCCGATCCGCGATTGGCCGGCGTTAATCGCGCAGGCGGCGCAGCGCCCGGTGGGTGCAATCAGTGACTGGCATCCGACCATCAGTCTGGCCGACTACGAGCAAGCGTTTGATCGTATTAAGCATTATCTGGCAGCGGGTCACAGCTATCAGGTCAACTACACTTTTCCGCTCCACGCTGATTTTAGCGGTGACCCGTGGGTTTTATTCGCAAGACTGGCGACGGCGCAACAGGCCGAATACGCCGCCTTTATCGACACCGGCCGGCTGGTGATCGGCTCGGCCTCGCCAGAACTGTTTTTCCAGATCGATGGCGAGCGCCTGACCGCGAAACCGATGAAAGGCACGGCGCTACGCGGCTGCACCCTGGTTGAAGACCAGGCGCAGATCGCCGGTTTGCAGCAGTCGGCAAAAAACCGGGCAGAAAATCTGATGGTTGTGGACATGCTCCGCAATGATCTGGGGCGAGTCGCGCACATTGGCAGCGTCGCTGTCCCGCAGTTGTTTGCCGTGGAGCGCTATCCGACCCTGCTGCAAATGACCTCCACCGTCACGGCCCGAACTCGCGTTCCGATTGCCGAGATTCTGGCCCACCTGTTTCCCTGCGCTTCCATCACCGGCGCACCCAAGGTTCGCACCATGCAGATTATCCGCGAACTGGAGCCGGGGCCGCGTGGCGTTTACACCGGCGCGGTCGGCTTTATCGGGCCAAATCGGCAAGCGCGGTTCAATGTCGCCATTCGCACCGTACTGATCGATCAGCAGCGACAACAGGCCCGGTATGGTGTGGGCAGTGGTCTGGTGTGGGATTCCAACGCCGCTGACGAATATGCGGAATGCCGGTTAAAAGCGCGGGTGTTAACCACGCAGCGTCCGTCGTTTCAATTGCTGGAAGCCTTGTTATGGGAACCGGATCATGGCTATTTCCTGCGGGCGGCGCATGGGCGGCGATTGGCGGAAACTGCCGCTTATTTTGGTGTTGCCCTCGATCAATCAGCGATTGAAACCGGCTTGACGGATCTGGCCCAGACTTTGAGTGAAACCAGCAAAATCCGGGTGTGCGTGGCGATGGATGGCCGCTTTACCCTGGAGGCGGAACCACTGGCGCAGGCGGCGGCGCTGCTACCACTGCGGGTCGGTTTGGCGCGAGATCCGGTCAATTCCAGCACGGTCTGGCTATATCATAAAACCACCCGGCGCGAGATTTATGCCGCTGCCCGTGCGACCCGTCCGGAGTGTGATGAAGTGATTTTGTGGAATGAGCGCGGCGAACTGACCGAGGCCAGTAGCGCCAATCTGGTGCTGGATTTAGCCGGCGACTGGGTGACGCCCTCGGTAACGAGTGGGTTGCTAGCGGGTACTTTTCGCGGCGAGTTGCTGGCCCAAGGCCGAATTAGGGAACAGGCGCTGACCGGCGCCGACTTGCGCCGGGCAGACCACATTTTTCTGATTAACTCGGTGCGGCGATGGCAGAACACCATTCTGGTGAACGAGAGTCCGAACCGGGATATGAAACAGGGCCAATCCCCCGGTGGCTAATGCGGCTGTCCTTGCGCCAGATCGCGGCGACGCACCTTGCCGTTGGCAGTGCGTGGCAGGCTGTCAATAAAGATGATTTCACGCGGGCATTTATAGGCCGCCAGATGCTCATGGGCGTAGGCCAATAGCGGCGCAGCATCCATCTCGTCGGGATCGCGGGGCACTACAAACGCCGCGATCACCGTCACTCCTTCCCGCACCGGCATTTCGGTCACGGCCGCCTCGACCACAGCCGGATGCCGACTCAGGCACTGCTCCACCTCCAGTGGCGACACCCGATAGCCCATCGCATTCATCACGTCATCATTGCGGCCGTGGTAATGCAGATAACCGTCGGCATCGAGATGGGCCAGATCGCCGCCAATAAACCAGTCGCCCCGGTAAACCAGTTCTTCCTCATCTGGCCGGTTCCAGTAGCCGAGCATCAACCCTGGATCGCTGCGATGCACCGCCAGCAGGCCAATTTCACCCGGCGGCAAGGGTTGAACGCCGCTCTCGACCGGCAAAATCGCCACACAGCGGCCCGGTTGCGCCTGACCAGGACTGCCTGGCCGGATTGGCTGACCGGGCGGCGAGGAAATGTAGGTCGAGCATTCACTCATTCCCAGCGCCTCATACAGTTCCTTGCCGGTCGTGGTCCGCCATTGCTCCAGCAACGCCACATTGAGCGCCTCGCCGGCAGTCAGGCCATGCCGCAGACTGGACAGGTCGAAGGCTCGTAGATCGTTGTATTTCAGCATCTGCCGGTACAACCCCGGCACTGCGGCAAACAGGGTCGCCCGGAATTTCTCCAGCAGCGTCGGCCAGACCGTGATGTCGCGGGGGCCGTTATACAGCACGGCGGTCGCGCCATTGGCCCAGGGATCGGTCAGGCCAACGCCGAGGGTATAGGTCCAGTTAAATGCGCCGGCATGAAGAATCACGTCATCGGGGCGGATTCCATACCAGCCCTGGTACATCGGACGACGGCCCCAGGCCGAGCGCTGGGCATGGAGTACGCCCTTGGGTTGGCCGGTGGTGCCGGAGGTGTAGACCAGGAATGCCGGATCATCAGCGGCGGTGTCGGCGTAATCCAGCGGTGCATATTCAGCCCGCCAGTTCGCTAGATCGGACGGACCGAGCGCAATCACGCCCGGCGGCGATTCCATGACCAGATCATCCGACATCGCGATCACCCGCGCCCCGGAATTAGCCAGCAGAAAATCCGCTTCTTCGCTAGTCAATTGCGCTGATGAGGGCAACGGGACATAACCTGCTGCAACCGCACCGAAAAACAGCAGCGCATAATCGCTGGTGTTGCCCATCCTGATCATGATCCGCGCCCTCGGATCCAGACCGAGTTGCCGCAATCCCGCCGCCACCCGCCGCACCGCTTCATTTAACCGGGCATAACTCCACTGTTCCGCCGTTCGCACTGGAGCCTGAGCATCGGAAACGACGATCAGCGCCACTTTATCGGGCGTAGTCTGCGCCGCCATGTCGAGACAATAGCGCGCCATATTAAAGCGGGTCGGTGGCAACTCGCTGGAATAGCCTTGACTGTGTTTCATGATCAGCCCCTCATTCAGGTGTCGATATGATTACCGACGAAGACTGGCTACCGCATTACAAGATTTTCGCCGGCTGGTTTAAGGTCGAGGGTTAGGGGGCGCGGTAATAACGACACTTTGGTTGATGCGTCCTTCCGTATACCTTCCCGGTCTCGAAGTCTCGATAAACAGAGCATCTGGCAGTTTGTTTTGTGATCTTTTCACACAGCGCCTGCGTGGCTGATTTCGTTTTCCTTTTCGTTGTCCGCTGGCTAGGCGTCGCCTGGCCGATACCTTGACCAGGCTCCAAATCAATGTAGTCCTCGCCGTAACTTTCCCCATCACGGTACTCGACCGTAACCCGAAAAACTCCATCAGGGCAACCCCCACCCTCTTCCACTGATACAGCTCATTCTTGCCCTCACAGAACGGAAGTGGGCCGACATTCGCGATAAACTTGCCCTCGTTCCTTCACTCCTTACCCCAACCCATCTCCCGCCAGGAGAGAGGGGCGTTTAAAAGCAGAGGCCCTGCGTGAAACCCGATCCGCAACACCCACTGTATCTGCCTTTCGCCACCGCGCTGCGCGACAAACTGCGCGGCGGCTATAGCCTGAGCAAACTGCGGGCGGATCTGCTGGCGGCGGTCACGGTCGGGATTGTCGCGGTGCCGCTGACCATGGCTCTGGCGATTGGCAGCGGCGTCCCTCCGCAATATGGGTTGTATACCGCGATCGTCGCTGGCCTGCTGATCGCGCTGACCGGTGGTTCCCGGTTCAGTGTCTCCGGGCCGACCGCCGCCTTCATCGTGATTCTCCATCCCATTGCCGAACAATACGGCCTCGGCGGACTGGTGACGGCCGGGTTGATGGCCGGACTGATGCTGATCACGATGGGCGTGGCGCGGATGGGCAAGCTGATCCAGTTCATTCCCTATCCGGTCACCACCGGCTTCGCCGCCGGGAGCGCGGCGGTCATCGTCAGCCTGCAATTCAAGGATTTTTTCGGTTTGCAACTGGCCGCGCAACCGGATCACTTTCTTGACCGGATTTGGCGGGTCGGGCAGGCGCTGCCCAGCTTTCATCCGCCTGATCTGGTGATTGGCGCAGCGACTCTGGCCGTGCTGCTCCTGTGGCCGCGCCTGAAAACCAGCCTGCCCGCGCCGCTGATCGGCATGATGGCCGGAACGGCGTTGGCCTGGTTGCTCAGCCAGTTCGTCGCCGGCTTTGAGGTCGCCACCATCGCCTCCCGGTTCAATTACGTCCACGGCAGGCAAACCCTGGCCGGGATTCCGCCATTCCTGCCGCACCTGGCGCTGCCGTGGCAGTTGCCCGGCCCGAATGGCCAACCGCTGGGGTTATCGCTGGGCCTGATTGAGGATCTGCTGGGACCGGCGATGGCGATTGCCCTGCTCGGCGCGATTAAATCGTTGTTATGCGCGGTGGTCGCCGATGGCATGACCGGAACCAAACATGATCCGGATGCCGAATTGATCGGGCAAGGGATCGGTAATGTGATTGCGCCATTCTTCGGCGGGATTGCCGCGACCGGGGCGCTGGCTCGGACCGTCTCCAATATCCGCGCCGGCGCTCGCAGCCCGTTGGCGGCGGTGTTCCAGGCTGGGTTTATCCTGCTGGTGCTGGTGGCGATGGCCCCGCTACTCGGTCACCTGCCGATGGCGGCGCTGGCGGCGCTGTTGTTGCAAGGGGCCTGGAACATGAGCGAACGCCAACACTTCCGCCATATTTTTCGGGTCGCGCCGGGCAGTGACATTCTGGTGTTGTTGGTCTGTTTCGGGCTGACCGTGATTTTCAATATGGTGATCGCGATCAGCGTTGGCGTAGTTCTGGCGGCGCTGCTATTCATGAGCCGGATGGCGGAACTGACCGGCGGCAAGCACATCGAGGCCGATCATCTGCATTTGGAGAGTCCATTACCCGACGGGGTGCGGCTCTATGAAGTATCCGGCTCGCTGTTTTTCGGCGCGGCAGAAAAGGCGATGAGCGCCCTGCACGACATCAGTGCCCGGCCCCGAGCGGTGATCATCAACATCGAAGGGGTCACGAGCATGGATGTCTCGGGACTGGTCGCGCTGGATTCGGCGATTGAGCGGCTGCGCAACGATGGGGTTCTGGTGGCGGTGGCTGGAGTGCATGGTCAACCGGCGTTGTTGATGCGCCGGGCTGGTTTACGCAACATTCCAGGTAAACTGCTGCTTTCGGCCAGTCTGCCGCAGGCGTTGATGCGGGTCCGACACGCCCTGGGCGAGTCCGCGACAGGCCAGCCCTGGCTGACTGACCAGATTATTTGAAACCGAACGGGAGCTACAAGCTCATGCTGATGTTGCCGGATGATTTTCAACCCGCCATTGTGCCGCCTGCCGATTCGGAACAACCGGCCCGCTGGTGGGTCTTCTCGGCGAATGGCGAATTGCTGGTTCGATCCGCTGAAACTGGCCTGGAACTGCCGCTGGCCTCAGTCTGGCCATTCGCCAAGTGGCCGACCGTCCGCCGCCTGTATCTGGGAACGCTGCACGGCCAGCACTGCTACGCCGCCGAAACTGAACAGCCTCAACCGCCGCCCGGCTGGAGATTTGAAGGTTTGCGAGCCTTGTGGAGCCGGCTGGACGAGGCGGTGCTGGGGGTAGCGGGCCAGGCGCTGCAATTGCTCGAATGGGATCGAACCCATCAGTTCTGCGGGCGTTGTGGAGCGCCGACCGAACGGCGTGGTGAAGAACGCGCCCGCCGTTGCCCGGCTTGCGAGTTGATCGTCTATCCGCGCTTGTCGCCGGTGATCATGGTGCGTGTGGTCCATGACGGCCGGATTTTGCTGGCGCGCGCGCCTCGCTTTGCGCCCGGCGTCTATAGTGTACTGGCGGGCTTTGTGGAAGCCGGCGAAACGCTGGAGCAGGCGCTGCATCGCGAAGTGGCTGAGGAAGTCGGGATTCAGGTCAGGAACCTGCGCTATTTCGCCAGCCAGTCCTGGCCTTTTCCACACTCGCTGATGGTTGCTTTCACCGCCGATTATGCCGGTGGCGAAGTGCAGGCAGACGGGCAGGAACTGCTTGACGCTGGCTGGTTTGCGCCCGACGAGTTGCCGGGTCTGCCCAGTCCGATGAGTATGGCCTGGCGGTTAATTCAGGATTTCATCGCACCGGAGACAAAGTAAATGGGTGCAAACGAGCAGGAACTGGCGCGGTTTGTCGCGCTATGGCGGCGGAGTTTGGCCTCTGATCCGGGGCGGGCCGAAGCCGCTTATGCCGGGCTGGTCGAACTCTACGGCGAACCGCATCGCTATTACCACACCCTGGCGCATATTCGCCATTGCCTGCGCCAATTCGACCTGGCGGCGGACTTGATGGACCAGCCTGACGCCGTCGAACTGGCGATCTGGTTCCACGATGCGATTTATATCCCCGGCGCAATGGATAATGAACGGCGCAGCGCTGACCTGTTTCGGGAATGGTCGATGGCGGCGGGAGCAGCGGCGGATTTCCAGGAATCGGTCAACGATTTGGTGATGGCCACCACGCATCGAACCCGGCCGTCGTGGCGGGATGGCCAATTCATGGTTGATATTGATCTGTCCAGCTTTGGCCTACCCTGGGAAGATTGCGAGCAGGACGGGCAACGGATTCGCGCTGAATGCGCCCATCTGAGCGACGATCAATACTATCCGGGCCATTTGCGGTTTGTGCGGACCCTGCAAAACCGGCTGGCGTTTTTCTTTACTGAGTTCTTTCAACAGCGTTATGGACAGGTGGCGCATGACAATATCAACCGAATCGTTGCGAATTTGGCGGCGCTGGGTTATCGCGACCGCTAGCGGGCGACTGGGGATGCAGAAATGAAATTGAAGCTGGGCAACTTGAAATCCATTCTGGGCGGCGACCGGACGGCGTCCCAGGAACAGATGACGGCCACCATCCTGTTTGCCGATATTTGCGGCAGCACCCGCCTGTTTGAGCAATATGGCGATGTGCAGGCGCGGCTGATCGAGACCCGGGTGCTGGATGCGCTCACCGCAGAAACCGGGGTTTATGGCGGGGTGGTGATCAAAACTATCGGTGACGAAATCATGTGCCGGTTCCCCAGCGCTGAACAGGCGGTGCAAGCAGCCTGTGATATGCACCGGGTGATCAAGGATGACCCGGCGTTGGCCAAGCTCAACATCGCCATCAAGATCGGTCTGCACCACGGGCCAGTGCTGGTCGAAAATAATGATGTATTCGGCGATGCGGTCAATGTCGCCGCTCGGATGGTCTCCCTGTCCAAGGCGGATCAAATTATCACCACCGGGGAAACGGTCGGCTTTCTGCCCAATGCGCTCAATTATGCGACCCGCAATCTGGGCCAATCGTCGGTGCGGGGCAAACAGGACGACATGGAAATCGCCGAGGTGATCTGGAGCGACACCAGCAGCCTGACCCAAATGGCGGGAGTCGGTATCAATCAGGATTTACGCAGCCTGCTGGCGGCGCGACTAGTGCTGGAATATCGCGGCAAGCCCATTGAACTGCTCCCCGAACAGCTTCGCGGCCAGACCTTCAAAATCGGCCGCTGGGACCGCAACAGCCTGGTGGTGGATCGGGAGTTAGTGTCCCGTACTCACGCCGCCATCGAGTTTCGCCAAGGCAAGTTTATTTTCAAGGATGAAAGCACCAACGGGACGTATTTATTGATGGAGAATGGCGCCCGCTTCTTTGTCCGGCGTGAGGAATTTACCTTGCAGGACCGGGGCCTGATTTGCCTGGGGCAGGCAGTCAAGGAGGACAACCCGGATCTCATTCGTTATTCGTGCAGCTATGCCTGACCGGGTGAAAAATGTGTTCAGACTCCCACCGGGAATTATTCAGGAACCGCCCGCGCGCGGTTTGGCGGTTGAGTCAGTTGAGTCCATGTCCTGAGCCGGTTGCTGCGGTGGAGGTTCGGGATCGAGATTGATCGGTGTCGGCGTAGTCACCGATTGCCCGGCGAAGGAACGATTGACGTTCAGATTCATTTCGCCGCCACGGGCATGGGCGGGACATGGCCCGTTCTGATAGCTGACCCGACCATTAGCGTCAACGCACTTGTTGACCGCCAGGGCGGGCGCGGCGAGTAAGCAAGTCAACGCTACCAACAGCAGATTTCGACAGTTCATGGTCAGACGGCTGAACAGGCGTGCAGGGTGGGCATCCCTTCGGGGCGCAATGGATGGACGACTGGCAAGGTGGGCTGTGCCTACCCTACATGGTTATAGCACCTGCTTGAGAAAGGTCTGCGCCCTTGGTTCCTTTGGGGCGGTGAAAAATTCCGCCGGCGGCGCATCTTCGAGAATCCGCCCGAAATCCATGAACAGCACCCGGTTCGCCACTTCGCGGGCAAAGCCCATTTCATGGGTCACCACCGCCATCGTCATCCCCTCCTTGGCCAACTGTTTCATCACGTCCAGCACTTCGCCGACCATTTCCGGGTCGAGGGCGCTGGTCGGTTCGTCAAACAGCATGACCTTGGGATCCATCGCCAGGGCGCGGGCAATCGCCACCCGCTGCTGCTGACCGCCGGACAGCCGCGACGGGTATTCCTGCGCTTTCTCGGCAATGCCGACCTTGGTCAGCAATTTCATTGCCTTCTCTTTGGCTTCGGCGGGCTTGCGCTTGCGGACCACCTGTTGGGCCAGGGTCAGGTTTTCCAGCACAGTCTTGTGCGGAAACAGGTTGAAGTGCTGGAACACCATCCCGACTTCGCGGCGGATCGCGTTCAGGTTGGTTTTGCTCGCGGTCAGATCGATCCCGTCAATCACCACCTGGCCGTCGTCAAAATCTTCCAGCCCGTTCAGACAGCGCAGAAAAGTGGATTTGCCGGAGCCGGACGGGCCGATGATCACCACCACTTCGCCCTTGGCGACCTCGGTGGAGATGTCATCCACCGCCCGCACTATCTGGCCGCCGCGGCCCTCGAAAGTCTTGAACAGCTTGTTGACCTTAATCACTGCGGGCAAACCTCCGTTCCAGCCAGAACAACACCTGCGACAGTATCGAAGTGACCACCAGATAGAGCAGCGCCACCGTGAACCAGATTTCAAAGGTAGCGAAGCTGGACGTGATGATCTCCCGCCCGCTCTTGGTCAGGTCGGTAATGGCGATCACCGACACCAGCGACGAATCCTTGATCAGCGAAATGAACTGCCCGGCCAGCGGCGGCAACACCCGTTTGAACGCCTGCGGCAGCACGATGTAGATCATGGTTTCGGTCGCGCTCATCCCCAGTGACCGGGCCGCTTCGCTCTGGCCCCGGGGAATGGACTGGATGCCGGCGCGGATGATTTCGGCGACATAGGCCCCGACAAACAGCGCCAGCGCCCCGATCCCGGCCACGGTCCGATCCAGATTCAGCACGGTGCCGATGAAGAAATAGAAGATGAAAATCTGCACCAGCAGCGGCGTGCCGCGAATCAGCTCGATATAGAGGATCGCTAAACCGCGCAGGGTAGGATTCGGTGAAAGTCGGCATAACCCGGTGATCAGACCGATGACCATGCCGATCAGGCCGGAGACGAAGGAAATCCAGATGGTGACCCATAGCCCCCAGGTGAGCGGGCCGATCTTCCAGGAGCGCACCGCGCCGAGGTCCTGATCTTCGGCCACTGCATCGCCGGGTTTGACCTTGAGGGTATCGGTCTCGACCGTAACCGCGACCGGTTGACCGCCGCCTTCCGGCTGAAGCTCAATCCGGCTGTCAGCGCCCGATGGGTTAATCGCGAGCACCACCCCGGCGACCGGCGCGGTTTGCGATGCTTCATCGTGGTAGAGAAAGTACTGTGGAACTCGCGACCAGCGCCATTCGTAATGAATACGCTGGGTGGCGAACCACAGGCCCGCCGCCAACCCGATCAGGATTAGAACCAGCAGCCCCTGCCAGGGCCACTGGGGGGAACGCCGTTTGGCAGGCACGGCTACTGCACGTCTTTCAGCCAGTCAGTATTTTTGAACCACTTCTGCTGAAGCTTTTCGTGGCTGCCGTCTTTCTTAATCTTGACCAGGAAGCCATTGATCGCCTTGAGAAAGGCTGGATCGCCTTGCGCAATCGCCCAGCCAATCGGTTCGTCAGTAAACGGTTTGTCCAGAAACACCAGCTTGCCTTCGCCACGCTGGATATTGGCCACCAGGTTGTAGGGCGAGTCGTAGATGAAAGCGTCAACCTTGCCGTTGACCACTTCCATCACCCCTTCGGCTTCGGTTTCGTAGGAGAAGTATTTGGCTTTGGGGATGTGCTTCTTGGCGGCGATCTCACCGGTGGTGCCCAGCTTGGAAGCGACCTTGTACTCCGGCTTGTTGAGGTCCTTGTAGGATTTGACCTTGCCGGCCAAATCCTTGCGCAGCAGGATGGTCTGGCCGATCAGCATGTACGGGTCGGAGAAATCAACCTTCTGCTTGCGCTCGTCGGTGATGGTCATGCCGCTCATGATGATGTCGCACTTGTTGGTGATCAGCGCCGGAATGATGCCATCCCAGGCAGTACTGACCAGTTCCAGCTTGGCCGCACCCAGGTCCTTGGCCATCAGTTCGGCCAGATCCGGATCAAAGCCGATGATCGCGCCGCGCTTGTCGGTGATCTCGAACGGCATATAGGCCGGCTCCAGACAGACCCGCAGGCCGTCCTTCTTGATTTGCTCCAGTTTGCCAGCCCAGGCGGGCGACAGGCTCAGACTGCTGAACACGGCGAGGGCGGCCAGCGCAACCAGACGGTTTTTCATGCGGAAAAGCTCCGGTAGGGAATTGAAGATGGGGAAGACCGGTCAAGCAATGCTCCGGTCATCAGTCGAGAACCAGAGCGCATGGGAAAAGCATATTACAAATTGGTGAAATTGCGCGAAACGCTCCAGCTTTCAGAGGATTTCCCGAAAAAACAGACCCGCTTTGGCGTTCACTCCAGCCAAATATATATTAGCCACGAAAGGACACGGAACACACTGAAAAGGAAAATTTTTCCTTGGTTTTCCGCGTTTTTCCATGGCCGGTATCACCTTATGACTCGTTTGCAAATAACCAATGTGTCTACTAAATTGCAACTGTCTGTATTTTAAAATTAATGCAATTAAGTTTTGATTAGGTTATTTCCGTATAGCCCCTTAATTGGACTTGCCTTCATCGAGCAATTCCCGGATCACCATCTCGGCCCCGCATTGGGGACAGCGCGGCATGTTCTCAATGGGAATATAGATGATCTCGGTATGGCGACATCTTGGACACTGAACCTGCACCGGTTCGGCTTTATCGCGTTGCATAATCAATTCCTCGCCTATGCGGCGGTGGACAGCAAACGGGCAATGGCTTGTTCAAAGCGGTTTAGACCGGCTTCGATCAGGTCATCGGGAATGATCAGCGAAGGGGCCAGCCGGATCACGTCCGGCCCGGCCACCAGAATCAGCAGCCCTTCATCGAGCGCCGCCTTGATGAAATCGCGGCTGCGGCCCCGCCAGGCGTCGATCAATTCGCAGCCTAGCAGCAAACCCATCCCGCGCACGTCCCGGAAGATGTTAAACCGCTGGTTGATCCGGCTTAATCCAGCCATGAACAGTTCATGCTTGCGGCGCACCCCGGCCAGCACGTCCGGATCGCTGAAAATCGCCAGGGCAGCATTCGCCACTGCACAGCCGAGCGGGTTGCCGCCGTAAGTGGTGCCGTGGGTGCCGACATTCAGACTCGCTGCGATGCTAGTTGTGGTGAGCATGGCGCTGATCGGAAAGCCGCCGCCGAGACCTTTGGCGGTGGTGAGAATATCGGGGATGACGCCATAGGCCATATAGGCGTAAAGCTGGCCGCTACGGCCATTGCCGCATTGCACTTCATCAAAAATCAGCAAGGCTTGACGCCGGCCGCACAATTCGCGGACGCCTTGCAAAAATTCCGGGGTCGCGCTGATCACGCCGCTTTCACCCAGCACCGGTTCAAGAATGACCGCACAGGTTCGATCCGAGATCGCGGCAGTGAAGGCCGCCAGATCGTTGAACGGAACATGGGTAATGCCCGGCGGCAGCGGCTCAAAGCCCTCGGTGTATTTGGGCTGGCCGCCGACGGTGACGGTGAACAGGGTGCGGCCATGAAACGATGGGGTGAAGGCGATGATCTCGCGCTTGTCCGGGGCAAAGTGATCGGCGGAATACTTCCGGGCCAGCTTGAGAGCGGCCTCATTGGCTTCGGCCCCGGAATTGGCGAAAAAGACCCGTTCGGCAAAAGTCAGTTCGCACAGTTGACGAGCCAGTTTCAGGGCTGGCTCATTGGTCAGCACGTTACTGACATGCCAGAGTTTTTGCGCCTGTTCGGTCAATGCCGTGACCAGCTTGGGATGCGCATGGCCTAGTCCGGTCACGGCGATGCCGCCGGCGAAGTCGAGGAATTCGCGCCCGTCCTGATCCCACAGGCGAGAGCCTTCGCCGCGCACTGGCATGATCGCCGCCGGGGCGTAATTGGGAACCATGAAGGCATCAAACAGATCGCGGGTAACCGGGAGAGAATTCATCGGGAGGTAATCCTGAAGCGGAGTAGGTTAAAAATGTGCGGAGCAGCGTTGAAAAACCGGTTCAATCAGAAGAAATCATCAGGCCATTTTCCGATAAAACCGGCTTATAACCGAAACTAGTTGATCAAACTATTCGCATTCAGAAACGGCAATCTCGCAATTGTCATTGCCGCATTTTTCCATCGCCATGGTTTCAGCAGCATCCTTGGTTTTTCCCCATCCTGCTCCATAGAACTTCTTGGAGGAAGCATAGGCTCCACAGTTTTCAAACCAGGCGACGATTTCACAGCCATCATTGCCTGATTTTGAACACAGTCTCATCGCATCGCGTTTAGCTTCTTCCTTCGTATCCCGACCGGTAACCAGTCCATAACCTGGCTCGGTCAGTCCTTCCTCATCATCAACAGCAATAGCCCCAACCGCAAAAGCACTGATCGGTAAAACCAGGCTTATTGCCAAGCTGAACAATTGCATTTTCCGAATCATCACTACTTTCCTCCTCAGGTTGGACTGGTTTTACTCTGGATTAGCCTTCATTTGATCAGCAGAATAATTAACGAGTAAGATTCCAGTCCGTCTTATCTTTCTCGCCTTCGTCACGATACCAACCGCTTAACGCCTTACCATCATCCGCAATTTTCCATTGCAGATCGCCTCGACTTTCATCACCTTTACCGACCTTTGGACGCTGCCACCATTTGGCTTTAATGGTCTTCCCTTCAATAACGCCCTCAAGCTTTCCATCTTGTGTGACGTCATCATCGTCGGTGTACTGGAAAGCGCCCGTAATTTTGTTGCCCGTCTGTTCGATGGTCACGTCGCCTACCAGGTTGGATGACCATGTTCCGCTGAGGCTGGCCGCCGTTGCTGCGGGGGCGGCAGGGGTCGCTGCCGGGGTAGCGGGAGCCGTGACCGTCGGGGTTGCTGCTGAGGTCACCGGAACAGCCGCTGCTGGAGTCGCCGCTGCTGGAGTCGCCGGAACAGCCGCTGCTGGAGTCACCACTGCTGGAGTTGCCGCCGCCGGTGCAGCGGGAACAGCGGCGACTGGCGCTGCCGGAGTCGCCGCCGGCGTTTCGGGACTTCCCGCAGCATAAACAGTACCGCAGGTGACCAACACACTGATCGTGCTTAACAAAATCTTACGCATCTCATTATTTCCTCATGGATTAACCGTGGTTCAGAATCGGACACAGGTTCAGACTTTGTAGCTTTGGCGTACCTGTCGGGTACTCAGCGCCAGTACCCGATTGACGCTGTTACTTCCAGCCTGCCTGGGCATCGCACTCTTTTTCTTCCTTCGGGTGAGTTTTTTCCCACTGACTGATGGATTGCGTTTCGTTCGAGCTCATCTTTTCATTCATACATGTGCAATATTTTTCGACTACTTCCGGCGGTTTGCCGGCATCCTTGTTGTCCTTCGCGCACTGAGCAATCTATTTGGCGTCATCCGCATCCGCCGCAAAGGCTAGACCGCTGATCGTAACGGAGGCGATCAGAAAGAGGGTACTGAGTTTTACGTTCATGCAAGTCTCCTGCTGTGGGTTAAAAAAAGATCGAGTGCTTTTGCTTCAGTCTGGGCAATGGAGATACTCTGATTGGAGACTTTTCCAAGCGGTTGCAGCGCCAAAGTCTTTAATTAATGCCTCCTTATGTGGGTTGCCGGTGAACGCTTTAATGCCGTGTAGAATCATGTAGCTTGGATAATAGTTAGGCGCGCCGACTTTTTCCACTTCATCACATAACTTTTCAACCAGCGCCGGATCAGGATTTTTTGTTAATGGATCAAGCGCTTCGCTGAATTTTGCCTTTTTGCCTTCCGGCATGGCGGCGAAAGTGTTGGTGATCAGGATGGTTCTGGCTTGCGCTGCGCTCTCGTCGGTGATTCGATCCGCGTCAAACCATGAATACATACCCGCCAGAACGAACAATCTGACCGCTAAATTGTAGTTATCCTGTGCAACGCATGCTTCAACGCCTTTATACAAATCAGGGGGCGTAAAGGTATTTTTCGCTTCAGCCAGAGGAATGCAACCGATGGTTTGGGTCGAAGCAAGACTCCCTTCTACCCAGTGTTTTTTAACATTTCCGCTCTGTCGGGTGAGAATTTTTGGTGATTCCATGGTCTGGGCTAAAACCATAGTAGAAAGAAATAACAGGACAAAAAAGAGTGATTTTATGGTTTGAAACACTATAGTTTTCCCAATAGTAATTTCGATATTGTCGCCGATAAAAATAATTAGAGAAATTGTTTTTGATCTACTGAAAATTTTACGCTAACTGTCCGCCTTTGCCTACTTGGTTAACCGACGGTTTCACCCCGACACCCCTCCTGCCCGCTTGCTCGTCGCCGCTGCCGCCATCGGACCGCGACCTCAGCCGTTGATTCGACCATCTCGGCCATGGGCAATAGCGCTTGGCTGGCCTCGGTCAATGCCAGCTCCAACTTATAGTTAGCGTGTCGGGTTTCAGTGATTGGCTTGTAACCGGACATTTTCTATAACGACATCCACCAAGAAGGTAATTCAAGATGAGTTTCCTGATCGTCATCGGGGCGCTGGTTCTGTTGATGTATGTGGCCTACAAGGGCCATAGCGTAGTGCTGTTCGCGCCAGTCGCCGCCTTGCTGGCGGTGTTGCTGACCGAACCGACCCTGGTCGCGCCCATGTATCTGGGCGTGTTCATGGACAAGATGGTCAGCTTTGTCAAATTGTACTTCCCGGTATTCATGCTGGGAGCAGTCTTTGGCAAGGTAATCGAGTTATCCGGCTACTCAAAATCCATCGTTTCAGCGGTGGTCGGCGCTATTGGCCACCAGCGGGCGATGCTGGCGATTGTCGCCGTGTGTGCGATTCTGACCTACGGCGGTGTCTCGCTGTTCGTAGTGGTGTTCGCGGTCTACCCGTTCGCATCGGAGCTGTTCCGGCAGACCCACATCCCGAAACGGCTGATTCCTGGCACCATTGCCCTCGGCGCATTCACCTTCACCATGGACGCGCTGCCCGGCACCCCGCAGATTCAGAACATCATTCCAACCGCGTTTTTCAATACCACTACTTGGGCCGCACCGTGGCTGGGCGTAGTGGGCGCAATTTTCATTTTCACTACGGGTATGGCCTATCTAGGATGGCAACGCCGTCGCGCCGAGACGGCTGGCGAAGACTACGGGATCAATCTGATCAACGAGCCGGAGCCGTTCACCCACGAGAAACTGCCCAATCCGATCCTGGCGATTACCCCGCTGTTTCTGGTCGGGATCCTGAACTATGTGTTTACCCAACTGGTGCCGATGGTGTATGGCGACAAGTTCGAGTTGACCATGACCGGGATCGGGGCCAAACCAGTCCTGTTTGAAATCGGTAAGGTTGCTGCGATCTGGGCGGTGCAAGCGGCGCTGCTGGTCGGCATTCTGTTCGTGATCGTCACCGCCTGGAGACCCATCAAGGAGCGCTTCGCTGAAGGGGCCAAGGCGGCGGTCGGCGGATCGCTGCTGGCGTCGATGAATACCGCTTCGGAATACGGCTTTGGCGGGATCATCGCTTCGTTGCCGGGCTTCCTGGTAGTCGCTGATGCCTTGCGTTCGATTCCCAACCCACTGGTTAACGAAGCCATTACCGTAACGACACTGGCCGGCATCACCGGCTCAGCGTCCGGCGGGTTAAGCATCGCGCTCGCCACGATGTCCAGCTACTTCATCGAAGTCGCCAACGCCTCCGGCATTCCGCTGGAGGTGTTGCACCGGGTGTCCTCAATGGCCAGCGGCGGCATGGATACCCTGCCGCATAATGGCGCGGTTATTACCCTGCTGGCGGTGACCGGCCTGACGCATCGACAGTCCTACAAGGACATCTTCGCCATTACCCTCATCAAGACCAGCGCCGTCTTCGTGGTCATCGCCTTCTATTATCTGACCGGCATTTACTGAACAGGCTCATACCGGAGCGTGACGATGGCGTTATGCCCTGTTTATCGCACCATGGAGAAATAACAAGATGCTGCATCCCCTGCTTGCTTCACTCCGCATTCCCGAACGCGGCAAAGTGGTCAGCGCCCGCGAGGCGGTTACGCTGGTTCGGACCGGCGATACGGTGGCGACCAGCGGCTTTGTCGGCACCGGCTTTGCCGAACATATCGCGATAGCTATTGAAGAGCTGTTTCTGGAGCCGGATACTGATCCGGCTTCGCCCGGTCTGGGCAAACCGCGCAACCTGACCCTGGTTTACGCCGCCGGTCAGGGTGACGGCGAAGATCGGGGACTCAACCATCTGGGCCATGAAGGGCTGGTCGGGCGGGTCATCGGTGGTCACTGGGATCTGGTCCCGAAGCTGCAAGCCCTGGCGGTCGCCAATAAGATCGAGGCGTACAACCTGCCACAGGGAGTGATTACCCACCTGTACCGCGACATTGCCGCAGGCAAGCCCGGCACCTTGACCCGGGTGGGTCTCGGCACCTTCGTTGATCCGCGTTATGGCGGCGGCAAGCTCAACGCCATAACCCAGAAGGATTTGGTGCGGGTGATGACTATTGACGATCGTGAATACCTGTTTTATCAGGCGTTTCCGATCAATGTCGGGATCATCCGCGCCACCACCGCCGACATTGACGGCAATCTGAGCATGGAGAAAGAGGCGCTGACTTTGGAATCGCTGGCGATTGCCACCGCCGTCCGCAATTCCGGTGGCATCGTCATCGCCCAGGTCGAGCGGGTCGCCGAGCGTGGCATTCTCAAACCGAAAGACGTGCGAGTGCCGGGGATTCTGGTCGATTGTATCGTGGCGTCGCCGCCGGAAAATCACTGGCAAACCTTTTCGACCCCCTACAACCCGGCCTTTTCCGGCGAAATCAAGGTGCCGCTGGCCTCGATCCCGCCGATGCCGATGAGCGAGCGGAAAATTATTGCCCGGCGGGCGGCAATGGAACTGGTGCCCAATGCCATTGTGAATCTGGGGATTGGCGTCCCGGAAGGCGTCGCCAGCGTTGCCGCCGAGGAAAAGATTATCGACTTGCTGACCATGACCGCCGAACCGGGCGTGATTGGCGGCATTCCCGCAGGCGGGCTGGATTTTGGCGCATCGACCAATGTTCAGGCGATCATTGACCAGCCCAACCAGTTTGATTTTTACGATGGCGGCGGCTTGGATATTGCGGTGCTGGGACTGGCCGAAGTGGATCGGCACGGCAATTTGAACGTGTCGAAATTTGGCCCCAGGATTGCCGGGGCGGGTGGGTTCATCAACATCAGTCAAAACTCCCGGAAAGTGGTGTTCGCCGGAGCATTTACCGCCGGCGGGCTGGAGATCGCGGTCGAGCAGGGGCAGTTGCAGATTCGCCATGAAGGGAAAAGCCACAAGTTCGTAGCTGAAGTCGAGCAGCGCACCTTCAGCGGCGAAGTTGCTAGCCGTCATCAGCAACCGGTGTTGTACGTCACCGAACGTGCGGTGTTTCGCCTGACCGCTGAGGGGCCGGAACTGATCGAGATTGCGCCGGGCATTGATTTGGAGCGGGACGTACTGGGACAAATGGGCTTCCAGCCCCGGGTCAGTCCGCAGCTTCGGTTGATGGATGCGCGGATTTTTGGCGACGGACCAATGGGCCTGCGCGACCTGCTGCTGGAACAACCGCTGGAGAAACGGCTGTCCTATGATGCGGCTAAGAACTGGTTTTTCCTGAATTTCGAGGGACTGGCAGTGCGCAGTCACGCGGACATCGCTCGGATTCGGGTGGCGGTCGATGCGCAACTGGCACCGTTGGGCAAGAAGGCGTTCGCGATTGTCAATTACGACAATTTCTCGATCAGCCCGGAATTACTGAATGATTACATGGATATGGTGCGGGAGGTGGTGCAGCGCTATTACGTCGGGGTGACCCGCTACACAACCAGCGCCTTCCTGCGCGCCCGGCTGGGCGATGCGCTGCGTGAACGCGATCTCTCGCCCCATTTGTATGAAACTGCGGCGGAAGCGGCGGCGCGGCTGGACCCGTCCAAGGGAGGCTGAGAGCTGTCAACCGCTTTACCCCTGGCCTAAAGGCCGATCCCTCTTACGGAGAATTTTCATGACCCATCAGTTACTCCATCCCGCCCTGCAAAAGCAGGCGGCTGTCCAGCGTCGTTTGTTGCGCTGGTTAAGCCTGCTGCTGTTTCTCACGGCGGCCAGCTCCACGCTGTTTTTTACGGTGAGGGCCTTCGCCAGTGGGCAAGTGGCCGATCTGTTGTTGTTGGCGCTGATGGGTTTGATCCTGTTGCCGATCATGGCGCTGCTGGGCGGGCTGGTTTGGTATCTGGGGCGCTGGCAAACCCGGCGGTTCAATACCGCGAATCACCTATTGCGCGAGTGCACGCCAGTCATGGCCCGGCTGACCCCGACGGGGCTGGGGGCTGGCCGCAACAGCACTCTGGTCGCGATAGAACCGCTGGGCGGCAAGCCGGCAGCGCCGCTTTATGCGCTGATTCAAACGACGTTTCGCGCCAACCGCCTGCTGCGCCATGAACTGACGATCCGGTGGCATTGCCGGGACCTAAAGCCGGGCAGCAATCTGGTTGCGCTTCATGAGGACGCGCTCCTGTACGGTCAGATCATCGATTGGCCAACGCATTACCGGCAAATGCGTCGGGTGATGGTCGGGGCGATAGTGGCGATAGCGGTGATCGTCGTGGTTCTGGCAACGCTGGCGGTGGGCGATTATGGTCGGTATCGCCAGTTTGAACAGGAGTTGCAGTGGGCTGAAGCCAGTCGCAGTTGGTCACAGGCGTCGGGGAGGGTCGAACGGGTTGAGTTGATCACCGGAACCGTGGCCAAAGGTAAAAGCCAGGTCCCGGCTTATCAGGCGCACATTGAGTTTACTTACGCGGTTGCGGACATAGCGCAGCGTGGCGATACCCTGTATTTCTGCAACCGGCTGGCCGACGACCGCCCGAGCGCCGAAGCCTGGCTGGCGAAATATCCGGCGGGTTCGCCGGTCGCGGTGCATTACGACCCGGCTGATCCGGCCCGTGCGGTACTCGCTGCCGGAGTGACGACCGCTTGCGCATCGGCGATGGAAGAACAGCGTCTGGAGGTGATTTTGTTCAGTGTAGTAACGGGTTTGCTATTGGTGTTGGGGTTGGTTATGGGGAGTGAGTGGCGCAAATACGGCCAGCTGAATGCTGCAATTAACCGGAGCTACTGAAAAAACCTTGTTTCCACAAAGGGCTGGCTACCCAGGTAGAGCAGGCGTCCCGCCTGCTTAAACCGGCCAGAGGCCGGTTCTACCGTGGGGTTTCCGGTCAGCCGCTAAATACGAGGTTAGCCCGTCTCCGGCATTGATTTTGCTGGAAATTATCAATAAAATCCTGGCAAAAACTCCAAAAATTGGTTATGCAGCGTCGCTGCTGCGCCACTGACGCATAACAAGTTGATGCGGTCAGTGGTGCGAGGCGGCGCTGCACTAACGTTCATAGTAGCTCAGCCAGGTTTTATTGAGATTCAACCGGTTGCGTTGCGGGGACGGGCTAACTGGTCGCT